>QCWH01000003.1:0-158155 GCA_003149565.1 Marivita sp. XM-24bin2 | reverse complement strand
TTTGTCACCAAAACGCCGCCGGTTGTTCTGGATTGGGCCCCGTGGAACCACACGGCTGCTGGCAACAAGGTGTCGTACCTCGTTCTGACAAATGGTGGCACCTATTACATCGACGATGGCAAGCCAGCACCTGGTAAATTTGACGAGACTTTGCGCAACCTGCGTGAGGTGTCCTGCACGTGGTATTTCAACGTGCCGATTGGCTGGGATATTCTGGTTGAGGAGCTGGAACAGGATGCCGAACTTGCGACCACTTTCTTCAAAGATCTCAAGATGATGTTCTATGCTGGGGCGGGCATGGCGCAACTGACATGGGATCGGCTGCGTGCCATCGGACGCAAGACCACCGGTCACGAGGTTCTGTTGGCGACATCGCTGGGGGCGACCGAAACCGCACCCTTCGCGCTGGCCTGTACAGAGGTACAGGAGAAATCGGGCAACGTGGGTGTGCCGTCCAAAGGCCTGACCATGAAGCTCGTGCCAAATGGCGGCAAGCTTGAGTTGCGTCTGAAGGGACCGAGCATCACGCCCGGCTATTATCGCGATGCTGCGAAAACCCGAGAGGCGTTTGACGAAGAAGGCTTCTACTGCATGGGTGACGCGCTGCGTCCGGCTGATCCCGAGGATTTGTCCAAGGGGTTCTTTTTTGATGGCCGCGTGGCTGAGAATTTCAAGCTGACCACGGGGACATGGGTGGCCGTGGGCGCGGTGCGAGCCGCGTTGGTGGATGCGATGGACGGGTTGATCCGTGATGCCGTCATCACCGGAGAGGACGAGGCCGAGCTGGGCGCACTGGTTCTGCTGTCTGATCGCGCAGCGAAATTGCCCGAGCCCGAGTTGACGCAAGCGCTGAGCGATTGTCTGGCACGGGCTGCGCAGGCCGCAACCGGCTCTGCCAGCCGGGTGCGCCGCATTCTTGTGCTGACCGAGACACCAAGTTTCGACAAAGGCGAAATCACCGAGAAGGGTTCGCTAAACCAGCGGGCGATGCGCAGCAATTTTGCGGCACAGGTGGACCAGCTGCACCGCGGCGGGGCAGGGGTGATCAAGGTTTAAGACCTGCTGTTAGTCGGGGCGACCCACAGGTTTGAGGCTGTCGAAGGGCTTGCCGGTTGCCGCTTCGTATTCCTCTTCGTCCCAGAACCCGATGAGGATGCCCACCTCGGCGGCTATCTTCTGACCTTCGAGCACCTTTGGTGTCGCTGTGATCCGCGTGTGATGCCGAGTGGCCCAGTCGAGCAGTGCGGCTTCCATCCGGGCGCGGACCGCCTGATGTTCGGGCAGGTCTGACGCGCCGAGGTCGATCAGTTCCTGTGGATCGGATTGCAGATCGAACAGAATGGGTCGGAACGTTTCGCAGCGGATGTATTTCCAACGCCCGTCAAAGATCATCTTGGTGTGCGCGTGTTCCTGCGGCACGCCAAGGGCCTGCGCCATTTCGGACCAGTGGTAGTCATGTTCGCTGATTGCATAGCTGCGTGAAAATCCGTCTCTGCCATGCAGGATCGGCGTGAGGTCACTTCCTTCGAGGACGTGAGGTTTCGGCTCACCGCCGACAGCGGCCAGGAAGGTCGGCGCGAGGTCGATCATTTCGACCAGCGCGTCTGATATCAGTCCGCGTGTCGCGTCGGCCTCGGGGCGGGGATCGTAGAGGATCAGGGGCACCTTGACGGCGACGTCGTGGTAGAAGTCCTTGTCGCCCATCCAGTGGTCGCCCATGTAGTCGCCGTGATCCGAGGTGAAGGCTATGATCGTGGTCTTGCTGAGGCCGGTGTCTTCCATCCACTTGAACAGGCGGCCGAGATTGTCGTCCAGCTGCTTGATCAGCCCCATATAGGCCGGGATCACGTGGTCCCGCACATGGTTGCGCGAGAAGCTGCGGCAGACGCGGGCATTCAGATAGGCCTGCATCAGTGGGTGATCGGTGGCGCGTTCCGTGTCAGAGCGGATCGGGTCGAGGATATGCCGCGCGTCGTACATGTCGTGGTAGGGCGCGGGCACGATATAGGGCCAGTGCGGTTTGATGTAGCTGAGATGGCAGACCCACGGGCGGTCGTCATCCTGCGCGGATTGCATGAAGTCCATCGCGCGGTTGGTCATGTAGGCGGTCTCGGAGTGTTCCTCGGGCACGTTCGCCGCAAGGCGCGAGTTCTTGAGGAGCCATGCCGAAAGCAGTTCGCCATCGGGGTCGACCCCGGAATTGGCGAAATCCTCCCACGGGTTGTCCGAGGAATAGCCATGCGCGACGAGGTAATCGTCATAGGCCGACCAGTTTTGGCGTGCGCTGTCAGGGTGCAGTCCGTCGTCGCGTTCGAAAATGTCAAAGCCACATTCAGCGCGGCGCACGCCGATCTCGCTGTTTGGGTCGATGCCGAGCCACGCCATGCCTTCGGCGTCAGCGATCATATGTGTTTTTCCCACCAGCACCGCGCGTGATCCGACCTCGCGCAGGTGATCGCCCAAAGTGGGTTCGCCCACGCGCAGGGGCATCCCGTTCCACGTAGAACCGTGGCTCCGTACGTAGCGACCGGTATAGGCCGACATGCGCGACGGCCCGCAGACTGGTGACTGCACATAAGCGTTTGTGAAGCGCACCCCGCGCTGGGCGAGGGCGTCGATATGCGGTGTGTGCAGATGCGGGTGTCCGTAGCAACTCAGGTAATCGAAGCGCAGTTGGTCAGCCATGATCCAGAGGACGTTGGGACGGTCTGACATACTGTGGTCTCTCGCAGGTGGTCCGGGAGCCTAGATTTGCCGCACGGGGGTGGCGCTGTCCAGCGTCGGGGGAACATGCCTTGCGCCGGTGTGTCAGCGCAAGGGAACAGGTCACAGCGCGTCGATCACCCAGACCAGCCACAGCGTGATCGGCGGGAAGGCGGCAAGGATCACAACGCGGACCATGTCGGTGATGACAAAGGGCAGGGCGCCCTTGTAGGTCTGGCCGATGGGCGTTTCCTTGGCCATCGAATTGATGATGAAGAGGTTCATGCCCACGGGTGGCGTGATCAAACCTACCTCGACCACGATCAAAACGAGGATGCCGAACCAAAGGCCGAAATCATTGACGCTCATCCCGAAGTCGAGGACGGACATGATCGGGAAGATGATCGGGACCGTCAGCAGAACCATCGAAAGACTGTCCATCACGCAGCCAAAGACAAGATACATGATCAACACGATGGTCAGGACGAACCAAGGAGAGAAGCCTTGGTCACCGACCCAGACAGACGCGGTTTGCGGCAATTGAGTGAGTGAGAGGAAGTTGTTGTAGATGCCTGCCCCCAGGATGATAAGGAAGATCATCGCGGAAGAGGCGGCGGTGGCCAAGATGGCTTGGCTGAGTTTTGACCAGCTCATCTGTCCCGATGCAAAAGCAACAAGTCCCGTGCCCGCTGCGCCGACTGCGGCAGCCTCGGTCGGGGTGAAGATACCGGCATATATCCCGCCGACGACGGCGACGAAGATGAGGATCACGGGCCAGACCTGTCCCAAGGCCTTCATTCGCTCTCCCCACGGCGCGCGGTCTTTGACGGCGGCGCTGTTGGGGGACATGCGGACCCAGACAGAGATAGCGATCATGTAGCCGATGGCAGCAAGGATGCCGGGGATCAAAGCTGCGACAAACAGCTTTTCGATATTCTGTTCGGCCAGGATCGCGTAGATCACGAGGATCACTGAGGGCGGGATCAGGATGCCCAGTGTGCCTCCAGCGGCCAGTGCGCCAGTCGCCAGTGATCCGGGATAGCCGTAGCGGCGCAGCTCGGGCAGGGCCACTTGACCCATCGTGGCGGCGGTGGCGAGCGAGGAACCGCAGATCGCGCCGAAGCCCGCGCAGGCCCCGACGGCGGACATCGCGACACCACCTTTACGGTGACCCAAAAAACTCTCCGCGGCGCGGAAGAGGGCAGCAGACATGCCAGACAGGGTGGCGAATTGGCCCATCAGCAGGAAGAGCGGGATAATCGAGAAAGAATAGTTGGAAAACGTGCCATAGGTCAGCGTTTTCAACTGGTTCAGGGTCATCATGGACGAACCGATCACCAGATACGTGCCGCCGACGCCAACGCCGATCATCGCCAGCGCAATGGGTGCGCGCAGGAAGACGAGGACCAGAAGAACCGGAAAGGACCAGAGCGCCAGTTCAATATTCGTCATCGTCTGGCCTCCTAGTCCACGAGACCGGCAATGCGGCGACCGGACCTCAGTACACAAAACGCGGCAACAACGATAAAGCCCACCGCGCCGACAAGGCTCGCTGCATAACCCTGCCAGACAGGGATTTGGGCAATGAGGGTGGTTTCGCCAAAGGACAGTTTGTCCTGCATACCAAGATATAACCGCCACGTGCCAACGACGGCGACAACCAGCATGCCGAGATTGAACAAAAGGTCGAGCATCCGGTCCATCGTTTTGGGCATTACGGGTTGAAACAGATCGACCCGCGCGTGGGCTTCGTTGAACTGTGCCCAGGGCAGAAAGGCGAAGATGGCAGCAGCCATTCCGATTTCGGTCATGTCATAAATTCCCCTGATGGGGCCAAGCCCGATATCGAAAGGCACGAGTGCGCGGCCGATGATCGAAATGCAGGTGAGCACGATCAAACACAGAAGAACAGCTCCGCCCGCGATGGCGAGCGCGCGTGCAATCATTTCAGCAATGGTGCGAGCCTGCCTGTACATTCCGCCCTCTCCTTGATGAACGGGGGCCGCTTGACACGGCCCTCCGTTGAGACTGCTCGAGTGGATTAGCTGCCGTGTTTGGCGATCAGCGACTTGGCCTGTTCGATCAGGGCTGCGCCGTCGATGCCCTTGGCGTCCATGTCGGCGATCCAGCGGTCGATTACCGGCTGGGAGGCTTCTTTCCAGCGCGCGACCTCGGCTTCGTCGAGTTCGACGATCGTATTGCCGGCGTTTACGGCGATTTCGCGGGCCGGGGCGTCCATATCCCACATCACCTGTGTCGCGAATGCAGACAGCTTAGCGCCGGATTCCGCGTCGAGGATCGCACGCAGATCGTCGGGCAGGGCTTCGTATTTGGCCTTGTTCATCACCAGTACGATAGCCGCGGTGTAGAGTGCTTCCTCTCCGGCGAACTCGGTGTGATTGCTGACCAGTTCCGACAGGCGGATGGCGGTGGTGACTTCCCACGGGATCACGGTGGCTTTGACGACGCCTTTGGACAGCGCTTCGGGGATCGCCGGCAGCGGCATGCCCACGGGTTCCGCGCCCAATTCGGAGAGCAAGTCGTTGATGATCCGGGTCGGACCACGCAGAGTCAGGCCCTTCATGTCCTCAAGGCTGGTTACACCGTCGGTCGAGTGGATCTGGCCGGGGCCATGAACCCAGGCGCCGAGGACTTTGACGTCCTTGTATTCATTGTTCTGGAAGTCTGTTTCGACCATTTCCCAATAAGCTTTGGCCGTCGCGACCGGATCGGTCATCATGAAGGGCAGTTCAAACACTTCGGTGCGCGGGAAGCGGCCGGGCGTGTAACCCACAACGGTCATGGACAGATCGACCACGCCATCGCGCGCCTGGTCCATCAGTTCGGGCGGACGACCGCCCAGAGACATTGCGTCGAAATGTTCGATCTTGATCCGACCACCAGAGGCCTCTTCGACCTGAGCGGCCCAAGGCTTGAGGATTTGCGCGGGCACCGGGGCGGGGGGCGGCAGGAATTGGTGCAGGCGCAGCGTGACCTCTTGTGCATATGCTGCACTGGACACTGCCAATGCAGCAGCCGCGCCGAAAACAGCGCTTTTTACGAAGCTTCGTCTTTTCATTTTAAATCCTCCCAGATTTTAAGTGTGTTGACCGTGTTTCTTTGTGAACACTCCGCTTCATCTACTGACAGAAGGGTCTGAAACGAAATGTCTTCACTGGTCGGGTGATGGTGAGAAACGTGCATTTTGGGCAATGCTTGTTCGCAAGAGCCTTTGCTCGGCCCGCCATGCTATTTTCTGAAGTTTGGTTCCCTTTTCTCAAGAAATGCGCGCAACCCTTCCTTAGCGCCATCGGATGTCTGGCACATGGCTGCAGCAAGGCTTTCGGTGAACAGACCGTCAGAGCGTGACATGTCGTTGATACGTGAGATGGCATTGATCATCAGGTAATTCGAGAAGGGCGCATTGTCGGCGATCTTGCGCGCCAGCTTGTGCGCCAGGGCCAATCCTTCGCCATCACCCACGGCGTAGTGCGCCAACCCAAGAGACAGCGCGTCTTCGGCACCGTAGTTCCGACCCGTCAGCATCATTTCACGCATGCGATCCGCGCCGATGATGCGGCCAACGCGAACGGTTGCCCCGCCTCCGACAAAAATCCCACGCCGGCCTTCGGGCAGCTGGAACCGGGCTGTGGGTTCGGCGATACGCACATGGGTCGAGGCCGCGATTTCCAACCCACCGCCGATCACCGCTCCGGTAAGAACGGAAATCACGGGCAGGCCGCCGAACTCGATCAATTCGGACACACGGTGCCAGTTGCGAGAGTGATAGACGCCATCGATCGGGGGGCGTTGTTCATGCTCGGCTAGGTCCAGGCCCGAGCAGAAATGCCCACCTTCTCCGCGCAGGATCACAGCGTTTACGCCTTCGGGCGGGCGCGAAAAGAATTGATCAAGCTCGTCAACAAGCGCGTCGTTCATTGCGTTGCGCTTTTCAGGTCGGTCAAAGATCACCGTCGCGATGTCGCCGTCGATCTCGACGCGTGTAACCGCTTCGGACCGTGCTGCGCCGTCGTGCATGTGACCCTCCCCGTCTGTGCCAATGACTTTTGTTGTATATGTAAACGGTTTTGCTGTATAGCGTTTTTTAACATAGCGAAATCGACACGGCAGGAGGATGGCGATGGTCGACTTTTCAAAGGTGCAAGCCATTGATTTCCATACACATGCTGAAGAACCCTGCAATCAGTGCCGCGATGACGGCTACAATGAGTTCCAAGCCGGTATGGCTGCGTATTTCAGGAATCCAGTGGGCGCAGAGGGAATGTTGCCAACGGTTCAGGATACGGCCGCCTATTATCGGGAACGCAATATCGCGGCGGTGATCTTTCCTGTCGATGCCGAGCGCGAAACCGGGTTTCGGCGGTACTCTAACGAAGAAGTGGCGCAGCTCTGTGCCGAAAACGACCACATTCTGATCCCCTTTGCCTCCGTCGATCCGCACAAAGGCAAGGCGGGTGCCCGCGAGGTGCGCCGTTTGGTGCGGGATTTCGGAGTGCGTGGGTTCAAGTTTCATCCAACCATGCAGGGGTTTTTCCCAAATGATCGCGAGGCCTGTTACACGGTTCTGGAAGCCTGTGCAGAAGAGGGCGTGATCACCCTGTTCCACACCGGGCAGACAGGAGTCGGCTCTGGGATGCGGGGCGGGATGGGCATGCGGCTCAAGTATTCGAACCCGATGCATCTGGATGATGTGGCCGTGGATTTCCCCGATATGCCGATCGTTTTGGCGCATCCGAGCTTCCCCTGGACCGAAGAGGGTCTCGCTGTCGCGCAGCACAAACCGAATGTCTATTTCGATATGTCCGGCTGGTCGCCGAAATACTTCCCTGAGATCTTTATCAAATACGCCAATTCAATCCTGAAAAAGAAGATGTTGTTCGGCTCGGATTGGCCTGCCATCACGCCGGATCGCTGGCTCAAGGACTTTGCCGATGCGCCGTTCAAAGATGAAGTCCGTCCTTTGATCCTCAAGGAAAATGCGCTGCGTCTCTTGGGTGTTTCGGGTCAGGAGGGCTGACCCGTGACCGACTTCGCGGCACCGACCGACGACATCCTGTTCTCACTTCGTCACGTGGCGGGGGCGACGGCGGTGGCTGAGTGGGACGACAGTCTTTCGGAAGATATCCTTGCCCATTTTGCCCAGTTCGCCGAGGGCGTTCTCGCCCCGTTGAACGTAATTGGCGACGCGCAAGGTGCAAGGCTTGTCGAAGGTCGCGTGCTTATGCCGGACGGCTTTGTCGACGCTTATGCGCAGCTTGCTGAGGCCGGGTGGCAGGGGCTGCAAGCGCCGGAGCGTTTCGGCGGCATGGCGCAGTCACCATTGGTGGCAGCGGGTGTGTCCGAGGTTTTCAGCGGAGCCAACCATGCGATGCAGATGGTGTGTGGTTTGGTTCCGGGCGCAATCGAGACGTTGTTACATTTCGGGACCCAGGGCCAGCAGGAGACGTGGATCCCGCGTCTGGCGTCCGGCGAGGTTTTGTCGACAATGTGTCTGACCGAAGCGGGTGCAGGATCGGACCTGTCGGCGATCAGGTGTCGGGCGGACCGTGATGGCGACCATTGGCGGCTCAATGGCGAGAAGATTTTTATCTCCGGCGGCGATCAAGACATGTCGGAAAGCATACTCCACCTGGTTTTGGCGCGCAGCGGGTCGGTGGAGGATGGTTTGAAGGGGCTTTCGCTTTTCCTGTGTCCGGCGGGGGCAGGTGTCACCGTGACACGGATTGAGGACAAGCTTGGTCTGCATGCCTCCCCGACCTGTCAATTGCGGTTCAATGGTGCCGTCGCGGACCTGATTGGAGCCGAGGGCGATGGGCTGAAGGCGATGTTTACCGTTATGAACCATGCCCGACTGGATGTTGCGTTGCAGGGGGTTGCCCACGCGGCGCGCGCGGCCCACATCGCGGATGCATATGCGACAGACCGCGTGCAAGGGAGGCGCAAGGATGGCACGCCTGCTCGATTGTGCGATCACGCTGATGTACAGCGCATGCTTCATGAGCAGGCCTCTCTTGCCATCGGGGCCCGTGCCATGTGCCATCTGGCCTATGTTGAAATGGAGAAGGGCGAGCGCCCTGATCTCGTAAGTTTCCTGACACCGCTGTGCAAAGTTTTCTGTTCAGAGGCTGGGATCCGGTCGGCGGATTTGGGGATTCAAGTTCTTGGGGGCTATGGCTACCTCAATGAATACCAGCTCAGTCAGGTTTGGCGCGATGCCCGGATCACGTCGATCTACGAAGGGGCAAACGGAATCCACGAGAGGAGCCTGGCCACGCGCGGTTTGAAAGGGCCGGGGTCGGATCAGTTTGCGGACATGATCACAGAACTTTGCAATGCTTCGGGACCTGTGATGGCTGAGCTTTCAGAGTGGCAGGCCTGGCGCGATAGACTGCGCGCAAGCGACGCTCCGGAGACAGATGCGCATGCGTTCGCTCAGTCTACCGCGCAGCTCTATTTCCGGGCATGTTGGGAGACATGTGCAGCTCTCGCAGAGAAGCATCCCGAGCCAGAGCGGATTTCGACATTGGCCGCACACGTATTCAATTCGTGAAGCGTGCCCGATAGTCCGTTGGGGTCTGTCCGCGCGCCGCACGAAACCGTTTGGAAAAATACGACGGGTCCATAAAGCCAAGCCGGTAGCCGATTTCCGATACGGGCAATTGAGTGAAGGCCAGCAGGCGGCAGGCTTCCTGCATTTGATGCTGCTCGATATAGGCCGCTGCACCGACACCCTTGGCGGCGCGGCATAAGCGGCTGAGATGGCCGGTGCTTATCGACAATGCCTCTGCAAAATCGGATGCCGACCAATTGTCGGACAGGTGCTCTACAATCAAAGCATCCAGCGCAAACAGCCGGGCATGCTTCGTTTTCTGCGCAGCTGGGCTTTCGGTCAAGCTGGTTTCGGCCAGATTGGCGAGCACGGAATGTGCCAATCCGACAACCTGCTGGCCCCGAAATGATGTGGCTGAATCGATGGTGTCGCGCAGAAGCCGTGCCATGCGATCAAGGCTGTGCGAGATCGTTCCGACAAACGGTTCTGAGAGCGTGGTCAGCAGTTGGTCCGTGGCTGGTGAGATGGTCTGCACGATAGTGACGGGTAAAGAAAAGATCTTGCCTTGAGAGTTCGGGCGAAACATGAACTCATGAACACAATTATTTGGAATGTATAGAAATTCGTTTTTTGAAATCTGGTACTTTTCGCCGTCGACTGTTGCGTCGATCCAGCCGTCTTCGACCATGAATAGCTGTGACATTTGTCCATGGCGATGTGGCAGGATGCGCCAGTCATGAATTGGGGCGCGAACCGAGAAATCCTCATAGTGGATCACGTCGGGGAATTGGTCGGATTCACCATAAAGGCCGAAAGCTGGAATGGTATTTTGCGTAGTCATGTTTGATTCTTACCATTGCAGGCGCTGTGAGGCCATTCCTGACCTGCGCGCTCGTCTTTAGACATCTTTCACACGTCAGGAGGAGGGCGGCCATGAAAACCGAAGTTGCCATCATCGGAGGCGGGCCGTCAGGCCTATTATTGTCCCAGCTTTTGAACAAAGCGGGTGTCGCGACTGTCATCCTTGAACGGGCAACGCGCGAGCACGTCTTGTCGCGGATCCGAGCGGGCGTCTTGGAGGCGGGCACCGTGGCGATGCTGCAGGAAGCCGGGGTCGGTGGCCGTATGGCGGCCGAAGGTCTGCCGCATGACGGCTGCTTTCTGACCGATGACGAATTGATGGTTCGGATCAATTTCAAGGAACTGACGGGCACCTCTGTAATGGTGTACGGCCAGACCGAGGTCACAGCCGATCTTTACGCCGCGCAGGATGCGATTGGGGCAACCATTGTGCATGGGGTTGAGGATGTCGTGATCCACGATGCTGACAGCTCCGCGCCATATGTCGAGTACAGCGTTGACGGGGCGCGGACGCGGCTCGATTGCGCTTATGTTGCTGGGTGTGACGGGTTTCACGGCGTGAGCCGCAAGACAATCCCGGAGGACAAGCGTCGCGAATTTGAGCGTGTCTATCCGTTTGGATGGCTTGGTGTTTTGTCGCGGACAAAGCCTGCTCATGAAGAGCTGATCTACGCCAATTCGTCAAAGGGGTTTGCCTTGGCCTCAATGCGCAGTGAAAGGCTCAGTCGCTATTATGTTCAGGTGCCCCTGACCGATAAGGTCGAGGACTGGAGCGACGAGCGCTTCTGGACCACCCTGAAATCCTGCCTGCCGTCAGCGGTTGCGGACCAGATGGAGACAGGCCCGTCGATTGAGAAATCCATCGCTCCGTTGCGGTCCTTTGTTAGCGAACCATTGCGTTGGGGTCGGCTGTTCCTTGTTGGGGATGCCGCGCATATCGTACCTCCGACCGGGGCCAAGGGTCTTAACCTTGCGGTGTCCGACGTGCATTACCTGTATCAGGCGCTGATTGACGCTGTGAAGAAGAACGATTGCGCTGGAATTGACTCCTATTCCGAGCGCGCCTTGCTGCGCATTTGGAAAGCAATGCGGTTCAGCTGGCAGATGACGACAATGCTTCACCAGTTCGACGGCGAAGACAGCTTTGCCGCGCAGATGCGCAAGGCGACGCTTTACCACTTGTCGCAGTCTGAAACGGCGCGACGCGATCTTGCCGAAAATTACATCGGCTTGCCCTTCTAGACGCGTGATGCGCCCAGCGGGCGCAGCGCATCGCGGGCGTTCTCCAGTGCCCGGATTAAGCCAGATTGCGCATCAGTCAGTACACCATCGGCCCGCATCGAAATGCCGATCGGGCCGCCGCGCATGTCATCGCCAAGCGGAAGCGCAGTCAGTGTGCCCGCATCCAGTTCATCTTCGACGACGCCGCGTGAGATAAACCAGACTGCATCCGACGATTGCACCACCCGTCGCCCAAAGGCCAGCGACACGGATTCGAACGCCGCATTCTGCGCGGCGATGCCATGCCGCGACAGCAGCGCACGCACCAATGGCGCGATCACTGCGCCCGGAGGTGGCAAAAGCAGCGGGAACTTGGCCAAAGCTTCAAGCGGTTGTGAGGTCTCGCAAAGCGGGTGTTCTGGGCGCACGACGGCGGCGATGTTTTCGGAGTAAAGGTGATGGAAGGAAAGGTGCTGCATGACTTCGGCATTGCCCATGCGACCAACCACCAGATCAAGGCTGCTGTCGCGCAACTGCGACATCAAAAGCCAGTTCGGCCCTGTGCTGACCCGCAGCAGGCAGTTCGGGTGGCTTTCGCGAAAAGCCAAAGCGGCACGCGGCATGAGCGATGTGGCTGCTGTTGGCAAAACTCCGACTGACAGGCGTGTAATTTGAGACGGCGTGTCTTTCACCAGCGATTGAGCGCGCGACAGTTCCGACATTGCGGCTCCGACATGCTGCTGAAACACACGGCCCACCGTTGTAAGTGTCAGGCGGCGGTTTGATCGGTCAAAGAGCGGTTTGCCCAAAACCCCTTCCAATTCTCGGATGGTCTTGGACACGGCAGGTTGTGACACGTTCAGTGCATTCGCGGCCGCGGACAAGGAGCCCAATCGCGCGGTTTCCAAGAAACACCGTAGGTGGCGTAAACGGATGCGGGCATCGATCATGTATAACTCATGGGTTAACTAAATGATGCAAAAATATAATTTTCACGCAGGATAAGAAATGCCAAAGAAAGGGCTGAGGAGATTTGCATTTATGAGAACAGTCACATCGCATGGCGTCACGCTGCACGTGCAGGTGGATGGGCCGGAAAGGGGACCGGTTGTCATGTTGGCCAATTCTCTTGGCACCGACATGCGCGTCTGGGATCCGCTCTTGCCGTTTCTGCCGTCCGGGCTTCGGATTGTCCGCTTTGACAAACGTGGGCACGGTCTGTCGGATTGCCCGGACGCGCCCTATGATATGGACACGCTTGTGTCGGATGCCGAGACGGTGATTGACGCGCTAGGCGTCCGGGACGTTGTTTTTGTCGGCCTGTCGATCGGTGGATTGATCGGGCAGGGTTTGGCTGCAAGGCGACCCGATTTGCTGCGGGCGCTTGTTCTGATGGATACCGCGGCCAAGATTGGATCGCCCAACATGTGGCAGGAGCGGATATCCGGTTTGCGTAAGGGCGGCATCGAAGGAATGGCCGATGCAATTCTCGACCGTTGGTTCGCGCCCGAGATGCGCGGGGATCCAACGCGCCTGACACCGTGGCGCAATATGCTGACCCGTACACCGCTGGAGGGCTACATCGGGTGCTGTGCCGCCATTGCGGGCGCTGACTTTACCGAAACGACCAAAGCCTTGAAAATGCCAGTTATGGCGATGGCGGGTTCGGAGGATGGATCGACCACGCCAGACATGGTGAAGGCGACGGCGGATCTCTGTAACGGCGTGTTCCATGTCATTCCGAACACCGGTCATCTGCCTTGCGTTGAAGCACCGGAACAGACGGGGGCGCTGATCAGCGAATTCCTTAAGGAGGTGGGCCATGTCTGACCGTTTTGACCAAGGTATGAAAACCCGGCGCGAAGTCTTGGGCGATGCCCATGTGGACCGGGCCGAGGCCAGCAAGACAGAGTTTGATCTCCCATTTCAAACGCTGATCACCGAGGGCGCGTGGGGCACGGTCTGGTCGTCGGACGGGATCAGCCGACGGGAACGCTCGATGCTGACCTTGGCACTCTTGGCCGCCACCGGAAACTTCGAGGAAATCCCGATGCACATCCGCGCCACCGCGCGCACCGGGGCCAGCAAACGGGACGTGATGGAAGCGTTCCAGCATGTCGCGATCTATGCCGGCGTGCCCAAGGCGAACCACGCCATCAAGCTGGCCAAACAGACTTACGCAGAAATGGAGCAATCCGATGACTGACACCGCCGCCCTGATGCCCCGCCGCCGCGAGGTGCATCCCGACCCCTATTATCCGGATTACAAGACGTCGATCACGCGGTCCCCGTCGCTGCCGCTCTTGTCGATGGAATCGACGCCGAGCGAGGAAACCGGACCGCGCTTTGGTCATAACAAGCTGGGGGCGCTCGATAATAACCTGATCTGCAATTACACGCAGGGCAAGGCTCTGGCAGTGGGCGAACGGATCCGCGTGCACGGGCGCGTTCTTGATGAGTTGGGTCGGCCGGTGCCGCACACGCTGGTCGAGATTTGGCAGGCCAATGCCGGTGGCCGCTATCGGCATATCAAGGACACCTATTTCGCACCGCTCGATCCGAATTTCGGCGGCTGCGGGCGGACGATTACGGATGAGAATGGCTACTATGAATTCATGACGATCCGTCCGGGGGCGTATCCTTGGCCAAACCGGGCAAATGACTGGCGGCCGATGCACATTCATTTTTCGATTTTTGGCCATGCCTTTGGACAGCGGTTGATCAGCCAGATGTATTTCCAGGGCGATCCGCTGATCGACCTATGTCCCATCGCGGCGACGGTGCGGGACCGCAGTCAGTTGGATCGTTTGGTTGCTCCGCTCGACATGCAGAATTCACGGGGCATGGATTATCTTGCCTACAAGTTCGACATCGTGCTGCGCGGTCGTCGTCAGACCATGTTCGAAAACAAGCCGGAAGGGATGTAAGCCATGACACAACCGCTTGATATTCTCGTGGAGACCCCGAGCCAGACCGCTGGCCCCTATGTCCATATCGGCTGTATCCCAACCTTTGCCGGTGTCGAAGGCGTTTACCCCGAGGACTTGGGTCTCAGCCCCATCGAGGATGGTGCGCAGGGTGACGTCATCACCATCGTCGGGTCGATCTATGACGGCACCGGCTGGGCCATGCGAGACGCGATGCTGGAAAGCTGGCAGGCCGATGCAGCGGGTGTCTATCCCGGGCAGGACGGGGCCGATCCGAAGGTCTCGGGCTTCTGCCGGTTCGCCGCTGACAAGGACAGCGGCGAGTTCACCTTACGTACGGTCAAACCCGGCGCGATCAAAGGGCGGAGCGGGCAAGTATTTGCGCCGCATATCTCGCTCTGGATCGTGGCGCGCGGGATCAACATTGGTCTCAACACGCGCATCTACTTCGAGGACGAGGACAACAGCGCCGACCCGCTGCTGGCCCGCATCGAACAGCGTCCGCGTGTGGATACGTTGATCGCCAAGAAAACCGAAGACGGCACCTATCGGTTCGACATCCGGCTTCAGGGCGAGGGTGAAACGGTGTTTCTTGACCTGTGATGACAGGCGTCTTTGACCATCCCTGGTTGTCGGGCCTTTTTGCCGATGACGAAATCGCTGCGCTTTGGTCCGCCGAGGCGCAGCTTTCGTCTATGATGGCCTTTGAAGCTGCATGGTCGCGCCACGGACATTTGGCGGGGCTTTGGTCGGAGAAGGACGGTGCATCGGCGGCATCGGCCATCCGTCAGGTTATGCTGGCACCAGTGGCATTGCGTGAAGGAACAGCGCAGGACGGGGTTTGTGTTCCGGCGTTGGTACAGCTTCTGAAGCAGCGAACAGGTTCCGATGCGATCCATAAAGGCGCCACGTCGCAGGATGTCATTGACACCGCGACGGTTCTGTCGCTTGTCCAAAGCCTTGACGTGCTGGATCAGCGGGTGCGTCTGCTTTTAAACAACCTGTCTGATCTGAAGGGCCGTTTCGGCGGCGTGACCATGATGGGGCGCACCCGGATGCAGGCGGCAATGCCCATCTCTGTGGCAGATCGCATTGAGACATGGCGTTTGCCGCTCTTGGCGCATCATGACCGTCTTTCGCAATTGCGTCCCCGCGTTGCTTTGGTTCAGATCGGCGGAGCCGCCGGCGATCGCGCGGCGCTGGGCGACGCTGCCGACGTGCTTGGTGCTGCGGTGGCCCAGGATCTGGGTTTGTCATCAACATCACGCAGTTGGCACGCCACGCGCGATGGGATGGCCGAGGCGGCTTCTGTCCTGTCGTTGATCACGGGCTCTCTGGGCAAGATGGGGCAGGACATCTGCCTCATGGCGCAACAGGGTATCGACGAAATCACATTGGCAGGCGGCGGCGGGTCATCGGCCATGCCGCACAAGCAGAACCCTGTGTTGGCGGAATTGCTGGTCACCCTCGCGCGGTTCAATGCAACTCAGGTTTCTGGGATGCACAGCGCGATGATCCACGAACAGGAACGGTCTGGTGCCGCGTGGTCGCTGGAATGGATGCTCTTGCCGCAGATGGCGCAGGCCACTGGACGCGCTTTGAATGTGGCCAAGTCGCTTGTTGCTCAGATTGAGCATATTGGCACTTCGGACCAGTTGTCCTGATCTGGCGCGCACCGTAAACCCGCTCGAAAAAGGAAGTCAGTTATGTCCGAAGAACGCGTTCTGATCGCTGGCGGCGGGATCGCCGGGCTTGCACTTGGGTTGACCCTGCACCAGATCGGCGTGCCGTTCACAGTGTACGAGGCGGCGAAAGAGATGCGGCCTCTGGGTGTCGGCATCAACATTCAACCCAATGCAGTGCGAGAGCTTTACGATCTGGGCATCTCGGCGGATGATCTGAACCGTGTCGGTGTTCCTGCCAAGGAGTGGGCGCTGGTTGGCCTCAATGGTCGCGAGGTCTATGCCGAAAAGCGTGGCTTGGGCGCGGGCTACAATTGGCCGCAATACGCCGTGCATCGTGGGCAGATGCATATGCTGCTTTACGAGACATTGATTGAGCGGGCCGGTGCTGATGCCGCCCAGCTTGGGGCGAGGATTGCGTCTTATGCGCACGTTGGACCCGGCGTAACGGCGCGGGTTGTCTCGTCTGACGGTGAACGGAACGAGCGGGGTCGCCTGCTGATTGGCGCCGATGGCATCCATTCCGCGATCCGCGCGCAGATGTATCCCGATCAGCCACCCATACACTGGGGCGGGGCGGTGATGTGGCGCGGTACGGTACGGGCCAAGCCCCTACGCACGGAATCGTCCTTTGTCGGGCTGGGAACGCATCGTCACAGGATGGTGATCTACCCGATCTCTGCGCCCGATGCCGATGGGATGTCGCTGATCAACTGGATCGCCGAAGTGACGATGGACGATTCAGGCGGCTGGCAGCAGGATGGCTGGTTCAAACCGGTTGAGATCGACGAATTTATCCACCATTTCGAAGAGTTCCGATACGATTGGCTGGATGTTCCCGAGATGTTGCGTGGTGCGGATTGCGCCTATGTGAACCCGATGATCGACCGCGATCCGGTGCCAAGCTGGGTCGATGGCGCGGTGGCGCTGATGGGTGATGCGGCTCATGCAATGTATCCCACGGGATCGAACGGGGCGAGCCAGGCGATTGTCGATGCCCGCGTGATCGGTGCCAAGATGCTGGAGCATGGTGTCACCGAAGCGGCGCTTGCCGCCTATGATGCACAGCTTTGTGGTCCGGTGTCGGAACTGGTGTTGCGCAATCGCGGTTCTGGGCCGTTCGGCCTGCTCAATCTGCTGGACGAACGCTGCGGTGGTGTCTTTGACGACATTGAAGATGTGATCCCCGCAACCGAACGTGCGGATTTCATGGCGAAATACAAAGCCGCAGCCGGATTTGCCATCGAAACGCTGAACGCGGCCCCCGCGACGATCAGGCCCGGAGCACGTATCGACGGGTGACTTGCATCTCGGCCCTGTTTCGACGCCATATGCGCCGAGCCTGACCAAACCGGAGCCGCCCGATGCCCGACGCCTTTATCTGTGATTACATCCGCACGCCCATTGGCCGCTATGGCGGCGCGTTGGCCTCGGTTCGGGCCGATGATCTGGCGGCTGTGCCTTTGGCGGCGCTCGCTGCGCGGAACCCGTCGCTCGATCTTGCGGCGATCGAAGAGGTGATCCTTGGCTGCGCCAATCAGGCGGGGGAAGACAATCGCAACGTGGCGCGCATGGCGGTGCTTTTGGCGGGCTACCCGGAAACGGTGCCAGGCACGACGATGAACCGCCTCTGCGGCTCTGGTATGGATGCGGTTCTGGCCGCCGCGCGCGCAATAAAGGCAGGTGAGGCGGACCTAGTGGTTGCAGGGGGCGTCGAAAGCATGACCCGTGCACCATTTGTGATGCCCAAGGCGCAGCAGGCCTTTGCCCGGCAGAACGAAGTCTACGACACCACCATCGGCTGGCGTTTCGTAAACCCGGTGCTCAAGGCGCAATACGGCATCGACTCGATGCCCGAGACGGCGGAAAACGTGGCCGAAGATTTCAACGTGTCGCGCGAGGATCAGGACGCGTTTGCATTACGCAGCCAGCAACGCGCAGGGGCCGCTCAGAAAAGCGGAAGGTTGGCGCAAGAGATCACCCCGGTGACGATCCCACGACGCAAGGGCGACCCGGTGGTTGTGGACACCGACGAACACCCGCGCGCCGAGACAACTGTCGAGGATCTGGCCCGCCTCAAACCGTTTGTGCGCGAGGGCGGCACGATCACGGCTGGAAATGCTTCTGGTGTGAATGATGGAGCAGCGGCGCTGATTGTGGCGTCTGAAGCGGCGATCAAGCGGCATGGTCTCACGCCAATTGCCCGCGTGCTGGGCGGGGCCTCGATCGGCGTTGCTCCGCGCATCATGGGGATTGGACCTGCGCCAGCATCGGAAAAGCTGATGGCTCGGCTGGGGCTGACGCAGAGCGACTTCGACGTCATCGAACTGAACGAGGCTTTCGCGTCGCAAGGTCTGGCCACGCTGAGGCGGTTGGGCATTGCGGATGATGATCCACGTGTGAATCGCAACGGAGGAGCGATTGCATTAGGTCACCCTCTGGGCATGTCTGGTACGCGGATCACGGGTTCGGCAGCGCTCGATCTGCGCCCCGGTCAGAAAGCTTTGGCAACCATGTGTGTCGGCGTCGGCCAAGGTATTGCAACTGCACTTGAAGCGGTAGTTTGATATTGATGCTTTTCTTTAAAAATACTTCGTAACTTATTGTAAAATAAAAGATACCCGGCGCATGTGAGCCGGGTATCTTTGTGTTTTTTGACATGGCGCTGGTAAGTCGACCTGGTCTTACCAGGAGTTGTAGGCGAGGTACTTGCCTGACATCTCCACTTTGACGCGGTCGCCCTTTTCGTGGGGAACACGGGTGACGGACATGTCGAAATCAATCGCGGACATGATGCCGGTGCCGAACTTTTCCTCGATCAGGGCTTTGAGTGTCGGTCCGTAAACACCGACGATTTCGTAGAAGCGGTAGATGCATGGGTCTGTCGGAACAGACTGCTCCCAGACCTTGGTGGGCGGCTCTTCCAGCACGCTGGCCGCTTCCTGTGGCAGACCCATGACCGAGACCAATGCTTCGGCCTTGTCCTTGGGGAACGCGTTCATGCCCATGCAGGCCGAATGCGTCCAGACCGGAGACATGTCGATCTTCTCGGCGATGCCCTCCCAAGTCATGCCCGCCTGCTTCTTTGCCGACAGGATCATCATCGTCACGTCTTCCTTCGTCATCATCACTGGCACCTCGTAATTGTCTTTCATTGTTTGTCCTCCTGGGTCGTGTTGTAAAATCAGTGGGTTACAGCCCAAGCTCGCTCAGGCCGGGATGGTCGTCGGGGCGGCGGCCCTGCGGCCAGTGAAACAGACGGTCCGACTCCGCGATGGGCACATCGTTGATCGAAGCATGGCGCACCGCCATGTAGCCAAGCGCGTCGAACTCCCAGTTTTCGTTGCCGTAAGCGCGGAACCACTGGCCGGTTTCGTCGTGCCACTCGTAGCAAAAGCGCACTGCGATCCGGTTGCCGTCATGCGCCCAGATCTCCTTGATCAGGCGATAGCCGTTTTCTTTGCCCCATTTGGTGGTCAGAAACGCTTCCACCTCTTCGCGCCCGTTCAGGAACGTGTCCCGGTTGCGCCAGCGCGTGTCCCGCGTGTAGGCCAAAGCGACCTTGGCTGGGTCACGGCTGTTCCAGGCATCTTCGGCCATGCGCACCTTTTGGACCGCGTCCTCGTAAGTGAACGGGGGCAGGGGCGCGCGTGGGGTTTCTTGATGTGTCATCTGTTTGCCGCCCGAAGTCAGTGGTTTACCGCCCGCAAGGGCGGCGGTGCGCTGGGGTCTTCCTCAGCCGCCGTCTTGTCGATCCGGACGGTCTCGGGGGTTTGCTCGCTTTCGCTGCTCTGCTTACCCGCGAGTTCTTTCGATCGTTGACCGAGGAACTGAACCAGATGGTTGCGGATAGCATAGTAGTTTGGATGCTCGACAATCTCGGTCCGGCTGCGCGGACGCGGGATGGTGATCTCAACCGACTCTGCGACACGGGCGAACGGCCCGTTGGTCATCAGCAGGATGCGATCTGCAAGCAGGATTGCCTCGTCGATGTCATGGGTGATCATGAACACGGTCTGCTCGGTGCCGGCCCAAACCTTGATCAGCTCTTCCTGAATGGTGCCCCGTGTGAGCGCGTCCAGCGCACCGAACGGTTCATCCAGAAGCAGCAGCTTCGGCTGGTTGGCAAAGGCACGGGCGATCGATACACGCTGACGCATACCGCCAGACAACTGGCTGGGTTTGCGATGCACCACATCGCCTTCAAGGCCTACTTTCCCGAGGTAGTCGCGGGCATGCGCCTCGACTTGTTCGACAGACCAATCCGGGTGGCGGGCTTTGACGCCAAAGGTCACGTTCTTCAGGGCCGACAGCCACGGCAAAAGTGAGTAGTTCTGGAACACAACGCCCCGGTCCAGCGACGGGCCGGACACTTCGAACCCGTCCATTTTGACCACCCCCGACGTGGGGTCGGCCAGGCCGGCAAGGATGTTCATGATCGTCGACTTGCCGCAGCCGGAATGGCCGAGGATGCAGACAAACTCGCCTTTTTCTATCCCGAAGCTGGCATTTTCGAAGACGGTCATCGTGCCGCCCTGGCCATCCGGGTATTGCTGGGTCAATCGCTCGATACTGAGAAAAGGTTTCGCCATTGGGTGTCTCCTTATTCGGCGTAGGCGACCGCGCGCTGCAGGACGCCAAAGGCTGAGTCCAGCAACATGCCGACAACGCCGATCATGAGGATTGAAAAGATGACTGAGGTCAGGTCGAGGTTGTTCCACTCGTTCCAGACGTAGTAGCCGATGCCGGTGCCGCCGACGAGCATCTCTGCCGCGACAATAACCAGCCACGCGATCCCAATGGAAATCCGCATGCCCGTCACGATGGTGGGTGCGGCGGCGGGCAGGATCACGGTGAACGCGGTCTTGAGCGGGCTCAACTCGTGTGTCCGGGCGACATTCACCCAGTCCTTGCGCACCCCGGCCACGCCAAACGCGGTGTTCAGCAGCATGGGCCAGATCGAACAGACGAAGATCACGAAGATCGCCGACGCCTCTGAGTCCTGAATGATGAACAACGCAAGCGGCATCCATGCCAGCGGAGAGATGGGTCGCAGCACCTGGATGAACGGGTTGAACGCCTTGTAGGCGACCTGGCTCATGCCGATGAGAAAGCCCAATGGGATGGCGACCAAGGCGGCGAGGAAATACCCGGTCAGCACACGATAGATTGAATACCCGATCTGAATGCCGATCCTCTTGTCGTTGGGGCCTGCGTCGTAGAACGGGTTGGACAACTCCGCCCAGGCTTTGGCGATCACCTGGCTGGGCGGGGGCACACCGGCTTTCTGAGCGCCCCCACCTGTAAGGCGCTCGTATTCTGTCAGCTCGCCCGCGGCTTTCTGTGCCGGGATGGCGGCCTCCCAGATCAGGAGGCCCACCACCAGCATGACAATCGACAAGATCGCGGCGCGCTTGTTGATCGAAAGACTGTCCAACATGGATCAGCCCTTTCCGATCGGGAAGCTGGCGACATACGCTTCGGGTTCTGCCGGGTCGAATGTCTTGCCCATGATCGTGTGCGATTTGTAGGTGACGTCCGGGGCATCGTAGCCGAGGTCTTCCATCACTTTCTTTGCGTCTGCAGCAAGGTAAACCTGCTCTGCCACGGCTCTGTAATCGATATCGCCTTCGATATAGCCCCACCGCTTCATCTGCGTGAGGATCCACACCCCCATCGAGTGCCACGGGAACGGGTCGAAGTCGATTCTGTCTGGAACCCGCTGCACTTCTCCAAGCCCGTCGGCAAAGGTGCCGGTCAGAACCTGCTCAATCACCGGCACCGGCTGGTTGAGATAATTGGTCGGCGCAATGGCTTCGGAGATTTCTTTGCGGTTGTCCGGGTTCGATGCGTATTGCGTCGCGTCGATGATCGACTTGAGCAGCGCGCCATAGGTGTTTGGCAGCTCGGTCGCGAAAGACAGAGGGGCCGCAAAAGCGCAGCAGGGGTGGCCTTCCCAGATGTCCTTGGTCAGCATGTGGATAAAGCCGATGCCTTCCCAGACAGCGCGCTGGTTGAAGGGGTCGGGCGACAGGTAGCCGTCAAGGTTACCAGCGCGCAGGTTGGCGACCATCTCGGGCGGCGGAACGACGCGGATCTGGATGTCTACATCCGGGTCCAGTCCAAACTCGGCCACGTAGTAGCGCAGCAGGAAGTTGTGCATCGAATATTCGAACGGCACGCCGAAGGTGAAACCTTTCCACTGTTTCGGATCACGCTTGTCGAGGTGCTCGTTGGACAGCACGATCGCTTGACCGTTGATGTTCTCGACCGCAGGCATGATGTAGGGCGTTGCCACTGACCCCGCGCCGAGCGTCATCGCCAGCGGCATCGGTGTCAGCATATGCGAGGCATCGTATTCCCCCGACAGCGACTTGTCGCGGGCCACGGCCCAACCGGCTGTCTTGATGACCTGCGCATTCAAACCGTAGCGTTCGTAGAACCCCATCGGCTGCGCCATGATGATCGGTGTGGCGCATGTAATTGGGACGAAGCCAATGTTCAGGTCCGTCTTTTCAGGTGTTCCGAGGTTGTCGAGGATGGCCGCTTTTGCCTGATCCATCGGAAAGACAGAGGCCAGTGCCGCCGCGACGGTGGTTCCGCCAAGCATGCCCATGAATGACCGGCGTCCGATGTCGCTTTGACCAAAGACTGACCGAACGATTGCGCTTTCTACGGCGCGCTCCATCATTTCTTCCGACGACATCTTGGTCGGATCGACGTCCTTTGCGCTGTGCGTGTGGCTGTGACCGGCTGCGCAGCTGTCGCAGCTGCAATCTGCGCCGTGGCGAAGGTCCGTATCTGCTGAGAACGGATTTCCTAGGCTTTTGATCGTCATGTGCAGTCCCCTGTCTGATGAGTGTTCCGGTGTTCTGTCGATATCCTGACAGGCTGACCTCGTATGAAAAACTGGGTGCTAAAAATTTGAGCGAAGTGATAATTTCATTAATTTGCAATAGTTTATGCTGCGTTAGGGGTAACGAAAAATTACGAAAAATAGTAATTTACGAAATTTCGTTAGACCGCGCTGCGGCGCGGCAGTACGGTGCGTCGCATGTTGGACACCGATCAAGACACCGATTCCCTTCTTGCTGCGTTTCCGGACGCGGCGCTGTTGCTGGACACCACACAAGACAGGATTGCGGGCCTCAATGACGCTGCGGCAGCTTTGTTCGGTATCACCAATTACCGCGATCCAAACTTACGGTTTTCGACGTTCCTTGGGTCGGCACTGGCGAAATTCGTGGTTTTTGTCGGCGAGGTCGATCATCGCGGCGAGTCCTGGACACGCGATGTCCCTTTGCGCACGTCAGACGACGTCGTTCTTCGGTGCGAGATCCGCGCACGCGGGGTTCCTGGAAAACCGGGCTACCTGCTGCTGAGCTTTACAGACCTCGATGCGTTTGAAAAACGCACAGAACTGGTCGAGGCCGCCGAGTTGCATCGCGCAGGGCTTCTTGAATGGAAGCGTGCCGAAGGGTTCTTCGCCGAACTGGAGCGGCAGAACCAATTGATCCTGAACGCTGCAGGTGAGGGGATCTATGGTGTGAATGCGGACGGCAAGACCACATTTGTCAACCGCGCCGCCCAAGAGATGCTGGGTTGGACCACGCAGGACCTGCTGGGCAAAGACATCCATTCGATGATCCATCATCACCATCTGAACGGAGAGATCTACCCCTCGCACCAATGCCCGATCTATCGCTCGTTCCGCTTTGAGCAGGTGCACCGGATCGAAGACGAAGTGTTTTGGCGCAAGGATGGCAAACCCATTCGCGTCGAATATGTCTCGACCCCGATCTACGATCAAAAGGTGCTGGCCGGTGCCGTGGTCATCTTCCGCGATATCACGGAACGCAAGGAAGGCGAACGCAAGCTGCGCGAGGCGCTGGACGAAGTCGCCGCGCTGCGTGATCGTCTGGAGCAAGAGAACGAATATCTGCAAGAAGCGATCAGTTCCGAACGCGCGCACCATGACATCATCGGCAGTTCGCCCGCCGTACGTCAGATCGTGACGCGGATCGACCTTGTGGCGGGCACCGATGCCACGGTTCTCATCACTGGCGAGGCGGGCACAGGCAAAGCGCTGGTTGCGACGGAAATCCATAAAGCCAGCCCCCGGTCAAGACGACCGCTCATCCATTTCAAATGTGGCTCAGTTGCACCCGAAGACGTTGAGGCAGAGCTTTTTGGGCATCTGCGCGGGGCAGGGCCGAACGCCACGAGGGACAAGCCCGGCAAGCTCGAACTGGCGCATGGGGGGTCCCTCTTCTTGGACGACGTTGAGGAACTGCCGTTTGAGATTCAGGGTAAGCTGTTGCATGCGCTGCAAAAAAGCGCCGTTACGCGGGTCGGAGACACGCGGGAAAAACCGCTCGATATTCGGGTGATAGCCGCGACAACGCAAGCGCCAAGCGATACTCATTCCGGCAACCGTATCCGCGAAGACCTGTATCTCTTCCTCAACGTCTTTCCGATTTCCTGCATGCCGCTTCGGGATCGGCTTGAGGATATTCCTTTGCTGGCTGCCCACCTGCTGAAACTTGCCTGCCGTCGGCATGGCCGCCCGGTGCCAGTGCTGACGGAACGGGTCGTCAAGCAGATGCAGGCCTATCACTGGCCGGGGAATGTGCGCGAATTGCACAATGTCATCGAACGTGCCGCCATCGTGTCGCGCGATCGGAAACTGGTTCTGGAGCTTGGCGGCGGGGGGCAGGTCGCCTCTCCAAGCAATTCCGTTGTGCGCACCGAGGCCGAGATGCAAGAGATGATGCGCCGCAATATCATCGCCGCGCTCAGAGAAACCGGCGGGCGCGTATCTGGTCCGTCGGGGGCTGCCTCGCTCCTCGATGTGCAGCCAACGACGCTTTATTCCCGGATCAAGGCGCTCAAAATCGACCGAAATGCGATCCAGACGTCATGACGCCAACCGATACGACGTCGGATGCCGATTTCTATTACGGGGCGGGGAAGTGCCACGAAGGGACCGCTTTTGATCTGGTGGGGAGAGGGCTTTCAAATGCCCGGGGAGCTGTGCGAGACGCATGACCTCGCGCGCTTGCCTCCCATAGCTCGCTTCGGCATCGGAATGCCGCAGGCTCGGGAACAGGGCAAAGACTTCACTGCGGGCTGTTTCCGAGAGGGACAAGAGCGCATATCTGCCGGGAAAAAAGCTTTCCGTTGGCGCCCCATTGGCAAACACGATCTGATGCGCGTCGAACATGAGATGGTAGTATGTCACCTTCTGACAGCCCTGCATCACACGCGCTGCACCACCTTGCATCCGGGCAAGGTGTCTTGCCCGAACTAGTTTTTCTTCGCCATCCACTTTGAACAGAACACAGTGCTGCGGAGACACGATAAGAGGCGCGTCCCCACCGGTAAGATGTGGCGCCAAAAGGATCGGACGATGTTTGGGCAAACGCTCAAGGCTTGCCGTATCAAGATGCTGCCAACCTATCCAGCGAAGGGTTTGCACTCCGTTATCACGGGTGACGATCCGCTCGCCGGCCCGCAAGGTTTCGATCAGCCGCGTGCCGGTTTCTGTCAGAATTCGTGTGCCAGAAGCAAAACAGACAACACCGGTATTTTCGACGGTAAAAGAGGCGACGCTATCTGTAATGCCTGTGAAGACTAGCCCGCCGCTGCCAAAACTGGTGTTGTTCGAGTAATCAACACCCAGAATACCGTCATTGGACTGGTTCAGGATGCCGTCGTCGTCGAAGTCGGCCTGCAACTCAAGAAGCGAGTCGTAGAAAGCCGAGAGGTCAATGCTGTCGTTGTTTGTGACATCACCATCGGTCAGCGTGCCGCTGTTTCCGGCATTGAAGTCGGTGATCGTATCAACACCATCTCCAGCGACATAGACGAACGTATCGTTGCCCGAACCGCCCGTCAGTTGGTCATTGTCCAGTCCACCGGAGATCGTGTCATCGCCGAACTGACCCATCAGCGTGTCGGTGCCCGATCCACCGTCAATGCTATCGTTCAAGCCTTCAGCGCCGTAAACGATGCTTTCGTTCCCGTTGATCTCGATCAGTTCAAGGAAGTAGTTGTTTTCGTCGCGAAGCAGCCAGTTGTGCCCCGTCCAGGTTTGCTGGGTGACTGTCTCGCCGGGCTGAATTGTCCCGTAAGGTTGCAGCACGCCGTTTTGGTCGATCCACCACAAAGTGATGGGGCCGTCAGCACTGTTCGTGACGGAAAGCGTGACTGAAACATCGCCCGGGCCGGAAGGATACGATGAGGGCGAATAGAGTTGACCATCCCCGACGATCATGTCGTTTTCAGTGCCGCCAAGCAGCGTATCGCTGCCTTGGCCGCCGGTCACGATGTCTGCGCCGGCCCCTCCGGAGACAAAGTCGTCACCTTTGTTGCCACTCAGGCTGTCATTTCCAGCTTCGCCCGAGAGGGAGTCGTTGCCATCTTCGCCGCGGACAAGGTCACTGCCGCCGCCGGCAAATATCGTATCGTTTCCGCTGCCGCTGTCCGGAGATAAGAGGTCACCAGTCCCACCGTAGATGCTATCGTTCCCATCACCGGAGTTTATCAGATCGTCCCCGGCATCGCCTGTGATGAGATCAGCCGCAGACCCTGTGACTACCGTGTTTTCACCACTGTTCAGGCGCAGGTATGTGAAGAAATCCCAGCTGGTGGTTCCACCGAGGAATGCGTCAGCAGAGCCACCATAGGTGGCGTCCCCAATTAGAAAAGTAGAAATGCCATCACTGATCGATACCAAGCCCGTATCAGCGTTAAAATCAATCGTGAAGTTTGAGGCTAACCCGGTGAAGTCTAATGTATGGCCGGAGCTGCTCTGGTTGATGCCGGACCAGAAAGCGCTCGAGTTCCAATTGGAAGATGTGACAAAGTACGTGGCCATTTCGGCGCTTTCTCAGGCAAGCTACATGAAAACGCTACAACGGCAGAATTAGGGATGATCTTAGTGCCCGCTCGTGCGGTTTTGGAAAATTCTGTATTCAGGTCTCAGGTTCAGGCCGTGCCCGCTAAGACGACTGGCCGAGCCCCTGAATGATCCTGCGAGCTTGCAAAGCAAGAGGTTCTTCAAGCTCTTTCAGAAGGCTGATGCGGTCGAAGCGATCTGGGTGGTCTTGAAGCGTCTGGCGCAACGCAGCGCCAAATGTCATGCGCAGTTCTGTACCGATATTGAATTTGCAGATTGTGCTTGTCCGGGCGAGGTCGCTTCGCAAGGAGTGCGATAGACCAGAGCCTCCGTGGATCACAAGCGGCACGTTCGTGCTCTCTTCGATCCTTGCAAGCCGGACGCGGTCAATCTCTGCCGATTGATCGGTTTGCAGGTGCACATTGCCGATGGAAACCGCCATCGCATCGACGCCTGTCTCCTCTGCAAAGCGCGCCGCTTCGTCCGGGTCGGTGCCTTCCGACGTCGCGCCTTCGGCATAGCCGACAAAGCCGATCTCGCCTTCGCAGGACACACCGGCCTGACGTGCCATCTCCACAATGGCCTTCGTCTGCGCGATGTTTTCCTCCAAAGGCAGGCGAGAGCCGTCAAACATAACCGATGTGAACCCAAGCGCAATCGCCTCTGCACATTCCTTAGCGCTGTTTCCGTGGTCCAGATGGGACACGACCGGCACCGAGGCCCCATCCGCCAAGGCGTGAAACATCGCTGCCCAGACGGGCAGGGGCATGTGCGCCCGCGCGCCCGGTCCGGCCTGCAGGATCACCGGTGCGCCTTCGGCCTCGGCGGCGGCGACATAGGCGCGGGCGTCCTCCCAGCCAAGGCAGACCAGCCCGGCCAAGGCGTAGCCATCCCGCAGGGCGGGCTGCAACACCTCGGCCAGCGTTGCGCGGGTCATTTGAACTTGGCCACCATGTCCATGATGCCGGGGATCGTGTGCAGCTGTTCAGCATGGGTCGGCTGAAAATACTGCTTGAGCGATCGTTGCGACAGCCCGCCAAGGATGGTGAAGTAGTACATCTCGTAGCCGGGCAGCGCGCAGCAGGGGTGATACCCCTTGTCGATCAGCACGGTGGAGCCATTCATGATGTGATACGCATCCCCCGGCTCGTTATCGACGCGCTGAAGCATTTGAAGGCCCGAGCCATAATCTGGTTTGAACCGGAAATTGTAGGTCTCGTCATGCCGGGTCTCGTCCGGCAGGCGGTCCGTGTCATGCTTGTGTGACGGGAATCCCGACCAGCCGCCCGCGCCAACCGTGAACAACTCCGACACCAACAACCGCCCGACGCGGTCGTGGTGATTGGCCCCCAGAATGTGCTTGATCTTGCGATGGGTCTTGGTGTCGTCGCTGCCGTATTGCACCAGATCAAGATCATCCTTGCGGACTGCAAAGGGTTGCAACGTCGTTGCAAATTTTGCACCGGCGATGAAGACTTCAGTGTCTGTCCGCGCGGTGACCCGTGCACCGCTGTTGGTCGGAACATACACGCCTTCGGGATCGCCATCCCAGACATCTTCGCCACGATGGCCGATATCGGCAAATGTTTCGCCCGCCGTTTCCACTGTCACTGTCCCGGTCGCGGGCACGATGCAGGTTTCGTACGCTTCAAGCGTGTAATCGTACGTTTCGCCCGCCTTGAGCTTCACGATGTTGAAGTAATTGAGCGGCACCAGCGGGTGATCGACATCGACGATCGGTTTGTTGCCATTGTCATGGGGGGGGATGTGCATAGGGCTTCCTTTCAGGCAGAACGCATGTCGGCACGGGCCATGAAGTCGGTGAGTTCGTCGGGTGTCGGCATGGCGGGCGCACAGCCCACCCGCGACACGACGATGGCGGCGGCAGCAGAACCTTGGCGCACAGCGTCAGCGACGGATTGACCATCGGACAGGGCGGCCAGAAAGCCCGCCATGAAACTGTCGCCAGCGCCGGTGGGTTTGAGGGCTTGGGTTTCAAAAATGCCAGTGCGGGTTTCGCCTACCGGCGTAATGGTAACCGCCCCCAACTCACCCATCTTGTAGATAACGATCTGCGCGCCGTCGCCGATCAAAGATCGTGCTTTCTCAAGCCCTTGGCCTTCGGCTCCGGCCATGAAGTCGAACTCCACATCATTGCCGATGACGATGTCACAAAGCTCTGCCGCGCGGGAATAGACGTCCGACGCCTCTTGCGCCGATGTCCAGGAATAGGGGCGGTAATCCACGTCGAAGATGACCGGCACCCCGGCGGCATTGGCGCGCTCGAACGCATGGAACGTGGCGCTGCGCGAAGGCTCTGCCGCCATCACCGTGCCCGTGGTGATCAACGCCGAGAACCCGGCATAGGGCAGGGCCTCGACATCCTGCATGGTCATCGCGAAATCCGCTGCGTTGTTGCGGTAAATCACCGATTGCGTGTCTTCGATCCGCGTCTCCACCACCGCCAGCGAATTGCGCGCCTCGCCTCCAACCGACCGGACAAACCGGCGGTCGATCCCGTAATTGTCCAACTGTTTCAGGCAGTAACGCCCGATGGCGTCGTCCGACACGCAGGTGACCAGCGCCGCGTCACATCCGAGTCGGCACAGACCGGCGGCGATATTGGCCGACGATCCGCCCAAGGCTGCGGTGAACTGCATTGCGTCTTCCAGCCGTGTTCCCGGCGGGTCGGCATAGAAATCCATCCCCGCGCGTCCAATGACGAGGAAGCCTTTTCCGTGCAGCCGGGCCAGATCTTTCATGGTCTCACGCAATTTGAGTTGCACCAGTTTCGCGCTGACGATACAGATTTTGCAACCGGTTGCAAGATGCAGGGAGGAAGCCATGTCCGAGATCGGAATCGGGATCATTGGCGGGGGCTATATGGGCAAGGCGCATGCTGTCGCTATGGCCTCGGTGGCTGCCGTGTTCGACACGCCCTTACGCCCCCGTCTGGAAATGATTGCAGCTTCGTCGCCGGACAGCGCAGAGCGGTATCGCGCCGCCTTTGGCTTCAGCCGCGCAGCCTCCGACTGGAAGGCTTTGGTTGATGATCCCAAGGTGGACGCCATCGTGATCGCCTCGCCACAGGACACGCATCGCGCCATCGCCGAAGCCGCCATCGCGCTGGGCAAGCCGGTGCTGTGCGAAAAGCCTTTGGCCGACACGTTGGAGGATTCGCGGGCGATGGTTCAAGCAGCCGAGGCGGCGGGTGTGCCGAACATGATCGGCTTCAATTACATCCGCACCCCGGCCAGCCAGTTTGTCCGCCAGCTTCTGACTGAAGGCGCCATCGGCGATGTCACATGGTTCCGCTGCGAACATACCGAAGATTTCCTGTCCGATCCGACGACCCCGTTCAACTGGCGCTGCACTGGGTTGGCAAATGGCAATATGGGCGATCTTGCCCCACATCCGATCAACGCCGCATTGGCGCTGATGGGGCCGGTGGCCAAGGTCTGCGCCGATCTGGAAACCGTGCACAGCACCCGCCCCGGTGGCATCGTCGACAATGACGATCACGCGCAGATCATGGTGCGGTTCGCGTCGGGTGTAATGGGTCACATCTATTCCAGCCGCATCGCGACGGGCCGCAAGATGGGCTATGCTTATGAGATCACCGGCACGAAGGGCGCGATCCGGTTCGATCAGGAAGACCAGAACGCGGTCTGGCTTTATCTGGCCGAAGGGCCGGAGGCGACGCGCGGGTTCCGCAAAATCCTGACCGGGCCTGCCCATCCCGACTATCTGCCGTTCTGCCTGGGGCCGGGGCATGGCACCGGCTATCAGGACCAGATCATCATCGAAGCCAAAGACTTCCTCAAAGCCATCCACACCGGAGAAGCCGTCTGGCCCACCTTCCGTGATGGGCTTGCGGTGGCCGAGGTGATCGAAGCCATTCACGCCTCTGCCAATAGTGGCGGGTGGAAAAACGTCAGCGACTTTCAGGAGACCACAGAATGACCATCCGCATCGGCAATGCCCCCTGTTCGTGGGGTGTCGAATTTGCAGGCGACCCGCGCAACCCGCCTTGGCGGCAGGTGCTGAGCGACTGCGCAGAGGCGGGCTATACCGGTATCGAATTGGGACCGGTGGGCTTCATGCCGGAAGACCCGACGGAACTGGGCGAGGCGCTATCCGAATACGGTATGGAGCTGATTGGTGGCGTGGTGTTCCGCCCCTTCCACGACGCGGACAAGTGGGAGGATGTGCTGGACGGCGTGAACCGCACGGCCAAGGCGCTTGCCGCGCACGGGGCGCAGCACTTCGTCTTGATCGACTCCATCTCGCCGCGCCGTGCACCCACTGCAGGTCGCGCCGATGAGGCCGAGCAGATGGATGCGGATGAGTGGCGCGCCTTTGTGCAGCGTATTGAAACGGCGGCGAAGATTGGCGCTGAGGAGCATGGGCTGATCCCGTCGATCCATGCCCATGCCGGTGGCTTCATCGACTTCGAGCCGGAACTGGAACGGCTGTTGAATGAGGTCGATTCCAACCTGCTCAAGATCTGTTTCGACACCGGGCACCACTCTTATGCCGGGTTCGATCCGGTGGCGTTCATGCAGCGCCATGTGGATCGGATTTCCTACATGCACTTCAAGGACATTGATCCGGCCGTCAAAGCGCAGGTCGTCGCAAACCGTACCGATTTCTACAAGGCTTGCGGGCAGGGTATCTTCTGCAACCTCGGGCAAGGCGATGTCGATTTTCCAGCGGTGCGCCGCGTGCTGCTGGATGCAGGTTTCGACGGCTGGTGCACGGTCGAGCAGGATTGCGACCCCACGCTCGACGTCCGGCCTATCGACGACGCGCGGGCGAACCGGGAATATCTCACCTCTATCGGCTTCTGATCCAGGCACAGGGTCAGGGCGTTTCACGAAAGGACGAACAGAATGGCAAAGCTTCGGTGGGGCATGATCGGTGGCGGCGAAGGCAGCCAGATCGGCCCGGCGCATCGCTTGGGCGCGGGGCTTGATGGGCATTTCGAATTTACGGCAGGTGCGCTCGATCATCGGCCCGACGCCGGGCGCGATTATGGCAAGCGGCTGGGCTTGGCCGAAGATCGCTCATACTGGGATTGGCGCGAGATGCTGGAGGGCGAAAAGGGCCGTGATGACCGGGTTGATCTGGTCACCGTCGCCACGCCCAACGCCACGCATTTCGAGATCACCAAATCTTTCCTTGAAGCCGGGTTTCACGTCTTCTGCGAAAAGCCCATGACCATGACGGTGGAAGAAGGCGAAGAGATCGTGCGCCTGTCGCACTCCACCGGGCGCATCTGCGCGGTGAATTACGGCTACACGGGCTACAGCCTTGTCCGCCACATGCGCGCGATGGTGGCGCGGGGCGATCTGGGGCGCATCCGTCTGGTCAAGGCCGAGTTTGCCCACGGCCATCACGCGGATGCCGCCGATGCCGATAACCCGCGTGTGCGCTGGCGCTACGATCCGGCCCAGGCCGGGGTCAGCGCGCAGTTTGCCGATTGCGGCATCCACGCGCTGCATATGGCGTCCTTCGTGATCGGGCAGGAGGTGGAACGGCTGAGTGCCGACACGGTCAGCTGTATTGAAAGCCGGGTGCTGGAAGATGACGCCATGCTGAACCTGCGTTTCGATGGCGGCACGGTGGGGCGGCTCTGGACCTCGTCCATCGCGCTGGGCAACCAGCACGGATTGTCGATCCAGGTCTTCGGCGAAAAGGGCGGGTTGCGCTGGGCGCAGGAACAGCCGAACCAGCTTTACTACATGCCGCTTGGTCAGCGCCTGCAAGTGATCGAACGCGGCGAAGCGAACCTTTCGCCCGAGGCCGACCGCACCAGCCGCGTCACCATTGGCCATGCCGAAGGGATGCCGCTCGCCTTTGCCAACATCTATGCTGATCTGTCAGAGGCGATCCGGGCCGAGAAAGAAGGTCGTCCGATGGACCCGGCGGCGAACCTCTATCCCCGTGCAGAGGATGGGTTGCGGTCGATGGCGGCGGTCTTTGCTGTGGCGGAAAGCGGCAAGGCGCAGGGTGCGTGGGTTGATGCCCGCCCGCCGATGTTCCGCAGCTAGGGCTTGGCGCGTAGCGTGCTGCGCTCGACCAGAGTGCAGGGCAGGATGACATTCTGTGGAGGCGTCGCCGGATCGGCGATGCCTTTGCGGATAAGGTCAACTGATGCGGAAACAATGTGCTGAGCGGGTTGGCGGATTGTCGTCAGACCGATGCGGTCCCAGCCGGTCATGCGCATATCGTTCAAGCCGATTATTCCGAGATCGTCTGGAATGCGTTGCCCCATTGCTGCGGAGGCATCCATCGCACCAATGGCAATGACGTCATCGCCGCAGAACCACGCTTCGACAGATGGGGCCGAGTCGAGGGCACGGGCCATCGCAACGCGTCCGGCATCGTAGGAATACGCGGTGGCGAACTGAATTTCCGGAGACAACCCGTGGATCGCGAGTTCTGCGCGAAAGCCGTGTAAACGGTCTAAGGTGGTGGCCGCGTTCTGCGGTCCGCCAAGGAAACCGACGCGCTGATAGCCACGCTCGATCAATGTTACAGCGGCCAGTTGCCCGGCCTCGGTGTTGTCAATGCTCACGCGGCCCGTTTGCGGCGTGTCCGAGGACCAACCAAAGGCATGCACCACGGGGATGCCTGCGTCGTGAAACACTTTGGCGAAATCCGGCGGCAGGGTCGAAGACGCCACGATCACGCCGTCCACGTTGTATTGTTGCAGCATCGACAGGGATCGGCTGGCGTCTTCCTCGGCGCTGAGATTGATCAGCAGGGGGCGCAGTTCGGCTTCTTGCAGGGCGCGGGTGAAGAGGTCGAAAATCTCAAGGAAGTAGGGATTGGTGAAGTTGTTCGAGATCAGTCCGACCAGTGCCGTGCGTCCGGTGGTCAAGCTTGAGGCCAACACGTTGGGCATATAGCCCAGCTCCTTCGCCGCCGCTTCGACCTTGGCGCGGGTTTTGGCGGAGACCGATGCGCCCGGGGTGAAGGTGCGCGAGACGGCGGATTTCGACACGCCCGCGCGGGCTGCAACGTCCTGAAGGGTGATGGGCATCAATGCATTGTCCTTTTGAGTTGCAGCATTTTGACAGCGCGTTGCAAGATTTTGCAACAGGTTGCAAAAATCCTGAGTTCGGAAATGTGTTCTTGCCGAAAATACATCATCTATGATGGACTGATGTTCCAACACAAAGGGAAAACTTCATGGCGCGCAGAGCAACCATCAAGGACGTGGCCCGTGTCTCGGGGTTGAGCACGGCAACCATCGATCGGGCCCTGAACGGACGCGCGAAAGTTCGGGAAGAAACACTTCGGCGGATTGCCGATGCCGCGCGCGAGGTCGGCTATCACGCACGTGGTGTGCTCGAACACAGGCTCGACGCGACCGTTCCGGAGCTCCGCATCGGAGTGTTGCTGCTCAAGGAAAAGCAGCCTTTCTATCAGGCCTTCCGCACCGAGATTGAGCGGGCCATCGCCACGCGCAGCGACATTCGCGGCAGGGCCATCATCCGTTTCGCCAATTCGCAAAGCCCAAAGGAATTTGCGGAATTGCTCGAGAAATTGGGACAGGAGGCAGATGCAGTTGCGGCTGTCGCGGTGAACCATCAAAGCCTTGATAAAGTGGTGTCCGACCTCAAGGCAAAAGACGTGCCGGTGTTTTCGCTGCTCAATGACTTCGCACAGGGAATTCGTAGAAGTTACATAGGTTTAAATAACATGAAGGTCGGTCGCCAAGCGGCCTGGATGCTTACCCAGATTGCGACGCCGGGGCGTGTGGCGATCTTTGTCGGGGGTAATCGCTGGCATGGGCATGACCTGCGAGAAGTGGGTTTTCGCGCGTTCATGCGGGAAAATGCTCCGAGTTTTGAGACACTCGAAACACTGGTCAATCTTGAGACACGGCAAGTGACATATGAGGCGACACTGAGTCTTCTGGAACGACATCCAGACTTGCGTGGTATCTATGTTGCGGGCGGAGGGATGGAAGGGGCGATTGCTGCACTGCGTGAGGTGCGCCCACCAGGAAAGGTGCGCCTCGTGGTAAATGAGGTGACCTCGGACAGTCGGGCGGGATTGATGGATGGATATGTGCAGATGGCGATCTCCACGCCGCTGGCCGATGTCTGTCAGAGTATGATCGATCTCGCTATAAAGGCCTGCTCCGATCCCGACTCGACATCTGTTGAGCAGCATTTTCTGGACCCCCGGATTATCCTCCCGGAAATTCTGTGATGATGAAAAAGCATCATTTTGCGGCCGCAGAAAGACATCATGTATGATGTAAACTGCCTATCGACTGATTGACGGAATCACTGATCTTGTCCCAGCTAACGCGGCGTTACGGCAGCGGAAGCATTTGGGAGGATGTGATCGGGATGAAGCGCGCGCTCAATCACATGACGGTTCCGCAGTTGGATTATGCCGCGTTTCTGGCGCTTGCATCGGCGCTGGATTGTGTTGGTGTCGAAGTGCGCAACGATCTAGACCGTGCATTGTTTGATGGGATTGCGCCGGACACGGCGGGCAAGATGGCACGTGACGCGGGTCTGCGGCTTGTGGGGCTCAGCCAAGTCTACCCTTTCAACAGTTGGTCGAAGGCCATTCACGACGAAGTTCGTGCGCTTATTGCTACGGCACAGGCCAGCGGTGCGGAAACGATCAGTCTGATCCCGCGCAATGACGGTAAGGAAACCGGCAACGGCGAACGCCATGCAAACTTGCGGATCGCGCTGAAGAACATACGCCCGATGCTTGAAGACGCGGACCTCGTTGCGCTTGTGGAGCCGCTCGGCTTTCCACGCTCGTCATTGAGATCGAAGCAGGACGCTGTCGAAACCATCGATGCGCTCAACGCATCGCATGTCTTCAAGATTGTGCATGACACGTTCCATCACACGCTCGCCGGCGGTGGGCCAATCTACGCGGCGCAAACCGGGATCGTTCACATCTCGGGAGTTGTGGAGCCGGCACTTGGTATCGACGAGATGGAAGATGAGCATCGCGTACTGGTGGGTGAAAAGGACCGTCTTGGCAATATCGCCCAGATCCGTGCGTTGCTGGATGCGGGCTATGACGGGCCGATTTCATACGAGTGTTTCTCGCCGCTCACCCACGCTCTGAGCGACCCGGAACGCGCCATCCGCAACTCATTCGAGTTTATTTCTTCGCAGCTTGCGGCGGAAGCCGCCTGAGTGAAGGCAAACCGCCCCGAATGGGGCTCCGGTGTAAACACGGTGTGCCGGCACCAATTTTGGGAGGAACCAAACAGATGAAAAAAACCCTTATTGCCGCGGGCCTTGCCGCCCTCATGTCGACGACTGCCATGGCCGAAACCATCGGTGCGTCGATTGCGCGGTTCGATGACAACTTCCTGACCGTGATGCGCAACGGGATGGTGGATTACGCGGCGAGCATTGACGGTGTGGAACTGCAGGTCGAAGACGCACAGGACGATGTGGCCAAGCAGCTTGACCAGATCAACAATTTTATCGCGTCCGGCGTCGATGCAATCATCGTGAACGCGGTTGACACATCGGCAACCGACGCGATGACGCAGGCGGCTGCGAGTGCCGGAATTCCGCTGGTTTATGTCAACCGCCAGCCGATCAACGTGGACAACCTGCCCGACAATCAGGCCTTTGTGGCGTCGAACGAGATCGAATCCGGCACCTTGGCCGCGTTCGAGGCCTGCAAACTTCTGCGCGGCATGGGCTATGCGGGCGGTGCCAAGGGATACCTGATGATGGGTCAGCTGTCGAACCAGGCAGCCGTTCAGCGGACCAAGGACGTGGACGACATCATCGGAATCGACATGTGCAACTTCATCTCGATCATCGACCGTCAGACCGCCAACTGGTCGCGCGACGAAGCACAGGATCTGATGACCAACTGGCTGTCCTCGGGTGAAGAATTCCAGGTCGTCTTCGCCAACAATGACGAAATGGCCATCGGTGCGATCCAGGCGATGAAAGCCTCCGGCATCTCGATGGAAGACGTGGTTGTGGTCGGTGTCGACGCTACGCAGGACGCGCTTGTTTCGATGCAGGCCGGTGATCTGGACGCAACCGTGTTCCAGGACGCGTTTGGTCAGGGTGAAGGCTCGGTTGATGCGGCGCTCGCGCTGGCCCGTGGTGAGGCCGTCGACCAGAAGGTCTACATCCCCTTCAAGCTGGTGACACCGGCGAATGTCGACGAGTTCCTCAACAAAAACTGATGTGCTGACTTAGCGACACGACAGGGCGCATCCGGCGCCCTGTCCACCTAAATTGAAAAGCCCGATTTGGGCGCAGAGAAAATCCATCAGGAGTGCCATCCATGGCGGAGACCACGCAAGGGACAGGCGGGCTGAAATACGACAGTTCCAAGCGCAGCTGGCCCAACGAATTCAACATTTTCATCGCGCTTGTGATCATCGTGGCGATCTTTGAATTGTTGGGGCAGGTATTGCCCTACATGAACGGCCAGAGTTTCCTGTTCGACACGAACGACCGCTTCGATTCCATTTTCAACGAAGCGCGGTTGAAAATCATCATTCTGCAGGTGGCGATCATCGGGATCATCTCGCTGGGTGTGACGCAGGTGATCATCTCTGGCGGGATCGACCTGTCGTCGGGGCCTTTGGTGGCCGCGACCGCGATGATCGTGATGTCCTTTGCCCAGACCGAGCTGGTCAACGGCAATCCCAACCCCAAGGCGGTGTTCGGCCCTTGGGCGTTCGATCTGCCGGTTCTCATTCCGATCATGATCGGCCTCGCCTTTGGCGCTTTCATCGGCGCGATCAACGGCAGTCTGATTGCCTTCAGCCGCATCCCGCCCTTCATCGCAACGCTTGGCATGTTCCTGATTTGCCGCGGCATCGCGCAGTGGTGGACACGGGGCCAGCCGGTCTCCTTCCCGACCGAAAGCTATGCTGCATTGGGCGCGGGCATGATGCCGGTGGTCTGGTTCGTGCTGCTGGCGATCCTGTGCCACGTTCTGCTGCGCTACACGGTCTATGGCAAGCACACCTATGCCATCGGCTCCAACGAAGACGCGGCGCGCATGTCGGGGATCAACGTCAAGCGGCACAAGGTCATGGTCTACATGATCGCGTCTATGCTGGCGGCCTTTGCGGCCATCGTTCTCAGCTCCAAGAACCTGACGGCGCAATCTGGGATGGGCCTTTTCTACGAGCTCTATGCCATTGCCATGGCGGTCATCGGCGGGGTCAGCCTCACCGGGGGACGCGGGTCCATCATTGGCACGGTTCTGGGCGCTATGGTGTTCGGCGTGATCCAGTCAGGGTTCACCTATGTGAAGCTCGACGCGTATTTTCAGATCATGGCCATGGGCGCGATCATCATCGGCGCTGTGGTGCTCGACAAATGGCGGCAACAACGCGCCAGCATGCGGGTATAGGGAGAAGACCCATGTCAGATATCATCCTTGAAACCCGCAAGCTGACCAAGCATTACGGCGGTGTGCACGCTCTGCAGGACGCGAATTTCACCCTGCGCAAGGGCGAACACGTGGCCATCATGGGCGACAACGGGGCTGGCAAATCGACCTTCGTGCGCCAGATCACCGGGGTGGAGCAGCCCACACGCGGAGAGATCCATTTCGACGGCAAACCGGTGCAGTTCGCCGGGCCGCTGGACGCCCGCGAGGCCGGGATCGAAGCGGTGTTTCAGAACCTTGCTCTGGCCGATGATCTGGACGTGTCGGACAACCTGTTTCTGGGGCGTGAAAAGACCAAGTTCGATTGGCTGGGTCCGTTCAGGTTTCTTGACTACACGGCGATGCGCAATGACACGATTGCCGCGCTGGAAAAGACGGCGGTGAAGATCCCCAACATCCGCAACACGATACAGAACATGTCCGGCGGTCAGCGCCAATGTGTGGCGATTGCCAGAACGGCGACCTTCCATTCCAAGCTGACCATTATGGACGAACCGACGGCGGCCTTGGGGGTTCAGGAAACCGCACAGGTGGAAAACATCATCCGCACCCTGAAAGAACAGGGTGAACCGCTGATCCTCATCAGCCACAACATGCGGCAGGTGATGGATCTGGTGGACCGGATCGTCGTATTCCGCAGGGGTCGCATCTGCGCGAACCTCCGCAAGGAAGAGACCGACGGGCAGGATGTGGTGGCCTATATCACCGGCGCTAAGACGCAGCCGGAATACGAGGTGGCCGAAGCGCTTTGACCGTGCGGCCACGCCGAAGGGGCTTTGATGTGCGGGCGTGCCGCGCGTAAGTCTGGCACGCCCAAAACCTGCCGGATGCCGCCTCGAGGCATGTGGCCGAAGTGCTGGTGCAATTAGAACAAGAACGTCCCAAGCGAAAGGCTTTGGGAGGATAAAGGAAGACCCATGACTGTCAGATTTGCGATCCTTGGCGCAGGCCGTATCGGCCAAGTCCATGCCAAGGCTGTTACCGCCACCTCAGGTGCATCGCTTGTCGCCATAGCTGATCCCATGGCCGAGGCGGCCACATCGGTGGCCGAACGCTACGGCTGCGACATCCGCAGAATCGACGAGATTGCGGCGTCCGATGACGTGGATGCGGTGTTGATCTGCACCCCGACCAACACCCATGCGGACCTGATCGAGCAGTTCGCCAAGGTGGGCAAGGCGATGTTCTGCGAAAAACCCGTTGATCTGAGTTTGAAGCGGGTGCAGAACTGCCTTGCCACCGTCGCGGCAGAAGGCGCTACGCTGATGGTCGGCTTCAACCGCCGGTTCGATCCCGACTTCATGGCGGTCAAGGCCGCGATTGACGCAGGTCGCATCGGCGATGTCGAGATGGTCACGATCACCTCGCGCGATCCCGGCGCACCGCCTGTCGATTACATCAAGGTGTCGGGTGGCATCTTCCGTGACATGACGATCCATGATTTCGACATGGCCCGCTGGCTCTTGGGCGAAGAGGTCGAAACCGTGATGGCGCAGGCCTCGGTCCTGACCGATGCCAAGATCGGCGAGGCTGGCGATTTCGATAGCGTCAATGTGATGCTGCGCACGGCGTCCGGCAAACAGGCGATCATCACCAATTCCCGCCGCGCGACCTACGGTTATGATCAGCGGATCGAGGTGCTCGGTTCCGAAGGTATGGTCAGCGCGAAAAACATGGCCGAGGCCAATATCGAACTGGCCAATGGCAATGGCTTCGCCACGCCGCCACTGCTCAACTTCTTCATGACCCGTTACGTTGCGGCTTACGAAAACGAAATCGCGGCCTTTGTCGCCTCGGTCGCCGATGGCGCACCAACCCCCACCACCGGGCAGGACGGACTGATGGCGCTCGCGCTGGCTGACGCGGCAGTGCTGTCGGTCAGGGAAGGCCGCGCGGTCAACCTTTCAGAGATCACGGACTGAGCCATGACCAAGACACTGGACCTCATCACCATTGGCCGATCATCTGTGGACCTTTACGGGGCTCAGGTAGGCGGCCGTCTTGAGGATATGGGGTCGTTCGACAAGTATATCGGCGGCTCTCCGACGAACATCGCCTGCGGAACGGCGCGGCTTGGGCTGCGCTCTGCGGTGATCACGGGGGTGGGCGATGAGCATATGGGTCGCTTCATCCGCGAGCAGTTGCAGAAAGAGGGCGTGGACACGACCGGGGTCAAGACCGACCCCGACCGTCTGACTGCGCTGGTGCTGCTGGGCATCCGCGATCAAGAGCAGTTCCCGCTGATTTTCTATCGCGAGAACTGCGCCGACATGGGGCTGACGGTCGAGGACATCGACCCAGAGTTCATCCGACGGGCGCGGGCCGTGGTCGCCACCGGTACGCATCTCAGCCATCCCCGGGTTGAGGCCGCCACGCTGAAGGCGCTTCAGATCGCGCGGGATGCGGGCATGAAGACCGCGCTCGACATCGACTACCGCCCAAACCTTTGGGGTGTGGCGGGGCATGGCGACGGGGAAAGCCGCTTTGTCGAAAGCGCGGCTGTCACCGCCAAACTGCAATCGACGCTGCACTATTTCGACCTGATCGTCGGAACCGAGGAAGAGTTCCACATCGCGGGCGGCAGTACAGATACGATTGAGGCGCTGCGCAACGTAAGGGCGGTGTCGGATGCGACGCTGGTTTGCAAGCGCGGGGCCGAAGGGGCGGTGGCGTTCGAGGGCGAGATCCCCAACTCTCTCGACGACGGCCAGGCCGGGCCGGGCTTTCCCATCGAAGTGTTCAACGTCTTGGGCGCGGGCGACGGGTTCATGTCCGGCCTGCTGAAAGGCTGGCTTGACGGAGAGGACTGGCCCACCGCGCTCAAATACGCCAATGCCTGCGGCGCTTTTGCCGTCAGCCGTCACGGCTGCACGCCTGCTTACCCAAGCTGGGAAGAACTACAATTTTTCTTCGACCGGGGCATCAAGCGGCCCGATCTGCGCAACGACGCCGAACTCGAACAGGTCCATTGGGCCACGAACCGCAAGGGCGACTGGTCGACCCTGCGCACCTTCGCCTTTGACCATCGCTCGCAACTGGAAGAGATGCGTGGCTACACACCCGAGAAGGGCGCGGCGTTCAAAGAACTTTGCCTCGACGCGGCGCTCAAGGTGGCAAACGGGCAGGGGGGTTATGGGATCCTGTGCGACAACCGTATTGGCCGCAGCGCGCTGCACCGTGCGAGCGGCACCGGTCTCTGGGTCGGACGGCCAACTGAATTGCCTGGATCGCGACCGATCGAATTTGAACTGGAATTGGGCGACGACCTCGGAGGCCTGCGCGAATGGGCGCGCGAAAACGTGGTCAAGCTTTTGGTCTTCTGCCACCCGGACGATGACGACAAGACCGCCAAGATGCAGGTTGCGCGGGTCAAGCGCCTCTTCACCGCCGCACGGCGCAACGGGCTGGAATTCCTGCTTGAAGTGATCCCGTCCAAGGTCGGCCCCGTTGATGACACCACAACGGCGACTTTGATCCAGACTTTCTACGACGCAGACGTCTACCCCGACTGGTGGAAACTGGAGCCGTTCACGTCTGACGCGGCCTGGGCCAACGCCGTGAATGCGATCACCCGCAACGACCCCCGCACGCGCGGGATCGTTGTGCTGGGCCTCGACGCACCGGAAGCCGACCTCGCGGCCAGCTTTGCACTGGCGGCGAAACAACCGCTCGTCAAAGGCTTTGCCGTGGGTCGCACGATCTTTGGGGACGCAGCCCGTGCCTGGCTACAAGGCGAGATGAACGATGCAGACGCGGTGGCGCAGATGGCCGACCGCTACTCCCGGCTCTGCCGGATATGGGATGACGCCCGCAGAGGCGCAAAGGAGGACGCAGCATGAGCAAAACCATCAGACTGACCGCCGCACAGGCGCTTGTGCGCTACCTGAGCGCACAGCTGAACGAGGAGGGCGAGACCTTCATCGCCGGCTGCTGGGCGATTTTCGGCCATGGCAATGTCGCGGGGCTGGGCGAGGCGCTCTACACCGTGCGCGACACGATCCCGACCTATCGCGGGCATTGTGAGCAGACGATGGCGCATGCCGCGATCGCCTATTCCAAGCAATTGCGTCGCACTCGCGCGATGGCGGTCACCTCCTCTATCGGTCCGGGAGCGACGAACATGGTCACCGCTGCCGCGCTCGCTCATGTGAATCGCCTGCCGGTCCTGTTGCTGCCCGGCGATGTCTTTGCCAATCGCGGACCCGATCCGGTGCTCCAACAGCCCGAAGTGTTCAGTGATGGCACCGTCAGTGCAAACGACTGCTTCCGCCCGGTGAGCCGCTATTTCGACCGGATCACACGGCCCGAACACATTCTGACCGCGCTGCCGCGCGCGTTCCGCACGATGACGGACCCGGCGGATTGTGGCCCGGTCACGCTGGCCTTTTGTCAGGACGTGCAGGCCGAGGCTTATGATTACCCCGAAAGCTTTTTCGAGCCGCGCGTCTGGCACCGCCGCCGCATCCATCCCGATCCGCACGAATTGCACCGTGCGGTCGATGTGATCCGCAACGCCAAGCGTCCGGTGATCGTCGCAGGGGGTGGGGTACACTACTCGGATGCGACCGCCGATCTGAAGACCTTCGCCGAGGTGCACAACATCCCAGTGGTCGAAACACAGGCCGGCAAGTCTTCGCTGCCGTGGGACCATCCGATGAACCTTGGCCCCATCGGCGTGACGGGGGGGGAGCCCGCCAATACCACCTGCGCCGAGGCGGATGTGGTGATCGGCGTCGGGACGCGGTTTCAGGACTTCACCACCGGGTCTTGGGGTCTCTTTGCCAACCCGAACCGCAAACTCATCAGCCTCAACGTGCAGGTCTACGACGCGATGAAACACGGCGCGATGCCGATTCATGCGGATGCCAAAGCCGGGTTGACCGAGCTTGCCATCGAATTGGCTGGCTATGCGCCTGACGCACCAGCCCCTGAGCTCAAAGAGGGCTGGTTCGCCAAGGTCGATCCGATCACCGATGCGCCCGAAGGCAATCAACTGCCCACGGACATGCAGGTGATCGGCGCAGTCCAACGCGCCGCCGCCGAAAACACGGTTGTAATGTGCGCCGCTGGCACCATGCCGGGTGAGCTTCACAAGCTCTGGAAGGCAGGCAAGCCGGGCAGCTACCACATGGAATACGGCTTTTCCTGTATGGGCTACGAGATCGCCGGGGCGATGGGCATCAAGATGGCCCAGCCCGAGGCGGACGTGATCTGTTTTACCGGCGACGGCACCTACATGATGGCCAATTCGGAAATGGCGACCGCCGCGATGATGGGAATCCCGTTCACCGTCGTCATCACCGACAACCGCGGCTTCGGCTGTATCAACCGGCTGCAGATGGGCACCGGCGGGGCGGAGTTCAACAACCTGCTCGACCACGCGGTGCACGCCAACCCCAGCGCCATCGACTTTGCCAAGCATGCCGAGGCGATGGGCGCGGTCAGCGTCAAGGTCGGCTCGATTGCCGAACTGGAAGAGGCGCTGGCCAAGCGGCACGATCAGACCGTGCCCTATGTCGTGGTGATCGACACCGACCCGTACCCGTCGACCGAGCATGGCGGCACATGGTGGGAAGTCGGTGTGCCCGAAGTGTCCGAGCGGGCCGAAGTGCGCGCGGCGCATGAGCAGTACGTGAGCAACAAGAAACTGCAAAGGGCCGATTGATGGCTGTGAAACTGGGGATCTCCCTCATCGCGTGGCAGAATGACGACCTGCCGGACCTCACCGCTGCCTTCACCACCGAAGGCGCGATGGAGGATGCGGGCCGCATCGGCTATCAGGGCGTCGAACGCGGGCGGCGTATGCCCGCTGACACAGACGGGCTGCGCGCTTATCTCGATCGCTATGGCGTCGTGCTATGTGGTGGCTGGTGTTCCGGCAACCTCATGGTCAACAATCTGGCCACCGAACAGGCCGCAATTCGTCAGCAGGTAGACCAATTCGCCGCTCTGAACGCGCCGTGCATCGTTTATGCCGAGTGCTCCAACACCATTCAGGGCGACATTCACCGCCCGGTCAGCCAGCGCCCCAAACTCAGCCGTGACGAGGTTATGGGCTATGGCGCAAAGCTGTCTGAACTGGCCAAGTGGTCCGCCGATCAAGGCTGTGTGCTGTCCTACCATCACCACATGGGGGCAATGGTGCAGGACGCCGAGGATATTGACTGGCTGATGGAAGGCTCGACCGACGACCTCACGTTGCTCTATGACACCGGGCATCTGCACTTTGCCGGGGCCGATCCTCTGGCGGTGCTGGATAAATGGGGGCACCGTGTCCACCACGTCCACTTCAAGGACGTGCGCCAACCGGTTCTGGATTGGGTCCGCGCCGAAGATCGCAGCTTTCTCGATGGCGTTGCGGCAGGGGTCTATTCCGTGCCGGGCGACCCCGAGGGGTGCATCGACTTTCAGGCCATCACCGACCGGCTCAAGTCGATGAACTACGACGGCTGGATCGTGGTCGAGGCCGAACAGGACCCTGCCAAAGCGCCGCCCTATGAGTATTCAAAAATCGGCTACGACCACATCCGCGCGATTGCCGCCGCCTCGGGGCTTGAGATCGCGCGCTAAGGTTTCACCGGTCCCGGTTCGGGGCCAGCACTGAACGCCATGCAACAGGAGGACGACATGGTACATCAGACATTCGGATATATCGGCTATTTTGACCGGGAATCCTGCGATCTGGATGAATTCAAGGTGCTGACCTCACAACAGCTTACAGCGGCGGATGTGCCCCATGCCGCCGCGATCGAAAACAACGTGCCGCTTTACGACATGGCGACTCTTCGGCCTGCGCTGGACGACGCGGACAAGCGTCGTGCGCTGATGGCGGAATGGGCACAGGTGCTGCGCTGCTCTGCCGGGGTGATTGCGCTCAAGCATGCCTATGCCGACTCCTCGGTGATCGACCGTGCGTCGGAGGTGTTCAACGCGATCATCGTGGACGAAAAGGCTGGGGCTGCCGGGAAGGGCGATCACTTTGCGGCCTCGGGTGCCAATGACCGGGTCTGGAATTCGCTGCAAAAGCAATGCCTGCGCGACCCTGAAGGTTTTGCGCTTTACTACGGTAACACGTCTATCGCGGCTGCGTGTGAGGCGTGGTTGGGGCCGAACTACCAGGTGACCGCACAGGTCAATCAGGTGCGGCCCGGCGGCAAGGCGCAATCGGCGCATCGCGATTACCATCTGGGGTTCCAGACGGCGGACCAGTCGGCGCGCTATCCGGCGCATGCGCATGAGGTGACGGCAACCCTGACGCTTCAGGGGGCTGTGGCGCATTGCGACATGCCGTTGGAAAGCGGGCCGACCAAGCTTTTGCCGTTCTCGCAGCTCTATCCTGCGGGGTATCTGGGGTTCCACGAGGCGGATCACCGCGCCTATTTCGAAGAGGCGCATGTGCAGGTGCCGCTTGAGAAAGGCGATGCGGTGTTCTTCAATCCAGCGCTTTTCCATGCGGCGGGTGAGAACCGCAGCGCGGATATCAACCGCATGGTGAACCTGTTGCAGGTCTCCTCGGCCTTTGGTCGTGCGATGGAGGCGGTGGACCGTCAGTCGATGACGGCTGCCCTTTTCCCGGCACTGGTGGCACTGAAACAGGGGGGGCGGCTCTCGGTCACAGAACTCGATGCAGCGATTGCGGCGTGTTCGGAAGGGTACAGCTTCCCGACCAATCTTGACACGGACCCGCCGGTGGGTGGCCTCGCCCCCGAAAGCCAAGCCGATCTCATGCGCCGCGCGGTGTCGGAGGGCTGGACGACGGATCAACTCGGAGCCGCTCTGGGTCAAATGTCCGCCCGTCAGGCCGCGTGACATCTCTTGCGAAAATGGATTTGCGGCGCCGCCAAGGCGCCGCAGGTCTAAGCGCGGGTTGGTTGACGCGTGAAAGCCATCAATGATCGTTCCATTGGCTGAGGCTGGAGACGCAATTCGGTGCGGATACGGTCCGCTTTTCTGATCAGTTCAAGAGCTGGCTGACGTTATGTGTGGGCTTCGGAAGTGCGTGCGCATCAAGGAAATCGTTCAGGTCGTCCAGCAACGCGTCAATAACGGTCAAGACTTCAGAGGCCGGAAGATTGCAACGAACGCGTTCCATTTCAGCAATGACCGATTTGCACACTTTACGGCATTCGTCTGAGTGGCCGTCCTTGCTGAGCGCGCCAAGCATGGCCAACATCGTCGCCGCTCGTGTTTCGAGGTAGTCCGCAACACGTTGAGTCGTCTGGTCCATTCCTTCGCCACTTTCTCGATTGGCGCCGCATGTGCTTGCGGCGCTACGCTGGGTCAGAGGCTAACAGCGCCAAATCAAAACGGCACCTGTGGGAAAGGGACTCTCTTCTATCTTTAGTTGTCCGTTATCTGGGTGATAACGCAGTGGGCAGACGCCGCTGTCCGCCACAGGAACACCCCGAATTGCCAGTGTGTTCAGGCAACCCCTCCAGCCTGAGTTTCACAATATGACTGCGAAACCAATCTGATCATCACTGAATGCACGGCACTCCGAAATGCGTGGCATTCGGAACTCGAAGTTTGTCCGGATTGCGCGACAAGTCTTCAAGGCACGCGATGGCGTTGTCCATGAGTTCAATCGCTTCGGCCAGCCCGGCTTCGGGACGATGCGCTTTGATCTTGGCAATCGTCTCTTGGCAGTAACGGCGTACGTCGCTGTCATCGCCTTCCAAGGCAACGATCTGGGCCTCTAGTATGACGTCAAAGGCTTGCCTGCGTGAGGCGTCGAGGATGTCTTCGTCTTCCATGGCGATTTTTTATCCCTTTAGTGGCCATTGTTTCAAAAACGCCCCCGCGTTGATGAAGGTCATGCGCAAAGCAGTCCCTCATACATACGAAAGATATAGCGCCTTTCTTACGATATGCGATACCGATTTTTCAGAAGTCCGCGCAGATTTTTGAGATCCGGCACGCGAGTTTTGCGACTGAACCCAGGTTTCAAGTGAACCCGCGCGACTCAGAATAGACGCAAACTCGGCTTTCAGAGCGGGTCTGCTCGCTCGGTGCAATTGGAAATTCCGGCGAGGTTTCTGGCGTGCCAAGACTTTACTCGCAAGCCAATGAGCTGTAGGTTAAATAACTGAATTTATATGGAAAATAAGTTTGCGTCGCCAAGCTTTGATCCCGTTTGAAGAAGGACAGATGATATGCCCGATCTCCTGCGTAAGCCGTTTGGCACCCACGGAAAGGTACACGAGATTACGCCTGCCTCCGCCGGATGGCGCTATGTGGGCTTTTCGCTTTACCGGCTGCGCGAAGGCGAAACGGTGCAGGAGGCGACGGGCGATCGGGAAGTGATCCTTGTCATGGTGGAAGGGAAGGCTGAATTCACCGGGGCAGGTCGGGATTGGGGCGTGCTCGGGGATCGGATGGATGTATTCGAAAAGACACCACCGCATTGCCTCTATTTGCCCAATGGAACCGAGTGGACAGCCAAAGCCGTAACCGCGTGTACAGTTGCCGTCTGCTCCGCCCCCGGCACAGGCGGACACGCGGCGCGGCGGATTGGGCCGGATGGGATCACGCTCACCGAACGCGGCAAGGGGGTGAACACCCGGTACATCAACAACATCGCGATGGAGAACGAAGACTACGCGGACAGTCTGCTTGTCACCGAAGTCTTCACGCCAAACGGCCACTGGTCGAGCTACCCAAGCCACCGGCACGACGAAGACGATTTTCCGCGCATCACCTATCTCGAAGAGACCTATTACCACCGCCTGAATCCCGGCAATGGCTTTGGGATTCAGCGGGTTTACACGGATGATGGGCAGCTGGATGAAACGATGGCTGTCTCGGACGGAGACGTTGTTCTGGTTCCACGCGGACACCACCCGTGCGGCGCGCCCTACGGGTTTGAGATGTATTACCTCAACGTCATGGCTGGCCCTTTGCGCAAATGGCGGTTTGTGGCTGCGCCGGAGGTGGAATGGATCATGGAGCGGGATGCCTGATTGCGGCGCCAAGCCCGGGGCGATGTGTCAGATCGCTTCTGCAACCAGCGCGCCGCGATGTGCGACCACGCGGGCGGCAAGTTGCGCGCCCATGTGAATGGCGTCGTCCAAAGGTTTCTCAGTTATCCAGCCCGCGAGAAAACCCGCGTTGAAGGAATCTCCGGCGGCGGTGCTGTCGATCACGGTGTCCACTTGCACTGGTGTGTGAAGGGAAGCCTTTCCGTCACAAAGTGATTGAATTTCGCCAGAGCCATTTTTGACGATGACCACCCGCGCGCCCAGATCTGCATATCGCTGTGCTGTGTGATGCGGGGTGGGGTCCGCAAACCAAACAGCTTCGTCATCAAATGACGGCAGGATCATGTCGCAGACCTGTGCGGCGGTTGTGATGGTTTCTGTCATAGTCTCTGTGTCGGGCCACAGATTTGGGCGCAGATTGGTATCAAACACGACCGTTCCACCTGCCTTTCGGAAACTCTGCAGGACCTCCAGAAAAACGACACGATCCTTGTCTGGCAGGATGGCCAGAGTGATGCCGGAAAAATAGACGACATCCGCACCGTCCAAAGCCGCAGAAAGCTCGTCGGCATTTTGGGCCAGTGTCCGGGCGGCGCTCTGGCCGCGCCAATAGCTGAAGCTGCGTTCTCCATCGTGCAGCTGTATCATGTAGAGACCAACACTGCGATCTGGGCGGCGCATGATATACCGGGTGCCAATGCCTTCATGATCCAGAAACCGGACCATCTGATCGGACAAATTGTCGGTGCCGACCGCCGTGACATAGTCGACCTGACCGCTGCTGTTGAGCAACTTTGAGAGATACCAAGCGGTATTCAACGTGTCGCCCGCAAATCCCATACGGAAGTCGCGTTGCGCGTTCAGTGGCGCTAGTTCGACCATGCATTCGCCAATCGCAACGATCCGCGTCATTGATCCTCCAATTCTCTCTCCGTTACCTTGTGTATGCATGGCGCAAAATCCAGGCTTGGACAACTCAGATGCGAGATACGCGAGTGCCTTGATCGCAAGCTTTGGCCATGGTGGCTTGTCTCGGCTGGCAATTGGCCGCATCTTCGCGCCATGACAGAGGCGCACGGCGATACCCATCGTGATCGAAAACGGCATTGGGCTTTTGCTCTTGCCGGCATCTGCGTCGCGCTGTTTCTGGCGATGCTGCTCGCCCTGTTTCCGGCGCTTGAGCGCGTGTATCTGGGGCAATCGGGGACGCAGGAGGCCTCGACCCTGACCCTCGCGGTTGAGGGTCTGACCGGATCGTTGCGTCGGTTTGAGGCGTTGCCGGCGCTGATTGCGGAACGCCCAGAACTGGCACAGGCGCTCCGGACACCGGATGACACCGCGCTGATTGGTATGGTGAATGATGAACTGCACCGCACCGCCGAAGAGGTCGGCCTGTCGGACATATTTCTGATTGACCCAACCGGACTCACAATCGCGGCCAGCAACCATTGGAAAAAGCTGTCTTTCGTCGGTCAGAATTTCGCCTTTCGTCCCTATTTCACAAGCGCTTTGGCAGGCAATCAGGGCAGGTTCTTCGCCTTGGGCACGACATCGGGGGAGCGCGGGTATTTCTTTGCCGAAGCGGTGCGGGATGGCTCAGAGATCGTTGGTGTGCTCGCGGTGAAATTCACGGTGGATGCGTTTGAGGAAGCGTGGCGTGACGGCACCAATGACATCATCGTGCAAGACGATGCCGGGGTCATTTTTATGGCAAGCCGTCCGGATTGGCATTTCCGGTCGCTCGGTCCTTTGAGCCCGGATACGCGCGCGCGCATCGAGGCGACCAAAAAATACCCGATGGATCAATTGATGCCATTGCAGTCCGCGCAAGAACCATTTGATGAACGCTTCCGCAAGTTGGCAATCACCAATGAGGACGGTCTGACAGAGCGCTTTATCGTTCAGAGCCAGATGATCCCCGAGGCTGGATGGGAGGTGTCGCTGCTTACCCCGACCGAACAAGCCTGGTCTCGCGCTTTGGGAACGGTTGCGCTGACCGCGCTTTTGTTCGCACTGGTCGGGTTGATCGCCACCGTCGTCATCCAGCGCCGCCTGCAGCTGCAAGAGCGCATCAAAGCCGCCCTATCCATGCAGGAAGAGCTTGAGCATCGCGTCACTCAACGCACAGCCGAGCTGAAAGAGGCCAATCGCCTGATCATGCAGGAGGTCGAAGAACGGCGTGCTGCAGAGACGTTGCTGCGGCAGACACAGACAGAGCTGATTCAGGCCGGCAAATTGGCAGCTCTGGGGCAGATGTCTGCGGCGCTCAGCCATGAATTCAATCAACCGCTGGCCGCGGTGAAGTCATTTGCCCGCAACGCGGTGGCGTATCTCGACCGGGATGAGCCGGAAAAGGTTCGGCAGAATGTCGGAATGATCGACGATATGGCCGACAGGTTGGCGGCGATCTCGACCCATCTGCGCAATTTCGCGCGACGCCCCGGCGAAAAGACTGAACCGATCCTGCTCAATCGCGCTTTGGACAGTGCGTTGGTCATCCTTGAGCCAAAGATGCGTGCGGCGGGGTGCCGGGTGCATCGTGACGAAATGGAGGCGGACGTTTGGGTCTTGGGTGGTCAGGTGCGTTTGCAGCAGGTTTTCGTCAATCTGTTAAGCAACGCTGTCGATGCGATGGGCGACGTGCCCGAGCCAGTGATTGATCTTACTGTGACTCAAGACACAGCACAGGTAGTAGTCTCGGTGCGGGATCGCGGTACGGGCATGAGCGAGGCTGATATCGCCAAGCTTTTTGATCCGTTCTTCACCACCAAGGAACCTGGCAAGGGCATGGGGCTTGGCCTGTCAATATCGTACAATATCGTGCGTGACTTTGGCGGTTCTCTAGAAGGAGCCAATCATCCCGAGGGCGGAGCGGTGTTTCGCGTGATCCTCAAATTGGCCGAGGGCAAGACTATGGCGGCAGCGGAATGACTGAGGTCGGTCCGGTTGTGTTTGTCGATGACGAGGAACCGTTGCGGATTGCCGCGCAGCAAACGCTTGAGCTTGCCGATCTCGACTGCTGTTGTTTTGATCGTGCTGCTGATGCGCTTTCTGTGTTGGGGCCGGATTTTCCGGGTATTCTTGTCAGCGACATTCGTATGCCGGGCATGGATGGCACCGAATTGTTACGGGCTGTTCTGCAGAAGGACCCGGAATTCCCCGTCATCCTTGTAACTGGGCATGGGGATCTGGAGCTTGCCGTCGCGATGATGCGGGAAGGGGCGTACGATTTTATCGAAAAGCCATACGCCCCGGAACGGCTGGTCGACACAGTGCGTCGCGCGCTGGAGAAGCGGCGTCTGACCATCGAGAACCGGCGTCTGCGGACCGAGGTTGCGCCGCTCATCGGGACAAAGGACGACCTGCGCGGGTTCAGCCCCGAGATGGAAACCATCCGTTCGCAAATCCGAACCGTCGCCAGCAGCGACGCAGATGTGCTGATCGTGGGTGACACCGGCACGGGCAAGGGGCTGGCAGCGCAGGCGCTGCATGCGGCCAGCAAGCGGGCCGATCGGCCTTTTGTGGCGATCAATTGCGCAGCGCTCCCCGCAGACATGATCGAGAGCGAGTTATTCGGCCACGAGCCTGGGGCTTTTGCAGGGGCCACGCGCGCGCGGGCGGGAAAGTTTGAACACGCACGGCGCGGTACGGTGTTTCTCGACGAGATCGACAGCCTTCCGCTGGCCTTGCAGGCCAAGCTGCTGCACGCGGTTGAAACGCGGTCAATCAGTCGGCTTGGCTCGCATGACCGGATTGATCTGGATGTGCGGTTTATTGCGGCGTCGAAATCCGACCTTGAAGCTGCCGCAGCCAACGGGGCGTTCCGCAGTGATCTTCTCTACAGACTGAATGTGGTGACCATCCGCATGCCGACGCTCGCCGCGCGGCGTCAGGACATTCCGATGCTCTTTCTGACGTTCGTTGCGCAGATGGCAGAGCGTTATCAGCAAAAGGTGCCACAGGTGCCCGGAGCGGTTCTTGACGCGTTGGCGGCGCGCGACTGGCCGGGCAACGCTCGTGAATTGCGCAACGCAGCTGAACGGTACGTGCTTGGATTGCCGGATATGTCGGACAGTGCGAAACCGGTTGCAGGCACTCTGACAGAACGGGTTGCCGAACATGAACGGGCCCTGATTGCGGCAAGCCTTGCAGCAAATGCTGGCCGCCTGAAGGACACCTATGAGGCCTTGGGAATTTCGCGTAAAGCGCTTTACGAAAAGATGCAGCGCTACGGATTGGATCGAGAGTCTTTCACCGATCCGGAGGTTTGATACCCTGGTCGCTTCGGTCACAGCGCCGCAATGTGTCGAAGCCGACCCACAAAAACCGCCCCGTGTTACCGCCTTTACCCATTATTGAAAAAAAATTAGGCATTTTGCAAATGTTGGCGATAACGGTGCTGGTCGGCATGGCACGCGGCATGGTTCCTGAGCGGCAACCCGGAGGGGAGACTTGGTCCGGGGGTTACAAATCAAGTATGCGTTTGGGAGGAACCAATGCAGAAGACACTAGCAATCACCTTTGCTGCGGCATGTGCCGTGTCCGGTCAAGCTTTTGCTGAGAGCCACGTCGATCGCACCGACTGGCCGGAAAGCTTTACCGTTGGCACAGCGTCGCAGGGCGGCACCTACTTTGCCTACGGCTCTGGCTGGGCAAACCTTGTCGCGGAAGAGCTGGGTGTGTCCGGCGGCGGCGAAGTCACCGGCGGCCCGATGCAGAACATGGCGCTTGTGCACACGGGCGACGCTCAGTTTGGCATGACCACAATGGGTCCGGCAGCGGAATCGCTGGGCGGCACCAACCCGATTGCACCGGGCCTGCAGATGACCAACGTCTGCGCGATGTTCCCGATGTACCAGACTCCGTTCTCGGTGACGGCGCTGTCGTCCTCGGGTATCACGTCGATCTCGGACATTCCGGATGGCGCACGCATCGGCTTTGGCCCGGCGGGCTCCACCTCTGACACCTACTTCCCGCGCATGATGGAAGAGCTGGGCGTTAATTTCGAGCGCCGCAACGGTGGCTGGTCTGACCTTGGCGGTCAGCTTCAGGACGGCCTGCTGGACGTGATCGCCTTCGCAGCCGGCGTTCCGGTTCCGGCGGTCTCGCAGCTCGAAGTGCAGACAGACATCAACATCATCGAGTTTACCGAAGAAGAGCAGGCTCAGATCATGGAAGCTTTCCCTGTGTCGGCTTTCGAAATCTCGGCTGATGCCTACACCACGCTTGAAGAACCGGCACGCTCTGTGTCGATGTGGAACTTCGCGATTGCAAACTGCGATCTGCCGGCAAGCTTTGTTAACGCAGCCGTTGACGTCGTGATGTCCGACAATGAGCGGATGGTGAACATCCACCGCGCGGCACGCTCCACGCTGCCGGAAAACTGGGACAAGAACACTGTGCTCAAGTGGCACCCGGGTGCGGCCCAGTGGTTCAAGGAGAACGCTGGTGCAGATATCCCGGACGATATGATTCACGGCATGTAAGCCGTCTCGGAGCGGCGCGACACTGGTTGCGCCGCTCACTTTCTGCTTCCCGCGACGATTGCGTCGCATCTTTGAAGATGCATTACTTATCCAAAACATGATGCGCCGACGCGACGGCCAAGGCGACTCTTTGCCAAGGAGGTGGCAATGGTTCAGGAATCCACACAGTCCGACGAGGCCGTGATCGCCGATGGCGTCGACGAAGAGCCCGTCGAGGGCAACCGCCGCGTGTTCACCGGATGGCGGCTTCAGGCCGTCGCAGGATTTGCAGCACTCTACGCGCTGTTTCACATGGCGGCGCTGAACGGCGTTTCAATCTCGGCCTATACCGGGATCACCATTCCCTTTTTGCCGCAGTTTCCGATGGAAACGTGGAACTTCCGCATCGTACACATCGCGGGTGCGCTGGCTTTGGGCTTTGTCGTTTATCACGCGTTTATGTTTCCCTCTGAAGACAGCGTCGAGGAAGGCTCGGGCATTTGGGGCAAGATCGCCTACGTGCTTTTCCTGCCTGCGCTGTTGGCGCTTGGCATCAGCCTCTGGTTCGCGCAAAAGATTGCGTCCGGAACATTGCCTGAAATGGGCGGTCTGACCACGTGGCCTGCATTCGCCGGGACACCCATCTATACTCAGGAAGTCTGGTATTTCGGCATTCCCCTGTTGGTCGCCACGGCAGGCGGCATCATTCTTGGATGGCTGGAAAAAGCACCACGCGATAAATTCCGTGTCTCGGATCTTCTGCTTGGCGTTTGCGGTATCGCGGTCGCGGCCTATCTGATCGCGGTCTATGGCACAGCAGCGCGCAATTCGGTTGGCACGCCCTTTGTTCCAGTCGGTGTGGCCTTTGCCGCCACGGCTGGGTCAGCCATGATCCTCGAATTGACCCGCCGCGTGGCTGGTCTGGCGCTTGTGATCATCACCGGCGTTTTTCTGGCCTATACCTTCACTGCGCACATGCTGCCGGGTATCCTCGCGGTGCAAAGTGCCTATAGCTGGCAGCGCTTCTTCGGACACGTCTACTCCGATGCGGGTATCCTCGGACCGACCACAGCGGTGTCGTCGACCTACATCATCCTTTTCATCATCTTCGCGGCCTTTCTGCAGGCCTCCAAGGTTGGTGACTACTTCGTCAACTTCGCCTTTGCGGCTGCCGGTCGTGCACGCGGGGGCCCGGCAAAGGTGGCGATCTTCGCCTCCGGCCTGATGGGCATGATCAACGGCACCTCTGCGGGCAACGTGGTGGCGACCGGATCGCTGACCATTCCGCTGATGAAGAAGGTGGGCTATCGCCCGACAACGGCGGGCGCAGTTGAGGCTGCCGCATCGACCGGTGGTCAGATCATGCCGCCGATCATGGGGGCAGGGGCCTTCATCATGGCCGAAATCACCGGCATTCCCTATACCGAGATCGCTATCGCGGCGATCATCCCGGCAGTGCTCTACTTCGTGTCGGTCTATTTCATGGTCGATTTCGAAGCCGCCAAACTGGGCATGCGCGGCATGCGTGACGATGAACTGCCCAAGCTCGCCAAGATGGTGCGTCAGGTCTACCTGTTCATTCCGATCATCATCCTGATTGCAGCGCTGTTCATGGGGTATTCTGTGATCCGGGCGGGTACGCTGGCCACGATGGCGGCTGCGGTTGTTAGTTGGCTGACCCCGTTCCCGATGACTTTGCGCGGGATCGCCAAGGCGTTCGAGCTTGCGGGCATCATGTCGATCCAGATCATCGCGGTCTGCGCCTGTGCCGGTATCATAGTGGGCGTGATCAGCCTCACGGGTGTAGGCGCACGTTTCTCGGCGGTTCTGCTTGACCTCGCCGGTGTCAGCCAGTTGCTCGCGCTGTTCTTCGCGATGTGTATCGCAATTCTGCTGGGCATGGGCATGCCAACAACGGCGGCCTATGCGGTTGCGGCGTCTGTCGTTGCACCGGGTCTGGTACAGCTTGGCATTCCGCAACTCACGGCGCATTTCTTTGTGTTCTATTTTGCGGTGCTGTCGGCCATCACGCCTCCGGTCGCTTTGGCCAGCTATGCGGCTGCGGGCATCTCGGGCGCTAACCCGATGGAGACCAGCGTGGTCAGCTTCAAGGTTGGCATTGCTGCCTTTATCGTGCCGTTCATGTTCTTCTACAACAGCGCCTTGCTGATGGATGGAACGTGGTTCGAGGTTCTCCGGGCCGGTGCAACGGCGGTGTTCGGTGTGTTCCTGCTGTCGGGGGGTGTTCAGGGATGGTTCCTTGGTCAACGCGCGGCATGGTTCATCCGCGCAGGCTTGATCATTGCGGCTTTGCTCATGATCGAAGGCGGTCTGATCACCGACCTGATCGGCGTCGGAGCAACGGCGGCAGCCTGGCTGATCCAGCGGTTCCTGCGTCCCGATCCGAATGCAAGCATCCCGGTGCGCGGCGCCGACTAAAACAAGAAGGGTCGGCCTGTTAGGGCCGACCCAATTTCTTTCGGAAGACGGAAACTCCAAAGCCCACGCGGCCAGCCGTTTTGCCGAGCTTCAGAACACCACACCCTTGCGCAGGATAAAGCAGCCAAACGGCCGGTCTTCGCTGCATTGCACAACAGCAAAGCTGCCACCCGCTCGGCGATAGAACGCCTGTCGTTCAAGGCTCGACAGAATGCCACCCTCTGGCAGGCGCGGCTTCAGCACGCCCCACACCTCTTTATGCGCGTCCGACATCGTGTCAGGCTCATTGTCGATCTCCATGCGAAGCACGGAATGCGTGTGAAAATTGTCCAGCGGCATGAGCTGAGTGATCAGGTCAATCACAGTCGGCGCGTCGTGGCCGGGATACTGGATGACCTCCTTCACCAGACACCCGCCTGCAGACCACGTGGCCGGGTAATTGCGATCCGCGATAACGATCTCATCTCCGTGCCCCATCCGGGACAGCGTGTAGAGCAGTTCAGGCGTCATGCGGGAGTCTATGCCGATCAGCATATGATGTGCTCCGATTGAAGTCGTTGGGATAGGCGGGCGCGGCTGAAGCGCCCGCCAGTCAAGTCTCAGCGTGGCGGCAGCGGCATCCAGTCGGCCATTGCCACATCCGCATGCTGGAATTGCGGCATCTTCGCGCCGAGGTCTTCCATGTTGCGGATGTCCCCGTCGTTCAGGAAGGATTGCGTGATCAGCGTTGGCGGCACGATCACCGACGCGCCGGGGTTTTCGCCCGCGAGCATGAGCGCCAGCGCACGAACCGAAACTTCGCCCACCACGGCGGGGTTGGTGGCGACCGTGGCTTTCCATCCGCTCCCGGCTTCGCGCATCAGCGCGATATCAGCGGTCGAGATGTCGGCGGAATAGATGCTCAGGTCGCCGCCGATCCCCAGCTCGTCTGCCGCGATCTTCACGCCTTTGGCAAACTCGTTATAGGGCGCGAAGAAGACCGAGATGTTCGGGTTCGCCTGCAATGCCGCGCGTGCCTGGTTGGCGTTCGAGTTGGCAATCGGATTGTCGAGCGTGCCGATGCGGGCGGCCTCGGTGATGCCCGGGTTGGCCTCCTTGACCTCTTCCCACGCAACATGGCGGCGGTCGAGCGGGGCGATGCCCGGCACATAGACATAGCCTGCCGCAAAGCTGTCGCCGTTGTCCTCGATCGCCTGCTCAAGCGCGAGTTTGCCAAGCAGGTAATCCGACTGTTCGATCTGCGGGATCGCGTCGTTTTCAACATTCACGTCGAAGGCGACGACCTTGATGCCCGCATCCACCGCACGCTGGGCGGCTTCGCGCATCGACTCGGTCAGGCCATGCTGGATCACGATCCCGTCCACACCCAACGCGATTGCCTGATCCACCATATCTGCCTGAAGCGCCGCATCCTGGCGGCTGTCAAAGACGCGCAGGTTCACACCAAGCGCGGCAGCCTGACTTTCGACGCCAGACAGATAGGCCTGAAAAAAGTCGCCTGTGGACAGGTAACGCACCAGCGCGATGGTCACGTCGCCGGGATTGTCCAGTGGGGCGGGGGCGTCCTGCGCCGCTGCCGCGCCCGCGCCAAGCGCAAGGCTCGCTGCGCTCGCAAGGGCCATGAAGTGACGTCTCAGCATGATGATATCCTCCCTATCGCTGATGTCAGTGTCCCGCGCCGGTTCGGCGCGACGACAAGTAGAAGGTGAAGACAAGAGCAGCGACCAAAACCGCGCCCTTGACGAAATCCTGAGTGTAATAGGGCGCGTTCATCATGGTCATGCCTTGCAAAAGGATGCCGACGAAGAGCGCACCGATGGCGGTGCCAAATGCGTTGGGCCGTGCCGCGCCCAAGACGGCAAAGCCGATCAGCGCAGCCGCAACCGAGTCGAGAAGCAGGTTGTTGCCGCTGGCGATGTCTCCGCGACCAAGACGCGCGGCCAACAGGATGCCCCCGATGGAGGCGGTGACACCCGAGATCATGTAGGCCGCGATCTTGTAGCGGTTGACCGGTGTCCCCACGAGCGCGGCCGCGCGTTCGTTCGACCCGATGGCGTACATAAGACGACCGTGCCGGGTGAACCCAAGGAAGAGCCAGATCAGAACAGCGATCGCGACGAAGATCACCACGGGCATGGGCAGCAGCCGGTCAATGACGACATCAAAGCGATGCCGGCCCAGCCAAAGGAAGGCGGCAGAGAATGTGCCTTCGGCGACAGAGCCATCGGCAAGGGTCATGCCTGTAGCAATCGAGTTGCCTTGTGTGGGGATACGCTGCAAGCCAATCAGCAGGAACATCATGCCCAAGGTCGCCAGCAGGTCCGGCACACGGAATTTGACGATCAGTATGCCGTTGATGAACCCGACCAGCGCGCCCATGCCCAGACAAAGAAACACTGCCACAAGTGTCGGATGCTCCAGGATCACCATCGAATAGGCCGACAGCATAAGCGCCGACGTGGCGACCGCTCCGATTGACAGATCGAACCCGCCCACGACCAGCGTACAGGTCACACCCAAGGCCAGAATGCCGGTGATCGCCACCGATTGCAGGACGAATGCCGCGGAGAGCGGCCCGAAGAACCCCGGCGCGGCAAGGCTGAAATAGACGATCAAGCCTACCAGAAGGATCAGGAAGCCATAGCGGATGGCAAAGTCGAGAAGTCTGTCGTTCATGAATACGTGCCTGTTTGAGTCGATTTGGCCCCCGAGATGTCCGCGACGAGCGCGGCAAGGTCGACATTCTGATTTGTGTGTTCTCCGACAATGGCGCCTTCGTTCATCACGACGATCCGGTCGGCGATCTCAAGCGCCTCGTCGATCTCGGCCAGGAACACGAGTGTGGCCCGCCCTTGCGCCGTGGCGCGGATGTGCCGCCCGATATCTCGCCGCGCGCCGATATCGACGCCTTGAAACGGCTCGTCGAGCAGAAGCACCTGTGCGGGCTCCAGCAGCCAGCGGGCGATCATCACCTTTTGCTGGTTGCCGCCCGACAGCGTGCCAATCCCGTCGCCCACTGTCTGACAGACAATGCCAAGCTGGCTCACCATCTCTTGAGAGCGGTTTTTTTGTCGGCGGGCGTCGAGAAACGACCCGACGCTTAGGCCCTTGAGAAAGGGCAGGGTCATATTGTCGGCAATATCAAAGGCCGGAATCACGGCGTTGGTGCCCCGGTCTTTCGGGGACATGTAGACGCCCCGCGCAACCGCGTCTTCGACGGAACTGGGCGCGTAGTCCGCGCCGTTGATCCGCATTGTTCCGCTGACAGCACGCGCCCTACCGAAAAGGATCTCGGCCAGCCGGCTTTTGCCGCTGCCAAGCAAGCCGACCAACGCCACCACCTCGCCGTCGCGGGCTTGTAGATTGATCGGCGTGGCGTTCGGGAACAGCGTGAGGTTAGAGAGTTCCAGAACCGGCACAGTGCCGCTGTTCACAGCCACATCAACCTCGGTCATGCGATGACCGAGCATTGCGGTGACGGCGGCCTCATAGTCGAGTGGTTTGGAGTCAAAACTGCCAGAGATCGCGCCGTCTCGCATGACGATGATGCGATCTGCAATGCGGCGGATGTCGGACATGCGGTGCGAGATATATAGGATCGCCACACCCTGTTCGCGCAATCGGTCGATCAGGGCGAAAAGGCGGTCGGCCTCGGTTGCCGATAGTGACGATGTCGGCTCGTCTAGGATGAGGACTTTTGGCGCGCGGGCCATCGCGCGGGCAATTGCGATCATCTGGCGATCGGCCACGGAAAGATCCGACACGCGCGCCCGCAGATTGACGTCGATGCCCATTGCGGAAGCAACCTTGGCGGCTTCGTCGCGCAGATGGCGCTCGCGCACAAAAAGACCGTGCCCGCGCTCGACCAGCCTGTCGAGCATAAGATTGTTCGCCACATCAAGATCCGGAATCACCCCATCGTCGATGGATTGATGGACGGTCACCACACCCTGCTGGATTGCATCGGCCGCGTCTTCGGGGGCAAAGGCGGCTCCGGCGAGCATCATGGTTCCGCCATCGGCGCGATGATGACCGCAGATCACTTTGACCAGCGTGGACTTTCCAGCGCCGTTTGCGCCCATAAGAACGGTCACGGACCCAGGCTCAAGGGTGACATCGATTCCGCGCAATACATAGTTTTTTCCGAACGATTTTTGCAAACCGTTCACTTTGAGCGCATGGTCAGCCACTCGTCTCCTCCCCGTGTTGTGCAGACGGTAGGCGGTTGAAAACACATTTGTCAAACGGTTTGACATTAGTCCAAATTGAGGGCTAACCAGAAAGGGAAGGCGCATCAGAGGATAGGGGAGGTCACCGATGAGCGCAGGCACGGTATATGAGGCACTCAGCGTGGAAACGCTGCCGGAGCGGTTGAAGGATGTCCCGGCGCTTGCGTCCAAGGTCGGATCGGATAGCGCCGCATGGGATGTGAAAGAGGTTGGGGACGGCAACCTCAACCTTGTTTTCATCGTCACCGGCCCCGAAGGCAAAGCAATCGTCAAACAGGCGCTTCCTTATGTGCGCCTGGTCGGCGACAGTTGGCCTTTGCCGCTCTACCGCGCGTATTTCGAATACCACGCTCTGACCCGGCAAGCCGCACGCGCTCCGGGTGCCGTGCCTGAAATCTATCACTTTGACGAAGCGCAGGCGCTGATCGTGATGGAGTTTCTGTCGCCGCACGTGATCCTGCGGCGTAAGCTGATTGCGGGTGAACGCGTGGACGGCCTGGCGGAGTTTCTGGGCACCTATTGTGCCCGAACCGCCTTTCGCGGGTCAGAGTTGTCGATGGCGAGCCCTGACAAGAAAGCCGATGTCGCGCTCTTTGCGGGAAATGTCGAAATCCCTGCCATCACCGAGGCTTTGGTCTTTACCGATCCCTACTACAACGCCGAGATGAACCACCACACCGATGAGCTGGAGCCCGTCATCTCGCAGTTGCGCAGCGATATCGCGCTGAAGGTGAAGGTGCAGCAAGCCCTGCAGAGATTTGTTTCCAATACGGAAACAATGGTTCATGGCGACCTGCATTCCGGTTCCATCATGTCGACGGACACGGACAGCCGGGTGATTGATCCCGAGTTCGCCCAATATGGACCACTGGGTTTTGACATCGGCATGATGTGCGCGAATTTCCTGATGGCCTATTTCAGCCAGCCGGCGCACAGGGGGAATGATCTGGCAGACTATCAGGAATGGATTCTGGGCGTCATTGCGGACATCTGTGCAACCTTCGAAGCCGAATTCCGCGCGTTGTGGGCGACCGAGCGCACCGGTATTCTCTATCCTGCTGCATTGTTCGAGGATCAGGGACACGACAGCACACCGGCCTGCGATGCTGTACTGGCTGATCTCTGGCGCGATGCTTGGACGGTTTGTGGCATCGAGATGCACCGTCGCTGTCTGTCTTTGGCGCATAATGCCGATTTCGAAGAGATCGAAGACATCGCTCTGCGCGCTCGTCTGGAAGCGCGGAATCTGATGATGGGGGCAGACCTGATCCACAAGGCTGACACGCTGGCCGACGCCTCTGCTGTTTGCGCCATCGCGCGCGACTTCAACGGAAAGGACGTGCTATGAAAATCGACGGGACCCACTACCGTTCCCTGTGGTGGAACAGCGACAAGAACGTTCTTGAGATCATCGACCAGCGATGGTTGCCGCACGACTTTCGAGTTGTTCCTGTGGCGACCATGCAGGATTTTGCAGATGCTATCTTTGAAATGCGGGTGCGCGGCGCGCCGTTGATCGGGGCGACAGCGGCCTACGGAATGGCGCTGGCGATGGCCGAAGACCCGTCCGATACGAATATGGACGCGGCCTGGACCTTTCTGGAAAAGACCCGCCCCACGGCGATAAACCTGCGCTGGGCATTGGACCGGTGCCGCGCAGCGCTGCGTCCGTTGCCCGAGGGCGATCGTGCCGCGGCTGCCCTGGCTCTGGCGCATGAAATTGCCGATGAGGATGTAGAGATCAACCGCCGTATCGGCGAGAACGGCCTCGCGCTGATCCGGGAAATCGCCGCCAGGAAACCTGCGGGAGAGCCGGTGCGCCTGCTCACGCATTGCAATGCCGGGTGGTTGGCCACAGTCGATTGGGGAACAGCGACGAGCCCGATGTATCATGCCTATGACGCCGGTCTTGCTCTGCATGTGTGGGTCGATGAGACCCGCCCCCGCAATCAGGGCGCGCTGACCTCGTGGGAGTTGGGCAAGCACGGCGTGCCGCACACCTACATCACCGACAATGCTGGTGGACATCTGATGCAGCACGGTATGGTGGATATGGTCATCACCGGTACCGACCGCACCACGCGTCAGGGCGATGTTTGCAACAAGATCGGCACCTATCTCAAGGCGCTCGCGGCCCATGACAACGGCGTACCGTTCTATGTAGCTTTGCCCTCACCGACGATTGATTGGACGGTGACCGATGGGGTGGCCGAAATCCCGATCGAAGAACGCAATGCGCGCGAGGTCACCCATGTCCAGGGGATCACCGAGGACGGGGCAATTGGCACTGTGCAGGTCACACCTGAGGGCACGCCCGGCGGAAACCCGGCGTTCGACGTGACTCCAAACCGTCTCGTCACAGGGCTGATCACCGAGCGAGGTGTCTGTGAGGCCTCTGAAGCGGGGCTAGCGGCGCTCTTTCCCGACTTCGCGCGGGCTGCAGAGTAGGGCGCTCTGATGCCTCTGACCGCTCTTGGCAAAACGCGCGGTGCGGGCGCGGATCAGGCGCGGCTTCCGTCGCGTGATGATGCCCCTTACGTTGAGGCGGCGTGGCTCTATTACCATGACGGGTTGAACCAGAACGAAATTGCCGAGCGCATGCGCATCAGTCGGGCGTCGGTGGTCAACTACCTGAACGAAGCGCGCCATCGCGGGTGGGTCCGGGTGCATATGGACAGCGATGTGTTTCGCGGCCATCGGTTGGCCGAAGAACTGTGTGCTGCGTATGGGGTGCGCGAAGCGATGGTTGTCCCGGATGACCCGGTCGCTTCCAATAGCGCAGAAGCCAGCGTGGCTCGGGTGACGCGCGCGGCGGCGGACTGGTTGCCACGGCTTCTGGAGCCGGGGGACCGGCTGGGTGTCTCGTGGGGCGCAACGATCTACCAGATGGCACAGAACGTTCCCAACGCACCGGTGCCGGACCTCACGGTGATCCAGCTTCTTGGATCTCGGCCAGCGGCGTTGGGCTTTGCAGCCGAGGCCTGCACAGCGATCCTGGCACAGCGGTTGGGCGGCGAATGCATCAACTTCCACGCGCCGCTGGTTCTGTCGAACAAGGCGCTCCGCGATGCGCTCTGCGATGAACCTGTCGTGCGGGATCAACTGCAGGCGTTGGCGACATGCAACAAGACGGTGCTGGCCTGCGGAACGTGTGACGCGGATGCGCATGTAGTGCGAAGCGGTATTCTGAAACCCGAAGAGATTTCTGCCTACCGGGCCAAAGGGGCGGTCGGTGTGATCTGCGGCCGCCTGATCGACGGCGAGGGTCGTCCGGTTGTGGCTGATGTCGAAGACCGCATGATCGGTGTGTCGCTTGACCAGATGCGCGGCAAAGACATGGCATTGCTCGTGGCCGCCGGGCGAGGTCGGGCAAAGCCCGCCCGCGCCGCCATGAAAGGCGGGTTTGTGACGCATCTTGCCACCAGTACCCGCGTGGCAGAAGAGCTTTTGGAGATGGACCGATGACGCCTGCAGACCCGCTGCCCGATACAAAAGAAACTCGGCAGGCTTTGATCGACGCCTGTCTGTGGATGAACGAACGGCACCTCAACCAGGGGACGTCGGGGAATATCTCGGCGCGGATCGAGAGCGGAATTCTCATCACGCCGTCCGGTGTTCCTTATGACGCGCTGACGCCTGAGGCGATGGTGACCATCCCCCTTTCGGGATCGTCAGACGCAGGTGGCCCAAAGCCGTCCTCGGAATGGCCGTTTCATCAAGGTCTGCATCAGGCGCGACCGGATATGCCGGTCGTCCTGCACGCGCACCCGCCATATTGCAGCATTTTGGCCGTGCAGCGCCGGTCAATCCCGGCATGCCACTACATGATAGCAGCATTTGGCGGTGCAGATGTGCCTTTGGCGGACTACGCGCTCTTTGGTAGTCCGGAGCTTTGTGCCAATATGGCGGATATCATGTCTGATCGGCATGGGTGTCTGATGGCCAATCATGGTGCCACGGTTCTTGGAGAAACGGTGGACAAAGCGCGTTGGCGGTTGGAGGAGCTTGAGACGCTGGCGCGCACGTATCTGTTCAGCAGTATTGGCGGTGCGCCGCATATTTTATCGGACGAGGACATCGCAGAGGTTCTGGTCGCGTTCCAGAACTACGGTCCGCGCCCGGTTCAACAGTCAGAAGGATAGGGGGAGAGATCATGCAGTATCGTAATTTGGGACGCACAGGGCTGAAAGTCTCGGTCATCACGATGGGGACGTTCACCTTTGGTGGACGAGGGGACTTCGGGCGCACGGCCAGCCAGGACGTCAGCGATGCGCGTCGGTTGGTGGACACTTGCATCGACAATGGCGTCAACCTGTTCGACACGGCGAATATGTATTCCACCGGACTCGCTGAGGAAATTCTGGGCGAGGTTCTCGAGGGTCGGTATGACAACATTCTCGTGACCTCGAAGGCGCGGATGCCGATTGGGGACGGCCCAAATGACGAAGGGGTGTCGCGCTGGCATCTCATCCGGGAATGTGAGCGATCTCTCAAGCGTCTGCGCACCGACCATATCGACATCTATTACATGCACGAATGGGATGGCCTGACGCCGGTCGAAGAAAAGATGGAGGCGCTGCATACCTTGGTACAGCAGGGCAAAATCCGCTATCCGGGGTGCTCCAATTATTCCGCGTGGCATGTGATGAAGTCACTGGCGACAGCGCCCAGCCATTCCAGTCGCTTTGCCACGCAGCAGATCCACTACACGATCGAGGCGCGGGAGGCCGAATATGAACTGCTTCCGCTTTCCGTCGATCAGGGTCTGGGTGTTCTGGTCTGGTCACCTTTGACGGCGGGGCTGTTGTCAGGCAAGCACCGGCGCGGGGCCGAAACGCCAGAGGGATCGCGTCAGGCGGAGGGCTGGAACGAACCACCGATCCGCGACATGGAACGTCTTTGGAATATTGTCGATGTGTTGGTCGAAATTGGCGACGCGCACGGTGTCGAGGCGGCTCAGATCGCGTTGGCGTGGTTGCTCACCCGTCCCGCTATTGCGTCTTTGGTTGTCGGCGGGCGCAACGTCGATCAGTTCGAGCGCAACTTCAGGGCGGTGGACATCGTCTTGTCAGAGGATGAATTGCAGCGGCTCAATGATGTCAGCCGCCTGCCATTGGTCTATCCGTATTGGCATCAGCACAACTTTGCCCGCCCGCGTTTTGCTCAGGCCGATCAGGCGTTGCATGCCGACTATCCGGATCGGCATTATGGCGGGGAAGACCCGTTGGTGTGATGCAAGAAAGGCCCGGGAATATCCCGGGCCTTTTTTGTTTTCGCGTCGCGGTGCAAGTGCGCCCTTAGCGTCCCGTCGCTGCCTTGACGACCGATTGCATGGCCAGCATGCCCGGATCATCCATTCCGATGCTTTTCTCGCCAAAGATGCGTGCGCGGCCGACGGTCGCGGGTTTATCGCGGAAATCTACCATCGCCTGATCCACGGCATCAGCTGCGGCCTGTGCCATATCATCCGCGCCAGACGTCGCTTTCGCAACATAGTCCAGACTATCCAATACCGTCTTGCCACCAAGTTCCGCCTTACCGCGCTCCTGCATCTTGTCGCGGGCAGCAGCGATAAGCTCGGGCACGCGTGCCGCGTCGATGCTTTCTTCCCCGCGCAGGGTTTTGGCCGCGCTCATAAGGCCTGTTGCCATCAGCGTGCCATAGGACGAACCCGACGATTTGGTAAAAGCTTGGGCACATTGGAATAACGCCATGCCAATGTCATCTGGTAGGTCGTCTTTCATGGCGGTGATCGCCCGCATTCCCCGGGTCATGGTCACGCCAAGGTCGCCATCCCCCAGCGCACCGTCGGCGCTGTTGAGCATGTCGAAATCGCGCTCCATTGCGGCGGTGATCCGGTCAATGGCGGCCAGCAGCGTGTCGCGCGTGATGGTCATCCCACCCTCCAGAAGGCGCAGTCGCAGGGTGCGTTCAAGAGCTTTTCCAAGTCTTCGTCCAGTTTGCACAGGGTGAAGGATACGCCAGCCATTTCCATCGACGTCGCATAGCGACCGACCAAAGGCATCACGATTGTAGCGCCTGCCTCCTCAAGTCGAGATTTTACCATCCGGTAAAGAATGTAGAGTTCCTCTGGTGGCGTCGCGCCGAGAGAGTTTACCATCACCGAAACCCGGTCACCGCTGGTTAACGGCATGTCGGCCAACAGTCGGTCCATCATCTCGCCTGCAATTTCGTCTGCAGTCTTGAGCTTGCCGCGCCAGACGCCGGGTTCACCGTGGATTCCCATGCCCATTTCCATTTCGTCATCGGCAATCTCAAACGTGGGCTTTCCCGCTTGTGGCACGGTGCAGGGCGATAGCGCTGCGCCGATGGAACGGCAGGCGTCTGCGGCTTTCTGAGCGACGGCGGTCACACCGTCCAGGTCGCGGCCTTCTTCGGCAGCAGCCCCGGCCATCTTGAACGCATAGACCATGCCGGCCACGCCTCGGCGCTTTTCGGCCTCTTCCGGCGGGGCAGAGGCCACGTCGTCTGCCAACAGGACCGTTGTGCAGGTGATGTCTTCAAACTCGACAAGCTCTCCGGCCATGTCGAAGTTCATGACATCGCCACCGTAATTGCCATAGAGCCTCAGCACACCCGCACCGCTATCGGCTGCTCGGATGGCATCGGCCATCTGCTCGGCGGACGGCGAGGCAAAAACGTCTCCAATCGCACAGGCGTCGAGCAAACCTTCTCCGACATAGCCGGTGAAGATGGGCAGGTGACCCGAGCCGCCGCCGGTGACGATGCCAACTTTGCCCGATTTGCCCGCCTTAGCGCGGGCGACCACTTTGCCGCTGTCGCCATGCAGCCGGTAATATTCGGGATGCGCGGCGGTCATGCCGGCCAGCATTTCGTCGACATAGTTTTCTGGATTGTTGAGGATCTTTTTCATGATCTCGGTTCCTCCCGCTCAGGATGTGATGTCTTATTTTGAGGGTTTCAGGCTGGCTCGCAGGGCGGTCACGGCATTGGTATTTATCACCATCACGAGGATCAGCAGCGCACCCCAGATCAGTTCACGTGCGAAGTTCGACACTTGCAGCATGTTCAATCCGCTGGACAGGAACTGCATCGACAGAACTGCCAGAACGACGCCGATCACGCGGCCATAGCCGCCATAAGGGTTCACGCCGCCAAGTACCGCGATCAGAACGGCCAGAAGCAGATAGGACGAGCCATAATCCGCTTTTGCCGAGTTTGCGCGGCTCATGATGATCAACCCGGCAACAGAGGCGAACATTCCAGCGATCACGTACACCTTGAGCAGCATGCGATTGATGTCGATGGCTGCGTAAAGGGCTGCCAACGGGTTCGCGCCATACATAGTCACGCGAAGGCCAAAGGCGGTGCGGGTCAGGATCAGATGCAGCAGCACAGCCAGCAAGGCAAAGATGACCAGAGGCACCGGAATGCCGAGTAGCTTTGCATTGCCGATGACGGCGACGGTATCGGGAAAGCCCATAACCGCACTGCCGCCGGTCATGGCGATGGCAAAGCCGGTGAAAACCAAGCCAGAACCGAGTGTCGCAAGAATTGGTGGCAGGCCGAAGAAAGCTACAAGCGAGCCATTAACAAGCCCCGCCATCGCGCCGATGGCAATCGCCACGGCAATTGCGATCGCGAGCCAGAGCACCGATTGTGAGGCAGGCATGGCAGGGTCGGCATAGGTGGTCAGGATCATCGCTGCGGCCACGGCGGACAGGTTGGCGATGCCGACAACCGACAGGTCGATGCCTCCTGTCATCATCGCAATTGTCATCGCCAGCGCGAGGATCGCAAATTCAGGGAACTGGAACGCCATCGAGATCAGGTTCTGCGACGACAGGAACCGGTCCGGTGACAGAACCGCCATCAGGGCAAAGACGAAGACTGCGATTACAAGGAGCCGGAACTCCGGGCTCGCAAATGTGGATTTTGTGGGTGCGTGTGCTGCCATGATGCCGTTACCCCGCCCGTGCGGCTGCCCGCTTGGCCCGATAGGCGGGAACGCCTGTGCCCAGCAGGATCAGAATGCCAATTGTAACTGATTGCCAAGTGGTCGGGATGCCGACGACAATCAGACTGTTTTGTACGATGACGATCAGCGCGACGCCGAGTAGCGTTCCGGTCAGCGTGCCGTAACCACCGATCAAACGCGCGCCGCCCAGCACGACGGCCGCAATCACCGAAAGCTCGAGCCCGACCAGCGAGAACGGATCCGCCATTCTGCCCACAGAGCCGTGGATGATGCCTGCGAGACCCGCCAGCGCGCCGACATAGACATAGACGAAAAACTGCGTCCAGGTGACGTTGATGCCGATGCGCCGCGCGCTTTCGACCGATCCGCCAATGGCATAGATTGACCGGCCCAGCATGGTCTTTTTCAGAATGAACCATGTCAGCACGATGACAAATACCAGTGCGAGCGCGGCCCATGGGATCGAATAGAAATTGCCCGCTTCTGTGGTGCCGCGTGCCAGTACGCCGCGCGAGAAATCCCGCATCGACGGAGGCAGGGCCGAAATACGCTGAGAGCCGATGAATGTGAGCAGAAAGCCCCGGAAGATCGACAGCGTGCCGAGAGTGACGATAAGGGTCGGCAGACCCAGAAAGGCTATGAAGAACCCGTTTATCGCGCCGAGCAACGATCCTATGAGGATCGATACGACAAAGATCAAAGGCCACGGCGCGTCGGGCCAGACAGCGAGGAAAAACACTGTTGAGGCGTACATCGCGAAGACCGCAATTGCGGTGAAACTCACGTCAATGCCACCTGACACAAGCACCAGCATGGCACCAACGGCCAGAATGCCGATGACAATCGATGCGCGCAGCAGGTCAGAGACCGTGGTGATCGTGAAAAAGCGCGGATCGGACAGTGTGGCCAATACGCAGAATGCGATGATCACACCCGCGACCAGCGTTTCATTTCGGGTCCAGAAATCTTTGGGAAGCCAGTTCGTCATGACGCCAACCTGTGCGCGAGATCATCTTCGCTGACCGTTTTGCCATCCAGCGCGTCAATAATCCGTCCGTCTCGCATCACAAGGATGCGGTGGCATGTGGCCAGCAATTCGGGCAGGTCGTCCGATATGACAATGACGCCGATCCCCTTGCTCGCAAGATCGCGGACGATGTCGTGGATGTCTGCCTTGGATCCGACATCGACGCCGACGCTTGGCCCGTTCAGGATCAGAACCCGTGGCGCGCGTGACAGCCAGCGGGCCAAAGCCACACGTTGCTGGTTGCCACCGGAAAGGGATTGTACCGGGGCTTCGATATCGGGGGCTTTGACCTTGAGCCGTTTGAGCCACTCTGCGGCTTCGTCTACCAAGGCCGACATGTTGAGCCACCCGCCGTTTGCATGGGCATCGAGCCGTCCTACGGCGACGTTGCGGACGATGGACTGGTTCAGGAACAGCCCCTCGGTCAGTCGGTCCTCGGGTACATAGCCAATCCGCGCCTCTGAGGCGGCCTGAGGATCGCCTGTTGGAATGGTTTTGCCGTCAATACTGATGCTGCCCGCATCTGGTGAGACCAGACCGAACAGCGCTTTCGCGACAGATGTCCGTCCGCTGCCCAAGAGCCCGGTGATCCCCAAGACCTCACCGGTCTTGAGATCGAAATCGATATCCTCGAATGCACCTGCCTTGCTGAGGCCGCGGACCTGCAAAAGGGTTTCGGCGCCGGGCATGATGTCGCTTGGCGGAACTTCGGGTACGTCTCGCCCGGTCATGTGGTATGTCAGCGATTTTGTGTCGAATTCAGAGGCTGGGCCTTCGGCGACCTTTTTGCCGTTGCGAAGAACGACGACTTTTTCTGAAACTTCAAGCACTTCGGCGAGTTTGTGGCTGACGAAGATGACTGCAACACCTTCTTCCTTCAGCATCCGGATGATGCCTTGTAGGCGGCGCACCTCTTTTTCCGTCAGGGCCGTGGTTGGCTCGTCCATGATAATAAGCTGTGCCTGTGAAGCCAGCGCGCGGCAAATCGCGACAAGCTGCTTCTGGGCGACAGGCAGGGATTCGACACGGGTATCAAGGTCGATTTCTACCCCGATCCGTTCAAGCGCTTTGCGCGCGATCTCTTTTGTGGCGTGGGCTTTGTAAAACCGCTCATGTGTTGAAAGCTGGGTGGCAAAGGCGATGTTTTCGGCCACGCTTAGGTTCGGGAAGAGTGAGAAATCCTGGAAGATCACCATGACACCGGCGGCTGCGGAAATGCGCGGGTTCAGTGTACGGCGCTCCTGTCCGGCGATGCGGATTGTGCCTTCGGTGGCGGGTTCGACGCCGGAGATGATCTTGATGAGGGTGGATTTGCCTGAGCCGTTTTCTCCGGCCAGACAGACAGCTTCGCCGGGCTGCACGGTGAAATCGACAGAGTCGAGAGCCGTTACCCCTGCGTATCGCTTGGTGATCGCGCGCAGATCGACAAACGCGGTGTCACGTTCTGAAGACATGAACAACCAACTTGATTTGAGAGAATTGAAGGCGAGGGGGCGGCTTTGCCGCCGCCCCTTGGTGGTCAAGGATCAGAACGGATAGTCGCCCATGTTGTCCTTGTTCACGTTCACCCAAGCCTGACCGTAGATGACCTTGCCATCCAGAGACACGCTCTCATAGCCCGGCAGGCCGAGGTCCATGCCGTCGGTGACTTCTTCACCGTTCATCACCATGACGGCGAGCTTGTTCATAGCTTGACCCGCGACAGCAGGGTCCCAAAAGCCAATGCCGTCAACGGCGCCGGTTTCAAGATACTGCCCGGCGATCGAGGGCAGAGATGTGCCGAACACGCAGGTGTCGTCTTCCATGCCACGCTCTTCGATGGCGCGGCCGATGCCTGCCACGTCGGTCGAGGCTGAGCCCTGCATGCCTTTGATGTTCGGGAAGGCACGCAGCACTTCCTGTGCCTTGGTATAGGCTTGTTCGGCGTCGTCGAAGGTTTCGTTCTTGTCGCCGACCAGTGTCATGTTCGGATAGTTGGCTTCCTGATGGGCGATGGCGCCATCGACCCACTGGTTGTGTGTCTGCGACGTCAGCGATCCGACGAAGACCGCATATTCACCTTCGCCCCCCATGCAGGTGGCCAGCTGCTCCATCAGGTTTGCACCGAAGTCTTCGTTCACAAAGGCTTCGAGGTCATAAGCCGTGTTCTGCTGTGCGGCGGCTTCGTGTGTGATGACGGCGATGCCCGCTTCCATTGCGCGGCCAAGCACCGGCTCAAGGGCCTCAGGCGACATCGGAACAACCGCCAGTGCGTCGACGCCCTGCGCAATCATGTCCTCGATCAGAGCGACCTGCTGCTGCGGGTCGGCCTGTGCCGGGCCAACCTGAAACGCGTTCATGCCGGTTTCCTCGGCGAATTTGTTCACGCCTTCTTCCATCCGGTTGAACCACTGGATACCTGCGATCTTCACGACGGTTGCAATGCTTTTCGAGTGACCGTCGGCGACGGCTTGAGTGCCGACAAAGGCGGTGGCGGCGAGCGCTGCACCGGCAAGCAGTTTGGTTTTGGTCTTCATCTGATCCTCCCTTTGCCCGCATTTGCGGGTCATTGACTTGGGCAGCGGTCTGTCCGTCCACCCGAGCAGAAAAACGGTATGCTGTGCCCCTTTGGTGCTGTTGAAATCGGCCGACCAAAGGAACGTATCAACACTTGTGCATTGACTGCACGTTTGTGACTATATAATCAGAAAAGCCACGGTCAAGCCATTTTGTCGCAGGAATTCGGGAGGCCCGGGACAGGCAATGTTGGTGCAGAAACGTCATGCTGATGACGACATCGCGCAGGCGGCTTGGCTCTATTATGTTGGCAATCTGAGCCAGCAGGAGGTCAGCGCCAGGCTTGGTATTTCGCGCTTCAAGGTTCTTCGGATGCTGGCTGATGCGCGCGCACAGGGTCTGGTTCGAATCGCAGTGGAACACCGGACGTCGCGGACGTTGGAGCTGGCGGATCAGATTGTTTCTCGTTTCGATTTGCAGGAAGTCCAAGTCGCTCCGATCGGCGTTGACGCCGACGATGAGGAACTGGCGCGCAACGCGGTGGCAATCTTGGCCAGTGGCTATCTCAACCGAATTGCCGGGACTGACACGTCATTGACCGTAGGGCTCGGGTGGGGCCGGACATTGTCGGCAATGGCGGACAATGTGACCGGCGTGCGCAACTCGGGTCTTACCTTCGTGTCGCTGATGGGGTCCGTCACTTACGCGTCCCACACGGCTCCGGGCGATGTGTGTGTGCGCCTTGCTGCCCAGACCGGCGGACGGGCCATTCTGATGCCTGCGCCCTTCGTCACCGACAGCGCTGAGGCCTGCGCCGGAATCATCTCGCAGCGATTGGTGCACGAGGCGATGGAGATCGCACGGCGCGCCGATCACGCGCTGATGAGCGTCGGGGAATGCCGAGAGGGTGCCATTCTGTTCGACAGCGACATCTTTACTGCCGATCAAATCCAACAGCTGCGCGATGCAGATGTTGTCGGCGATTGTTGTGGCGTTTTCTACAAGGCCGACGGCACGGTGGCGGATATCGAGTTGAACCGTTGCACGCCCTGCGTTCAACCGGCGGATATGGCGAATATGGAGACAGTGCTCCTCGCTGCCGGGTCTGGAAAACTGGCGGCGACGCTTGCCGTTTTGAGGGCGGGGTTTGTCAAACGACTTTTGGTGGATGAACGGCTCGCAGTGGCGCTTGTTGAGGCCGCAGACGGGGAGGATCATTGATGCAGGGCTTTGGTGTTCACACAAGCATGTGGACTATGACATGGGACAGGGCAGGCTGCGAGGCTGCCGTTGCTAAGGCGAAATCCTATGGCATGGACTTTCTCGAAATTGCGCTTTTGGATCCACCCAGTGTCGATGCTGCTCACAGCCGCGCTGTTCTGGAGGCCGCCGAGATGCGGGCGGTTTGTTCGCTTGGTCTGCCCGAGGCGGTGTGGGCCTCGCGCAACCCGGATGGCGCGGTTGATTTCCTGAAGGTAGCACTGGACAAATGCGCGGCGTTGGGTGCTGAGGCGCTGTCGGGTGTTGTCTATGGCGGGATCGGTGAACGGTCGGGCCTGCCACCGACTCAGTCTGAACTGGACAATGTCGCGGATGCAATGACGCGCGCGGCGAAGTACGCCAAGTCACTTGGGCTGCAATTTGGTATTGAGCCGGTCAATCGTTACGAAACCCATTTGCTCAACACTGGATGGCAAGCGGTGGACCTGATTGAACGCATCGGGGCGGACAACATGTTTGTCCATCTCGATACGTATCACATGAATATCGAGGAAAAAGGCATAGGGCAGGGCATTATCGACGCCCGCGAGCACCTTCGCTACATCCATTTGTCAGAATCCGACCGTGGTACACCCGGGGCGGGCACCATCGCATGGGACGAGATTTTCAGCGCTTTGCGGGCTGTCGGGTTCAAGGGCGGGTTGGCGATGGAAAGCTTTATCAACATGCCGCCGGAGATCGCCTTTGGTTTGTCGGTCTGGCGTCCAGTCGCCTCGGGCGAGGTCGAGGTGATGGAAAACGGTCTGCCATTCCTGCGCAACAAGGCCCGGCAATACGGGCTGATCTAACGACATCCGAAGGACACAAAGAATGAAGAACACATCGCTGCCACAGCTGTATGAGGACATGCGGCGTGTCCGGACGTTTGAAGAGCGCGTAGGAGAGCTGTTTGTACGTGGGCAATCGGCCGGGTCCATGCTGCACCTGTCCATCGGTGAGGAAAGTGCCGCCGTCGGGGTTTGCGCGCAAATGCGTGACGGCGATACCTTTACGACCCATCACCGTGGCCACGGCATTTTTCTTGCGCGCGGCGCCGATCCCAATCGCATGATGGCCGAGATTGCAGGCAAGGAAACCGGTTACTGCCACGGCAAGGGTGGCTCGATGCACATTGCAGATATGGGCCTTGGTCATCTGGGGGCGAATGCGATTGTCGGTGGTGGTATCCCAGCTGTTGTCGGTGCTGGTCTCTCGGCGCGGCACAAAAAGAACGGCGCTGTCTCAATCGCATTTTTCGGCGATGGCGCGACCGGCCAGGGTATCCTCTACGAGAGCATGAACATGGCGGCACTCTGGGAACTGCCGGTCGTGTTTGTGTGCATCAACAACCAGTATGGTATGGGGACGCGCATAGATCAGGCGACCGCCAATCCCAATCTTCACGAACGCGCCGCCGCGTTCGGCCTTGCGGCCCGCACAGTAGATGGTCTGGACGTCGAAGAGGTGGCTGATGCAGCGGCGGATCTGATTGAGGGCGCGCGGGCGGGCAAACCTGCTTTTTTGGCCGTTGATTGCTATCGCTTCTTTGGCCACGCGCGGAAGGACAAGTCTCCTTATCGCGATGCGGCGGAAGAAGAGGTGGGGCGCAAGAAAGACCCTGTCCTTCAAGCGCGGGATAAGCTGATCGAAGCGGGTTTAATGTCAGAGGCCGATCTTGATGCGCTGGACCAGAAAGTTGCAGCTGAAATGGATGCTTCAATTGATTTTGCTGTCGCTGGTGAAGAGCCGCAGCTGAAATCCATGTTCCGCGATGTCTACGACCCGTCACAACCGGAGCCGGAGCCGGTGCGAACGCGTCTTGACCGTATATTGGCACAGGGGTGACGCAGATGGCCGTTCAGGAAACAACCTATCGCGATGCACTGCGTCTTGCTCTGTCCGAGGCGATGTCTGCGGATAACAGTGTGATCATCATGGGCGAAGAAGTCGGTCGCTATGGCGGTGCTTATGGGGTCACAAAGGACCTGATCAAGGAGTTCGGAGCAGAGCGTGTGATTGATACGCCGATTTCCGAGGCTGCCATTGTCGGCGCTGCGGTCGGGGCTGCGATGACGGGGCTGCGTCCGGTGGCCGAGCTGATGTATGTAGATTTCATCGGCATGACGATGGACCAATTGGCCAATCAGGCCGCCAAGATCCGGTACATGTTTGGCGGTCAGATCGGTGTTCCGATGGTCTTGCGCACCCAAGGCGGAACGGGACGTTCCGCAGGCGCGCAGCACAGCCAGAGCCTTGAGGGCTATGTCATGCACACGCCCGGCTTGCGTCTTGCCATGCCAGCCACGGTGGAGGATGCCTATCACCTGTTGCGCCAGTCGCTTCAGCAACCAGACCCGGTAGTGTTCATCGAACACAAGGGCCTCTACACGATGAAGGGCACGCTCGACCCAAACAATGAGCCGGCCGAGTGGGGCAAGGCAAAGCTGCTCCGTGATGGGGGCGATCTGGTGATCGTGACCTATTCCCGGCAGGTGCATCACGCTTTGGCTGCCGCCGAAACACTGGCGTCCCAGGGGATTGAGGCGGCAATTGTCGATCTGCGCACGCTGAACCCGCTCGACTTTGACACGATCGGTCCGCTTGTTGAACGATCCGGTCGTGCGATGGTGGTGTCTGAGGGTGCAATGACCTGCGGCGTCGCGGCGGAGCTATCGGCGCGCATCACCGAGGAATGTTTCGATTACTTGGAGGACCCGGTGGTACGTGTGGCGGGCGAGGATATCCCGATCTCGGTGTCTCCGCTGCTTGAACAGAACTCGGTACCGACGCCTGAGCTGATCGTCGAGACGGCGCGAAAGTTGTTCACATGAGCGCATCCAGCAAGCTTACCCTGCCAATGCCACGTCTTGGCGAAACGATGGACGAAGGAACCATCGCGGAATGGCTGGTTCAGCCCGGCCAAAGCTTTATGCGGGGTGATCCACTCCTTGAGGTGGAAACCGACAAGACGATGGTGGAGTATCCGGCATTGGGCGGCGGAACGTTCGTTGAAGCGCTCGTGTCGGTCGGGGACGTTGTCGCGGTAGGCACACCGATTGCGGTTATCGAAACAACAGACGTATGGGATGGGCCAGACGATGCGAGTCCGCCGGAAACAGGACCCACTGCACCTGAGCCGGTGGCTGACACTGTTCCAACGCCCGCACAGGCGGGCACAACCACCCGGAAACGCGCAACACCCCTCGCGCGCAGATTGGCGCAGCAAAGCGCCATTGATCTCGAAACCGTCAACGGAACGGGGCGGCGCGGTCGGATCGAGGCTTCAGATGTGCGGTCTCTGATGTCGCCGGGGGCGATGCCTAAACGTGTGACTCGCCCCGTCAGCATGAATGCCGCGGTTTTCCTGGTGCATGGCTTTGCGGGCCTGGGTTCAAACTGGGCGGCGCTCCGGGCGATGTTGCAGCGTGGTGGTGCCAAGACCCATGCGCCAGACCTGCCCGGGCATGGCCGGAACGCGACCGAGGCTGAAGATGTCATGACGCTGATTGACTGGCTGAGTGCCGCATTGGCGGATCAGCCAGAACCTGTTCATCTTGTTGGCCATTCCCTTGGCGCGCATGTCGCTGCAAAAGCTGCTCAGCGGGATCCATCGCGTGTAACGCACCTGACGTTGATCGCCCCGGCGGGATGTGGTCTCGACATCAATGGCGCTTTTCTGTCCGGCATGGCGTCCGCTCCTGGCGTCGGAGAATTGTCACATCTGATGCGGCTGCTCGGGCGAAAGGCCCGTCAGTTGGACGATGCCGCTTTGACTGCGATGGCGCAGGACCTCCGAGGGAAGCGCATTGCCGCACTGTCCAACGCTGTTGCCCGCGACGATGTGCAGAGCGTGGATACGCTGTCTGCGCTTGATGACTTGGGGCATTCGGTGGGTGTGACTGCGATTTTCGGGCTGGAGGATCGGATCATTCCCAAGGAACATGTGTTTCAGATGCCGCCCAGCGTCGCCTGTCACATGGTGGATGCCGGACATATGCCGCATTGGGATGCTACAGAGCAGGTTGCCGCCATCATTGCAGAGACATGAGGCGCAGCCGCATTAGGGAGGATGGGAGTTTGGCGTATTTCTTGACAGCCGATGGTGGCACCGAAAGTTTGCGGGTGCGGATTTATGATGTGCAGGGAACCTGTGTTGCCTCACATGCCGAGGCCTACGAGACAACCTTTTCTCCCGGTGCGCGCGCTGAACAAAATCCCGAGGATTGGTGGCGCAGTCTGTGTATCGCTTCGCGGGCCTGTCTGGCCGAAGCTGGTCTTAGCGGCGATCAGATCGAAGCGATGGCCTACGCCACAACCTGTTGTACGGTTGTGGCACTGGACAAAACCGGCGCGCCGCTGCGCCCGGCCCTACTCTGGATGGATGTACGCGCTGACAAGGAGGCCGAGGCAGTCCTGGGTACAGGGGATACCCGACTGCGACTGAATTCCGATGGCTCGGGGCCGGTTTCGGCGGAATGGATGATCCCGAAAGCGCTTTGGATCAAAAGAAACGAACCCGAAATCTATGATGCCGCGGCAACGATCTGCGAATATCAGGACTACCTCACCCTGCGTCTGACCGGCGAACGCTGTGCTTCGCTGAACAATGTGGGTTTGCGTTGGCACTATGCCAATCGTGACGGCGGCTGGGCGGAAAGTCTGGTCACCGCCCTTGGAATGGCGGACCTGGTTGAGAAATGGCCGTCTCGCGTCGCTGCTCCCGGCGAGGTTGTCGGACATCTGACGGTGGAAGCTGCGGAGGCTTTGGGCCTCTCGACAAAGACCAAGCTGGTGCAGGGCGGAGCGGATGCTTTGATCGGGATGATTGGCCTTGGGGTGTCACAGCCCGGGCAGTTGTGCCTGATCACAGGATCCTCCCATTTGCAGTTTGGCGTGACCGAAAAACCGTTTCACGCGTCGGGCATGTGGGGGGCCTATGCCGATATCGTTTACCCCAACCGCTATATCATCGAAGGCGGGCAAACCTCTACAGGGTCAGTGATAAACTGGCTGCGCCGATTTGTTGGCGGTGAGTTCGATTTCGACGAGATGAACCGCAAGGCGGCTGCCTTGCCGCCCGGGTCGGAAGGGTTGATTGTTCAGGACCACTTTCAAGGCAACAGAACGCCCTACACAGACGCCTTGTCACGCGGTGCGATCACGGGCCTCACGCTGGCGCACGAACCGCATCACGTGTTCCGAGCTATTATGGAAGGTATTTCGATGGGCACCCGCGCGATCCTCGATTCCTTTGCGAAAGGCGGCTACGAGGGCAGTGAGATGGTTGCAGGGGGCGGTGCCACAAATTCAGATCTGTTCATGCAAATCCATGCAGACACCGCTGGCATTCCAGTTCGCATTCCAGCGTCTACAGATGGACCAACTCTGGGATCAGCGATTCTCGCGGCGCATGGCGCAGGTCATTTTGACACGATTGATGATGGGATTGCGGCGATGGTCAAACCGGGTCGCGTGATCGATCCCGATCCCAAGGCGGCTGCGGCCTATGACGAAATCTACGCCCGCTACCTAGCGCTGTATCCAGCTTTGAAAGGAGCGCTGTCCTCTTAGACCGGTTTTAGACTGCAAATGCAGGCTCAACCTGAACCGCCAACGCTCCGGGGACGAACCAGACGGCTGTCCAGCAGGTCTCCTGTTTCTTTGGCGATGGGATAGGCCACATAGGACACGGCGGCGTTGATCTGTTTGAGGACACGCAGCGTTTCCTGGTGGATGTTGCTGGTTTCAATGCTGGCCGTTGCGCCCTGCTGCAGCCGCTTCAGGTGGCGCTCCTGGAGTTTTTGCTCTTCTATCCGAATGCGATCCTTTTCGGCCACCAATTGTCGGGCGGCCTCGGCATCTCCGGTGGTCATTACACTGAGCGCCAATTGTCCGTTTGTGACGATCTGATCATGAAAATGGGCAATATCAGCCAAGCCCTCATCGGAAAACGAAAGCGCCTCGTCCGACATTTTTTTTGCCAGTGCGACAAGCGTCACGGCGATCCGGTCAGCGGCGTCTTCAAGGCTGTTCGCCATTGCGACGATCTCAAGCGTCTTTTTGTCCTGATCCGGGTGCAGGTCGTGTTCGCGCAGTCGTGAAACGTAAATTTTCGTTTCGAAATGCATGCGGTCAATTTCGTCTTCTCGGCGTTCGATCATGCGGGCCTGCTCGGGGTCCCAGGTTCGAAAAAGATGCATGACCGGTACCAGAATGGCCTGAACTGTTTCGGACATGCGGAGCAATTCTCGTTGAGCACAGGCCAAAGCGAGAGGTGGATGATCGAGTGCATCAGTGTCCAGCGCGCTGAGCGAGCCGGATTCCTCATCGCTGTGTCGGGGCAGGGCTGTCCCAGCTGCCTGAATGATGAGTTTTACCAAAGGCAGAGCCAGCAAAAGCAGCGTTGCGTTTAACATGATGTGCAGCGCAATCGCCTGCTCACCTGCCGTTGCGCCGAAAAGGGCAAGGTCAATTCTTCCGCTAAGCAAGATGGCAAGAAACACCACGGTCAATGTTCCGCGAGCCAGCAGATTGCCCAAGGCCAGTAGTCGGGCGGGTCGCTCTGCGCTCCAAAGCAGGGCGAAAGGAATGAATGCCCCACCAAGGTTCGCGCCGACCACCAATGCCGCTGCGACGGGTGCCGCGATAATGCCCGTTGTGGCGAAGGTGGCAAAGGTAAGCACCGCAGCAAGGCTGGAATGCATGGCCCAGGTCAACACCGCTCCCAGAACATATGCACTGATCAGATCGTCGCGAAAATACGTTGCAATGCTTTGAATGATGGCGTTTTCGCCGATGGGCATCGTGGCTTCGCGGATCATTCCAAGCGAGATAAAGACCAGCGCCAGCCCGATGATGATCCGCCCTATCTGTTTCATTTTCCGGGTGCTGGCTTTGAAAAATGCGATAACGCCGATCAGAAGGGCGAACGGCAAGACGGTTTCCACCGGCAGGATCAAAACTCGTGCCATCAAGGCTGACCCAAGTTCTGCGCCCAAAACCAATGCAAGCGCGGAATGCGGTGCAAGCATACCGGAGATGGCAAAGCCCGCACTGATCAGCGCAACGGCCGTTGCGCTTTGCATCACCATTGCGGCAAGGCCACCGCCTGCTGCAGCAGAAAGCGTATTTCCAGACAGGCTTTTCAGGCCAAGTTTAAGCTCAGGCATGAAGGCGCGCTCAACGCCTGTACGGATCAGGCGCGTCGACCAAAGCAAAAGCGCGACCGCCGCCGCGAGCTGTGCCGCGAGAATGATCATTCGAGTAAACCCGATAGTCCAGGCTGCCCGAGCATTCGATGGAGGACTCTTTGGTAACTGATGCGCATACAAAGATCTGAGCATTCAGATGAGGCTTATGCAACAAAAATAATTGCAAAATGTCAGAAACGCCACAAAAGTACTCGCAGACGTGACTCGAGGCTACAAATGTCAAACACGCAAATGCGGGAAGCCAGAGCGGAGAAAGGGCGTGATCGGCTCAAGAAATCCGACCGGAGGCGCCAGATTCTTCTGGAGCTTAAATTGCGCCCGCACGTGCGCATCAGCGAGTTGGCGCGGCGCTTTCATGTGTCGACTGAAACAGTCCGGCGGGATTTTGATGCGCTATCTGATGACGGTTTGATTGCGCGTGCGCATGGTGGCGCGTCGGCACCAGAGCAGGGTCACTATCCAGACTTGGACGAACGGACCGGCGCGCGAATTGACGAGCGGGAAAGGATCGGACTGAAAGCCGCTGAATTGGTGCAGGAGGGTGAGACTGTCATGATCGACTCTGGCTCAACCACAATCCAGTTGGCGCGTGCATTGGCATTTCGGGGAACGCCCTGCACGGTGATTACCAATTCGATCCCGGTTGCAATGACCATCGGTCACGGCGCGCCCGAGGTGCTGCTGTGTCCTGGAGAATATCTCGCGGCCGAGTCGGCTGTTATCGGTACAGAAACGCTCGAATTTCTTGGCCGGTTCAACGTTGACCGCTGCATGATCGGTGCGTCGGGCCTGTCGTCCGAGGGACCTTCGGAAACAGTTCGCGGGTTCGCTGCGGTCAAACGCATGATGCTGAGCCGGGCAGCCAAACGGCATCTGCTGATTGACTCCCACAAGTTCGGAAGGAAAGGTTTGGCCCATGTGGGGGAGATGGCGGATTTGGATTCTGTTGTCGTGGACACTCAACCTGAGGGTGATTTGATTGCCGCGCTTAAAGCATCGGACGTCGACGTTGTCGTCGCCAGACCTGACTAAACACAAATGCGTAAAGCGGTGAAAAACACCGCATCATTGGGAGGAGAAAAAATGAAACTGGATATCAAACTATTGCTGGGCGCGTCCGCGATTGCGATGATGTCGTTTGGTGGGACAGCTTCTGCGCAAGATTGCCCGCGCGGCGACTTAGATGACCGTTTTTGTGACGTGGACGGCGACCTGATCGCGGACATCCCGACGGATGCAGCGGATCAGATTGACCCCGATACGCTGATTTTCGCCTATACACCTGTCGAAGACCCCGCGGTTTACAAGACGGCCTGGTCAGATTTCCTCGATCACCTGGAAGCCGAAACTGGAAAAGACGTCCTGTTCTTTCCCGTCCAGAACAATGCTGCACAGATCGAGGCAATGCGCTCGGGACGTTTGCACATCGCGGGCTTCAACACAGGGTCAAATCCGCTGGCAGTGAACTGCGCGGGCTTCCGGCCGTTCACAATCATGGCGTCAAAAGATGGCAACTTCGGCTACGAGATGGAGATCATTACCTATCCCGGCTCCGGCATCGAAAAGGTTGAAGACATCAAGGGCAAGCAGCTTGCCTTCACGTCGCCCACGTCAAACTCGGGTTTCAAGGCGCCATCTGCGATCCTGAAAGGCGATTTTGACCTGATCGCAGAGCGCGACTTCGAGCCGGTCTTTTCGGGTAAGCACGACAACTCGATCCTTGGCGTCGCAAACAAGGATTATCCCGCTGCATCTATCGCCAACTCGGTGAAGTCCCGGATGATCCAGCGTGACGTGATCGAGGAAGATGACGTTGTGACCATTTACAAGTCGCAGACGTTCCCAACCACGGGTTTTGGTGTCGTCTACAATCTGACGCCGGAGCTGCAGGACAAGATCCGTAACGCGTTCTTCAATTTTGAATGGGAAGGCACCACGCTTCAGGCGGAGTTCGAAAAATCGAACGAAGGCCAGTTCCTTGAAATGACGTACAAAGAATTCTGGGAAGTGATCCGCAAGATCGACGCTGCAAACGGCGTGTCTTACGCCTGCGAATAACCCGAACCTTCCAGAAACGACAGGCCTGTCACGGGCCTGTCACACTGCCGCGTTAGGGGCTTTCTTATGCTGCGTCTTCAAAAGCTTACCAAAACATACAAGACGGGTGATCAGGCTTTGAAAGCCATCGATCTCGACGTTCCCAATGGGCAGGTGCTTGCGCTGATCGGTCCGTCCGGCGCGGGCAAATCTACCATGATCCGCTGCATCAACCGGTTGGTTGAACCCACAAGCGGAGCTGTGATGTTGGACGAAACGGATCTGACCAAGCTGGGGTCAGGCGCGCTTCGCCGTGCGCGGCGCGAGATGGGAATGATTTTCCAGGAATACGCCTTGGTCGAACGTCTGACAGTGATGGAGAATGTGCTGTCGGGTCGCCTCGGCTACGTTGGGTTCTGGCGCAGCTTTCTGCGGCGGTATCCTCAATCCGATGTGGATGAGGCATTCCGGTTGCTGGATCGGGTGGGCTTGCTTCACATGGCGGACAAGCGCGCCGATGAACTTTCTGGCGGGCAACGGCAGCGTGTCGGCATTTGTCGCGCGCTGATCCAGAATCCCAAACTCTTGCTTGTGGATGAGCCGACGGCGTCTCTGGACCCTAAGACCAGCCGCCAGATCATGCGTTTGATCACAGAATTGTGCCGTGAGCGCGGATTGGCCGCGATCATCAACATCCATGACGTGGCACTGGCACAAATGTTTGTCCCGCGCATCGTTGGTTTGCGTTTTGGTGAGATCGTCTTCGATGGGGTGCCGAACACGCTTACACCCGAAAAGCTGACCGAGATCTACGGAGAGGAAGATTGGGAAGCGACCATCGAAAACGTTGATGACGAAGAAGATGTCGAGGCGGCAGAATGAGCCATCGTGAACTTGATGACATGTTAGGGACGCGGTGGCGCAAGCCGCATTTCGTAACCAATCCGATGCTGCGTTGGGGGCTCATTGCCGGCTTTGTCGCTTATCTTGTCGCCGCAATCGCAACCATCGAAGTCGATTGGGGTCGGGTCTACGAAGGCTTGGACCGCGGTTGGCAATTCATCCTGGCTTTCACAAAGCCGGATTTTGTCAGCCGTGCCGGGGATATCTGGGAAGGGCTGCTTGAAAGCATCGTGATGACGGTTGCGGCGTCCGTTATCGGTATCCTGATCTCGATCCCGATTGGTTTGGGTGCAGCGCGCAATATCGCGCCTTTGCCGGTCTATGTGATTTGCCGTGGCATTGTCGCGGTGAGCCGTGCGCTACAGGAGATCATTGTCGCAATTCTGTTGGTCGCGATCTTCGGCTTTGGTCCTTTGGCGGGGTTCCTTACCTTGTCCTTTGCGACGATTGGATTTCTTTCCAAGCTCTTGGCGGAAGATATTGAGGCGATGGACAGGGTGCAGGCCGAAGCGATCAAAGCGTCTGGTGCAAAGTGGATGCAATGGATTAATTATGGCGTGCAACCACAGGTAATACCAAGATTAATCGGACTTTCTATGTACCGCATCGACATCAATTTCCGTGAAAGCGCAATTCTTGGATTGGTCGGCGCTGGCGGTATCGGCGCGACGCTCAACACGGCGTTTGATCGCTATGAGTATGACACAGCAGCGGCCATTCTGATCCTGATCATTGGGATTGTGATGGCCCTCGAATATCTGTCCGGTGTCATTCGAGCGAGGGTTCAATAATGCCAGTGCTCGAAAAAGAAGGCGCGAAAGTCTGGCGCCGTCGCACGCAGGGTGAGGCGCTGATCCGCTGGTTTGGCTGGCTGATTGGGGTGGCCGTGTTCGTTGTCTGCTGGCAGCGCATCTCAGAGTCCACGACATGGTTTTTTGTTTGGGATGCACCACGCATCGCCGATGACATCTGGACCCGCGCTACGCCTCCGCGCTGGGAATACATTACCCAACTAGGTCGTCCGATTTGGGACACGCTGAACATCGCGACTTTGGGCACGATCATTGCGCTCTGCCTCGCGGTGCCGGTGGCGTTCCTCGCAGCGCGAAACACGACGCCATCGGCTTGGCTGGTTCGGCCGATCGCGCTTCTCATCATCGTCTCCACGCGGTCAATCAACTCCTTGATCTGGGCCTTGCTGCTGATCGCAATCATTGGGCCGGGGGTGTTTGCCGGGGTCATCGCCATTGCTATCCGGTCGATCGGGTTTTGCGCAAAGCTGCTATACGAGGCCATCGAAGAGATCGACCAAACACAAGTGGAAGCGATTTCTGCAACCGGGGCCTCTCGCTGGCAGGTGATGGCCTATGGCATTGTGCCGCAAATCCTTCCAGCTTTCGCAGGTGTCGCGGTCTTCCGCTGGGATATCAACATCCGGGAATCCACAGTGCTGGGTCTGGTCGGAGCGGGCGGGATCGGCCTGCAGTTGTCGTCATCACTCAATGTGTTGGCGTGGCCCCAAGTCAGTTTGATCCTGATCGTCATTCTGGCGGCAGTGGTCATCAGTGAATGGGTGTCTGCAAAAGTGCGCGGAGCGATCATTTGACGATGACTTCGACACAGGCGGCATTCGACGCCTATCAAGCTGTACGCCATCGACTTCCGTCGGTTGAGTTGGCGAACGGTGGCTATCAAAAAGCAGGGACCCTTGCAGAGATTGCCGATAGCTTTGATGTTTTCCTGCTTGACGCGTTTGGCGTGTTGAACATCGGCGAGTCCGCCATTCCCGGCGCACCGGACCGCGTCAAAGATTTGAAAGCGGCCGGCAAGCGCGTTCTGGTCGTGTCGAATGCTGCCGGGTTTCCCCATGCCGCGTTGTTGGAGAAATACACCCGACTTGGTTATGATTTCGCTCCGGACGACGTGATCACAAGCCGTGTCACATTGCTGGCAGGCCTGAACAGTCGCCGGGAAATGCATTGGGGCTTGATGGCAACGCGCAGCACCGGGCTGCGCGATCTTGAGGGTCTGAATCTCACGTATCTCGAAGAAGACCCTGAGCCCTACGATCAGGTCGATGCGATCCTCATGGTCGGAAGCGCCGCGTGGACAGAAGAGCGGCAGTCGCTGCTGGAAGCAGCGCTAGCGAAACGCCCGCGCCCCGTGCTGGTTGGCAATCCGGACATAGTCGCGCCGCGGGAGACCGGTTTCTCGATTGAGCCAGGTCACTTCGCGCACAGGTTGGCAGACAAGACCGGGATCATACCGGAATTTTTTGGCAAACCATTCTCGAACATCTACGACCTTGCCTTCAAACGCTTGGGGGATGTTGATCGCTCGCGCGTCTTGATGGTCGGAGACAGTCTGCACACCGACATCCTTGGCGCGCGGCATGTGGGCATCTCGTCTGCCCTTATCTCGCACTATGGGTTTTTTGCAGGACAGGATGCCGAAGCGGCGATCAGCGCGGCAGGTATCGTGCCTGACTTCATTGTGGAGCGGCCATGACACAGGCATTCGTCATTACCGCTTTGCCAAGCGCGACTTCAAAGCGCGAAACCGTAGCGGAATATCCGCTCACTACGTCTTAAATGAGAGGGAGAAATCCATGAAACATACGATCAGCATTCTTGCGGCCTCTGCCGTACTTGCGTCGTCTCAGGCTGCGATGGCGCAGACGGAAATCGAGTTCTGGCATGCCTTCACTGGCCGTCTGGGCGAACTGGTGGCCGAGCAGGTTGAGACCTTCAACAATTCGCAGTCCGACTACACGGTGGTCGCCACGCACAAGGGCAACTATTCTGAAACCTTGAACGCAGGTATTGCGGCATTCCGCGCAGGCGAACAGCCTGACATCCTGATGGTGTTCGAAGTGGGTACAGCCACTATGATGGCAGCAAAGGGCGCCATCAAACCGGTCTATGAAGTCATGGGCGATGGTTTTGACCAGTCGAAATATATCGGGTCGGTCAAAGGCTACTACACGTCGCCTGATGGCGACATGCTTTCGTTGCCTTTCAACTCGTCGACACCGGTGCTTTGGGTAAACCGTGACAAGTTGGAAGAGGCGGGCATTGATCCCGACACGGACCTGTCCACATGGGAGCAGGTTGGCTCGGTTCTTGACCAACTCAAGGACGCTGGCGTCGATTGCCCAATGACCACAGCTTGGCAAAGCTGGGTTCATCTCGAAAACTTCTCGGCCTATCACGATGTGCCATTTGCAACCAAGTCCAACGGTTTTGACGGCACGGACACCGAGCTTGCCTTCAACAGCCCTGCACAGGTCGCGCATATCAGCGCGATGGGCGAATGGGCACAAGACGGCAAGTTCATCTATGCTGGGCGCCGCAACGAAGGTGGTGCCAATTTCCGTGCAGGCGAATGCGCTCTCTTCACTGAATCGTCTGCTGGTTACGCCGGTATCAATGCAGAAGCCGAGTTTGATTTCGAAGTCCGCCCATTGCCCTATTGGGAAGCGGTTGCCAGCGAGCCGCAGAACACCATTATCGGCGGCGCGTCCCTTTGGGTGATGGAGGGCCAAAGCGAGGAGGAATATCAGGGCGTTGCGGCGTTTCTTGACTTTCTTTCCAGCCCGGAAATCCAAGCCAAGTGGCACCAGGATACAGGCTATTTGCCGATCACATCCGAAGCAGGTGAGCTGACCCGCAGCCAAGGGTTCTATGATGCCAATCCCGGCACAGATATCGCGGTTATCCAGATGACGGCCAAGGAGCCGACGGCGAATTCCAAAGGACTGCGCCTTGGCTCCTTTGACCAGATCCGCGGTATCATCGACGAAGAGCTCGAAGCGGTATGGGCGGGTGACAAGGATGCTCAAGCGGCGCTGGATAGCGCAGTTGAGCGCGGCAACGCCTTGCTGCGTCGCTTTGAGCAGGCATCCCGTTAACACCTTCTAAAGGAGAGGCTGCTCCGGTTTTCCGGGGCAGCCGCTTATGGTCCTATGGAAAAGCGCGTTACATTCAAAGGTATCTGGCTGCCTCTGCTCTTGGTGCTTCCGCAGATCCTGATCACCGCCATTTTCTTTTTCTACCCGGCAGGGCAGGCAATCTGGCAATCGCTGTTCATTCCTGATCCGTTTGGATTGTCCATGCAGTGGGTGGGTCTGGGCAATTTCGAATACCTGCTTTCGGACCGCTACTACCGTGCGTCCTTTGTCACGACTGCAATTTTCTCGATTCTCGTCACTGTCGTGTCCATGGGGGTCGCACTCTACCTCGCCATTCTGGCCGATCGCCTGATCAAAGGGTCGGGCACGTACCGAACGCTTCTCATCTGGCCTTACGCCGTGGCGCCCGCTGTCGCTGGTGTACTGTGGCTTTTCATGTTCAACACCCGCGTTGGCGTGGTCACCTGGTATCTTGGACTGCTGGGCTATGACTGGAACCACGTCCTGAACGAAGGCGAGGCGATGGGCCTTGTGGTCGTTGCCAGCGCATGGGGCCGGATCAGCTACAACTTTCTGTTCTTCCTCGCGGGCCTGCAGGCGATCCCACGCTCGGTGATCGAAGCCGCGGCAATCGACGGCGCGCATTTCTGGACTCGCTTCCGCACCATCGTCTGGCCGCTCTTGTCACCCACCACGTTCTTCCTGCTGGTCGTGAACATCATCTACGCTTTCTTCGAAACCTTTGGCGTGATCCACACGATTACAAGCGGTGGCCCGCAGCAGGCGACGACAATCCTTGTCTACAAGGTCTATTCCGATGGATTTGTGGGGCAGGACCTCGGGTCCTCGGCGGCGCAATCCGTGATCCTTTTGGTGATCGTATCACTGCTGACCGTGATCCAATTCAAATACATCGAACGCAGGGTGCACTACTGATGGCAGAGCAAACTGGCATGGTCGAAAAGCGCGGCGCCGGGCTGTGGCTGACCCATCTGGGTCTGATCATTGGCGTTGCCTTCATCTTCTTCCCGATCTGGCTGGCCTTTGTCGCCTCGACGGTGAGCCAGCCCGAGATTGTGCGTCCGCCGATGCCGCTCTTACCGGGCGACCAGTTCTTCGAGAACTACTCCAAGGCTTTGACAGCGGGCATAAACGCACCTGTGGCCCTAATGCTCGGCAACTCTCTCTTCATGGCGTTGGGCATAGCCATCGGCAAGATCGCGATCTCGCTGCTGTCGGCCTTCGCGATCGTCTACTTCAAGTTTCCGGGCAAAAAGCTGTTTTTCTGGCTGATCTTCCTCACCCTGATGCTGCCCGTCGAAGTGCGCATCGTGCCGACCTACGAGGTCATTGCAAACTTCGGAATGCTGAACAGCTATCAGGGCCTGATCTTGCCGCTGATCGCATCCGCAACCGCGACGTTCCTGTTCCGGCAGTTCTTTATGACGGTGCCTGACGAGCTGGCCGAGGCCGCGCGGGTCGACGGGGCAGGGCCGATGCGGTTCTTCTTTGACATCCTGCTGCCGATGAGCCGGACGAATATCGCCGCACTCTTCGTCATCCTGTTTATCTACGGCTGGAACCAGTACCTCTGGCCGCTTCTGATCACCACCGATCCGTCGATGAACACGATCGTCATGGGGATCAAGCAGATGTTCCCCTCCGGCGACGACATCGCCGATTGGCCGGTGATCATGGCGACCTCGATCCTTGCGATGATCCCTCCGGTGATCGTGGTCGTAGGGATGCAGAAACTTTTTATCCGTGGGCTTGTGGAAAGCGAGAAATAAGAAAATGGCAACGCTGACCCTCAAAAACGTCAAGAAATCCTTTGGCAAGACCGACGTCATTCATGGCGTCTCCATCGACGTGGAAGATGGCGAGTTCATCGTGATCGTGGGGCCATCGGGCTGTGGAAAATCCACATTGCTGCGTATGGTGGCCGGTCTGGAAACTATCACCGATGGCGAAGTCCAGATCGGTGGCCGGCGCGTCAACGAAGAGGAACCAATGGCGCGCGATATCGCCATGGTTTTCCAGAACTACGCGCTCTATCCACATATGTCGGTTTTCGACAACATGGCCTACGGGTTGAAGATCGCCAAGGTTGAGAAGTCGGAGATCGCGGACCGTGTGGCTCAGGCAGCCAAGCTTCTGCAGCTCGAACCCTATCTGCAGCGCAAACCCCGCGAACTTTCCGGTGGTCAGCGCCAACGCGTCGCGATGGGGCGTGCCATCGTGCGCAAACCGGCCGTATTCCTTTTCGACGAACCGCTGTCCAACCTCGACGCCAAACTGCGCGTGCAGATGCGGCTCGAAATCAGGGCGCTTCAACGCGAACTTGGCGTAACAGCGCTTTACGTCACCCATGATCAGGTCGAGGCGATGACCATGGCGGACCGCATGATTGTGATGAATGGGGGCGTGGCGGATCAGATCGGCAAACCACTTGAGGTCTATGCCAACCCGGCAACCGAATTCGTCGCGGGATTCATCGGGTCGCCACCAACGAATTTTATGACCGGAGCATTGATGGGTGCAACATCCGACACAAAGCTTGGTGTCCGTCCGGAGCATATGCGTTTGTCCGAAACGGGTAAGCTTTCTGCGCGGACCACCTATTGCGAAGCTCTGGGTGCCGAGACCCTTGTACATCTTTCTTGCGCTGATGGTACGCAAGTGACGGTTCGGCAAGATGCGGGTGCACCGTTTCCCGAAGTGGGCGCGCAAGTTGGGCTTGATTGGGATGTCGCAAACGAAATGCGGTTCGATGCTGCGGGACGTCGCGTCTGAAGCTCACCGGCAGCTTGTCTGATTGACGTGTTTGCCCGCCATTGAACGCCTTAAAACCCGATTATGTATACATTAAAATTTAATGATGTACGACGATTTGGCGATATGGTGCTGGCGTGTGCAATGGGGCAATGTCCGTGCAAAAGTTTAGGCTATGGAATTACGTTGCGCGCAATCGGTGGTAGAGCCGGTTTCGTCCAAACTTGCGGATGTTGTTGCTTAACTTGAATCGGACCACCGCGCTCGCCCAGATTTTCCGGTGCTCCATTATGGGTCCGCCTTGGATGCTGCTGCGCTCCGCGGAGAAGCGATAGCATCTTTAGGCTTGAGTGCGTTGCGTGCAGGATCGTCCTGTCTTGGCGTCATGGGCAGCGCAGGTGCAGATATCCGCGGCGCAACGCTCGGCGCGTTTTGCAATCTGAGACAGCGAAGGCTCAAACAGAACCATTTCCTCCGATCCCGGCGATGACGCACAAGCAGCTGCGCGCGAAACTCTTCTTGCTGCACTGGAAAACGCGGATAGGCCAGGTGAGATTCCCGAGATGATCTGGCTGACCGTAGCGCCGGGACGAGAAGAAGATCTTATCGCCGGACTGCACTCTATTTTGGTGCAGTAGACGCTTATTGTTGGAGACAGGTCAGCCGACAACGACGTGTCGTGGACGTGGAGCCAAATCAGCCAGCACTGCTTTCATTCCGATGGGATCGTCGTCTTCGCATTATTTCCTTCAGTTCCTGTCGACCTGGCTTACCAGAGTGGTTACGCCCCAACCGGCGAAAACGGGATTGCGATACGGGTTGAGGGTCGCCAATTGTTCGAAATTGACGGTCGCCTGGCGACAAAACTCCTTAATGCGCGGACTTCAGGAGCGGTCTCGGTTGCAGAAGGAGAACCGAGATCCATTCTGGCCGAGGTAACGCTCTGGCTGATTGGTCCTGTGCTGCGCAAAATCGCGGATCTCCCGTTTCATGTTCTCTCGCATTCGGTAGTTGCCAATCCAAATGTTTCGATCGACCTTTTCGCCCAAGTGACCGAGGGGGATCAGCTGTGGCAGATAGATGCGCTGCGCGGCAGATAGCCTTGTCGCCAGAGGTGTCAGAGTAGCTGTGCAGGCGAAGCAGACATAAAGAGACGGCAGGGGTACTCGTCATTTAATGTGGCGGGTGCATGCTCGCTGTGAAGGACCGCATCGACGAGGTTTCCGCCGGCATCAACGCAGAGCTTGGTGACAAGCCCTGGCTAGGCGTCTTTACATTTGGGGAAAGGGGTGACCGCCGGTGGCAAGTCAAAGCATGGAAATCTGATGATTTCTTGCACCATGTTTGCTGCGCCAGAGCTGTGATATATTCAAAAGACAAGACTTATGCAGATGTGCTATAGGCATTGTACTTGCTAAGTAGGGATCGGCGTTTTTAACGACCGCCGATCAGTGCGTTCGAGGTTGTGGGGCGGTTGAGACAACGAAAATAGGTGTGGTACGCGGACCCAAAACATGAACGGTGATACCGGAGACCTCATGGTCTCACGCAGCTTATACGAAAGCGAAAGGCAAGCTCGGCTTGACGCAGAAGGTTTGCTGAGAGCCAAAAACAAAGAAATCGAAGAGATAAATCGCAGGCTTAACGCGGAAGCAGAGTCTGCACGCGCAGCCTTGGCCAAAAACGAGGCTGTTCACCAGGCGTTCGCACGCATGACAGAGATGCAGGGGCAAGTTGTCGGACTTCTCGACGCTCTGCTGAGCGCGCCTCTGTCCGAAATTGATGCCGCAATCCACCGAGCGCTCGCCCACATGGGGAGCATTGCAAATATCGATCGTGTCTACGTGTTTCGTCTAAGGCAGGACGGCGAATTCATGGACAACACCCACGAATGGTGTGCGGACGGCATAGAAACAGCGCAGGACTTGCTTCAGAACGTTCCGGTTCAGATGATTGACCATTGGCGCACGTTTTTCGACGCTGGCAATGAGGTTTTGATACCGGATGTCGCAGCAATGCCGGATTCCGCTTCGGAAAAAGAATTGTTGCTGAAAAAGGGGATCCGGTCCCTGTTAGCGATTCCAATGGTTGAGGGCGGTGCATTCTGTGGCTTCGTGGGATTCGAGTCCGAGCGTGCTTTGCGCAACTTCCTGCCCGGTGAGGTGCATCTCATCCGCTCCGTGGCCAAGGTTATCACGTCAGTCTTGGCCCGCCGCGATGTGGAAGAACGCCTCCTCACTGCCCATGCCGAGACCCTCTCGCAAAGCAACCGGCTTCAAGCTGTTCTGTCCGCTATGCCGGACCTTATCATTGAGGTGGATCGCGACGGTCGCTTGGTGTCTTGGCACTCAGGCTCCATCGTCATCTCCGATGTCGTCTACCGTACTTTTGAAAACGGAATGCCGGAAGACAAACTCCCTCCTCATCTGACTAGGGAAATCCGCAGCAAGCTTGCCGAACTTGATGCCGGCGCGCGCGTGGTCCATCATTCGTTTGAGATGTCACTGTGGGGATTGCCGGCGCGATGGTGGCAGCTTTCGGCATCTTCCATAGGTGAGCAAGGTTACGTATTAGCGCTGCGGGACATAACCGAGCGGCGCGAGAAAAGTGCTGAAATCGAACGTCTTTCCGAGATTGCCCGCCGGACCACAAACCTTGTTATTGTGACAGACGTGAAGCGGCGGATCGAATGGGTCAACGACGCGTTTGTTCGTATTACCGGCTGGACACTTGAAGAGGTGAAAGGAAAAACGCCGGGCAGCATTCTGCAGTTCGACAAAACCGATCCAGAAACGATCCTGAAAATGCGCACAGCCTTGGATCAGGGACTTCCGGTGCAAACCGAAATCCTGAACCGTTCAAAGCATGGACGTGACTACTGGCTGTCTATCGATATTCAACCGCTAAGAGACGAAGACGGCACATTGCAAGGCTTCATGGCAGTTGAAAGTGACGTTACCGAGCTTCGTCAAAAAGCCGAGTCTCTGCGTGAAGCGGCGGCTGAAGCCGCGTCTGCGCGTGCCAATTTGGAAAAGGCTGTGGAGGCGCTGGAGGACGGCTTTGCTCTTTACGACGCAGATGATCGCCTTGTGACTTGGAATAGCCGCTTCAAAGAGCTTTATTCCCTTGCGGGGCCGGCTATTGTCCCTGGGGCCACATTCGAAAGCATTCTGCAATACGCGTTGGAAGTCGGGCAATACCCCTTGTCTGTTACCTCAAAGGAAGAATGGTACGCGGAACGAATGAAGCGGCACCGAGAGGCTGACTGCGAGTTTGAACAACAGTTGCCGGACGGAACTTGGTTGAGAATTTTTGAAAAAACCACTCCGGATGGAGGGCGCGTGGGCCTATGGGTCGATATCACCAAGCTCAAGCTGGCCGAGCAGCAAGCGCTTTCTGATCAAGCCACTGCTATGGAGGCCAGTTGGGATGGGATTGCCATCACTGACGCGGACGGCGTCTATCTTTTCGTCAATCAGTCACATCTCGAAATGTTCGGCTACAGCGAAGAACAGGAGTTGTTGGGTCATCATTTCTCCAAGCTTTACCGGCCGGAAGAAATGGAATGGATCAAATGCAATGTGATGCCAGCGCTGATGCAGCGCGGAGGATGGTTCGGAGAAATTACCGGTCTTGGCAAGGACGGCAGTCCTGTCGATCAGGACGTGTCCCTGACCCTCAAAGAGGATGGCGGGTTTCTTTGGATTACGCGAGACATCTCGTCGCGACGGAGAGAGCAGGCTGAGCGTGAGCGGCTCGCGAACGAGTTGCAGTTGGCCCAACGTCGCGAAATGATCGGGCAACTGGCGGCCGGTCTGGCGCATGATTTCAACAATCTTCTCGCCATCATTTCGGGCGGGGCGTCTCTTATCCTTGGGGACGCGGAAGAGAAAAGCCAAACGGCCTTAGGTGCAGGCCGGATCCTTAGCGCATCGGATCAAGCAGCGGGTCTGGTAAAGCGCTTGTTGGCGCTTGGTGCACGCCAATCCGAGCGTGTGAATCTTGACTTGCGCCAACCGGTAAGGGAGGCGGCAGAGCTTGTACGCTCCAGTTTGCTTGCGCCTGCTCGACTATCGTTGAGCCTGCCGGACAGTGAAGTCTTTGCGATGGCGGACCCAACCGATATCCTGCAGCTTATGCTGAACCTCGCGATCAACGCGCGTGACGCTTTGCCAGGCGGATTGGGTACCATCTCTATTGAGCTTGCGCCGCCGGAACTCGTCGAGATATCGGGTGCTCTATCCTTTGGTCGGCTGGAAGCTGGCCGACAATACGCGCGTCTGACGGTTCAAGATGATGGTCCAGGCATGACGGAAGATATCGCTTCCCGCATTCTGAAACCGTATTTCTCCACCAAGGGCGATAAGGGGACGGGTCTTGGTCTCGCTGTGGTGTCCTCCGTTGTTGAGGGCAATGCCGGGGCGCTGCAACTGACTACTGCGCCGGGTGAAGGCACCAAGTTCGATGTTTACTGGCCGATCGAAGCGGTCGAGGCGGCACCGTCGCTTGAGCCCTATGTTGAGTCAGTGACGGGTCGACTTGATGACCGTATGATTTTGGCTGTCGATGATCAGCCGGAAGTGCTGGACGTGATCACTGCGTATCTCGAAGCAGCGGGCGCCGAGGTCGCAGCATCGACCGACCCGGAAGATGCCCTCAATGCACTCAAAGACGCGCCAGAGGCATGGGATCTTTTAGTCACGGATTTCGACATGCCGGGAATGAACGGCGCTCAACTAGCCGAGGCAGCCAAGACAATCAAACCCAAGCTTCCAATCATCCTGGTAACAGCGCTCGCGGGTGGGGCCGGGCGATCAGGCGCTTTGTTTGCAAGCGTCCTGCCGAAACCAATCGATCGGCACTCTCTTGTGCAGAAGTCAGAATTGGCGCTAATCTCTGTCCGCGAGCAAGATGGTTAGGGTATGCGCGTACTCATTGCTGACGATCAAAACATGATACTCGACCTGTTTTCGGCTGTTTTGGGACGTGATGGGATAGAAACGACGGTGACATTGGATCTGCATGAGGCCCTTGACGCGGTTGTATCATCCGAGCCATTCGATCTGATCCTGCTCGATTACAATATGCCTGGGATGAATGGCCTTGATGGTCTGCGCCGCGCGCTGTCTGAGGGTAAGGGGGCTCCGGTCGCGCTAATGTCCGGCAACCTGCCGCAACATATCATCCGCGAAGCGATCTCCTTGGGCGCAGTCGGGTTTTTTCCCAAAATGACGCCATCGCAGAATTATGTGACGTCCATTCACCGACTAGCCTCTGGCAATCCACTTGGCGGTCTGCCAGAAGCTGTTGATCCGCAGGTTGGCGCCAGCTGTGATGCGCGCGGCGACGAACCTCGGCTAACGGCACGAGAGTTGCGCGTTCTACAAAACCTCGCACATGGGAAAACGTTGGACGAAATCGGTTCTGAACTCGGCCTAAGAGATTTGACCTTGGATTTTGTCATCAAGACGCTCTGTCGCAAATTTGCAGCGAATGACGCTGCAACGGTACTGACAAACGCGAAAAAGGCCGGGGTTGTGTGATCATCGACCGGATTGCCGGAACCGAAGATGCGTGCCGTTAAGGGGGCCAAGCGCCTTTCGCGGCGCTTGCCGGTTCACTTGCGTAGATGCAGGCCAGGCCCTTCAAGGCCCTTGAAACTCAGGCCTCTTCCAACTGGGCCATGACCTCGTCAGACGCTTCGAAGTTCGTTGTGACTCGCTGCACGTCGTCATCGTCTTCCAAAGCATCGACAAGCTTCATCAGCGACTGCATGCCGTCCAGATCAAGCTCGGTTGTTGTCGTTGGTTTCCAAACAAGCTTGGTCGACTCGGATTCGCCCAAGTCTGCTTCCAGCGCCGTCGCCACGTCGTTCAAATCGGTGTCCGCGCACCAGATCACGTGGCCGTCTTCGGTGCTTTCTACGTCCTCGGCACCAGCTTCAATCGCGGCCATCATCACCGTGTCCGCATCTCCAACGCTGGCGGGGTAGGTGATTTCACCCTTGCGGTCGAACATGAAGCCCACGGAACCGGTTTCGCCCAGATTGCCGCCGTTCTTTGTGAAGGTGGAGCGCACGCTCGACGCGGTGCGGTTGCGGTTGTCGGTCATCGCCTCGACGATCACGGCAACACCGTTCGGGCCATAGCCCTCATACCGAATTTCTTCGTAATCCTCGCCCTCGCCACCGGACGCCTTTTTGATGGCGCGTTCGATGTTGTCCTTGGGCATCGACTGCCCGCGTGCTTCTTTCACCGCAAGGCGAAGGCGCGGGTTCTTGTCGGGGTCGGGGTCGCCCATCTTGGCAGCGACGGTGATTTCTTTGGAAAGCTTTGAAAACAGCTTGGCCCGCATCTTGTCCTGACGACCCTTGCGGTGCTGGATGTTTGCCCATTTGGAATGGCCGGCCATGGTGTTTGTATCCCTGATTATCGGATGTCGAGAAGTTTGGCCGTCTTTAGCGCAGAAGACGGGGCGGGAACAAGTTGCGTTTTCGGGATTTGCGCTGCTGTCGGGGTTGGGTATGAGAGCTGCATGAAACCGTTTCTCATCCTGCAACTGCGTCCCGAACCCGAGGCCAGCGATGGCGAATACGACGCCTTCCTGGAAAAAGGCGGTCTGTCGGAGGCACAGGTACACCGTGTGTGCCTGGATCGGGAGTCTCTGCCGAAGGGGCTTCAACTGTCCGATTATGCCGGCGTGATCGTCGGGGGCGGGCCGGGATGCGTGTCGGATGATCCGACCACAAAGGACGTGGTCGAAGCGCGGATTGAAGCAGAGATCCTGTCGCTCATGCCTGAGATCACGGAACGTGATGTGCCCTTCATGGGCTGTTGTTATGGCATCGGCATCCTGGGGCATCATCTGGGCGCCGAAGTATCAAAGCGCCGTTATGGGGAACCCGTGGGGCCAGTGACCTGCCGGGTGACGGTAGAAGGCGCGGCGGATCCGCTGGTGGCCGGTTTGCCTGGGGCGTTCGACGCTTTTGTCGGCCACAAGGAAGCGGTACAGGACTTGCCGGAGGGTTGCGTGCACTTGCTGGCGTCGGATCCTTGCCCCTACCAAATGATCCGGTATGGGCAGAACGTTTATGCCACGCAGTTCCATCCCGAGGCGGATGCCGGTGTGTTTGAGGACCGGATCCGCATCTATCGCCACAAGGGGTATTTTGCGCCGGAAACAGCGGATGACCTGATTGCGATGTGCCACGCCAGCGACGTGACTGTGCCCGTAGAGATCCTGCGCCGGTTCGTGGCGCGCTACAGCGGGTGAGGTTTCCGTCGACGGAAACCTCCGATGCGTCGACGCATCGGCCTCGCTAGAGTGGCCAGATCAGCGGGATGAGCGTCGAGGCCAACATCCCTACGGTGAGGTTGAGCGGCACTCCGACTTTCAGGAAGTCCGAAAACGCGTATCCACCCGGCCCGTAGACCAGCGTGTTGGTCTGGTACCCGATTGGCGTGGCAAAGGCGCAGGATGCCGCCACCATCACCGCGACCACCAAGGGGCGAGGATCGAGCCCCATCACCTGAGCGAGGCCAATGGCGATCGGCGTGACCACCACGGCCACCGCGTTGTTGCTGACCAATTCGGTGAGCAGGCTCGTCAGCAGGTATATCACCCACACGATGGCCCAGGGCGGCAGGTTCATCAGGTAGGGCGCCAGTCCTTCGACGATCAGCGTCACCGCGCCGGAGGCCTCCAAAGCCGCACCGATGGCCAGCATGGCAAAGATCAATGCCAGAAGCTGGCCTTCGACAAAGGAAAACGCCTCGTCAGAATCCACACATTTCGTGAGCAGAACCACGGCGACCGCGATGATCGCGAGAGCAAGGATCGGGGCAATCCCGAACGCTGCCAGCAAGACCAGCCCTGCCAGCGCGGCGATGGCGATGGGCGCGTGGCTGCGCCGATAGGCGCGGGCCGAGGGTTTGGCCACGTCCACGAGGTTGAGTTCATCCGCCATGCGCTGGATGTCCTCGGGCGCGCCTTCGAGCAGCAGCGTGTCGCCAACGCGCACCACCAGATCATCCAGTTGACGCCCGATATTCTGGTTCCGACGGTGCACCGCCAGTGGGTATACGCCGTAGCGCCGCCGCAGGCGCATCGCGCCAAGTCGGCGGCCCACCATCTTGCAAACAGGGGTGATCAGCACTTCGACCGTCGTGGTCTCCACTGCCGAGACCTGATCCACCCGACGCAGTTCCTTGTTCCGCTGCAGGCTCAGCAATTCGGTCATCTGCGTGCGCAGCACCACCCGGTCGCCCACCTGCAACGTCACGCCATCGAGGTTGCGCCGCAGTGAGGCATCGCCGCGGATCACGTCGATAAGGCGCACCCCATCGCGTTTGAAGAGCTGCACACCCTGCACTTCGCGGCCGATCAGGTTACTGTCGGGTGGGATAACCGCTTCCGTGAAGAACTTCATTTTTGAGCGGTCCGACAGCATCGCCGCCATGCTGGTGCGCTCGGGCAGCAGGAACCGCCCGAACGCCCAGAGATAGAACATGCCCCACGCGATCAGAACCACCGCCAGTGGCGTGACTTCGAAGATGGAGAAAGGCTCCAACCCCTGCGCTCGGGCGACCCCATCGACAAGCAGGTTGGTCGAAGTGCCAATGAGTGTCAGCGTGCCGCCGAGGATCGCGGCATAGCTGAGCGGGATCAGCAGTTTCGATGGCGCAAGGCCGAGGGTTTTGGCCAGTTGCACAAAGAGCGGCAGCATGACCACCACGACAGGTGTGTTGTTCATGAAAGCCGAGGCTATGATGACCACACCAATGATGCCTGCCATCGCCCGTTTAGGGCGCTTCTCGACCGCCGATTGCGCAGCATTGGTGAAGGCGTTGAGCGCGCCTGTGCGCACAAGGGCACCCATCACCAGGAACATTGCCGCGATTGTCCAAGGGGCCGGGTTCGACAGAACCTCCAACGCATCACCATAGGGCAGTACCCCTGTCGCCAGCAAGAACGCCACCCCGCCGATGGCGACGACCTCGGTCGGATAGGTCTCGCGGACGAAAAGCGCGAACATGACCGCCACGGTGGCGAGGGCCAGCACGGCCTGCGTGGTCTGGTCGAGGTCGATCAGTGCGGTGAGCACGGTTGCGGGTCCTTTATCTCAGGCGGTTCCAGTCTGATCTTGTTCCAAGGTCGGGACAAGCACCGCTGTGGGTCGCGGTTGCACCAACGCCAGACCGCCCAGCATCACCGCCAATGCGGCCCAGAAATAGGGCGAATAGCTTTCATTCAGGAACAGCATCGCCCAGGTAACGCCGAACAATGTCACGAAATAGCTGATCTGCACCGTAAAAACCGGGCCTGCGCGTCCGACCAGCCAGACATAGGCGACATAGGCCGCCGCATGCAGCAGTGACGAGGCCACGATTGCACCATCCGGTGCGCCCCACGGCCCGCGCGGGTCGATGAACTGGCCGGTCAGAAGGGCCAGCGGCAGGGTGATAACGGTGCCTACCAAGGAAGCACCACAGAGGGTCTGCACCGGGTCGAGCCCACCCAGACCCCAGCGTGCCACCACGCTGCTTTCCAGAGCATAAAAAAACGAGGAAATCAGCGCGACGAAAACCCAGATCACCGGTACCGAGGCAGGCAGGCTAGCCTCAGGCAGGATGAGCAGGCAGATGCCAGTGAAGCCGAGGCTCAGCCCAGCCAGTCTGCGCCAGCGGAACCGTTCCAAGCCAAAGGCCAATGCGATGGGAAAGGCGATCATCGGGATGCTGCTGAGCAGGATCGACAACACGCCCGAGGGCAGGTGGATTGCCGCCGAATAGGATGAGATGCCCGGTAGGACAGATCCGATTAGTGCCAGAACCGTGTAGAGTGCGATGTCGCGCCAGGTGAACCGCATGTCGGTGCCGCGCAGCGCGCAGACCAGCCCCAAGACCACAGCGCCAATCCCCATCTGCCAGAACAGGATACCGAAATGCCGATACCCTTCGCTGACAGCAGTTTTGGCGAGCGGTTGCGTCGCCCCCCAGGCGGCTCCTGCGAGGATCAGAACGATCAGCGGCAGGGCGCGTGTCATGGGGCGGTGGCCTGAAGGCGACCGCCGTCGCGGATCATGTGGATCGCGGTGGCCTTGCCAGTGCGGTCGTCGGTCTCGACCAGCACGCCGCACAGTGTGGCCTCCCCCAAGGCTGGTTGAAAGCGGCCCTTGCTCATGCCGGTCACGAAGCGGCGCATCGGTTCGGTCTTTTCCATTCCAATCACCGAATTGTAGTCGCCGCACATGCCTGCGTCGGTCAGGTAGCCCGTCCCGCCGGGAAGGATTTGCGCGTCGCCAGTAGGCACATGTGTGTGCGTGCCGACGACAAGGCTGGCACGCCCATCACAGTAGTGGCCCATGCCCATCTTTTCCGAGGTTGCCTCGCAATGCATGTCGACAAGGACCATCTGTGCCTGACCACCTAAAGGGTGCGCGCGCAGAACCGCATCAACCGCCGAGAACGGATCGTCGAAGGCGCGTTTCATGAAAACCTGTCCAAGCACCTGCAACACGAGGATCTTGCGACCGCGTGCATCAGTGAAAAGGCGATGGCCGCGACCGGGTGCGACCTTTGCAAAGTTCAACGGGCGCAGGATGCGCGGTTCGTTTTCGATATAGGACAGCATGTCTTTCTGATCGAAGGCATGATCGCCCAGCGTCAGGCAGTCGACCCCGGCCTTCAGAAGCGCGTCCGCATGCGCGCCGGACAGGCCTACGCCGCTGGACGCATTTTCGCCGTTCACGACGCAGAAATCGACCTTGAGCCGAGCCTTGAGGTCGCCCAGTCGCTCCGTGATCGCATTGCGGCCTGCGCGGCCCATGATGTCGCCAAGAAAGAGTGTTCTCATGCTCTGAGGATTAGTGTGGCAGGGAGCGAAAGCAAAGAGGCAAACCGGAGGTGTTGGAGAACGCGTTTCGAAACGCGTTGAAAAAGCCCATATGAATGTGCTTGGACGCGATTTCGAAATCGCGTCCAAGCGTCGGTCAGAACAGCGAACCTTGTTCGGGCGGCTTGGACTTCGCTTTTGTCGCAGGTTTTGCACCAGCCGCCCCGACGGTCATGCGCCCATCGGCGAATTCGATCTCAAGGGCAGTAGCTTTCTGTGCGGCGGCCTGCGTGGTCACCACCGCGCCGTCACCTCGAACCACGGCATAGCCACGTTTTAGGGTTTCCTTGTAGCCCAGCGTTTCGCGCAGTCTGTCCAATGCCGTCAGCCGGGAACGCCAATCCTTGACCTGCGTCTGTCCGGCGCTGGACAAGCGCCGACTAAGGGCGTCCAACCTTTCGCGCTTGGCCGCAAGATCGCGTTCGATGGGTTTGACCGACAACCGGTCCGCGCGGCGCGCCAGTGCCTCGCGTTTGGTCTCAACCACGCGGGAGAGGCCCGGCGCGAGCCGGGTGGCACTTTGGTCGAACCGGCGCCGCTGTTCGGCCAAGGCGCGAGACAGGAGCGACGGGCGCAGGGAGGCCGCCGCCTCGATGAGCCGCCCGCGACGGAGATCGACCGAGCGCGTCAAGGCGCGCGGAAGGCGGTCGGCCATCAGATCGAGCCGTTGCGTTGGGCCGGACAATAGCGCGTCAGGCCGGGGCAGGGCGCGCGCCAAATCGCGCAGGCGCTGGTCGCGGGTCTGCATCCGCTGCGACACCGCGCGGGTCATGCGGGCCTGTTGGTCGCCGACCCAGCCCAGCAGTTCCAGCCTCACCGGCACCGCGATTTCAGCAGCCGCCGTGGGTGTGGGCGCGCGTTGGTCGGACACGTAATCGATCAGGGTGGTGTCGGTCTCGTGTCCCACCGCCGAGATAAGCGGAATCTCCGAGCCAGCCGCCGCACGTGCAACGACCTCTTCATTGAAACCCCAGAGGTCTTCGATACTACCGCCGCCTCGTGCAACGATCAGCAGGTCCGGCCGGGGTAGGGCACCGCCGGGCGTCAGCGCATTGAAGCCCGCGATGGCGCGGACGACCTCAGGTGCGCATGCGGCGCCCTGAACGGCCACGGGCCAGACCAGTACCTTGCGCGGAAAGCGGTCGCGCAAACGGTGCAGGATGTCCCTGATCACCGCGCCAGAAGGAGAGGTGATGACGCCGATAATGTCGGGAAGATAGGGAAGCTGCTTCTTGCGCGCGGGGTCGAACAGCCCCTCGGCGGCCAGCGCCTTCTTGCGCTTTTCCAGCATCGCCATCAGCGCACCTTCGCCCGCGACGGTCACCTCGTCGACATTGAGGTTGTACTTGGATTGTCCACCAAATGCCGTCATCCGGCCGGTGACAATAACCTCGAGACCTTCTTCGGGCACAACCGACAGGCTCGAGACCTGACCTTTCCACGTGGTGCACGCCAGCACGTTCCGGTCGTCCTTGATGTCGTAGTAGAGATGCCCCGACCGAGCGGTGAACACGCGGCCCACCTCGCCGCGCACGCGAATGCGGCCGAACTGGTCCTCCAGCGTCTTTTTCACGGCCCCTGAGACTTCGGACACGGTGTATTCCGGCATGTTCTGCCCCGGACGCGGATCGTCGATCAGATCGGACATGTGGCCTCGCTTGCGCTTCACTCGCCCTGACCCTAGAACGCGCGCAACCGAAGGTGAAGACGGAGCGTGCGCCATGAACATTCTCATCCTTGGAAGTGGCGGGCGCGAACATGCGCTGGCTTGGGCGGTGATGCAGAACCCCAAATGCGACCGGCTGATCGTGGCGCCGGGAAATGCCGGGATCGCGTTGATCGCGGAATGCGCGGCTCTGGATATCGAAGATGGTGGCGCGGTTGTCACCTTTGCCGAAGAGAACAGCATCGATTTCGTGATCGTCGGCCCTGAAGCGCCGCTGGCGGCGGGGGTGGCGGACCGCTTGCGCGATGCGGGCCTGCTGGTGTTTGGCCCGTCGGCCGAAGCGGCGCGGTTGGAGGCCTCCAAGAGCTTCACCAAGGAAATCTGCGATGCGGCCGATGCGCCCACCGCCGCCTATGGCCATTTCACCGATGCCGACGCGGCCAAAGCCTATGTCCGCGAACAGGGCGCGCCGATCGTCGTCAAGGCCGATGGTCTGGCCGCTGGCAAGGGTGTCATCATCGCCGAAACCGTGGCCGAGGCTGATGCCGCCATCGACGACATGTTCGGGGGGGCCTTCGGAGGAGCCGGTGCCGAAGTGGTGATCGAGGAATTCATGCAAGGCGAAGAAGCGTCCTTCTTCGTGCTCTGCGATGGCTCCGATGTGCTGCCCATCGGCACCGCGCAGGACCACAAGCGGGTCGGCGAGGGTGACACGGGTCCCAATACCGGGGGCATGGGGGCTTATTCGCCGGCACCCGTGCTGACCGACGCGATTGCGCAAAAGGCGCTAGATGAGATCATCAGGCCGACCATGGCTGAGATGGCCAAGCGTGGCGCGCCGTATCAGGGTGTGCTCTATGCCGGTTTGATGATCGAAAACGGGCAGCCGCGGCTGGTTGAATACAATGTCCGCTTTGGCGATCCGGAATGTCAGGTGCTGATGATGCGTCTGGGCGCGCAGGCGATGGACCTCATGCATGCCTGTGCCGAGGGTCGTCTGGCCGAGGCTAGGGTGAATTGGGCCGATGATCATGCCATGACCGTGGTGCTCGCCGCCAATGGTTATCCCGGCAGCTATGAGAAGGGCAGCGTGATCGGCGGGCTGGATGACCTCCCCGAAGACAGCTTTCAGATGATGTTCCACGCTGGCACCACCGAAATGGCTGGTAAGATCACGGCCACCGGAGGACGGGTGCTGAACGCCACCGCGCGGGGGGCAACACTGCAAGAGGCGCGGGATCGGGCCTATGCGATGGTCGATCAGGTGAACTGGCCCGAAGGCTTTTGCCGCCGCGATATCGGTTGGCGGACGCTGTAGGTGACGGCGGCCTTTGCCGGGTTTGCGCTTGGCTTTTCTCTGATCCTCGCCATAGGTGCACAGAACGCGTTTGTCCTGCGGCAAGGTTTGCTCAAATCGCATGTCTTTGCGGTCTGCCTGACATGCGCCCTCTCGGATGCAATCCTGATCGCCGCCGGTGTGGCCGGGTTTGGCGCATTGGCCCAAGCCATACCCGGTCTGGAACTCGGGATGCGCCTGCTTGGAGCCGCGTTTCTCATCTGGTACGGGGCGCGGACCTTCCAAAGCGCGTGGCGGGGCGGTCAGTCAATGCAAGCCGGAGAGGCGGCTGGCTCACTCCGCAAGGCGCTGCTGACCTGCCTGGCACTCACATGGCTCAACCCGCATGTTTATCTCGACACGGTGGTCCTGCTGGGCGCAGTCGCAGCGCAATATGAAGACCGGTTTGGGTTTGCACTGGGCGCCATGACGGCAAGCTTTGTGTTTTTCTTCTCGCTTGGCTATGGCGCGCGCCTACTCGCACCGTTTTTTGCCAAACCGCGCGCGTGGCAGGTTCTCGACGTCATTATCGGCATCGTGATGTGGGCCATCGCAGCAAAACTGCTGCTGATGTAATAAGACAGCTCAGCACACGCTGAAACTACGCCACTTGCACTTGGTGCGCGCTTCCGCTCCATTGTCCGCATGTCCACCTCGTCATTTCCTCAAGACACAGCGAACCCGATAGCGGGCATCCTCTGGATGGTTGTCACGGGCATCTGCTTTGTAGCTGTCACAGCCCTGGTCAAGCTATTGGGGGGGCGGGTTCCGGCTGCCGAGTCCGCCTTTCTGCGGTACGTGATCGGTCTGATCTTTCTGGTCCCTGTCTGGCGCGAGTTATTGGCGATTCGTCTGACCAAAAGGCAGAAAGCGCTGTTTAGCGTTCGCGGGCTTGTTCATTCTCTTGGGGTTATCCTTTGGTTTTACGCCATGAGCCGGATCCCCATCGCTGAGGTTACGGCAATGAACTACCTCAATCCCGTTTATGTCACGATCCTTGCGGTCTTCGTCTTGGGTGAACGTCTTGCTCTGCGCCGCATAATGGCTGTTCTGGTGGCGCTTGTCGGCGCCATGATCATCCTGAGACCTGGGTTTCGAGAATTAGACCCGGGACATATCGCAATGTTGGGCACCGCTTTGCTTTTTGCCGGAAGCTACCTTATTGCCAAGATCGTTTCCGGTGAAGTGCCGGCGAGCATGGTTGTGGCCCTCTTGTCGATCACCGTAACCATCGGACTTGCTCCGTTTGCCATCGCGGTCTGGGTGACACCAGGTTTAACGGACCTTCTGATCATCGCGGCGGTCGCCTGCTTCGCAACAGCGGGGCACTATACCATGACACTGGCGTTTGCAGCGGCTCCGGTTACCGTTACGCAGCCTGTCACATTTCTTCAGCTTGTGTGGTCAGTTGCAATGGGCGCTGCATTCTTTGGAGAGCCCGCCGATCCTTGGGTGATCCTGGGAGGTGGCATAATCATGGCATCCGTCGTGTTCATCACCTGGCGAGAAGCGCGCTTGCGCAAATCGCATCGCACGCCTTTGGTCAATGAAACAAAGGGTTAAGTTGACCTAAAGACGTGTTGCGTCAACTTTTGTGTTGCTGAACGCGGCCATTGTTTCGAAACCCGCAAAAAACCGGGTTTACTGCCCAAATTGGTCACATTCCGGTGTGAAAACGAACATGGGTAACATACGAGGAACACCATGTTTGCAGAAACAATTGCCGGCCCTGATCTGGGTGAACTGCGCCACTTTCTGGTGGCGGAACGTCAAAAAACACTGTCGGATGCCGAATGGAAATTTCGCATGCGCGGCTATGGATTTCACGTCAAGCGCGTCGATGGCGGCGTGATGGTGGCACGCCTCCCAAAGAACGAGATCCTTGGCTGCGTAAAGATGTGACCTCTCGGTCGCCCGCCTTTGGCGGCCATTTGTCCAACTGATCTGTCTCGCGCGCTGTCTCGGGTTTTGCTATGTCCGAGCGATGAGGAGATATATCGATCTTCCCCCGGTCTGGCTTGCTGCGGCGCTGGTCGTGGCTTGGGTGCAAAAGACCCGTTTCGACTTTGGACTCGGCTTTGGCACGGTCTGGGCAGATCTGCTCGGCGGGTTGCTGGTTGGCACAGGCATCGTTCTGATCGCGCTGGCAGCCTTCGAAATGCGCCGTCACAAAACGACAATCATCCCGCATCAGGAACCGTCCGCATTGGTGACAAGCGGGATATTCAAGCGCTCGCGCAATCCCATCTACTTGGCTGATTCGCTGATCCTCACCGGAATGATCCTCTACTGGGACGCGGTGTTATCGCTCCCATTGATTCCGATTTTCGTCTGGTGGATCGAGAAACACTTCATAATCGCGGAAGAAAAGCGGCTGCGGCGAAATTTTCGTGCAAATTTTGCCCGATACGAGAAACAAACGCGACGTTGGCTCTAGCCGACCGGGCACATCTGTTCTAGATGAGCGTTTCGCGGGTGGGCAGCATTGTGCGCTTTAGGTCAGCATTGTAGACCCATCGCCGGAAAACATGCCGCTACGGCACTTCGCAACGAACCATAAGGGGGACGGCTCAGGTGAAAATCGGGACGCCAAAGGAAGTGATGAAGGGTGAGGCACGTGTTGCCATGACCCCGGAGTCCGCCCGCCAGCTGCAAAAGCTGGGATATGAGTGCATCATTGAAAGCGGTGCAGGCGACGCAGCGGGTTACAATGACGACACGTACAAAGACGCAGGCGTCGAGGTTGTCAAAACCGCCGCCGCTCTTTGGAAAGCCGCCGACGTGGTCGCCAAGGTGCGCCCGCCGACCGAGGCCGAGCTAAAGAAATCGCGCGAAGGTCAGCTTCTGATCTCGTTCTTCTACCCGGCTCAGAACGAAAAGCTGATGCAGCAAGCCGCGGACCAAGGGACGTCTGTCATAGCGATGGACATGGTGCCGCGTATTTCGCGCGCCCAGAAAATGGACGCGCTGTCCTCGATGGCGAATATTGCGGGCTACCGCGCCGTTATCGAAGCGGGCAATAACTTCGGCCGTTTCTTCACCGGTCAGATCACCGCCGCGGGCAAGGTGCCCCCGGCGAAAGTTCTGGTCGTCGGTGCCGGTGTGGCGGGGCTTGCCGCCATCGGCACATCGACATCGCTGGGTGCGATCACCTACGCCTTCGACGTGCGCCCCGAAGTGGCGGAACAGGTCGAGTCGATGGGTGCGGAATTTGTCTTCCTCGACTTTGAGGAAGAGCAGCAGGACGGCGCAGCGACAGGCGGTTATGCGTCTGTGTCCTCGCCGGAATTTGCCGCGGCCCAATTGGCCAAGTTCCGTGAGCTTGCACCCGATATGGACATCGTGATCACCACTGCGCTGATCCCGAACCGCGAAGCGCCCGAGCTTTGGACCAAGGACATGGTCGAAAGCATGAAACCGGGTTCGGTCATCGTGGACCTTGCCGCCGAAAAGGGCGGCAACTGCAAAATGACCGTGATGGACGAAAAGATCGTGACCGACAACGGCGTTACGATCATCGGCTACACCGACTTCCCGTCGCGCATGGCCACACAATCGTCCAACCTCTACGCCACCAACATTCGTCACATGATGACCGATCTGACCCCGGAAAAAGATGGTCAGGTCGTGCACAACATGGAAGACGACGTGATCCGCGGCGCAACCATCGCGCATGAAAAGGCCGTGACCTTCCCGCCGCCGCCGCCAAAGGTGCAGGCGATTGCCGCCAAACCCAAGGAAAAGGCCAAGGAACTCACACCCGAAGAAAAGCGCGAACAGGAAGTCGCTGCGTTCAAAGCGCAAACCAAGCAGCAGGTGACTCTGCTGGCGATCGGGGCTGCTCTTGTTCTGGGCGTCGGTCTGGTGGCTCCGGCAAGCTTTATGCAGCACTTCATCGTGTTCGTTCTGTCGGTCTTCATCGGCTTCCAGGTGATCTGGAACGTCGCGCATTCGCTTCACACGCCTCTGATGGCCGTCACCAATGCGATCTCGTCCATCGTGATCCTTGGCGCCCTGATCCAGATCGGGTCCAGTTCGCTGCTGATCACGCTGCTGGCGTCGTTGGGCATCTTTATGGCTGCCATCAACATTTTCGGCGGCTTCCTCGTCACACGGCGCATGCTCGCCATGTTCCAGAAATCCTAAGGGGGCAGGCATCATGGAATTCGGATTCACTATCGCGGCCTACGCGGTCGCAGCCGTTCTCTTCATCTTGTCGCTGGGTGGCCTGAGCGGTCAGGAAAGCGCCAAGCGGGCTGTCTGGTACGGCATCGTTGGTATGGCCATTGCCGTGGTCGCCACGTTGATTGGACCGGGGCAGGGCCTCTTTATCGCGTCTCTCGTGCTGATCGCACTCGGTGCGGGTGTCGGCTATCAGCTTGCCACGCGTGTGCAGATGACCCAGATGCCCGAGCTTGTGGCGATCATGCACAGCCTTGTCGGTCTGGCAGCCGTGTTCGTCGGCTTCAACGCCGACATCATGATCAACAACATCTCGGAAATTTACGAAGCAAACAACCTTGTGATGGGTGCGGTTGCCGATGACGGCTACACCGCCATCGGCCTGCCGAAAGAGGTCTATGACGGTCTGTCGTCCTTTGGTCAGCTGATCGCCAAGAAGACCAATGTTGAGATCAACATCCTCAAGGTCGAACTGGTGCTGGGCATCTGGATCGGTGCCGTGACCTTCACCGGGTCGGTTATCGCCTACGGCAAGCTGGCAGGCAAGGTCGACACATCGGCCAAGAAACTGCCGGGTGGTCACCTGTTGAACGCGGGCGCGGCGATCCTGTCGCTTCTGCTGGCGATTATGTATCTCGGTGGCGCGGGCAGCTGGACCCTTGTTCTTCTGACCCTGCTGGCGCTCTTCATCGGGTACCATCTGATCATGGGCATCGGCGGTGCCGACATGCCGGTCGTGGTCTCCATGCTCAACTCCTACTCGGGCTGGGCGGCCGCTGCGATTGGCTTCAGCCTCGGCAACGACCTCTTGATCGTTGTGGGTGCGCTTGTGGGCTCCTCGGGTGCGATCCTGTCCTACATCATGTGTAAGGCGATGAACCGCTCGTTCATCAGCGTGATCTTGGGCGGCTTTGGCGGACCGGCGGGCGAACAGATGGCCGTTGAGGGCGAACAGGTGGCCATCGACGCCGATGGTGTCGCTCAGGCCCTCGACGAGGCCGACAGCATCATCATCATTCCGGGGTACGGCATGGCGGTGGCGCAGGCGCAGCAGAACGTGGCCGAACTGACCCGTCGCTTGCGCGCCAAGGGCAAGGCAGTGCGTTTTGCGATCCACCCGGTCGCGGGCCGTTTGCCCGGCCACATGAATGTGCTTTTGGCCGAAGCAAAAGTGCCCTACGACATCGTGCTTGAGATGGACGAGATCAATGATGACTTCCCGGATACGGACATCGCCATCGTCATCGGCTCGAACGATATCGTAAACCCGGCCGCACAGGACGACCCAAACAGCCCCATCGCCGGGATGCCGGTTCTGGAGTGCTGGAAGGCCAAGCAGGTCTTCGTTTCCAAACGCGGTCAGGGCACTGGCTATTCAGGCATTGAGAACCCGCTGTTCTTCAAGGACAACACGCGGATGTTCTATGGGGATGCTAAGAAGTCGCTTGAGGATTTGCTGAGCCGGATCACCTGATCCTACGCAAGTAAGACATCAAAGCCCCGCATCCCAGGATGCGGGGTTTTTTTGTTGCGCCGTCCGGTCAGATCGAAGCTTGAGAAAGCCACCCGTCGGTCTCCGCATCCAGCGCCTCCCAGTCGGTGTATTCCTTGTCCCAGTCCAGATCGGCCTCTGGATCCTTGGCCGCAATAATCCGCCGCATGACAAATCGGCGGAACACGTCGTACTGAGAGGGTGTATACGCCCCCGCGACCTGCAGCACCTTTCCCGGTGTCCGTCCGGTTGCATCCGAGACGTCGCTTATGATCGTGTCCAGAGCGCGCCAGTCCTCTGCGTCATGTCCGGCTGCCGCAAGCGACACTGAAAGAAACATTGTGGGCATTGCATTCAATCCGTCGGCATAAGTGTCCGCGAATTCGGACAGGACTTTCTGATAGTGTCCCACATGGACCGAGGCGCCTAGGATCGCTGCATCAAAACGAGAGAGAGCGATGGGGCCTGCGTCTGCCAGCGCCATCAATTCAACGCTATGCCCATGATCCACCAAGTAGTCCGCGATATGACGCGCGATTTTCTGTGTCTGACCCTCCGTGCTGGCATAGCCAATGAACAGTTTCATACGTCATCTCCTTGCTGCCGAACTGCCACAGCGGTTCATGTCCGCTGAATCCTTCAAAGTTTACCGCGTCCGGCCGGTTTCGGCGTTGACCTGACGCAAAAATCCGTTTGAGATCATTGATCTGCAGTTCATTTCACTATTGCCTGATCCTTGGGCGGTCAGTTGTCAGGCGATGCGGAATGCAATCGGCATACTGTTGGATACTGGTAAAATACTGAAATATCAGGAAATTTCCTTTACTTGCTAAAAGCGCAGGCCTAAATCTTTGGCGACTCTGAAAGACTGACCCATGCCTCCCATTGAAGATCACCCCCTGCGCTATGCTCTTTCAAACGAATTGCACGCGCGTCCGTTTCCATCGCTCGAAGCCCCCTGTCGGGCGGTCTATCTTGCTCTGAAAAAACCGAAAGCAGCGGCAGCGCGGGACAAGTCTCTTGATCTTGATCACTTGAAGTCCCTGTTGGATCGCTACGGCACGGCGCACCCTCAACCGGGAGCCACACATTTCTCGGGTCAGATTGGGCAGCACACGCTGAAGTGGGAGCAGCACACCGAATTTGTCACCTACACGGTGTTTCTCAACGGTGTCTCCGACCGACCTTTCGATCCGGCGGATATGGATGTGTTCCCTGAAAGTTGGCTGGCCTCCGCGCCCGGCGTACGGATCACCTCTGCGCTGATCCGTGTCGAAGAGCGCCCGGAGGAAGCCAAAATCTCTCAGCTTCTATCGGACTGGTTTGTGCCTGAAAGTCTGGCGGTAAGCCGTGTAATCGATGACGAGGCTATTGTGGCAGGCGATTTTCGCATCGACCCCGCAGGGCACCTGCGCTTTGGTTGCTTTGTAAGCCCTGGGATCGGTAGACGCCGCGTGGGTCGTATCGTGCAAAGATTGTGCGAAATCGAGACTTACAAGACGATGTCCATGCTGGGCTTCACGCGTGTGCGGGAACTGGGGCCGCGCATGGGAGAGATCGACAACGAACTCAACCGTCTGATGGCCGCAATGACCCAAGGCGATGGGCAGGAAGAAGACCGTCTTAAAGCGCTGCTTGCCGTCTCAGCGGAACTCGAAAGCCTGTCGGCGCAAACCTCCTTCCGGTTCGGTGCCACAGGTGCCTATGAGGCCATTGTCGAGCAACGCATAAAGGTTTTGCGAGAAGAAAGGTTCGACGGGCGTCAGACCTTCGCGGAATTCATGACACGCCGCTACGATCCGGCGATGCGCACGGTGAAATCGGCTGAAAAGCGTCTTTCTGCAATGGCTGCCCGGGCAGTGCGGGCCGGTGATCTTCTCCGCACCCGGGTCGAGGTGGCACGCTCCGCTCAGAACCAGCAGCTTCTGGAAAGCATGAACCAACGTGCAGACATGCAACTGCGTCTGCAGAAAACAGTAGAGGGGCTCTCGGTCGTCGCGATCAGCTACTACGCGGTGTCGTTGGCCGGCTATCTGCTTTATCCTGTTGCAGCCCTGATCGGGATCAGCAAGGGGGCAATCACAGCACTTGTGACCATTCCCGTCGTGCTCTTGGTCTGGTTGGCTATCCACCGGATTCGCAAGCTCGTTGAGCAGGGTGGGCCAGACCTGTGATCGCGGGGCGGGTTTATCGACCGAAACGGGCAGACGCGTTGGCTACCGCTTGACCACAACTTCCGTCTCAGCGCCCAAGGATGTCGCAAGCGAGAGGAAGCGCGCCTCGGCGACCTCGCCATAAAGCGGCACCGACTCTCGTGTCAGCTTGAGGCGGAGTAGCTTTTTGCGTGGCTTCCATTCCAGCGCCGTGCCGTCGGCACTGGCATCCGACATCCAGAGCATCGACCCAAACCGAAGTGCCTTGCCAAGCACCTCGGCCTCTTGTGTCGCTTTCTCGGATAACAGGCCTTCCAGCTCCTCGAACCGCGTGCCTTCGCGTTTGTTCTTGTAGCGGTGCAGCAATGCCAGTCCCAGAAACACCCGTTCGGAATGTTTGAGCCCGCCAAGGTTGGCGCGGGTGGCGTTGTCAAAGCACGTTTCGGCGCGGTAGTCAGGGTGCGCTCGCCAACTGACATCGTGCAAAAGGCAAGCGGCCTTGATCAATCGTGTGCGTGGTTTGTCGACGGCCGAAAACAGAGGCGTCACGAAACGGAACAGCTTTTTGCCGAAACCGGGCAGGCGAGCATCTTTGGCCTCCGCAAAGCGGCAGGCTTCAATCAGCGGATCCCGTTCGCGCAAATCCTGCGGCATCTGTTCATAGAGCAGACCTTCGCGGATACCATAGCTCGAAATCGCAATGTCTTTGGGTTTGAAGGTCTGCACCAACCGTTTGAGAACCTCGGCAGCGTAGGGCACCAACTCCATCCGTGCATTCGAGACACCGCAGGCCTGGCGCAGTTCCTCCAGGTCGCTTGCTTTGATGAACTTCACTGTCTGGCTGACGGATTTCTTGTCCATCCGGTATTCATGCAGAACATGCAGCGGATACCCCCGGCGATGCATGTCGATCCGGGCAATCGCACGCCATGACCCACCGACAAGGAACAAACGGTCGCGCTGTGCCCCCATGTGGTCGACGAGCTTGGACATGACCTTTTTGATATGCGCATCCCGGCCTTTCTGCCCACCTTGAATGTCGCGCAGTTTCAGGGGCCCAAGGTTCGAGCTGATACGACGTCCAACACGCCCGTCTGAGATTTCGGCCAGTTCCATAGACGAGCCGCCGATATCGCAGACTAGCCCATAGCTTCCTGGCCAGCCCAGAAGCACACCCTGCGCGGACAGCCGCGCCTCTTCTTCGCCGCCGATCACCCAAATCCGCAGTCCGGTTTCGCGCAGCACGTCTTCCTGAAACTCGGGCCCATCTTCGGCCTCGCGGACAGCGGCAGTGGCGACAACCGTCAGCGGGGGCAGGTTCATCCCGTCCGCAAGCGCCTGAAACCGCTTGAGCGCTTGCAAAGCGCGCTTACGTCCGGCTGGGTTCAAGCGCCGAGTTTCGGACATGCCGGCACCCAGCGCACACATGAGTTTTTCGTTGTAGAAATAGGCTGGCGAGCGTGCCGCGCCGTCAAACACGACAAGGCGGACCGAGTTGGAACCAATATCGACAACGCCGACACGGCTTAGTGCGCGCGCCTTGGGGTCGTCGAACAGGGGGTGCCCGAACATGCCGTGCGGATCGTGTTCGGGCTCTGCTCTGCTGTCCATACGGCCTCCCGGTCAGACTGCGCGCACCGTGACAAAGCCCGCTGCCAAGGTCAAGAAACCAGCCGCGCTTTCCGCGGCACAGCGGCGATTTGCGCGGTGCTGTGCTACAGGGCTTGGCTTCCGTTGCAGTCTTTTGCAACGGCATTGCAACGCGTTGCAGACTTTTGCAAGGCGGTTGCAAATTGCGGAAATGCCCCTTGCAGCTTGTGGTGTTTCCACCAATGCTGAAGCTACGTTGGGCAGTGGATGACACGATCAGAAAGGGCTTTGAAATGCGAATTGCAACCGTTGGAACCGGTGGGATTGGCGGGTTCCTGGCTGTCAAACTTGCAAATGCCGGCCACGAGGTGATCACCATCGCACGCGGCGCGCACCTCGAAGCGATACGGGCGCAAGGGTTGCAGTTGCAAAGCGAGACGGGGACGGAAATCGTACATCCAGCCTTGGCGACAGACTCCACGGACGACGTCGGTCCAGTTGATGCGATCATCTTTGGTGTCAAAGGCGATGCGCTTGGCGCGGCGGCGAAGACTTGCCTGCCTATGATCGGCCCGGATACGGTTGTGGTGCCATTTCTGAATGGGGTCGAAGCAGCCGAACGGCTGGCCCAGATCTTACCAGTACAATCCGTGGCGAACGGCGTTGCATGGATATCGACCACCATTTCGGCCCCCGGAGTGATCAAGCAAACCGGAGACTTTCATTCCTTCATCTTTGCCGAACGCGACAACCGGTCTTCGGCTCGGATTGAGGCGCTTCGCGACGCGATCAATGCATCTGGTTCCTCTGCACCCGATCGTCAGGACATAGATAAAGAGTTGTGGTCCAAATTCGTGCTGTTTGCTGCCCTCTCAGGTGTTACGGCGGCCGGGCGCTGTACTGTTGGCGACATTCGCAGCATCCCGGAGTTGGCGAGCTTGTTCAAAAGCGCCGTCTCGGAAACGGCCCGTATTGGCCGCGCGCATGGTGTGGCGCTGGATGCGGATATCGAAGAGCAGGTTTGGTCGAGCATGATGGCATTTCCGCCGCAGGCACGGGCGTCAACGGCCATTGACCTCGAGCACGGCCGGCCATTGGAGATTGACTGGGTGTCTGGCGCTGCGGTGCGGCTGGCGGCAGAGGTGGGCATGGATGCGCCCGTCAACAGCGCGCTTTATGCCGTCTTGCTGCCACACAAACGCGGCCGCTGACGTCGGTATTCAAACAACTTTGCCCAGTCACTCTTCTGTGTGGGTCAATTTTGGAACGTCTGAGGCGCCTGCTGATCCCCGTCCCGAAAGCGACGGGTTTTCCATAAAGAAGCGATGGCAATTAAACGCGAAAGCGCCGTCTTCCCATGTTGCGCGTTCGAAACGGCCATCCGGTTGCATGATCCAGCTTTGCGCCACATCAGCAAGGTTTGCGGCCATGATCTGACTGACGATCTGTGCCTTGACTGTCGCGTTCTCGATCTCGACGAGCGTTTCCACCCGGCGTGTAAGGTTGCGGCCCATCCAGTCGGCAGATGACATGAACACGCGCGCCTTCTTGTGAGGCAGGCCGTGACCATTGCCGAAACAGATGATGCGCGAGTGTTCCAGAAAACGGCCGACAATAGATTTGACGCGGATGTTCTCGCTCAGCCCGGTCACACCCGGACGCAGACCACAGATGCCCCGGATCACACAATCGATCTGAACCCCAGCCTGACTCGAGGCATAGAGCGCGTCGATCATGTCGGGTTCAATCAGCGAATTCATCTTGAGCCAGATTTGCGCTGGTTTACCGGCGCGCGCGTGATCCGCTTCTGCGGCAATCATCTCAAGCATTTTTGGTTTAAGCGAATGCGGCGAAATGCTCAGGTTTTCCAGACCATCGGGCAGGGCGTAGCCAGACAGGTAGTTGAACACCTTGGTCGCATCGCGTCCAAGTGATGCGTCGCAGGTGAAAAAACTCAGATCCGTGTAAATCGTTGCAGTAATCGGGTGATAGTTGCCGGTTCCATAATGGGTGTAGGTCACCAATCGGTCGCCTTCGCGGCGCACCACGACCGAGATCTTGGCGTGGGTCTTCCAGTCGAGAAACCCGTAGACCACGTGTGCGCCCGCCCGTTCGAGACGCCGAGACTGGCGGATGTTGGCGGCTTCATCGAAACGGGCTTTCAACTCGACCAGCGCCGTAACAGACTTGCCATCCTCGGCAGCCTCACACAATGCGGCCACGATGGGCGATTGACGCGACGTACGATAGAGCGTCTGCTTGATCGCGACAACGTCCGGATCGCGCGCCGCCTGCGCTAGGAACCGCACCACCATGTCGAATGTCTCATAGGGGTGATGAAGCAGCATATCTTTCTGCTTGATCGCTGCAAACATATCGCCGTCGAAATCCTGCACCCGTTCGGGCACGCGCGGTGTAAAGCTGGGCCAGAGAAGGTCAGGACGGCTGTCGAGGACCAGCTCCTTCAGGTCGGCGACCCCAATCATGCCTGTGAGCTCGATCACATCATCGTCGCGCGCGCGCAGTTCCCGCATCACGATGTCCCGCAAGCCTTTCGGCGCGCCGGCGGATATTGTCAGGCGGACCACTTCACCGCGACGGCGGCGCTTTAGGGCCACCTCGAATTCGCGCACCAGGTCTTCGGCCTCGTCTTCAACCTCGATATCGCTATCGCGCAACACGCGGAACCCAAAATGGTCGCGTAGTTTGTAACCCGGGAATAGCCGGTCGAAATGCAGCAGAAGGACATCTTCGAGAAAAAGGAACCGGTCTGCACCCTCTTGCGACGGGAGGGCCACGAAGCGTGCGACCTGCGCTGGGATCGGCAAGAGTGCTTGCAGTGGGGTCTTGTCCTTACGCCGCTCCAACTGAAGGGCCAGGCAATAGCCGTTGTTGGCAATGAACGGAAAGGGGTGAGCCGGGTCGATGGCCAATGGCGAAAGAACCGGGAACACCTGATTGAGGAACACGTCTTCGAGATGCGTCAGATCAGCGGCATCAAGGTCATCCCGTCCGAGGATAGAAATGCCTTCAGCCTCCATCCGCTCGCGCAGATCGGCCAGCACGCGCTGTTGTGACGCCATTAGGTTGCGCGCATCCTCGTTGATCAGAACCAACTGCTCGGCAGGCGTGAGCCCGTCCGCTGCCGGTGTTACATTCCCGGCCTGAGCCAGTTCACGCAGACCGGCCACGCGGACGGTATAGAACTCGTCCAGGTTGGTCGCGGAGATCGAAAGAAAGCGCAGCCGCTCAAGCAGAGGCACTCGCGGGTTTTCGGCTTCCTCGAGCACGCGCCAATTGAATCCGAGCCATGACATCTCGCGGTTGAAGAACCGACCTGGCCCCGTCAGATCGAGCTCCGGTAATTCTGAAGGCTCGGGACGCGGAGCATGCAGGAAATCGGCGCTGTTCATGGGCATCCTTTACAGCTAACGCGTGACGGTTTGGTGACGTCTATGGCGGGGACATCACGTCCAGCCTCTAGTCTGACGCGGTTTCCTCTCGAAATTCAAGCTCGGCCAGTGCGGTGCGGGCTAGGGCCCGCGTAACACCCTTGGGTGTGCCGAGCGCTTCGGTGTCCAAATGGGCAACGACCTGTCCTGCGGCTTCGAAAGAGCGTGGCATCCAGCGCACAAGATAAGGAATCACATCTGCCATCGGAACGATCTGTCGATCTGCAAAAAGCTTTGCCAGCACGGCAGACAAGAGAATGTCGTCCGGGGCAGCCAGTTTTGCCACCGTGGTGCCCGCCATCCGACTGGCCAGATCGGGCAGGTGTATGGCCCAAGCCGAAGGCGGTCGCGTGGCGGTCAGCAACAAAGATTGACAATTGGCAAGAACCATATTGTGCAGGTGAAACAGAGCCTCTTCCAAGTGCTGCTGCCCGGCAATCTGTTCCACATCCTCGACACAGATCGGCGCGTCGGCGAGCGTTGGAATGTCTTTGTCGGTTATGTCTCTTGCAGCGATCAGCCGGCCGCCACAGTCGGCACACCAGACATGCGCCAGATGGGTCTTTCCGGACCCATGTGGGCCTACCAGGGCCAGTTTGCCATTTGGCCAGTTCGGCCAGGTATCCACCATTCCCAAAGCGACAGCATTGCTGTGGGTGACGTAAAAGTCTCCGCGTCCCAGCGCGGTGCGCGCCGGAATGTCGAATTTCATCTGAAGGGCCATTTATTCCGGGTTCCGATCACTCAGCCCGCGATACAGGCGGCTTTGAAGGTATTGTTGCGCGGCAAAGCGTGCAATCACGCCAATAGAGGCCGCGACGGGGACCGCGACAAGCATTCCGACGAAGCCAAAGAGCGTTCCGAAGATCGACAACGCCAGGATGAGCCAGACAGGGTGAAGGCCAACCGACGATCCCACAAGTTTTGGCGTGAGCACATTGCCTTCGACCACCTGTCCCAAAACGAAAACGCCCGCAACCAAACCGATGGACAGCCAGTCTCCCCAGAACTGGAACAAGGCCAGTCCGATGGCAAGCGCGCCTCCAATCAGAGCGCCAAGATAGGGAATAAAGGTCACAAGACCTGCCACGAAACCGACAACCAGGCCGAATTGAAGACCGATCATCATCAGAGCAACGGCGTAATACGTGCCCAGAATGATACAAACCGTGCCCATGCCCCGGATGAAACTGGCCAGGGTCCGGTCAATGTCGGAGGCGAGCTTGCGAATGGTCGGTGCGTGATCGCGGGGAAGCAATTCGTCAATTCGCGCGACCATGTTGTCCCAATCCAGAAGCAGGTATACGGCCACCACCGGCACAATCACGAACAGCATCACGATGTTGATGATGCCCGCAGCCGAGCTGAGCACAGTGTTCAGCAACTCACCGCCCCGTGACTGGATCGTCTCACCGATGGACATGAGGGACTGCCGCAACGGGCTTTCCATGTCCATGATGTCCGGGAACCGTTCGATCAGGAAATCGCGAAGATTGGCGAAAAGCGTCGGGGCGACGTCAAACAGATCCAGAGCCTGATTGACCAGTGAAGGGATCACCCAAAGCAAGAGCAGAATAAAGGCCAACAGACCGACGACGGTGATGATCGCCGTCGCCATGATCCGGCTGAATCCCAAACGTTCCAGACGGTCGGCCACAGGATCGAGGAAATACGCGATGGCCCCTCCCAGAACGAATGGCAGCAGGACATCTCCCAGCAACCACAAAACGACCGCGAAGACGACCGCGGCAACGCTCCAGTATTTCAGCTGATCCCGCGCGGAAAGTGCCATCCAAAATGCCCCGTATATCTCGCCCCTACATTGCCCGTCCGCCCAAGGGTTTCAAGTGCAAGGCGTATACAAGCGCCGACGCTTTGTGGTTTTGCGTCGCCGCTGCCGGCTTGACGGGGCGCGGTTCAGGCGACGACGGCGCTATCCCTGTGTTCTTGGTCCAGTGCCATCAAGATCCGCGCCACGATCTGCCCGTCTTTCTTGTCACGAAGAACTGAGGCGCCGATCTGATCGGCAAACTGCTGGAGCAGGCGTTCGCCAGTGCCAGAGGATTCAAAGGCAAGCGTCGTTTCCGACGAAGTCAAATCGGCATTTGAGACCGTGACACTCAACTGACTGCAGTCACAGATTTCAAGGTCAAGCGCCACGGGGGCTTCAACTGTCGGGGCGCCGTATTTGATGGCGTTCGTCAACAATTCGTTGAGCATGAGGCCCAGCGCGATAGCTGTGTCGCTTTTCATCCGGATCTGCTTTTGTGGATGGTTGAAAAGCATTGCATTTTCAGGAAGCTCTGCACTTTTCCGGGTCGACTGAACAAGTCGGTTGAACAGAACCGTTAGATCAATCTGTGCAACATCGTCGTCGATCTGAATCGCCGCGTGCACGTCCGCGACCGCTCTCACACGCGATTCAACAGCCAACAACGCTGCGCGGGCCTTTTCCGCTTCAGGCCCGCCTGCCGCCAATTGTTTGCTGGCCTGAAGGCGCAGCAAGGACAAAGCGATTTGCAGGCTGTTCTTGATCCGGTGATTGGCTTCGACCACCAACGACTCACGGATGTTGACGGCGCGCTGCAGTTCTTGACGGGCGGTCTCGATATCGGTCAGGTCTACAAACGTGCCAACCAGTTTTGGGCGGCGATCAATTGGGTCGGTGGCGATCTCGCCTCGGACGCGTACGAACCGCTCAACGCCGTTGGGCAGGGGGATGCGGTAGTCGAATGATGCAATCTCGCCGTGAGGAGCCGCAAGCACGCGCTCGACTTCGGTGTGGACAGCGCCAATATCGTCTTTGTGGATACGTTCGAAAAACGGTGCCGCGTATGGGCCTGCTGCTTCGCGTTCAAATCCGAACATCGCATCAATGGCGTCGTGCCGCAGAAACAGATCCGTTTTCGGGTCATAACTGAAATAGGCCACTGACGCGGTTGATGTGGCTGCACGTCTGTGACTTTGCGCCAAGCGCGCGGTCAGCGTGGCTTCGGTCACGTCGCGGGCAGTTTGCAGGATGGCAACGATTTCGCCGTTCTTCCGGACCGGCGCAAAATGCATTTGCCAATGATGTTCGACATAGGCACCGCTCTCATCCAGCAGGTCAAAGCGCGATGGGCCTACTTCCTGCGGTTGTCCTTTTTTACGATCTCATCAGTTGCTTTGCGAATAAAGGCGATTGCATCCGAACCCTCGGCATCACCGCTCGGCGGGAATGCCTCGAACATCCCCATGCCCGTAACATCCCGGCCTTCTGAGCCGGACATGACGGCATGTGCTTGGTTGCGCCAGAGAAGCGTAAGTTTATCGTCTGGGATGTAAAACAATGCTGCGAAAGGCAGCGCCTCGAAGCCTGGCGCAAAAATGTCCGTAACACTGTCCGGAAGGTTGGACAGGTGCATATCGTTTTCAATTTTCAACTCAGCCTCCGAGAACGCATACTCCCCGGGGTTGTCTAAATAACCTGACGGTACAAAATGTAAACCAAATGCATCATTTTTGAGATCCGGCGCCTGGCCTGTCAGACGAGGCGCTGTGGCACCACTTTTGCCAGTGATCGGTAATGCCGCCTTTGGCATAAACGGGCAGGACCTCGGTCGGCCAGTGAGAGGGCCGCCTGCATCCATTTGGCGGGATCACACTGGCATCGCCGAAACACTGGTCGATTTGACTTTGCGAAAGTGGAACATCCGACAGATCGACATCTTTCAGTAGAGAACGGCGAAAGCTGGCGCGATCAGCTGATGTGATGCCCGCCAACTGTGTGGAACGCAGAGCTGTCGCCTCCAACTTTGCGGATCTGAGATCAGCGGCTTCAAGGATTGCTCCGTTCAATTGCGCCCCGTCAAAAAATGCGCTTCCCAAGTCCGCGCCTTGCAATGTTGCCCAGCACAGATTGGTGCGCTCCATTCTCGCGCCGCGCAGATTTGCCCAGCTCAGATCGGCTTCCCAAAACTCTGCCTCTTCCATCTGCGCGTCTCTTAGGACAGCGCCGCTAAGATTGGCATGGCGGAATACGGTGCCTTGCAGCTGTGACCCGTACATTGAGGTGATTTCCATGCGCGCACCGGTGAAATCTGCGCCTCGCAAACTTGCACTCTTGAAATTTACCCATTCCAACTGTGCAGCAGGAAAGATCGCGCCATCCAGCTTGCCATTTCTGAAATCGGCGCCCTCTAGCCAAGCACATGAGAGGTCAGCGCCTTGCATCTGTACCGAATTGCAGTCTGCAGCGCCCAGACGTGCGTGTTGCAGGCTTGCGCCGACCAAGCGGGTTCCTGCCAGACAGGCGCCCTCGAAACGCGCGCGGTCCAATCGACATCCGCTCAGGTCAAGATCGGAGACATCTGCGGCCTGAAGGTTTGTGCGCCGTAAATCCGGGCGGTAGCCCTGATACGCTCCAAGCGCGTCTCGCCAGCGTTTCAGATCAGTCAGAAAACGTGCTACCTTCTGCGAACCGTATGGCCCGGTAGCGCCCGCATCATCAAGCGTCGGGCAGGGGGTATCATAAACACGTATGTCGGACACTTTTGGCTTTCGTCCGGAAACGGCCTCAACCGCCCGTTGGTCGGCGGTTCGACGGCCAATGATCCGCAGCGCCAGTGCGACATCCTCTCGAGGGGCTTGCAGCGACGCTGCCCAGTCCCGGACATTCGAGTTGACCGGGCTTGCAAACCGCGCAGCGCGCCAGTCAAGATGCTGTTTCTTTTCAATTGGGTGCGCATCGCTCGACAAAGGCATCCAATCCTGCAGCGGGAACGCGACAGCCAAAGAAGCGGGGGCGTTTTCGCGGACATAGCTGCAAAGAATTTTCATCACGCGGATATGTGATCGTCCAAGTCCCCGACGCACAGCGTCCTGAGCAATGCCTTCCAGCGACACTAGCGCCGCTGTGCGAGTTTCGAGGTCGGGCCTTGCTCTCGCTGTCTCCTCTGGCGCTTGCTTTTCAACGGCAGTGAGTTTGGTTTGCGCTTCTGAAATCAGGTTATCGAAATCGGTTCTGATGCGTGGCAAACGCAACCGGCGGGAATACGGTTCTCTTCGAAGGCGTTTGCTTTTCAAGGGCAATATCCACAAGCGCCGCGCAGGGGGTGTCCAGAAAGACACCCACCGTCCGGCGCGCGACATGCGATCCTGCCCCGGAATGACAAAACGAGCCGCGACGCTCAGCAGAACCAGTGCCAGAACTAAGCCGGAGACCAGTACGCCAAGCTGTGACAGGGCAAGAGAAATCATGTTGCTTTCGTCTGTTCGCATCCCGGCAGGTCTGGCGAACAATCGCCAACCCGAGCGTCCTGCAAAGAACGGGCCATCTCGCTGTGGCAAGACCCGCTCTTGTCCGTTCCGATGCAACCCGCTAGGACGGGCGAAACCACCCATCAGAGGTCCCAGATGCGTCTGTCCCGCTATTTTTTGCCCGTTCTCAAGGAAACCCCCGCCGAGGCCCAGATCGTCAGCCACCGGCTGATGCTGCGCGCCGGTATGATCAAGCAGGCCAGCGCTGGCATCTATTCCTGGCTGCCGCTGGGCTACAAGGTGCTGCGCAACATCGAGACTATTGTCCACGAAGAGCAAGTTCGTGCGGGGCATATCCCGATGCTGATGCCGACATTGCAATCGGCGGAACTCTGGAAAGAATCCGGACGCTATGACGCGTATGGCCCCGAAATGCTGCGCGTTCGTGACCGGCACGGGCGCGACATGCTTTACGGTCCTACAAACGAAGAGCTGATCACCGACATCTTCCGCAGCCATGTCGGCAGCTACAAGGACCTGCCGCTGACGCTCTACCACATCCAGTGGAAATTCCGCGACGAGATCCGCCCGCGCTTTGGCGTCATGCGGGGCCGCGAATTCCTTATGAAGGATGGCTACAATTTCGACCTGACCAAGGAAGACGCGCTGCACGCCTACAACCGCCACCTCGTCAGCTACTTGCGCACCTATGAGCGTATGGGCCTGCAGGCAATCCCGATGCGCGCCGACTCTGGTCCCATCGGCGGCGACGACACCCATGAATTCCTCGTGCTGGCCGAAACCGGCGAGTCCGAGGTGTTCTATGACAGCGAGATCACTGATCTGAAATTCGGTGACCGTGAAATCGACTACGACAGTGTCGACCAGTGTCAGGCGGTGCTCGAAGAGTTCACTTCGCGCTATGCCCGCACCGATGAAACCCATGACGAAGCCGAGTTCGCAAAGGTTCCCGAAGAGCGCCGCCGTACGGCGCGGGGCATCGAAGTGGGGCAGATCTTCTATTTCGGCACCAAGTATTCCGATGCAATGGGCGCGACAGTGGCTGATGCCGAGGGCAACAAGGTGCCTGTGCATATGGGGTCGCATGGGATCGGTGTGAGCCGCCTCTTGGGCGCAATCATCGAAGCGAGCCATGACGACAACGGCATCATCTGGCCGGAAGGCGTGACGCCGTTCCATTGCGGCATCGTCAATCTCAAGCAGGGTGATGAAGAAGCTGACGCAGCCTGTGAGGCGCTTTACGGCAGCCTCACCGCGATTGGCCTCGAACCGCTCTACGACGACCGCAACGAACGGGCAGGGGGCAAGTTCGCCACGATGGACCTGATTGGCCTGCCGTGGCGCATTACGGTCGGTCCGCGCGGGCTCAAGAACGGTGTGGTGGAACTCACGTCGCGCAGAACCGTTGACAGCGAAGAACTGCCGCCCGAACAGGCGATTGCGCGGATTGCAGCCATTTACGGTATAGCCACCGCTTGATCCGGGCCCGTCCCTTGAACGGGCGACCTTTGATTTGCTAGCCAGAAGACATGAAACGTCTTCTGGCTTTTTTGCTGGGTTTTTCTGCCGCAACACCCGGCCTTGCCCAGGATCCGGTCAGTCTGTTTTCCGATTGGGCGCAGGATTCCGGTGCAGATGCCACTGCCATGCAGGTGCTGACCGATGGCGTGCCCAGTCACGGGTTGGACGCTGACAGACCGATGGATCTTGCCTCTAATTCAAAGGCGATCACAGCCCTTTGTGTTCTGTCTTTGGTGGATGAGGGACGTTTGGATTGGGACACCACGTTGGCCGACGCGCTGCATAGAGCGGCGCCACCAGCGACAGTCTCCGAGCTGGTTACCCATACCTCCGGGATAGGCCGGGATTCGACACAGTTGCGTATGGGGTTCTGGCTGAACGAGGCGCAGCCACGTCACGTACATGTGACAGATATCGTCCTGAATCGCAGCCGTCAGCGCGGCACGCGCGGTGCATTTTCGTATAACAACGAGAATTACGCTCTTCTGGGCCGGATTATCGAAGTGACGACCGGGCAAAGCTATGTCGACGCCTGCCAGGCGCGGGTACTCGACCCCGCGGGTGTGTCTGCCACCCTGTCTCCCCGCTTTGGCGCTTATGCGGCCTGGGGAGGATGGCGTATGTCAATGGCAGATCATGCAAGGCTCTTGTGGTACTGGTTTGGGCCCCAAGGACGGGTGGGACGCGATCCGCTGGCGTTGCCCCGTGCGGAGCGTGCCCAAGACAGCTATTACGGGCTCGGCATGAATTTCGAGGTCCGCGAGGAGGGTGTCCGGATGTCCCATGCCGGAGCCATTTCCATCCCGTTTGGACCAAAAACAGGGGCCTACGCCGTCCTGTACCCCTTTGGTGCCGTGTCTGCGATGGGATATGACGTGGCGGTGGCCGATCCCGCTCGGTTCTATGCGCTGTCTGAAAGGTTGGAGCAGGTTTTGCGAGACCTCTGACCCGTTTGCGTCAACGCAAACGCCGGATGGGTTGACACATCCGCGTACCTCAAACCGACGCGGCGACCTCGGCCACAATGCCGTCCACCACTTCCACCAGCAGCGCCTCGTCCTCGCATTCCGCCATCACTCGGATCAGAGGTTCGGTGCCCGACTTGCGGATCAACAATCGTCCTTTGCCGTTCAGCCGCGCTTCAGCATCCGCAATGGCCGACTTGACCGCCGCCATCTCAAGCGGTGTCACCGACGGATCATAGCGCACGTTTTTCAACAACTGCGGAACGGGATCGAAGCTGCGGGCTAGGGCGCTTGCCGGTTTTCCAGTGCGACACATCTCACCGAGGAACTGCAAGCCGGCCATCAACCCGTCGCCTGTTGTGGCGAAATCCGTCATGACGATATGGCCCGATTGCTCGCCGCCAAGGTTCCAGCCGCCGCGCCGCATTGCCTCGACTACGTACCGATCGCCGACGCCTGTGCGTTCCAGCCGCAAACCGCGCCCGTCCAGAAATCGCTCTAACCCGAGGTTTGACATGACGGTGGCCACGAGCACGCCTTCGCGCAACCGATTTTCTTCGGCCCAGCGGGCGGCCATCAGCGCCATGATCTGGTCGCCATCGGCCACCTGTCCGGTCTCGTCGATCAGAATGACCCGATCGGCATCGCCATCGAGGCAAATCCCCACATCTGCACCATGCGCCACCACGGCGGCGGCGGCCAGTTGCGGGTGTGTCGATCCGCAGCCTTCATTGATATTCGCGCCTGTCGGGCTCACACCCAAAGGGATGACCTCGGCTCCCAACTCCCAAAGTACTTCAGGGGCAGCCTTGTAGGCGGCGCCGTTGGCGCAATCGATCACTACTTTAAGGCCGTCAAGCCGCAAGTCGGATGGAAAGGTAGACTTGACCCGTTCCTGATAGCGGAACCGCCCATCATCGATACGCTTGGCGCGGCCGATGTTCTCGGCTTGCGCCGACTCAACGCCGGATTCGATCAGCATTTCGATTTCTGCCTCATCGGCGTCCGAGAGCTTGAACCCGTCCGGACCAAAGAATTTTATGCCGTTATCCTGCGCCGGGTTGTGGCTGGCCGAAATCATGATCCCGAGATCCGCGCGCATCGACGGGGTGAGCAAGCCCACAGCCGGAGTTGGCACCGGACCCAACAGCAGCACGTTCATACCCGTCGAGGTCAATCCGGCGGTCAGCGCGTTTTCGAACATGTAGCCTGACTGCCGCGTGTCCTTGCCGATCACCACACGGTGCACACCTTTGGAGTCCTGCCGGAAATGCCGACCCACCGCTGCACCAATACGCAGTGCCATATCGGCGGTCATAGGATGGATGTTGGCCGTCCCTCGAACACCATCTGTGCCAAACAGCTTACGTGCCATTTTCGAAACCCCATTCAACTGCATGCCAAAGCGCAAGCGCCTGACGCGTTTCACTCACATCATGGACCCGTATGACTTGCACACCCTGAGACGCAGCGTGCAAGGCCACCGAAACCGATCCCGCCACACGTGTGTCCGCCGCGCCAACCCCGGAGATCGTGCCGATGAACTTCTTGCGCGATGCCCCGAGCAGGATTGCGCAGCCCAAACCATGAAACAGCGCAATGTCCCGCAGCAGGGCAAGGTTGTGATCCAGCGTTTTGCCAAATCCGATGCCGGGATCTATGAGGATCTGGTCGCGGGCGATGCCCAGAGCCACGAGGGCTTCGATCCGCTCAGATAGGAAGTCGTAAACATCAAGCCTTACGTCGTCGTAACGCGGGGCATCCTGCATGGTCTGAGGATCGCCCTGCGCGTGCATCACACAGACCGGCACCTGACGTGCGGCACAGAGCGGCGCCAGGTCGGCGTCAAAGGTGAACCCTGCAACATCATTGACCAAAGCAGCACCGGCATTGAGCGCAGCCTCGGCAACAGGGGCCTTCCGCGTGTCTATCGAAATCGGTACGCCCAAGTCGCGTGCAATCGCCGAAATAGGGCCGGACACGCGGGCGATTTCCTCATCGTTTGACACGGTCTCCGCACCGGGTCGCGTGCTTTCGCCGCCCACGTCGATGATACCAGCCCCTTCGGAAACCATACGCTGGGCCTGCGTAACGGCAGCTTCGGGATCAAGATAACGACCGCCGTCAGAAAAACTGTCCGGTGTGACGTTCAGGATTCCCATCAGCGTCACGCGGTCCATCTGCAAGCCTGCAATCTGTTCACGTGCGCAAGTCAGACGGTCCAGAACGTCATCGGGAACCGCTTTGGCCGGAATGATTTCGGGCTTTCCATCGCGGCGCAGCGCAACGGCTTCCGTAAACCAGAGCGGGCCGCCAGCCAGATTACAGGCGTCTTTAGGGCGCGGACCGGTGGAACGGGGCAATGGGCGAAAATAGGTCGTCATGCCGCGTGAATGAAACGCAATTCTTGCTTTGACAAGCGCCTATAGCATGCTTTCGCCGATTGCGCTGTTGCGAACTGAAACATTCTCCAAAGCCGGTGCTTCGGCGCCGATGGCCAGAAGCTCACGCGCCTCCATTTCCTCAGCAAACCACCCAGTCAGGGCGACTGTGTCGGTAATGGAGGTTTCTGGCCCCTCCACCGCATCGAGCACGATTTTGGATGGTGCCCAGATGCACACCTGACCGTTTTTCATGGCCCAATCCAGTTCGGTGCGAGTCGCGACGACTTTGCAGCGGGCATCCCGCGCCGCCAGCAACCAGCCGTTCTGTTCGATCGCCAGAAGGTCAATCCGCCGTTGCGCCATTGCGTGATTGCACTGCGGAGGCTTGCTATCCGGCATGCCCACACACAGAATGAGCGGGGCAGGATCAGTCGTGAGTTGGTCGATCCAAGCACCAAGATGCTCGGACCTGATGGCTGCATTCGACAGGTAGACCACGCGCGGGTGGGGGCGTTCTTGGCTGGCATCGGTTGCTGTACCGCCAAGATCAGTGCGGGCTCGTACGATTTCGACGCCCAGCGCTCCGGGGCCCCGGTCCAATTTTTCGATCCGCACAAAAGCTCGCAACGCCTGCGGTTCCAAAAGAATGCGTTCGGCAATTCGTTCTGCCAGCGTTTCAAGCAAGTTCAACCGCTCGGCAGCCAGTTCTGCGGCAATTGCTTCGGTCACCCGGTCATAGGACAGGATTCGGTCCACATCATCGTCGATATGGCCAACGATGGGCTGGACTTCGACAACGACGTTGAAACAAATCCGCTGGCGGGTGCCTCGCTCCGCTTGAAAGGCGCCGATTTCGACATCGACGATATGGTCCCGCAATGAAATCCGGTCCACAGGACCGCCCTCAGCTGTTGCAATCGCGCGTTCGGACGGATGCGCAAAGGCAAGTCGGATTTCAGAGCTCATAGTGCACCCCTTTTTTGGTTACGTCGGAACTAGCAGAGCGCGCCACAAACGAAAATGCCGCGAAGGGGCGTTTTGCCATCCTCTCGCGACATTTCATCTGATGGAAACCGTCGAAGGGTCCGAGGCTCAGCCGCTGCTGCTGACGCGCCATGTGTGGCGATAGAACAGGTGCACACCGATGGAAGCCGTCTTGGTGTAGGTGCGCGACCACCGCGGGCGCACGGCCGTGGTGTGATAATGCGTGGCACCATCTGTGAGGTTCATCGGCGCACGTCCGTCGAGGATCGCGCGAGCCACTTTGCCAACGCGCTCCCAAGCGCGCGGCTCACGGATGCGCTCTGGAATACCGTCGCAGGTATAGGTGAACTGACACTGGTATTTCTTGCCGGTGCCCTGATTGATTACGCCGCATACGCTGTCTGGGAAGCGGCCGCTCCGAACGCGGTTCATGATCACTTCGGCCACAGCGAACTGACCTTTGATGGTCTCGCCTCTTGCTTCAAAGTAAAGCGCTTCGGCAAGGCATTCCCATTGTGCACCGCCCGAGGCTGGGTCCTGTGCGTTCAGCCATGAGGCGTTGTAAATCGCGGAATTGCGTGAAACGGGCGTGACCAGAGATGTCAGGTGGGATTCACCTGCGGACGCCATTACGGATTTTTCCTGAGTGAGGAGCTGTTGCGCGGCTTCGGTTGAGCGCTCTGCCAATGTTGGCGTTGCCAAGCAGACCAAAGCCAAAAAAATTGCAAACAATCTCGACATATCGAGTTTTGATCTCGCAGCGTTGTGGGTGGCGACCAAACGCCCAAAAATAGGGCATGACCGCACGTCAAGCGGGCTGTTAACGAAAAATAAGGGATTCCACAAGTTTTTGGCCATGCGTGCAACGCATGGCCGATGCCCGCTAAGGCCTCAGGGGCAAAATATTGCCAGTGCTAGCGTTAAGAATACCGCATCTTGTCAGCGAGTGCAAGCTGTGCAGCGGCCAATCTTGCCACCGGAACGCGAAAAGGAGAACAGCTGACATAGTCAAATCCAGCCGCCCTGCAGAACGCAATCGATTCGGGATGCGCTGCGTGTTCGCCACAGATCGACAGCACCACGTTGGGACGCGCGTCTCTTCCGCGGAGCACGCCAAGGCGCAACAATTCACCTACTCCCTCGGTGTCAAGGATATGGAAAGGGTCTTCGCTGAAAACACCCTGCCGCACATATTCTGACATGAAGCGGCCGGCATCGTCGCGGGAAAGACCATACGTCATCTGTGTAAGGTCATTGGTTCCGAAGCTCAGAAAATGCGTGTGTTCGGCTATGTCGCCGGCGCGCAGGCAGGCGCGGGGTGTCTCAACCATGACCCCCAGACGATAGGTGAAATCTGCGCCGTTTTCCGTTCGGACCGCCGCGGCCACCGCTTCGACCCGTCCGCGCACCAACTCGACCTCACGTTTGGCCGATACCAGTGGTACCATGATCTCGGGCACCACGGTGATCCCTTCTTCGGCGGCCTCTACGGTCGCTTCAAAGATTGCTCGCGCCTGCATGTCATAGATCTCGGGCACGGAGATGCCCAACCGCACGCCACGCATGCCCAGCATCGGATTGTATTCCGTCAGGCTTTCGATCCGGCGCGTGACATCGCTCACCGGGATGTCCAGAGCTTCGGCAAGTTCACGTTGTCCCGCACGGCTGGTTGGCAGGAATTCATGCAAGGGCGGGTCGAAGAGCCGAATGCACACCGGTTGACCTTGCATGATGCGGAACAGCTCAAGAAAATCCGCGCGCTGCATCGGCAGCACCAATTCCAGCGCAGCCTGACGATCTTGCGGATGCTGCGCAAAGATCATCTCGCGCATCGGGGTCAGGCGTTCGGACTCAAAGAACATGTGTTCCGTTCGACAGAGCCCTATACCCTGCGCACGGAAATGCAGCGCGGTCTTTGCATCGGCGGGTGTATCGGCATTGGCCCGCACGCCGATATCTCGCTCGGCATCGGCCCAGCTCATAAAGGTGCGGAAGGTCTCATCCAGTGTCGCTTCGATCATTTGGACCGACCCGGCAAGGATTTGACCACTTGTGCCATCAATGGTGATCTCGTCACCTTCCTTGAGCACCCGACCATCTGCGGCCACGAGCTGTTTGCGCTTGATTTGGAAGCGCATATTGGCAGCACCTACCACGGAAGGGAGACCCAGCCCGCGTCCGATCACTGCTGCGTGGCTCGTCATTCCGCCACGTTCCGTAAGCACGGCGCAGGCCACATGCATGCCCCGGATGTCCTCTGGACTGGTCTCGCGCCGCACCAGAACGCAGGGCTCGCCGCGCGCCGCACCCGCTTGCGCCGCCTCAGAAGAGAACACGATCCTGCCTGTCGCAGCCCCGGGACTGGCTGCGATACCGATCCCAAGAATGTCCCGCTTCGCCGTCGCGGCCACCTGACGGTGCAGCAATTCAGACAAAGCACGCGGTTCGATCCGCATCACCGCGTCCTGCTTGGTGATGATTCCGTCCTCAGCAAGTCGCACAACAATGCGCAGCGCTGCCCGCGCGCTGCGATCTACGCGCACCCCATCAAGAATATGCAGATTACCGTTCTCAATGGTGAACTCTATCTGCATTTCCTCGCGCAGCCGCGCCCGCATCAGGGCGGCGTGCTCTTTGAGTGCAGCAAAAGCTTCAGGCGCCAGTTCTTCCAGTGACGGCCCACGCGGGTCCTTTTCGAGGTAGATCGACGCAGCCCCCCCGTCCAACGCTTCGCGGCCTTGGCTCTGGCTCAGGTACCGACCGGTGATCTGCGGCAGGCCGGTTGAGGAATTGACCAATTGCAGCACGCCCGAACCGCATTCGCCGCTGCCCAACCCCAAAGCCATTTCCTGCACGACAAGACCCAGCCCCGCATCCACCGGAGCCCCTTTGGCCTGACGCAGCAGCCGGGCTGTTGTGCCTTCCCAGGCACGCGCCATCGACCGCAAAATCTCGGCCAGTTGCACAACCGGGTCCTGCGGGAACGGTTCTTCGGCCTCGTCTTCATAAAGCTGTAGCGCATCGCGCAGCGCAACGTGCCCGTCACCTTCAATTGCGTCGAACACTTCGGCATCCAGGCGCGCGACCTCGATGGCGTAGTTCAGAATGAACCGCAGATAAATCTCGGTTGCGGCAACTTCGCCGATCCGCGCGCACATCTCTTTGTGGCGCACGTCGTTCATTCCAATGTTCAGAAACGCGCCAGGGCCACCCCAATCCGGGTCTTCTGACGAGGGACGCACGCAAAGAAGGGCGTCAGGGTCAAACTCGGCCAACAGGTCCGCCACGTCCGGGCGGTAGCCGCCCGCCAATTGGTGTACCGTTTCAAAAGACAGCGCGACCGTGCGTGGCACCGGCAAGTCAAGACGCACCAGACGCTGCAAGCATTTGGCGCGTCCACCATGCGTGGGCGTCGACATCGGCGAACTGGCTGTGATCAGCGTCACATCCGGGTTGTCGGAACTTGGTTTCTGCACCGCAGCACCTCTTTAATGTGCATGCAGCATACGATTGCGGATCGCCCTGACAAGTGGCGTTTACAGCGCAGGTGTCAGCCTTCGATTTTCGTCAGGTCGGCCACCTGCAAACATGTGCTGCGGATGCTGCTCAGAAGATTCAGACGGTTGCGCCGCAAAACGTCGCTTTCCGCATTGACCTGCACCGCCTCAAAGAACGCATCAACCGGACCGCGCAAATCGGCCATCGCGGACATCGCCGCACTGAAATCCTGTGCCTGCATTGCCGGGGTGATCCTGCTCTCTGCCTGCGCGAGCGCGTCGAACAAGGCCACCTCGGTGGGGTGCTCCGCGAACTTCGGGTCGCCGCCGAAGGAATATTCGACCCCGTCCTTTTCCTCGGCCTGGGTCAGAATGTTGTTGGCGCGCTTGAACCCCTGAACAAGGTTCTCGCCGTCCTCGGTGTCCAACACAGCCTGCAGCGCTTTGGCCCGCTTGACCAGAAGCGCAAGGTCATCATTGCCTGGCATTCCGAGACACGCGTCGATCACATCATGCCGTACGCCCTCATCGCGCAAGTACACTTTGAGGCGGTCGTGGAAGAAGGACAGTAGGTCGACCGACTTGTCCGGCACAGCCCCGTTCATCGCGACCAAACCATCCGTTGCGCCATCACGCTTTGCTTTCAGTGCCAGATAGGCCGCGCCGAAAACGCCATGCTCGGCGATCTCGCGGATTAGGTCATCGATGTCGGTCTCGCTGACTTCGTCGATCAGATGGCCTTTGTGACGTACGAGTTGCATATCGATGAACTGATCCAGTGACAGGCTCAGCTCGTTCTCCAGCACCAACCGGATCACACCCAGCGCCGCGCGCCGAAGTGCGAAGGGGTCTTTTGACCCCGTGGGTTTTTCGTCGATCGCCCAGAACCCGGTCAGGGTGTCGATCTTGTCGGCCAGTGCAACAGCAACGGACACCGGCGCAGAGGGCACATCATCCGACGGGCCCAGCGGCGAGTAATGCTCCTGACAGGCCGCGCCCACCTCGGACGGCAAACCTGCCGCATCGCTGTAATAGCGGCCCATAAGCCCCTGAAGTTCCGGGAACTCATAGACCATTTCTGATGCCAGATCGGCCTTGGCGACAGTGGCAGCCTGTGCTGCGAGGTCAGCATCCGCACCCACCACAGGCGCAAGCTCGCGCGCCAGTGCGGTGATCCGTTCGATCCGCGCTTTCTGCGACCCCAACTTGTTGTGGAAGGTCACGTTCGACAGGCTGTCCGTCCACGCTGTGAGTCCGTCTGTTGTCGCCACGCGCAGATCGTTCTCCCAAAAGAACTTCGCATCCGACAGACGCGCTGACAGAACCTTCTGATTGCCTGCAAGGATTGTCGCCCCGTGATCGGCGGTTTCGCGGTTCGCGACGGTGATGAAACGTTCGATCCGCCCGCTCTTGGGGTTCTTCACCGAAAAGAACTTCTGATGTTCTTTCATCGAGGTCTGCAACACCTCGGGCGGCAGGCCCAGAAAATCCTCTCCGATCTCACCCATGAGCACGACGGGCCATTCGACCAACCCAGAGACCTCGGTCAGCAGCCCATTGTCCTTGACCACTTCAAGCCCGTTGGCAAAGGCCTGATTGGTGGCATCCTGCCAGATTGCCTCGGCCCGTTCAGCCGCGTCGAGCACGACATGGGCGCGCTTCAGTTTGGCCTCGTAGTCATCAAAACCCGTCACATCAAACGCGCCGGGTGCCATGAAACGATGGCCTTCGGTGGTGCGACCCGAGGCAATGCCGTCGATATCCAACTCCACAACTTCGGAGCCGTCCTCACGAGACAGCAGGCAGGTAATCCGGTGCAGGGGGCGCACCCACCGCAACGCGCCAGAGCCCCAGCGCATCGACTTGGGCCAGGGAAAGTTACGGATCGTGTCCTCAAGAACCTCGGCGACAATGGCAGCGGCGTCGCGCCCTGGCTTTTCGATCACCGCGTAAAACACACGGCCTTTCTTTTCGTCCCGTTCTATCAGGTCGTCGCGCGCCACACCGGCACCGCGCAGAAAGCCCTCAATCGCCTTTTCGGGTGCATCGACACGCGGACCTTTGCGCTCTTCCTTGACATCCGGCGACCGCTCGGTCAGCCCGTCCACCCGCAGCGCCAGACGGCGGGGTGTGGAATAGGCGGCAGCACCGGCATAGGTCAAACCTGCCTCAACCAGACCATTGGTCACGCGCGCCTTTAGGTCATCCGCGGCCTTGCCCTGCATCCGTGCCGGGATTTCTTCAGAAAAAAGCTCGATCAGAAGGTCGGGCATCAATTGCCTCCAATTTCACGTTCCGGGCAATCATCGCCCAAAGGGGTGCCGTCATAGGCCTTGTCCCCGCATTCATTGATTTCGTGCCAGATATAGCCCCGACCGTCGTTGGTTATCGCCACGACGCGGTCGATTCCGAATTCACGATTGCGCTGGCTGGTGAAGACCTGCGCCCGGCCATCGCGGATGTCGTCGCCAATTGCTTCGGCGTCAAAACACGAGAACCACCCGGGCGCATTGCGCGGCGACGCACCGATATATTGCTCATAAGTCGATGTGAGGGTCGAGAGCGGCGTCTGCGTGGTGAAACACGCGCGGTAACGGATCGGCGAGCTTTCGGCGTCGATGGCCTGAAAGTCCTCGTAAAGAATGGTCTCGCGGGTCCCGTCCAATGTTGTCAGTTGCACATCGTCCACGCCGTTCGGCGTGACGGTTTCGTAATAGGCATAAACCTGCAGATAATACATCGCGATACCGGCGATGATCGCGCTGACAGCGATGACGATGGTGAGGATCTTGCCAGTCATTGCCTATTTCCAATCCATGTTCACGCGCGGCTGCGTCATCGTTGCTGCGCGCGCCCGCAAAACATCGGTGCGCGCCAGAAGGTCGGGGATACGGCTCTCGTGTGTCTCGACGAATAAATGGCCAATCCGATTTTTTACCGGATGGTCAAAAAGTGCCTCAAGCAACGGAACTTCGGCCCCTTCGATGTCCATCTTGATCACAGCAATCTCGCCGTTCAGCCCTTCGAGAAAGGCCGGAAAGTCGACCACTTTCACATCCACTGCTCGGTCAGTGGCTATATTGCGCTTCTGCGCCATGAGCGACGACGACTGCGACTGCTCGACCGGATCGGCATCGAACGACGCCGTGCGATAGAGCGGAAAGGTCCCGTCCTCGGTCCCCGCCGCGGCCTCGATCACCTCGACATTCGGCACATCCGCCAGCCGCGTGCGCAGTTCCGCTGCCGTCCACGGGTCCGGCTCGAACGCATAGACCTTGGCGGCATGCGCCGCCATCGTCCGCGTGTGCTGGCCCAGATTGGCCCCAAGGTCGATGCAGATCTTGCCTGCCGCACCTGCCAAAGCCTCCCGAAACTCTGCCTCTGCCGCAGGCGCATAAAGCTTGCGCAGCTTGCGGCGATATTTCAGCCCAAGCGCGCCCGGCAGGTGTTGCAGCATGCCATACTTGGCCCGCCGCAAAGGCGTATTTCGGTGTACGGATGCCATTAGGCTGCGAAACCTCCGGCCTCAGTCATGACAAACGCATCTGCACAACGCTTTGCCAGCGCCCGCACCCGGCCGATATAGCTTTGCCGCTCGGTGACCGAGATCACGCCGCGCGCATCGAGCAGGTTGAAGATGTGGCTCGCCTTGATGCACTGGTCATAGGCGGGATGGGCCATGATGATGCGCTTGCCGGTCTTGGGATCATCCGCGTCCTGATCCAGAATCCGCGCACATTCCGCCTCAGCCTCTTCGAAATGGCGCAGAAGAACGTCAGTGTCCGCCACGTCAAAGTTCCAGCGCGAGTATTCCTGTTCGGTCTGGCGAAACACGTCGCCATAGGACAATGCAATCGGAGCGTCCGGGTCGTTGTACGGCATGTCCATCACATGATCGACGCCAAGCACATACATCGCCAGACGCTCGAGCCCGTAGGTCAGCTCGCCTGAGACGGGATGGCAGTCATGTCCGCCGACCTGCTGGAAATAGGTGAACTGAGACACTTCCATGCCGTCGCACCAAACCTCCCAGCCCAGACCCCAAGCGCCCAGCGTCGGGCTTTCCCAGTCGTCCTCGACAAACCGGATGTCATGCAGCGCCATGTCGATGCCGATGGCGCGCAGCGAGCCAAGATACAGCTCTTGCAGGTCCGGCGGCGACGGTTTGATCAGCACCTGATACTGATAATAGTGCTGCAAGCGGTTGGGGTTCTCGCCATAGCGGCCGTCAGTCGGGCGGCGTGACGGCTGAACATAGGCTGCAGCCCAGGGTTTTGACCCCAATGACCGCAGCGTGGTCGCCGGGTGGAACGTTCCAGCCCCCACTTCCATGTCGTAGGGCTGCATCACGGCGCAGCCCTGACCGGCCCAATAGGTCTGCAGACGCAGGATAATCTCCTGAAAACTGCGCGGCTTTGTGATGGTCTGATCCATTGCGGTCTCACCCCGGTTTCGTGTTGGCGCCTGATTAGGCGCATGGGGCACGGGGGTCAATTGCGCGCGAGGCTCAATTTTTCGCGTTCCAGTGCCGGCGCAATCTTGCTAAAGCGGTGCGCAGAAAAAGGATTTTGGGGCAGGTAGCATTCGGATGGTGCGCAATTTTTTGTTTTCGATGGTCGCGTCTTTGCTGGTCTGGGCACAGGCAGCCATGGCTCAGGACAGTGTTTACGTGCAAATCGAAGCGCAGCCCAGTTTGTCGGTCGCCGAAGACCGACTGCGAGATTATGCCGATATGTTGCCCGATGTGAATGGATTTGAACTGGGGCGGGGCTGGTACGGTATCGCGCTTGGACCTTACTCGCGTGACGAGGCGGGCCGTGTGCTGCGCAGCTTGCTCGCGCAGCGTCTGATCCCCAACGACAGCTATATCGAGGGTCCCGACCGCTACGGTCAGCGCATTTGGCCGATTGGCGCTGGGCCTGCCTTGGCGCAACCGCTGCCGACGCCGGACATCGCCGAAGCGCCTGAGCCTCAGGTTGCTGATGAAACCCCGCGCGAGGCTCGCGCCTCCGAGGCGCTTTTGAGCCGACAGGAACGCGAAGCGCTGCAGATCGCGCTGCAGTGGGCTGGATATTATAACGCGGCAATCGATGGCGCATTTGGTCGTGGTACGCGCGCCTCCATGTCCGACTGGCAGGCAGCCAACGGCTACGAGACCACGGGGGTTCTGACCACGGCACAACGCGCCGAACTGTTCCGGCAATACAACGCTGTGCTCGAAGGGATGGATATCCAGAGCGTGCGCGATACGCAGGCGGGTATCTCGATCGACCTGCCGCTTGGCGCGGTCGCGTTTGACCGCTACGACAGCCCGTTTGCGCATTTTGAGCCCACCGGAGAGGTCGCAGATGCGCGGGTTCTGCTGATCAGCCAACCCGGCGACCGCGACCGCTTGGCTGGCCTTTACGAGATTATGCAAACGCTTGATATCGTGCCGCTGGAAGGTCCGCGCGACCGCAATCGCGACAGCTTTACCTTGACCGGGCAGGACAACCGGATCGTATCTCATACCGAGGCGCGGCTTGAGAACGGTGCCATCAAGGGTTTCACGCTTGTCTGGCCCGCAGGCGATGAAGATCGACGTATTCGCATCCTCAATGCGATGAAGGCAAGCTTCACACCCATTGACGGTGTTCTTGACCCGGCCGTGATTGCAGAGGACAGCCAGAGCGTCGATCTGGTTGCCGGTCTGGCAATCCGGCAGCCCAAGCAAACCGCGTCAGGCTTTTTTGTTGACTGGCAGGGTCGGGTGATCACCACGGACGCGGCCATCGAGAATTGCAGCCGCATCACATTGAACGATGATTACAACGCTGAAGTGATGGCAACCGACCCATCGCTTGGTGTCGCCGTTCTGCGCGCCACGCAGCCGTTGGCCCCGAATGATGTGGCCCAGTTCCGCGACGGCACGCCACGTCTGCAATCCGAAATCGCCGTGGCGGGCTTCCCCTTCGGCGGAGTTCTGCCCTCGGCCACGATGACCTTTGGCCGTCTGTCGGATCTGCGTGGCCTCAACGGGGAAGACACGCTGTCGCGCCTGTCAATCAGCACACTTGAAGGCGACGCGGGTGGTCCGGTGCTTGACGATGGGGGGGCGGTGATTGGCATGCTTGTGCCGCATGACGCTGGTGGGCGGCAACTGCCGGACGATGTAAACTTTGCAGCCAACAGCGCGGCGGTTCAGGCCGTGCTGTCGCGTGCCGGAATTGCGCCGCAGGTCACACAAGGATTGTCGCGGCTCGATCCGGTTGATCTGACGCAAAAGGCAACCGCGATGACCGTGCTTGTCAGCTGTTGGGAGTGATCTGACGTTTGAAGAGCCGCTTCAGCGCGCCCCATTGGCTGATCAACATTCCAAACAGGATGAGGCCCATTGCGAGCAGCAGGACGGGTCGAAACGGTTCTCCCAGCAAGACAATGCCAAGGATCACCGACCACATCGGGACCTGATAGCTGACCAGTGACATAAACACTGGTCCCGCGCTGCGGATCACGAGGATGCGCAGCATATTTGCCCCGGCAGTGGGGATCAGACCAAGCACTGCCACAATCAGGAGGGTGTCGGTGTCCGGCCAGGGCGGCGGCCCCTCAACGATCCAGGCCGCGGGAATGACCAGCATCGCGCCGAAGACAAGCGACAGGGCCGCCAGCCCAAACGGTGCAATTGGGGGCAGGCGGCGTACCATGACAGAACTGCTGGCATAACAGGCGGCAGCGCCGAGACAGGCCAGACGGCCGAACGGCTCCATCGGGTCGCCGGTTGAGACAAACACTTGCCCGCCCAAAAGCACCGTCACACCGGCAAAGCCAATCATCATGCCGACGAAGCGCCGTGGGGTGATCCGTTCGCCAGGTACAAAAAGGTGCGCCAAAGGCAATACGATCAATGCGACAGACGCCATAGAGACCCCTGCAAAGCCCGACGTCACCGTCTGCTGCCCCCAGCTCAGCAACATGAACGGGATGGCCGAGTTCAGCACACCCGATAGAATCAAAGGCAGCCACGCTGTCTCTTCTGTGAGAAAGAGCCGTCCCCCTCGCCAACGCCACACCGCCACGGCCAGCAATGACGCAAATCCGATCCGGCCCGCTGCAAGCCAGAAGGGGGTGATGCCCTGCAATGCCAGTTCGATGAACAGGAACGTGGCTCCCCAAATGAGGCCAAGCAATGCCACCATGCCCCAGTTGGCGGGGGTGATCTGTGCGTCGGATTGCATAAATTCTGTGCAGCCATTGTGGAGATGTCAAATAAACCGGCGCAGTGACTTGCAACCGGACGCGGTTCGGATTGGTCTCTATGCGAGCGCGGCGCACACGGCAACGGCCTAAGCAGCGCCGTTCCATCCAACGAGGAGAACTTTCATGGACGTCTTTTTCATTCTGCCGATCATCATCCTAGTCGGTCTGCTTGCATGGTGCGTGCTGCAGTTGAAGGACGACACATAACCGGCGGGAAGTGGCTTTGCGTCGACGCATCGCCCGTCCTGCGAAATAAAAAGGGCGGCTCGTCTGAGCCGCCCTTTGTGGTCTCTGCAAAAGCAGGGATCAGTTCTTCGACTTGTCGACCATCTTGCCAGCCGAGATCCACGGCATCATGCCGCGCAGCTTTTCGCCGGTCGCTTCGATCTGGTGTTCGTCGTTGATGCGACGGGTTGCCTTGAACATCGGCTGACCCACGGCGTTTTCCTGCATGAAGTCGCGCACGAACTTGCCGGTCTGAATGTCCGACAGAACCTCTTTCATGCGTGCCTTGGTCTCGTCGTAAGGCAGGATGCGAGGGCCGGACACGTACTCGCCATACTCGGCCGTGTTCGAGATCGAGTAGTTCATGTTCGCGATGCCGCCTTCGTAGATCAGGTCCACGATCAGCTTTACTTCGTGCAGACATTCGAAATACGCCATTTCCGGTTCGTAACCGGCTTCCACGAGGGTCTCGAAGCCCATGCGGATCAGCTCAACGAGACCACCGCAGAGAACGGCCTGCTCGCCGAAGAGGTCGGTTTCGCACTCTTCCCGGAAGTTGGTCTCAATGATGCCCGAACGACCACCACCGATGGCGGAGCAATAGGACAGACCGATTTCCAGCGCACGACCGGAGGCGTCGTTGTGCACCGCCACAAGGCAGGGCACACCGCCGCCTTTGGTATATTCGCCGCGCACGGTGTGGCCCGGACCTTTGGGCGCCATCATGATGACATCAACGCCCGGCTTCGGCTCGATCAGGCCGAAATGCACGTTCAGACCGTGGGCAAACGCGATTGCCGCGCCTTCCTTGAGGTTGTCGTGCACGTATCTCTTGTAGGTCTCTGCCTGAAGTTCATCGGGCATTGTGAACATGATCAGGTCGCACCATGCCGCCGCTTCGGCGATGCCCATGACCTGCAGGCCTTCACCTTCGGCTTTCTTGGCCGAGGGCGAGCCTTCGCGCAGGGCGACGACCACGTTCTTGGCGCCAGAGTCGCGCAGGTTCAGCGCGTGGGCATGGCCCTGAGATCCGTAGCCCAGAATGGCCACTTTCATGTCTTTGATCAGGTTGATGTCGCAATCGCGATCATAATAAACGCGCATGGTTTTCCCCTCGTCTGCGTTTCGATTGAGGGGCACAATAGGGATTTTCGGCGTAGATTGGCGGCGAACTGGGCGTATCTTTGCGGATTTGCGGGGATTTCATTCTTCTAAAGCGTATGATACGGAGATTTCATGCTCGACGCCACCGATCTCCGAATCCTGCGCCAGTTTCAGGCCGCCCCCGATCTGCCCACCGCCGATCTGGCCGACAGAGCAGGGGTTACGCCCACTACGCTCGCGCGCCGCATCGACAAGATGCGCGAGGCAGGCATCATCCGCGCCGTGCGGTCCGTGATCAACTGGCCCGCCCTTGGCTACACGGTTGAGGTCTCGCTGCGCGTCACCCTCGACAAAACCCAACCCCGCGCCTTTGACGAATTCCTTGCCGCTGCCCGCACCGTGCCCGAAGTGATCGAGGCGCAGACCTTCCTCGGTCAGGTCGACGCGCGACTTTCGGTCATCGCCCGTGACATGCCGCATTACCAGCAGGTCTACCGCGACAAGCTGCTGACCCTGCCGCATATCGCCGATATCGAAGCCCTGATGCATGTCGCCCGCGTGAAATTCGACGAGACGCTTCCCCTATGATCGACCTCGACGACATCGATCGCGCCATGATCCGCGCAGTGGCGGCAGACGCCCTGATCAGCGCGGGCGCATTGGGCCGTCAACTCGGCCTCAGCCAGCCCGCCGCGTGGCGCCGCCTCAAACGACTGCGGGAGGCAGGTATTTTCCGTGGCCAACGTCTTGATCTCGACGCACAGGCGTTGGGCTTTACCGTCACCGTGTTTCTGGGCGTCAAGCTGGCCACAAAAGGGCGCGTCAGTCTGGAAGATTTTGAACGGGCGGTGACCGCAATCCCCGAGGTTCAGACAGTCGAGCACGTGCTGGGGCTCTATGACTACCGACTGCGCGTGGTTGCGCGCGACATCGCCGATTTCGAGCGCGTCTTGCGGCGTCGGATCATGACACTTCCGGGAGTGGGGAACATCGACGCGAATGTGTTGCTCTCCGAGGAACGCCTGATCGGGCCGATTGGCTGACGCACTCAGGCCGCGCTGCTCATCAACGCAATCGCTTCGTGCTTCTTCAGCGTATACCGGGCCATCTGTGCGTTCAGGATCAACTGTTCGGTTTCTTGCAGATGGTTGAGGATCTCATCGCGGGCGTCATCCTCTATGCTGTCGAGAGCCACGTTGCCCGGATACAGTGTCTCTGCGGGGCAACCTTCGGCGAAAACCACGTGATGCGCGTCGCAGAGGAAATGCCAATATTCCACGACCGGACACGGTTCAGGATAGATTGTAGTGCCATTGACCAGATGTTTTGCGGCGACAAAAACCTCGTCCTCGCCAAACATCAATTCTGCGCGTGATCCGCGCAGCAGCATTTTATGGTTGGGAGATACCCACAAATCCCGGATATTGCCCAAAGCGCCGCGCTTGATGCGGATCGGCGTGTTCACGCCGTCCCCGGGGACGCGCACATTTCCAATCCAGCGGATCGGCTGTGCCCCGGCGTCCATTGTATTCACCTCGTCGCCTTCGCGCAGGGTTTCGATGTAGCGCGGGCCGTCAGGCGTTTCGATCAGAGTGCCCGAGGCGAAACAAATAACCAGAACACCAAGCGCGAGTTCGGATGAAAATGCGCCGTCGGCCTGCTCCCCGGGGCCTATGATCCCGTCACCATTAAGATCGACGTCCTCGTTCGTGGGCACTTCGAGGGGGCCGTTCTGTGTGGCGAGGGTCTCAAGGATGTTCACCCCGGCTATTGCCGCAACTGTTCCCAGAACCGGCGCGCCATCATCTGTCGAGGTCAGTCCTGTCGCATCAAATTCCAGATACCGGTCGCCCATCGTGTTGCGACCCATGTCCACATCTGCAGTGCCGGTATAGGAGTATTTCGCGATATCGTTGTAGTAGTCCGACGCATTGTCATAGACGATAATCGAGGTGATCACGGAGTCGTCTGTGAGAACCCCATCGGCCGTGACGTTTTCGGTGACAAAGACAAGGATGTCGTTGTCGTCGAACAGCTGCGTGGCGTCGTGCAGCATGTACTCGCCGCCGTTCGACGCATTCGAGTTCGTGGTCTGCGGGTCACCAACTACACTAAAACCATTTAACAACAACTGCGTTGTTGCCATGATAACTCTGCCTCTCGGGGTCTGACGCCCCTTTAGATAATTATGTATCGAAAGATAACGCTCGGCTCAGCTTGCGGTCAAATGTTCATGTTTTGGAAACAATATCGCTTTCGGCCTGTGTCTTGACGGCACCGCCCATGAATGCTCCGGCAGGCCGTAAGACGCCCGGATCGCCACGCACCGCGACCTTTTGCACGCAAAGAGGCTTTGCCAAACGCGGGTCGCCCGGCTACCCAAGACGAAACAGAGGGAGGTGGTGCGATGGCATTGCTCGATACGGTTGACCCCACGGGTCTCGAAGAATTCTCGGTCGTCTTCACCGACCGTTCGCTCAATCATATGTCGGCCACCTTCCAGACGGTGATGAAGGACATCTCGTCCATGCTGAAAGAGGTCTACAACGCCGATGCCGTGGCTTTGGTGCCGGGCGGCGGCAGCTACGGAATGGAGGCGGTCGCGCGGCAGTTCGGGCAGGGGGCGAAAACCCTGATCGTCCGCAACGGCTGGTTTTCCTATCGCTGGACCCAAATCTTTGAGGCGGGCCAATTCGGCGGCGAAACCGTGGTGATGAAGGCCCGCCAGACAGGAAATGAGGCGACAGCGCCTTTCGCACCAGCGCCCATTGAAGACGTGACAGCCCGCATCCGCGAAGAAAAGCCGGACATCGTCTTTGCGCCGCATGTCGAAACCAGCGCGGGCATCATCCTGCCGGACGCGTATGTGACCGCGCTGGCCGCAGCCGCACACGAGGTCGGCGCCTTGATGGTGCTGGACTGTATCGCATCGGGCTGTGCCTGGGTCGATATGAAGACCACCGGCGTCGATGTCCTGATCTCGGCCCCGCAAAAGGGCTGGTCCGCCACGCCGTCAGCCGGTCTCGTGATGCTGTCCGACCGCGCCGTGGCCCGTATGGAGGAAACCACGTCGAACAGCTTTGCCGTCGATCTCAAGAAATGGCACCAGATCATGCTGGCCTATGAAAACGGTGGCCACGCCTATCACGCCACCATGCCCACCGACGGGCTCAAAGCGTTCCGTGACACAATGTTGGAAACCCGCGATTACGGCTTTGCCAAACTGAAAGATGCGCAATGGGCCTTGGGCAATGCCGTGCGCGCCCATCTCGCCGCCAAAGGCATCCGTTCGGTCGCCGCAGAGGGGTATGGCGCACCGGGCGTTGTGGTCAGCTATACATCCGACCCCGAAATTCAGTCCGGCCGCGCCTTTGTCGCGCGCGGCATGCAGATCGCCGCCGGAGTGCCGCTGCAATGCGATGAGCCGCAGGGCTTTTCAACCTTCCGGCTGGGCTTGTTCGGACTCGACAAGCTCTACGATGTTGATGGCACGCTGGCCCGATTGACCCGGGTGCTTGACGAGGTACTCTGATCGGATGTGAACCCCGGTTCGATCCGGGCCAAATGCATATTTGTAAAAAGAAGAAGCAGGGGACATCGCACTGTCCGCTGCTTCTCTTTTTCATAAATATGCAATCAAACCTGACACATCTTACGCAGCAATGGGCAGGGGCGCAGGGAGGGGATCAGCAAAAAGGCCGCTTCGTCCGCGGCCTCTTTTTTCATTCTTTTGTGGGTTCACTTGAAGTTGCGGCTGTCCTTGATCTGGTCCCAGGCCCAGACGACCTCCTGCAGCTGCTCTTCCTGAGACCGGTCGCCGCCATTCATATCCGGGTGCAGCACCTTGATCAGCGCTTTATAGGCCTTGCGCACCTCGGCCTTGGACCAGGTGTCCTTCGCTTCGAGAATCTCGATCGCCCGGCGTTCGGTGGGTGGCAGGCGCTTGGTGTGACCGGTCGATGACGCATTGCGACCGGGATTGCGCGTGGCATTTTCGCCGAGCACCTGATGCGGGTCCTCAATGCCCAGCCGCGCCCAGGCCTTGGCTTCGGGATCGCGCCAGTCTTTCGTCCGACGTTCCCAAACCTTGTCCGACGATGCCTGCGCGTTCATCTCGGCTTCGGTCTTGCCGTCAAAGAAGTTCCACTTGGTGTTGTACTCACGCACATGTTCCTGGCAGAACCAGTAGTAATCATCCAGAACATCCGGCGCTTTCGGCGCACGGAACTTGCCGGCTTCCTCGCAACCCTCGTGATCACACACGCGGGTTGAGGTCTCGGATGCGCCGGACATCCCCCGTCGGCCGCGGGGGTTTTTCTTTTTGGCCGACTTGATCGACATATCGAAACCGAATGGATCTGATTTGCTCATAACCTGCCCTTTTCGACTCGGAGGCGTGAGTGTAGACCAATCACGCGCAGAGGTAAGCCCTTGGAGGCGAAAAAATGACCCGGACGGAACAGATTGAAACACGACTTCGCGAGGCACTGTCCCCACGAGAACTTACCGTTCACGATGATAGCGAAAGCCATCGTGGACATGCCGGCTATCAAGAGGGTGGGGAGAGCCATTTTCACGTGATCATCCGGTCTGATGCGTTCCAAGGCCAGTCCCGGATTGCCCGACATCGCCTCGTGCACAAGGCGCTTGGGCCGGAACTGGTTGCGCAAATCCACGCGCTGTCAATGGATCTCGACACGTAGGGAGCGTGCCGGGCCGCGCCCTCCTTCAGGCAGGCCGCGTCTCTTCGTTACCTTCTTCAAAATCGGGATCTTTGGGCGCGCCTGCGTCTGCAATGCCGTCTCCCTCGGGCACTGCGGAGGACACTGCAGGCGTCGCGATGACTGGTTCCACCCGATCAGGTGTTGCGTCGGGGGTCGCCGCCTCGGCAATAGTCCGCCGAAACACGAGCAATGTCCGCCAATGCGTCTCCGAGCCGGTCAGACCCACGCGCTCGGTAGAGGGCAGCACGTCCGAACGCTGATACTCCCAGCCCTCCGCCGCCAACTCGTTGATCGCCTGCTCGACCCCCAGCGCAAACCGCGCCTCGGCCGTCTTGACCCCTTTGGCCTTGACGCCCTTCACAGGGGCGGGAACCACCTTGTATTCGAACATGTCAAACACCTTACCAATCGCGGTCAAAAACGTGCCGGATATGCACCCGGCACCGGTCTTTACAGCCCCAGCTTCGCCGTCACGATCTGGTTGACTGCCGCCGGGTTGGCCTTGCCGCCCGTGGCCTTCATCACCTGACCCACGAACCAGCCTGCAAGCTTGGGGTTTTGCTGGGCTTTTTCCACTTGCGCCGGGTTGGCCGCGATGATTTCGTCCACCGCTTTTTCAATCGCGCCGGTGTCCGTGACCTGCTTCATGCCGCGCGCTTCGACGATTTCCGCCGGGTCGCCGCCTTCGGTGTAGACGATCTCAAAGAGGTCCTTGGCGATCTTGCCGGAAATGTCGCCCTTCTTGATTAGAGCAATGATTCCGGCCAGTTGCGCGGGCGAGACCGGGCTTTCCGTAATCTCATGATCTTCTTTCTTCAGCCGACCGAACAGCTCGTTGATGACCCAGTTCGCCGCCAGCTTGCCGTCACCGCAGCCTGCGACCACCTCTTCGAAGTAGCCAGCGTTCGCGGTCTCCGCGGTCAATACGCCTGCATCGTATTCGCTCAGGCCGAAGTCGCTGACGAAGCGCGCTTTTTTCTCGTCCGGCAGTTCGGGCAGGTTGGCTGCGATGTCGTCCACCCACGCTTGTTCAATCTCGAGCGGAAGCAGATCCGGGCAGGGAAAATAGCGGTAATCATGCGCCTCTTCCTTGGACCGCATCGAGCGGGTCTCGTTTTTGTCCGGATCGTACAGACGGGTTTCCTGATCAATCGACCCACCGGCTTCGAGGATGCCGATCTGGCGGCGTGCTTCGTAGTCGATCGCCATCTGGATGAACCGCATGGAGTTCATGTTCTTGATCTCGCAGCGCGTGCCAAGATGCGAGAAATCTTGTGTTTCCTGATACTTCTCGTACTGACCGGGGCGGCAGACCGACACGTTCACATCGGCGCGCAGGTTGCCGTTCTGCATGTTGCCGTCGCAGGTGCCAAGATAGCGCAGGATCTGGCGCAGCTTGGCGACATAGGCCGCCGCTTCCTCGGGCCCGCGAATATCGGGGCGGCTGACGATCTCCATCAGCGCCACACCGGTGCGGTTCAGATCCACAAAGGACATTGCCGGATCCATGTCGTGGATCGACTTGCCGGCATCCTGTTCGATGTGGATACGTTCGATCCGCACCCGGCGCGCGATGCCCGGCTCCATGTCGACGATCACTTCGCCTTCGCCGACGATCGGATGATAGAGCTGGCTGATCTGGTAACCCTGCGGCAGGTCCGGGTAGAAATAGTTTTTACGGTCAAACGCGCTGACCAGGTTGATTTCAGCCTTAAGGCCAAGGCCCGTGCGCACTGCTTGTTCGACACAGAATTCGTTGATGACAGGCAACATTCCCGGCATCGCGGCGTCGACGAAAGACACGTTGGAATTCGGTTCTGCGCCAAATTGCGTCGAGGCGCCTGAGAACAGCTTGGCTTTGGAGGCCACCTGCGCGTGCACTTCCATGCCGATCACAAGTTCCCAGTCGTGCTTTGCACCAGCGATCACTTTGGGTTTCGGGGCGTCAAAGGTCAGGTCCAGCATGGCAAATCCTCTTGGCGTGAACGCCGCGTGGAATACGCCAGAGGGGGGCAGGGGGCAAGGGGCCGCGCCGGGATTCCCGGCAATCACATATCCGAGATGCGAGGCGCAGTGACAGGAGGCAGACGGCGCGCGTGCCGCTCAAGCGCGGCAAGTGCGCGCTGACGTCCTTTGGCAAGCCGATCCTGATCCTCCAGACGGGTGGCCCAGACGCCCTTGGCCGCGTACCAGATCCGTGGATGCACCTCGCGCAGATGGTCCGTCACAATCCAGTCGAAACACGCGGCAATACTTGCGCGCGCATCGCTGTTGACACCCTCCGGCTCAAGCGCGGTACCCGTGTAGGCTGCAAAGCCGTTGACCGTATGTTGATCATTGCGCCGCTCAAGAATGTCACGGATGCCCTGACAGAAAAGCGCCCCGTCCAGCAGACCAAACGCGTTGTCGTCTACGGCCAGCGCGTCGAAATAGGTCCAGGTGTAGCCGCCCGCGCCCCAGATATCCGAGGTGCGCTCCATCGTGCGCAGGGCCTCGTGTTCCAGCCGCTCGTAGCTGCCGAACCAACGGGGCAGCATGTGATTGCCAAGCGCACGCATGTATTTGGCGACACCCGGGGCCAGATCAATCAAGTCTTCGTAGTCGTCGCTGGCTCGGGTCCGCGGCTGCGTTTCCGCGGCGAGCAAGGCACACCGCGCAGAGGCGAGCATGGGAGAGTCCAATTCGAATGCATCGAAGGTGTCGATCAGCGCAGAGGCCGCTTTAAAGTGGCGGAAGAACGCCGCGCGATGTGCGGCAGGAATATCCTGTTGCCAACCTTCGCCGCGCCAGGCCCACCCGATATCAATATGAGCCATTGCGATCACGTAAGCTACACCGTGGTCCCCTGTCGCCTCTTCGAGGACATGTGTCATGTCATTCATAATGGATGCCGCCATCAACTCATCTCCCGCGATCACTGCGCGGGTTGCCGCAGTGACAGCATCGGCGCGTGCGCCCTCGGCCAAAATTTCGGCTTCCGGCACGCCGCCGGGTGTCAGCGTTCGATTGGCATCGGCTGCTCGGATACGCTCACCCAATGTGGTCCAGGCGTCCTGGCGCGCAAGGTGGAGACCGCTTTCGAAAAGATCGTGATGCACGTCCTCTTCTTCGCTTCGAAGACACACGGACATGACGGATTTTGACGGTTTTCTAAGGGCGTCGATATTCAATACCGGCGATTTGGGCCGTTGCGACGATGCAGAGCCTCGTGCCAGTCGAATGAGTGAGGACAGGTTGTTCAAAACGGTCATCCTTCAGGCCTTCACGGGATCCGGTGCGTGACCGGATGAGTGGTGGGGTGAAGACAGATATGCCGGAAAAAGGTGTCGCAAATCGGGCGGCAAGTAGGAGTCGATTTGATTTTCCAAGGGCAGTCGGATTTGTTTTGGCGGCATCTGGCGGGGCAATGTGAATAGGCGCGAGATCCCGCCTATCCAGCAGGCGATATCGGCTTTTTCTTGATTTTTTGCGAATAATCGTTGACGCGTATCTGATGTCACGCTGGGGGATCATAGGCGCGGCGGTGTTTGTGCTTGGTTTAGCCGGGGCTGTTTCTGCCACACCCGCCACCATGGTTGATACATCTTCAACCAACGCCCTGTCTGTGTCGGTGCGGCCTGTGGCGCGAACCTACACACCCCTTCCGGACATGCGCTGGAGCCATCGTCCCGAAGCAGATCGGTGGTCACGAGCCGCCCTTTCGGCCCTGCGCAGTCACGCGCGCGTCTTGCCGCAGGTTGTGCCCAAGGACATCGCCGAATGGTGTCCGGCCTATGTCACAAACGACACGCCGGGGCGGGAAGCTTTCTGGATTGGATTGCTGTCGACCTTGGCCAAGCACGAAAGCACCTATCGGCCCACTTCAGTTGGAGGCGGTGGCAAATGGTACGGCCTATTGCAGATCCTGCCCGCAACAGCGCGTGGTTACGGCTGCGCGGCCGCCTCGCGCGACGAATTAAAACGGGGTGGAGCAAACCTGCAATGCGCGCTTCGGATCATGTCAGTGACGGTGGCTCGCGACGGCGTGGTCTCGCGCGGTATGCGCGGCGTTGCCGCCGATTGGGGCCCGTTTCACAGCCGTAGCAAGCGCGTGGATATGATGCGCTGGACGCGTGCTCAGCCCTATTGCGCTGGTCTGTCCCGGTCGCTACGCCCCGTGGCCCGCCCCATCCGTTCACCGTGGGGTGGCGTTGTCTCGACCCGCGGAGGCGATTAGGCGCGCGACGCCGGGAAACGCGTTGCGTCAAGCAGAGACACCCCCTGTTTGCGCGGCTCGCCAAGCGAAAGCGTCGCGCGGCGCAGCAGAGCTATGCCGTCTTCCGAACTCTCCGGCAAAGCCTTCGGCGAAATCTGTTCTCCGACCTTGATCTTGTAGGGTTGCCGATGCTTATTCAGCGTTTCGTGGAACAGCGTGATGTCACGAAGGCTTGGATGGATCGCATCAAACAGATAAAACAAAGCGGAATTTCGTGCCTGCACGTGTATCGGGATAACAGGCAGATCGAACTTCCGCGCTAGCATCGCGGCAGATGCCATCCACGGTCGCTCATGCAGGCGAACGCCGCGACGTTTGGCCAGACGGCCGGATGGAAAAATCACGCCAAGTCGGCCCTCGCCCACCGCGCGCCGGGCAAAGGCCATCGTCCCACGGGTCTTTGCATGGCTGCGGCGATCCTTGCGCCATTCCACCGGAGCGATCATGTCTGCCATTTGCGGCAGTACCTTAAGAATGTCATGGTTGGCGAAATAATAAGCGTCCCGCCGAACCTGTCGCAGCACAGAATGCAGGATGATACCATCTGCAATTCCGGTAGGGTGGTTTGCCACGATCAACGCCGCGCCTTGTTGTGGAACGCGGCCCAGCCCGGAAACCGTTACGTCCCGGGCCAGTTTGTCGGCCATCATGTCCATGATTTCGCCCGAACCAAGAGGTTTCACAGCTTCGGCCAACGAAACCGTTTGGCTGTAGGCCAGCATCCGGTGCAAAACCGGCCGCGCCAACGAGGCGGTCAGGGTCGGTCGGAACAGCCAGGCAGCGCGATCTTCAATCAACGGGTCGATACGGTCTTTCATGCGGCCTGTCCTGGCAGAGCAGCGTGACAATGACATGACACACGCAAAACACTGTGCACCGGGAGGCAAGTCGGAAATCCGATGCACCGAGCTTTACGCCATGTCATGCCACTCGTGGCTCAACGCTGGCAAGGGGCCGCCGGTTCCCTTATGTCCTGCGACATTAGAACAGACGGAAATGATGTCGTTCGTGACGCACCCCGGCGACATCGAGCGCGTCGCAAAATTGCCTGTAGGGGGGCACCACTTCGATTGGCAATCGTTGAACCGTTCCACCCACGAGGTGCAATCGGGCTGTCACAGCGAAATCCATGCGGGTGTCGAACCGAACATACGCGACCTCGGTCAACGGGACTTTTCCTCTGTGTCGCGTGGTGACCCAGGACAGCACATCGCGGGACAAAGTCAGCCGAACCACGTCATTGCGCAGCGCTTCGAGAAGGGCAGGGATCGTCACACAGCATAGAAATGCCGGTACCCACCAGATCACGCCCGCGACCCAAAGCCCCCCGGCGCACACCCAAAAAGCGGCGATGGCAAGCAGCGCCCGGGGACGACGGGCGCTGATCCTGTGATCAAGCAGCACTGCGCCGCTGTCTGCCATTTCTCACCCAAGGATACGGCTGACCATTTCATCTGTGTCTCGGCTCAGGTTCGGCTTGGCCTTGATCCGTTTCAGTTGCTTCCGGATCAGCGCCTGCCGACCTGCGTCGTAGCGTTTCCATGTCTGGAACACCGAACACATGCGGGCTGTGGTCTGCGGGTTCTTGTCGTCGAGCCTGATCAGCCAGTCGGCAAGGAACGCGTAGCCGGCCCCGTCTTTGCGGTGGAAGCCAGCATGGTTCATCGCGAACCCGCCCATCACCGCGCGGAAGCGGTTCGGGTTGCTCATGTCAAACGCTGGATGCTGTACCAGACCTTCGGCCACATCGACCGCGACCTCCGGTTTCGCCATGCCAACCTGAAGCCCGAACCATTTGTCCATGACCAACCGGTCATGGTGCCACTGGCCTTCGAACGCTTTGATCGCATCCGCACCTTTGCCTGCCGAGATGAGCTGTGACAGGGCCGATAGCTGCAACGTCATGTTGTCCGCCGCATCGTACTGTGTCTGCGCCGCAGCACCCTTATCGAGCCGCGTCTGTAGCGCCAGCAAAGCCGATCCCAGGGACCGCTTCCCGGATTGGTCCGCGTCGGGCCGATACGGCTCATCAACGGCCACCGACGCACGCAGGTCAGGCAGGAACCCTCGCCATGCCTCAGCCATATGCCCTCGCAGGTCTTCTGCTGCCTGCCAGATCGCATCCGGGTCGGGCGTGGTCCCCAAATCGAACAGCACTTGCGCCATTTCTGATTGTGTCGGCAGCGACAGCATCAGCGCCCGAAAGGCGGGGTCCAGCGCGTCGTCGCGCACAACCCGCTCCAGCCCATCAAGCCAGACGGTGTCCGGGCCCACACCATCACGGATCATTGCCACAAGACAGTCGCGGGCCAGATTGCGGTTCGCCTCCCAACGATTGAATGCGTCGGTGTCATGCGCCAGCAGAAACGCACGTTCCTCTCGGCTGACCTCACGCTCCAGCACGATAGGCGCAGAGAAACCGCGCAGAATGGACGGGACGGGTTTGCTGGCGAGGCCTTCGAAGCTGAAGCTTTGCTCTGTTTTTGTCATTTCCAGAACACGCGTTGGCACCACCTCATCGCCATTGGGGTTGAGAAGACCAACGGCAATGGGAATGACCTTGGGGTCTTTCACATCCTGACCAGGCGTCGGCGGTGTGTGCTGTTTGAAGGTCAAGGTATAGACCCCGTTCGACCAGTCCTCGGATACTGCCACACGAGGCGTGCCGGATTGCGAATACCACAGCTTGAACTGCGCAAAGTCGCGACCCGTGGCATCCTCGAAAACTCGCAGCCAGTCCTCGATTGTGCAGGCCTGACCATCATGGCGGTCAAAATAGAGATCAAGAGCGCGTTTATAAGCATCGTCACCGACCAGAGTTTTGAGCATGCCGATCACCTCGGCGCCCTTTTCATAGACCGTGGCGGTGTAGAAATTGTTAATTTCCTGAAAACTCTCCGGCCGCACAGGATGGCTCAGAGGGCCCTGATCCTCGGGGAATTGCCGTGCTCGCAGATCAATCACGTCGCTGATGCGTTTCACCGGTTCTGAGCGCATATCGGCCGTAAATTGCGCATCACGGAACACCGTAAGCCCCTCTTTCAGACAAAGCTGAAACCAGTCGCGGCAGGTGATCCGGTTGCCTGTCCAGTTGTGGAAATATTCGTGCGCAATAATGGCTTCAATTCTCTCGAAATTCATGTCGGTCGAGGTTTCGGGCGAGGCAAGAACGCAGGAGGAATTGAAGACGTTCAATCCCTTGTTCTCCATCGCGCCCATGTTGAAGTCGTCGACCGCGACGATATTGAAGATATCGAGATCGTATTCGCGCCCGTAAACCTCTTCATCCCAAGTCATTGATTTTTTGAGCGCTTCCATCCCGAAAGCGCATTTATCCTCGTCGCCGGGGCGGACCCAGATGTTTAACTCCACCTCTTTGCCGGACATGGTGGTGAAGCGGTCGGGATGGTTCACAAGATCGCCTGCCACCAGTGCAAAGAGATAGGCCGGTTTCGGCCACGGATCGTGCCATTCGGCCCATCCGTCGCCGCTGCCCACCGGGTTCCCATTGGAGAGCTTCACCTTTTCTTCACCTTCGATCCGTACCGTAAAGGTGCTCATCACATCCGGGCGGTCGGGATAGTAGGTGATCTTGCGGAACCCTTCCGCCTCACATTGGGTGCAATACATGCCGTTTGACATGTAAAGCCCCTCCAGCGCGGTGTTGGTCTGCGGGCTGATCTCGACCTCGGCCTCCCAAACGAACGGCGTGTCCGGTACGGCGCAACGCAGCCCGTCGTCGGTCAGCTCAGGCGTCAGGTCTTGCCCGTCGATCTTGGCCCAGATCAGGGAAAGCTCCTCGCCATGCAGGAAAAACGCCTGATCCGGTGCATCCGGGTTCGGCGCAAACGCAATCCGGCTGATCACCCGCGTGGAGGTCGGCGCCAAACGAAAGGTCAGGTGAACGCTCTCCACCACATAGCCAAACGGCGTGTAGTCCTCAAGGTAGATCGTCTTGGGCGCTGCGTCTTTCATCGGATGCTCCGGAACTGTGTCAATGCGGGTTGAGGTAATACCTAAGCCGCGTTTTGGAAGAAGGGAAACGGGTTCCATGACTGGTCACGCGTCGCGGTCTAACTAGATCAGCACGCATGACAACCGTTCTTTGGTTCAAACGCGACCTATGCATCTATGACCACCCGGCGCTGGCATTGGCTGCGCGGGATGTCGACGTTGTACCGCTCTACGTCGTGGAGCCGGAGTATTGGGCGCTGCCCGACACCTCGGGTCGTCAATGTGCCTTTTTGCAGGAGAGCCTCTCCGATTTGCAAACTGCGCTGCAGGGGCTGGGTAGCAATCTGGTGATCCGCGTAGGCGACGCGGTGACGGTATTACAGGAATTATACCAAACGGTAAAATTCGAGCGTCTGGTCAGCCACGAAGAAACCGGCAACGCCTGGACCTATACCCGGGACAAGCGCGTGGCCGAATGGGCGCGTGGATACGGAATCCGCTGGACCGAACTGCCGCAATCAGGTGTCGTGCGTCGTTTGTACGGGCGTGATGGTTGGGCCGGGCGACGCAACGCCTTTATGACGCAAGCGCAGAAGGATTCTCCAAAGGCGTTGCCGCCTTGCGACCTGCCGTCGGACCCGATCCCGACGCTCTGCGCGCCCGATCCCTGTCCGGACCGGCAACCGGGCGGGCGCGACCACGCTCTGTCCCTGCTTGGCGGGTTCCTGACCGAGCGCGGGCACACCTATCGCAAAGACATGTCTTCACCGCTCGAAGGTGCCACCGCCTGTTCGCGCCTCAGCCCGCATCTGGCGCTGGGCACGATCACGATCCGCGAGGTCGTGCAGGCGACAGCCGCCCGGCAACGCGAGGTCAAGGGCGTGCCGCGCAATGGCTGGGCGGGCAGCCTCAAATCGTTCCAGTCCCGCCTCGCATGGCGCGATCACTTCATGCAGAAGTTGGAGGATGAACCCGCCCTTGAACATCGCTGCCTGCATCGTGCCTACGAAGGGATGCGCCCGCTTGAACCAGATCAAAGCCGCCTGAGCGCATGGGAAAATGGCGAAACCGGTCTGCCGTTCCTTGACGCCTGCATGCGGTCATTGCGCGCCACCGGTTGGCTCAACTTCCGGATGCGAGCGATGGTGGTGAGCGTAGCGAGCTATCACCTCTGGCTCGACTGGCGCAGCACCGGGCCGCATCTGGCGCGGATGTTCACAGACTATGAACCGGGCATTCATTGGTCCCAGATGCAGATGCAATCGGGCACCACGGGGATCAACACGCCGCGCATCTACAACCCGATCAAGCAGGGCACTGAACAGGACCCGACGGGCGCGTTTACCCGACGCTGGTTGCCGGAACTGGCCGATGTGCCGGACAAACACCTGCAAACACCCTGGACATGGGAGGGGGCAGGGCGCCTGCTGGGGAAGACTTACCCGGCGCCGATCATTGACGTGGCCGACGCTGCCCGCACGGCGCGTGAGCGCATTTTCACCATGCGGCGCAGTGTCGACCAGTTGGAAACCCAGCGCGTGATCCACAAACATGCCAGTCGCAAGGACAGCGCCGGGCATTTCGTCAATGACCGCGCCCCACGCAAGTCGCGTCGGCCGAAACCCGATGATGCACAACTGAAACTGGACCTGTAGTGCCCAAACAACGCAAGAAATCCAACCTGCCGACCAAGACCTGCGCCAGCTGCGGGCTGCCTTTTACGTGGCGAAAGAAGTGGGAAAAGGTCTGGGAAGAGGTGAAATACTGCTCGGACCGGTGTCGCAAGACAAAGGGCAAAGCGTGAGTGCCAGGGATCGCCAAACGCGGTTTGCGAATTATCAAAAATTCCCGAATGCACCCTTTTTGGTCAGATAACCTGACCAAACCTGTTGCGGATCGGAAACTTTCTTTCTAATTGAGTACCGCCGTATACAGCGAGGGAGACGGACATGGGCACGCGCATTGACCGCCACGGATTGCAGATCGACCAGACGCTTTTTGACTTCATCGAAGGGCAGGCGCTGCCCGGCACCGGCGTTGAGGCCGATGCCTTCTGGGAGGCATTGTCGACCCTTGCGCATGAGTTCGGACCGAAGAACGCGGCGCTGCTCGAAACCCGCAAAGATTTGCAGACCCAGATCGACGAATGGCACATTCGCCACCGCAATCAGCCGCATGATCATGAGGCCTATAAGGCGTTTCTGTCCGAGATCGGCTATCTGCTGGACGAAGGCGATGATTTCGAAATTGAAACCGCCAACACCGATCCCGAGATCGCATCGGTTCCCGGTCCGCAGCTTGTCGTGCCGATCACAAATGCGCGCTACGCACTGAACGCCGCAAATGCCCGCTGGGGCAGCCTCTATGACGGGTTCTACGGCACCGACGCGATGGGCACGCCCGCGCCCAAGGGCGGGTACGACAAGGGCCGTGGCGCCCGCGTTGTCGCGCGTGCGCGCGTCTTCCTGGACGAAGCGTTTCCCATCGATGGTGGCAGCCATGCCGACGCCCGGCGCTACTATGTCCATGACGGCGCGCTGCTGATCGATGACATGCCGTTGGCGCAGCCGGAGAAGTTCATCGGCTATAAAGGCCACCCGAAAGCCCCTGACGCTGTGCTCCTGCGCAACAACGGACTGCATGTCGAACTGGTCTTTGACCGCACGCATTTCATTGGCAGCCGCGATCAGGCCGGCCTGGCAGATGTGCGCCTCGAAAGCGCCGTGTCCGCGATCATGGATTGCGAAGACTCTGTCGCCTGCGTCGATGCGGAGGACAAGACGCTGGCCTATGGCAACTGGCTGGGCCTGATGAAGGGCGATCTGGCCGACACGTTCGAAAAGGGCGGTCAGACCGTCACCCGCGCGCTCAACCCCGATCTGGTCTACACCGCGCCGAACGGCAAAGATGAGGTGACGATCAAGGGTCGTGCGCTGATGCTGGTGCGCAATGTGGGCCACCTCATGACGAATCCGGCGATTCTGCTCAAGGACGGGTCCGAGATTTTCGAAGGCCTGATGGACGCGATGATCACCGCGCTGATCGCCAAGCACGATCTGGACAAGACCTCGGGCCTGCGCAATTCGCATCACGGCTCGGTCTATGTGGTGAAGCCCAAGATGCATGGGCCGGACGAGGTGGCTTTTGCAGACGAGACTTTCACCTTTGTCGAAAAGGCGCTGGGCCTGCCGCAACACACCGTTAAGCTGGGCATCATGGACGAGGAGCGCCGCACGAGCGTCAACCTCAAGCAGTGCATCCGTGCTGCCAAGCACAGGGTTGCTTTCATCAACACAGGCTTCCTCGACCGCACCGGTGACGAGATTCACACCTCGATGGAGGCGGGCCCCTTCAGCCGCAAGGACTTCATCAAGCGCAAGGCCTGGATCGGTGGCTACGAGAACCGTAACGTGGATATCGGGCTCGAATGCGGACTCTCTGGCCGTGCGCAGATCGGCAAAGGCATGTGGGCTATGCCCGACATGATGGCGGCGATGCTGGAGCAAAAGATCGAACACCCGAAATCGGGCGCCAACTGCGCCTGGGTGCCGTCGCCCACGGCCGCCACGCTGCACGCGCTGCATTATCACAAGGTCGATGTGTTTGCCGTGCAGGAGAAGCTGCGCAAGGGCGGTCGCCGCGCGCATGTGGACACGATCCTCGATATCCCGCTGGCAGCGTTCCAGAAATGGTCGAAAGACCAGATCACCCGCGAGGTCGAAAACAACGCGCAGGGCATCCTCGGTTACGTCGTGCGCTGGGTCGATCAGGGTGTCGGTTGTTCCAAGGTGCCGGACATCAACAACGTGGGCCTGATGGAAGACCGCGCCACCTGCCGCATCAGCGCGCAGCATATCGCCAACTGGCTGCACCATGACGTCGTGTCGACAGACGAGGTGATGGAGATCCTGCAGCGGATGGCCGGCGTTGTGGACGCGCAGAACGCCGGCGACCCGGCTTACACGCCGATGGCACCCGGCTTTGACACGATTGCCTTCAAAGCCGCATGCGATCTGGTCTTTGACGGCCGCGTGCAGCCCTCGGGCTATACTGAGCCGGTCCTGCACCAGCGCCGTCTCGAACTGAAAGCCGCAAGCTGAGGTCAGGCGTTTCGGTCGACCGAAACGCAGGATGCGTCCACGCATCCTGCACCGGTCACGACCGCCACAAGAAACCGGGGCGCAAAGCAAGATTTGCATTTGCGCCCCCAAATCCTTCTGCGTATAGAGACCACAGGCACCTGTAGCTCAGCTGGATAGAGCGCTGCCCTCCGAAGGCAGAGGCCAGAGGTTCGAATCCTCTCAGGTGCGCCAATTTTTCAATGGCTTAGCCATCTTTGGTTTTCTCAGTGCTCCTGATATGGGCCGGAATCAACGCTTCCGCTTCATGGCGTCCACTACACTCTTCTGCCAATCCTGGCTTAGAGGCCGATAGACCTGCTGCACGGTTTCGACCGATGTCGAGAACAGCTTATCGTGCGTCGCACGTGCTCGCACGTTTGTCCGAGCGGCAACTTTTCGGGTCCAATCTGTCAATTGGCGTTAGGGCGAAATTTAGCCTGTTTCCACGGCTACCAGAGTGCTTGTAGCTGATTTCAAGCGGATTTCGCGCGCCGTTTTATACTCGGGACTGTCATACCAAGCCTTGAGCGCTGACATGTCCGGAAACTCGACGATCACCAGTCGATCGGGAGACCATGTGCCGCTATTCTCCAGTATTTCCAGAGCTGCGCCTCGCACAAGGAAACGGCCGCCGAACTTTTCTAATGTCGGAACAACTGCGCGCTTATATTCCTCAAACAATTCGGCCTCGGTGATTGTCTCATTGACGATAAGTAATGCTGGCATGGCGAAACGCCCTTTAAATTTGTGGCAAATTTTACGGTAGCCGCCGGGCCACCGAATGTACAAATCAAAACGTTCGGGCCGGGCTCGTGGCCGAGATCTGACAGTTTTGCTTGGCGGCAATGAAGTGCGCCACAGCGACCTGCATGAACTCATCCTTAAACCGAACGCCCTGATGTCATAGACATCTCTTCCTTGTTCCAAAGCTACCAAGCAAAGCGTCTACAAATCGAGGGGCAGGTCAAACAGCTCTTGTTGGCGGAGATATATGAACTCCAAATCGACTGGTATGAACCCCAGTAGGAAGCCCTCACCGTGACAGTTTGCTTAAAGTATTCTTATAGCGATCTGTAACCACAGCCGGATTTTGGCCACCAGTCAATGAAGACCGGATTCGCATGTTCTTCCTGACCCCCCCACGCGGTTTCCTAGTGTCGTCGGGTCCAGTTTCCTGG
>QCWH01000002.1:79208-176515 GCA_003149565.1 Marivita sp. XM-24bin2 | reverse complement strand
GTTTGGGTATATCGGCAGCCAGGGCGGACGAGATCTTCGCGCCGTAAAGCGCCTAGACGGATTTCGCGCAGCAATTCGAGAAGCGGGCGCACAAATCGTGTCAGAACGGATTGCCACAGAACCGTCCTCCATGACAATTGGCCGGAAGGAAACAGCTAACCTGCTATCGGATGTGACCCCACCCGAAGCGGTTTATTATTCCAACGACGATTTGGCTGCCGGAGGGATCATGCATTGCCTCAGTGAGGGTATCGCCATCCCCTCGCAAGTGGCTCTTGCAGGGTTCAATGGCCTAGCCTTTCTCGAAGCCCTCCCCGTCCGATTGACGACCGTGGAAACGCCACGCCATCAAATGGGCGTTGAGGCAGCGCTGCACCTTTTGGGCCGTCGAGATATCCCCGATGAAAACACAAACAAAAAAGTCGTCGATCTTGGATTTCGCCTGATAGAAGGCGAAACCTGCTGAGAAAATTCAACGCAGCACGCATCGGGCGTCACGTGAGAATTCCCAAAAATCACATCATTGAGCGCAGACGCCTGCGGCACCTGCCGCACGCCCGCCCCAAGGAGAGGCATGAATCATGTGATACTTTCTTGTTACTATGTCCGATCTGTGCCCCTTTTGGTCTGAAGCTGGCAGGGACAAATCGCCCAAAGTAGGGAAGCATGGACCAAAGGAGTCCGAATCGATGCGCTACTCTGGGTTCAGGGTCATAAAAGAAGCCCTAACAGGTCACCGTGGTTGGGGACCGGCATGGCGTGATGCAGCGCCCAAACCTCACTATGACTACGTCATCATTGGCGGCGGTGGTCATGGCTTGGCAACGGCATACTACCTCGCAAAGGAATTCCGGCAGTCAAGTATTGCCGTTATTGAAAAAGGCTGGATCGGTGGCGGCAATGTCGGTCGCAACACCACCATTATTAGATCAAACTACCTCTTGGATGGCAACGAGCCTTTCTACGAGTTTTCCCTTCAGCTTTGGGAGGGTTTGGAGCAGGAGCTGAATTACAATGCCATGGTCAGTCAGCGCGGCATTCTCAACCTGATCCACAGCGATGGGCAACGCGATGCCTTTATCCGGCGCGGAAATGCCATGATTTTGAATGGTGCGGACGCAGAGCTTCTGACCACGGAACAGATTGTTGCACGCTATCCTTTCCTGAACGTCAACAATGCACGTTTTCCGATCAAAGGAGGACTGGCGCAGCATCGTGGCGGCACAGTAAGGCATGACGCGGTCGCTTGGGGGTATGCTCGTGGCGCCGACCAACACGGCGTCGACATCATCCAGAATTGTGAAGTCACAGGCTTTCAGATCAAAGACGGGGTGTGCACGGGCGTGGAAACCACGCGCGGTTTTATCGGAGCGAAAAAGGTTGCCTCGTGCGTTGCCGGGTCGTCCTCGCGCGTGATGGGCATGGCCGGAATGCGCCTGCCAATTGAAAGCCATGTCTTGCAAGCTTTCGTCTCAGAGGGATTGAAGCCGCTTTTACCCGGTGTGATCACCTTCGGCGCGGGTCACTTCTACTGCAGTCAGTCCGACAAGGGTGGACTTGTGTTTGGCGGGGACATTGACGGCTACAACTCCTACGCGCAACGCGGGAACCTGCCGGTGGTCGAAGATGTCTGCGAGGGCGGTATGGCAATCTTTCCGAACCTGGGTCGCGCACGCCTACTGCGGATGTGGGGCGGAGTCATGGACATGTCTATGGACGGGTCTCCAATCATTGACCGCACCCATATTGACGGCCTCTATTTCAATGGCGGCTGGTGCTATGGCGGCTTCAAGGCGACACCGGCAAGCGGGTTCGCCTATGCACATCTTCTGGCGACGGACACCCCACACAAGACCGCGACAGCGTATCGATTGGATCGCTTTGCCAAAGGCGGGATGATCGACGAAAAAGGCGTGGGCAATCAGCCCAACCTGCATTGAGCGAGGATCGGAAATGATCATCAACCACCCCATTCTAGGTCCGCGCGATGCCGCTGAGTTTGTCTACAAAGGCGATGCGTCGTTGATAAATCGGCCCGACCCGCAGAGCGACAATGCGGCAGAGCGGTTCTACGAGTATGGCTATCTCCGCGATAATCCTGCGGGACTGCATCGCGAGTTGTGGTTTCATGAGCAAGGCGACCGCTCTTGGCTCGTTGTAACGCGGGACACCACCACACATGAGATCACGAAAGTAGAACTGGCGCGCGACGTGGCGCGTGCCGAGGGGCGTTCCAGATGACCGGAAAGAACCGACTGAACGGCGGATTGATAGACCGCAGCACGTCATTTGGCTTTACCTTTGACGGGGTGCGCTACAGCGGCTGCGCTGGCGATACTCTGGCCTCCGCCCTTCTGGCCAATGGCGTCCGGTTGATGGGCCGCAGCTTTAAATATCACCGCCCCCGAGGCCCGATGACCTCTGGTTCAGAAGAGCCGAATGCCATTGTGGAGTTGCGATCAGGCGCGCGCAAAGAACCCAACACACGGGCAACAACAGCCGAGCTTTTCGATGGCCTCGTTGCAAACTCGCAGAACCGTTGGCCTTCGCTGAAGTGGGACGCGATGGCGATCAACGATCTGTTTTCTCCATTTCTGACGGCCGGGTTTTATTACAAAACGTTCATGTGGCCCAAGGCATTCTGGGAAAAGCTGTACGAACCAATCATCCGTCGCGCTGCAGGTCTTGGATCTCTCGGACACGACCCTGACCCTGACAGCTACGATAAAGGTTTTCTGCATTGCGACCTGCTTATCATCGGCGCGGGTCCTGCTGGGTTGGCTGCCGCATTGACCGCTGGCGAGTCCGGTGCGCGAGTCATTCTGGCCGACGAAGACTTTGTTCTTGGCGGACGCCTCATTGCTGACACCGGAATGCTGGCCGATGAAGACGGTGCTGCTTGGGCCGCTGAAACCGTGGCGCGGCTGAATTCTATGCCGAACGTCCGTGTCATGTCTCGAAGCACCGTCATCGGAGCGTTCGATCACGGCATTTATGGCATGGTTGAAAGGGTCAGCGACCATTTGCCGGAACCTGCACCGGGAAAGCCCCGCCAGATCCTGTGGCGCGTGTATTCCAAACGCGCGATTCTTGCTGGCGGAGCGACCGAGCGTCCGATTGTATTTGAGAACAACGATCGGCCCGGAATCATGCTGGCAAGCGCTATGCGCGCTTATGCCAATCGGTGGGCCGTCAGCACCGGCTCTGCGGTTGCTGTCTTTACCAACAATGACGATGGCCACCGCACGGCCGCAGACCTAGTCTCGAAGGGTGTTAAAACCACCGTGATCGACACGCGCCCAGATGCGCCCGACACAGCGGACTACGAAACTCTGGCCGGTGCCTCAGTGACGAACACTCAAGGCCGTTTGGGTCTTACCGCAATCGAAGTCACCTTGAGCTCCGGCACAACGCGCAGTCTGACGATAGATGGACTTGGCGTTTCAGGTGGGTGGAACCCAAACGTGCACCTGACATGTCACCAGCGCGGGCGGCCACAATGGGACGAAAAGCTTGCCGCATTTATTCCAGGAGGAACTCTGCCGTCAGGATTGAGCGTGGCGGGCGCGGCCTCTGGGGCGTTCAGCACTCACGCAGCCTTGCAGACGGGTCAGGCTGCCGCAGTACAAGCGCTAGGCGATCTTGGCGTAAAAAGCAGCACCCCCGATCTTCCCACGGCAGAAGATGCTCCCATTCGGGTAACGCCCTTTTGGCATGTTGCAGGCGCCAAGCGCGCGTGGGTGGATCAACAGAACGACGTCACGGCCAAAGACATTAAATTGGCACATCAGGAAAACTTCAGGTCGGTTGAACACCTCAAGCGGTACACGACGCTCGGTATGGCGACTGATCAAGGGAAAACGTCGAATATCGCCGGCCTTGCCATCATGGCAGACGTGGCGGGCAAGCAAATCCCTGAAGTGGGGACAACGATTTTCCGTCCCCCGTATACGCCCGTCGCTATGGGCGTTCTTGCCGGCCGTTCCCGAGACAAGACCTTTCGCCCCGTTCGCAAAACTCCCAGTCACTACTGGGCCGAAGAACAGGGTGCCGTCTTTGTCGAGGTCGGCATGTGGATGCGCGCTCAATGGTTCCCGCAGCCCGGTGAAACTCATTGGCGTCAAAGCGTTGATCGCGAGGTTTTGCAGACCCGTAAATCCGTGGGTGTCTGTGATTGCACCACACTGGGCAAGATTGACGTGCAGGGAACAGATGCAGCCGAGTTCTTGAACAAGGTGTATGCGAACGGATTTGCCAAGCTGCCTGTCGGCAAGACCCGCTACGGCCTGATGCTTCGGGAAGACGGAATCGCAATGGATGATGGAACTGCAGCACGCTTGGCAGACGACCATTTCGTTGTCACGACTACGACCGCAAATGCTGTGCCGGTGTATCGTCATATGGAATTTGTACGCCAGTGTCTTTTCCCGGATATGGACGTACAGTTGATTTCGACCACAGAAGCGTGGGCACAGTATGCGGTGGCAGGACCAAATTCGCGCAAATTGCTGCAAAAAATCGTGGATCCGGAGTTTGATATCTCGAACGATGGATTTCCCTTCATGGCATGTGGAGAAATCACCGTCTGCGGCGGTTTGCGCGCCCGACTGTTCCGCATTTCCTTTTCGGGCGAACTGGCTTTTGAAATCGCAGTGCCAACACGCTATGGCGACGCCCTGATGCGCCGTTTGATGGAAGAAGGTAAGGAATTCGATGTGGTCCCCTACGGACTGGAAGCGCTTGGTGTCATGCGGATCGAAAAAGGGCACGCAGCGGGCAACGAGTTGAATGGGACCACAACCGCCAACAACCTTGGTATGGGCAGGATGGTCTCAAAGGCAAAGGACAGCATCGGATCAAAGCTGTCGGAACGGCCCGGGCTGAACGAAGCGGACGCGTTGAAACTTGTTGGCCTAAAACCGGTCAATTCTGACGACAAGGTTGTTGCTGGTGCGCATCTGATGACAAAGGGCACGCCGGTCGATGCCGCGCATGATCAGGGCTATATCACGTCAGCCTGTTTCTCGCCTAACCTCGGCTGTCACATAGGCCTTGGCTACCTCAAATCAGGTGATACGCGTATTGGTGAAATCGTACGTCTCGTGAGCCCACTGACCGGCGTTGATCACGAAGTTGAAGTTGTCAGCGCCCATTTTGTCGACCCAGAGGGAGAACGGCTCCGTGCATGATCTTTCACCATTAACACCTCTCGGGAATGCCGAACCTTCGATGGAAACGATCGGCGAGGTCACCTTGACTGAAGTGACAGATGTCGCTCTGGCGTCCGTCGCCGCGCGCTTGGGTCGTGAAGAAGACACACGGGCGGCCTTGAAGAAGGTTATTGGCGCCGATGCGCCTGAAACCTCTCGACATGCGGGAAGCACGCTTCGGGCGTTTTGGACCGGGCCTGACCAGTGGATGGTCGAAGCGCCACTAGAAACGCATGAAGACCTGGCCAAAATGCTTTCGAATGAAATCGGCGCAGCGGCATCCATTACGGAACAGACAGACGCGTGGTGCAGATTTGATCTTGTTGGACGCGATCTGTTCCGGGCCTTGGAGTTGCTGTGCGCCGCCGACACCGCGGATTGGAGTGGCGGCGAGGTGCAGCGCTGTTCAATCGAACATCTCGGATGTTTTGTGCTGTGCCGCGACCCATCCACTATTTCGATACTCGGTCCACGCAGTGCGGCGGGTTCGCTGCATCATGCGCTGGTGACGGCGTGCCACGCCGCCTTCTGACTTAGGTCACACGGAAGGGACCGGTCTATTGGTTTCGGTGCGGTCAAGATTGATCCTCTGACGATCTTCCTGAGGGCTCATTCCGTATTCGCTCCGGTAGTGCCGGGTGAAATGTTTGCTACTGGCATAGCCGACGGCCGCAGCGATATCGGCGACAGCATCGTTTGTATACATCACGATCTGCCGCGCCGCCTGCATCCTCACCCCTCGAAAGTAAGTCGTTGGGTTCTGACCAGTCGCTTTCTTGAAGCTTCGTTCCAGATGGCGCGGCGAAATATGCAGTCGTTCAGCCAACTGCGCGACAGTCACGGGATTGGCCAGGTCAGCGGTGAACATGTCGATGGCCTTGGACACGATTGGCGACAGTTCGTCCTGAATACTTTCGGTCAGGCGAACAGGAACCGCTTGTCGGCCTCCGATCTTGCGGATCACGGGATGCTGGAACCAACATGCAACCTCTGTAGCCACATCGGAACCCAGCGCAGTTTGAATAAAGCCAAGCGCCAGATCGAACGCCGCCGCCGCACCTGACGCCGTGACGCAACGATTGGTGATCTCGATCACCTCGTCGCTATGGGCGACATCCGGAAATTCTGCAGCGAAAGCCGCCTCGTAACACCAATGCACCGACAATGGTTCGCCAGTGATTGCGCCACTGCGCACAAGCGGAAAAACTCCACCGCTGATCGCCCCCAAAACGCAACCATGACGCGCCAGGCGCCGCAAATTTGCGGCACTCTTCGGATTGGCAAACTGCACGGACGGCGCTGACAGCAAAAGAAGATAGTCGACCTCCTCAACGTCACTCACAGTCATCTGGCTTTCGAACAGGATCCCGGCGCTGGAACGCACCGCCCCCACCTCTTCGGAAATCAATCGCCACTCGAACGCAACTTGACCCGAGATCTCGTTTGCGGCGCGCAACGGCTCGATAACCGACGTGAGACAAGCCATCGGAAATCCAGGAAAGAGCAGAAAACCAATCGTCTTTGTCATGCTAGCCTTTCGCAACCCTTGCGCAAAAATTTTTACCCTTGGGAAATCTCTTGTGCAACGAAGTGACTTTCAATGGTCCTTGCAGCCATAAATTTGATGTGCTCACCAATTGCTTACAAGGCCACGTAGGATCAGTTGACTGGTCACGCTGCCCCCAAGGTCTAACATCCTTCGCATCTTCCAATGTGAAGAAACCGCAAGGCGATATGTGCATGAGTATCAGATCTGACATTTGCAATGCGTCCAGCGGTGCGCGCTTGAATGAGCAGCCATGCTTTTGCCGACCCCGAGTCACAGTTTCATCGGCTTCATTAGATCGGGCTCAATATTGCATTACAGGAAAACATTTTTCATCACAGTTGCAGCCGGAGAACCTCAGTGCTAACTTCACTAGAGAGGCATCTGCCCCGAATCAAAGTACGTGGAGTGACACCTAGATGTGCGGAATTGTCGGACTGTTTCTGAAGGACCGGGCGCTTGAGCCTCATCTTGGGGCATTATTGACCGATATGCTCATTACGATGACGGATCGCGGTCCCGATAGCGCTGGAATTGCAATCTATCGTGCGGACGCTGAGTCCAGGTCAAAATTGACCATTCAAGCCGAAGACGGCGATACCGCCTTTACCGGTCTTGGCGACAAAATCGCAGCGGCTCTTGGCGGCTCTGTGACACTGTCCCGCAACGACACACATGCGGTTCTGCATGTCCCGGCTGGCCAAGCTGAAGAGGCACGCCGCAAAATGCGCGACATCGCGCCTGACGTTCGGGTCATGTCGTTCGGTGACACATTGGAAATTTACAAGGAAGTTGGCCTGCCCAAGGACGTTGCGGCCCGATTCAACATTCCATCCATGTCAGGAACACACGGAATTGGTCACACAAGAATGGCGACCGAGTCCGCTGTGACAACAATGGGCGCTCATCCATTCAACACCGGTTCAGATCAGTGCCTTGTGCATAATGGTTCCTTGTCCAACCACAATTCGCTGCGACGCAAACTGCAGCGCGAAGGCATTCATATTGAAACCATGAATGATACCGAGGTTGGCGCGGCATACCTGACTTGGAAGATGCAGAATGGGGCAACCCTAGGTGAAGCACTTGAGGCGTCACTGGACGACCTTGATGGCTTTTTCAACTTTGTCGTGGGCACGAAAGATGGCTTCGGCGTCGTCCGCGACCCGATTGCTTGCAAGCCTGCCGTTATGGCCGAGACCGATCAATTTGTGGCATTTGGCTCCGAATACAGAGCATTGGTGAATCTCCCTGGCATTGATGACGCCAAAGTGTGGGAGCCTGAACCGGCCACAGTTTATTTCTGGAGCCATGAAGAAACCCCGAAACCAAACAAGAAGGCGGCATAATGCAGACCTACGATCTTGACGCCTCCGGCCTGCGCGGTCTGAATGCGGCACTGCACGCTCAGGCCAAGGACACCAACCAGACTACATGGGAGATCGTTAATCCAAAAGGCAGTCATGCTGTTGCCGTTGGATTGGATGCACCCATCGAAGTGACGGTCAAAGGGTCCACCGGATACTATACCGCTGGCATGAACAAACAGGCGACCGTTAACGTGCAAGGCTCGGCAGGTCCTGGCGTGGCCGAGAACATGATGTCAGGCACTGTGATCATCGAAGGTGATGCAAGCCAATATGCCGGGGCAACCGGGCATGGTGGTCTCTTGGTGATCAAGGGCAACGCGTCGTCGCGCTGTGGAATCTCCATGAAAGGGATTGATATCGTCGTGCATGGGAATGTCGGCCACATGTCCGCCTTCATGGCACAATCCGGAAATCTTGTGGTTTGCGGTGATGCTGGGGATGCACTTGGCGACTCGATCTATGAGGCTCGGCTTTTTGTGCGCGGTTCGGTGAAATCGCTCGGAGCGGATTGCGTCGAAAAAGAGATGCGCCCAGAGCACCTGGAACTTCTTCGCGATTTGCTTGAGCGCGCTGGTGCCGATGCAAAACCAGAAGAGTTTAAGCGCTACGGCTCTGCCCGTCAGCTTTACAACTTCAAAGTCGACAACGCATACTGAGGGAGACATGAGCGTGAAAGACAGTAACGACCAGGCGCTTCCCCGGACTGAGCCAATCCAGTCGGCCACATTCTCGAATCCAATTAATGCCGAGATACGCCGCGCCGCTGCTACCGGCATTTACGACATTCGTGGTGGCGGGGCCAAAAGACGCGTCCCACATTTTGATGACCTGTTGTTCCTCGGTGCCTCGGTATCGCGCTACCCTTTGGAGGGATACCGCGAGAAGTGCGACACCAAAGTGACACTCGGAACGCGGTTCGCCAAAAATCCAATTGAGCTGGATATTCCCATCACAATTGCAGGCATGTCATTCGGTGCGCTCTCCGGCCCAGCAAAAGAAGCATTGGGACGCGGTGCCTCGGCTGCTGGAACATCGACCACCACAGGCGATGGTGGCATGACACCCGAAGAGCGCGGACATTCCAATAAATTGGTCTACCAATACCTGCCGTCACGCTACGGCATGAACCCTGACGATCTCCGAAAGGCAGACGCGATCGAAGTCGTTGTTGGTCAAGGCGCGAAACCGGGCGGCGGCGGGATGCTGCTTGGTCAGAAGATTTCCGACCGCGTGGCGGAAATGCGTAATCTGCCCAAAGGAATCGACCAGCGCTCAGCTTGCCGCCATCCGGACTGGACGGGTCCAGACGATCTCGAGATCAAGATCCTCGAACTGCGCGAGATCACCGGTTGGGAAAAGCCAATCTACGTAAAGGTTGGTGGTACTCGACCCTATTACGACACGGCCCTCGCGGTCAAAGCCGGTGCTGATGTCGTGGTTCTTGACGGGATGCAAGGCGGCACAGCGGCGACCCAAGATGTGTTCATCGAACATGTGGGACTTCCGACCTTGGCGTGCATACGGCCCGCAGTCCAGGCTTTGCAGGATCTCGGGGTACACCGTGAGGTGCAGTTGATCATCTCAGGCGGAATTCGAACCGGTGCGGACGTGGCCAAGGCGATGGCGCTTGGCGCGGATGCCGTGGCGATCGGAACTGCCGCGCTTGTGGCGCTAGGGGACAATGACCCGCGCTGGGAAGCCGAATATCAGGCGCTCGGAACCACTGCCGGCGCGTATGATGACTGGCATGAGGGCCGTGACCCTGCGGGGATCACAACTCAGGACCCGGAGTTGCAGAAAAGGCTGGACCCAATCGAAGCCGGACGGCGCTTGCGCAATTATCTCAATGTGATGACGCTGGAAGCGCAAACAATCGCTCGGGCATGCGGCCACAACAATCTGCACAATCTCGAGCCCGAAGACCTGTGTGCGCTGACAATGGAGGCCGCCGCAATGGCCCGTGTTCCGCTGGCAGGAACAACATGGTGGCCGGGGAAAGACAGCTCAGGGTTTTAACTTGAAAAGGCAACAGGAGGGGCGTCGTGAGCGCCCCTCTTCTTTGTTTGGAAACGACAACAGGGACACACAGAATGACGGTTGATCTGGCAAAGTTTGCTCAGGAAAAAGGCATCAAATACTTTATGATCTCCTTCACCGATTTGTTTGGCGGACAACGCGCCAAATTGGTGCCGGCGCAGGCGATCGCTGACATGCAGGAAGATGGTGCGGGTTTTGCCGGGTTCGCCACTTGGTTGGATATGACTCCGGCTCACCCGGACATGCTCGCCGTTCCAGACCCTGCTTCGGTTATACAGCTGCCCTGGAAACCTGAAGTCGCCTGGGTTGCAAGCAATTGCGTCATGGAAGGCGAAGATGTCGGCCAGGCCCCCCGCAACGTATTGCGCCGCCTTATCGACGAAGCAGCCGCCGAAGGTTTGCACGTCAAAACCGGTATCGAAGCTGAATTCTTTCTTTTGACACCAGAAGGTGATCAGATCAGCGACCCGTTCGATACGGCAGCCAAGCCCTGCTACGATCAGCAGTCTGTGATGCGTCGCTATGACGTGGTGCGCGAGATCTGCGACTATATGCTCGAACTCGGTTGGGGACCTTATCAGAACGACCATGAGGACGCGAATGGTCAGTTCGAGATGAACTGGGAATTTGACGACGTGCTCGCGACAGCCGACAAACACTCGTTTTTCAAGTTCATGGTCAAGTCAGTTGCGGAGAAGCACGGGTTCCGCGCCACCTTTATGCCGAAGCCGATTGAAGGGCTGACAGGGAACGGTTGCCATGCCCATATTTCGGTGTGGGATGCACCGGGTGACGCATCCAAGGTCAACGTTTTTGCAGGCGAAGGTGAAGGTCAAACCGGAGAGGTTGGCCTGTCGGAACGCGGCAAACACTTCCTTGGCGGGATAATGAAACACGCCAGCGCGCTGGCGGCCATTACCAATCCGACCGTCAACAGCTACAAGCGCATCAATGCTCCGCGGACGATGTCCGGCGCGACTTGGGCACCCAATACGGTGACGTGGACCGGTAACAACCGCACGCACATGGTGCGCGTGCCAGGACCCGGCCGCTTCGAACTGCGGCTGCCCGATGGAGCAGCAAATCCGTATCTCTTGCAGGCTGTTATCATCGCAGCGGGACTGTCCGGTATTCACAGCAAAGCCGATCCGGGCAAACGCCACGATATCGATATGTATGCCGAAGGCCACAAGGTCCGTGGTGCTCCCAAACTCCCGCTCAACATGCTGGACGCGATCCGTGAGTTCGACAAAGACAAGGAGTTGAAGAAGATGATGGGTGACGCATTTTCATCATCTTATGTGAAGATGAAAATGCAGGAATGGAATTCATTTGTGACCCATTTCAGCAACTGGGAACGTGAGCACACGCTGGACATCTAAAATTTGCTGCTAACAGGCTGGGGCTAACAGAGGTCAGTCCATAAAAACGCGTGTAGCGTGGCATTTCATGGATTGACGCCCCAGTTCAGCCAAGGCACCTCTCCTCGAACCAAGGAGAGTGCCATGACTGACGACATCAATGCCCGCCACAATGCCAAGATGCGCAAGATCAAGGCTGCGCGTGACAAGATGATGGCGACCAAGACCGAAGAGAAAGGTCTGATCATGGTCCACACAGGACCGGGCAAGGGCAAATCTTCCTCGGGCTTTGGCATGATCATGCGGTGCATCGCGCATGGAATGCCTGCTTCCGTCGTCCAGTTCATCAAGGGCAACTGGATCACCGGTGAGAAACGATTTCTGCGTGATCGCTTTTCCGAAGAGGTTCGCTTTTTTGTCTCGGGCGAAGGGTTCACCTGGGAAACTCAGGACCGTGAGCGCGACATTGCTGCGGCGCAAAACGGGTGGCAGATCGCCAAAGAACAAATCCTTGATCCAGAAATCCAGTTTGTTTTGCTGGACGAAATCAACATCGCCTTGCGCTACGATTATCTCGACATCGACGAGGTTGTGGACTTTCTGTTGACCGAAAAGCCGACGATGACCCATGTCTGTCTGACAGGGCGTGACGCGAAACCCGAATTGATCGCTGCTGCAGATTTGGTGACCGAGATGACTGAAGTGAAACATCCGTTTCACGATGGGGTTAAGGCTCAACGAGGTGTCGAATTCTGATCGATAGATCACGACGAAGTTGATAACCAAAGGTCGCTGATCCGTCTAGTGCGCTCCGACTGACAGTCCTAATTGCATAGGGTCATCTCAGAAAACGGACAGTTGAAACGACCTGAAGATGATAAACCACTTCCCTATGTCGCAAGACTCTGGTTTGTCACGCGGCCATGGGAAAGACGATATTGGTCACCGGCGGAGTGCGCTCTGGAAAGAGCACAACGGCAGAGCGCATGACGCTCTCCCTTGGGACTCCGGCCGTCTATATAGCGACCGCCGAGCCTTTTGACGAAGAGATGATCGACCGCATCGAACGGCATCAATCGCGTCGGGGTCCGGAGTGGACCACCGTATCGGAACCTTTAGATGTGTCGGATGCGCTGAAAGCAAGCGACGGGAAAGGCCCCAGATTGGTTGATTGCCTGACGCTTTGGCTGTCCAACATGATGTTATCCGGTCGTGATTGGGACGCGGAAACCCGGTCCCTTGTGTCTTGCCTGTCTGAACAGGATTCGCCGGTGGTCTTTGTTACAAATGAAGTGGGCTACGGAATCGTACCCGATAACAAGCTGGCCCGCGATTTTCGCGACGCAGCCGGTTTGCTCAATCAAAAAGTCGCTGGGGCGTGCGATGAATTGTGGCTCTGTGTTGCAGGCCACCCGATTAAAGTAAAATAACCATGGCCATTTCTCTGAACCTCGACTCTTTTGAACAGATCTCCGCGTTGGCGGCAAAACTACCCAAGACTGACACAGTTGCTGCAGACGCCGCACGAGCGCGGCAGTCGCAGTTGACCAAGCCTCCCGGTTCACTGGGACGTTTGGAAGACCTCGCGATTTTCATGGCGGGATGGCAAGCTACTGAACGGCCCAAAATCGAAACTGCGCAGGCTCTTGTCTTTGCGGGCAATCACGGGGTTTGTGCACAAGGGGTCAATCCCTTTCCACAAGAAGTCACCGCGCAGATGGTTCTGAACTTCCAGTCTGGCGGCGCAGCCATAAACCAACTTTGTGCCGTGTCCGGTGCCGAACTTTCAGTGATTGCGCTGGACCTTGAGCGCCCGACAGCAGATTTCACCCAAGGCGCTGCGATGACAGAGCAGGAATGCTTGGGCGCGATGCATAGGGGTGCCAAGGTAGTTGATCCGAACGCTGACGTGCTGGTCCTTGGGGAAATGGGTATTGGCAATTCGACCGTAGCCGCTGCGCTCTCGCATGCGGCGTTCAAAGGGCAGGCAATTGATTGGGTCGGCGCAGGCACTGGAACCTCGCCAGAAGGCATGGCGCACAAAGCTGAAGTTGTGGCCAAAGGCATCAAGATGCACCGCGATGCACAAGGGCTCGCCCAGCTTGCTGCCTTAGGCGGACGCGAACAAGCGGCTATTTGTGGCGCGATTCTGGCCGCGCGTATGGCCCGAATCCCTGTTCTACTGGACGGCTTTATCTGCACGGCCGCCGCAGCTCCGCTCTTTGTCAGTGATCCCGCGTTTCTGGATCATTGCCTGATCGGTCACGCCAGCCGTGAACCCGGTCACCAAAAACTGTGCTACGCAATGGGCAAAGAACCGATCCTCTTTTTGGACATGGCTCTCGGCGAGGGTTCTGGGGCGGCTTTGGCGCTGTCTATCTTGCGAGGTGCACTTGCTTGCCACAACGGCATGGCAACATTTGCTGAGGCAGGTGTTAGCGGCAGTTAAGCTTTGTAAGCAGATGAACACACTCTCGACGCTCGGCACCAAGCCGAATTCTGCGACCGATTGTCGAGGGAGTAGATAAATCTGAGGGCAGCACTACAGCGCGACTTGACGCATGCAGGCGCGCGGGTGCAAATGAGCCTGCTTTCGGTCCCGGCGCGTACGCGTTGGGTGAAAAGGGAACACGGTGCTTTGGCCTTGGCCGAAAAATCCGCGACTGCCCCCGCAACTGTGAGCGGTGAGCGATGCTGCAGATGCCACTGACGTATCATTACGTTGGGAAGGCCAGCAAAGCGACGACCCGCAAGTCAGGAGACCTGCCGTAAGCCAACACCCAGTCCGGGCGCGGGGCGCGCCAGGTCGGCGGCACGTCCGCAGTGGTGTCCATCACCGTCTGCGGGCATGTGACATGTCCCAGATATTGTTAACTCCCGATGTTCATGCATCGGACACATGCTGGGAATTCGGCTATGCAACGCCTCACCTCGAAACTTCTTCTTTGCACAACACTCGTGACGCCCTCGATTGCGGCCTCTCAGGAGATTGGTGGCGACGTCATTGATCTCGGAGAAATTGTCATTTTTGGTGGTTTGCTGCCCACCGACCTTGAAACCACAGGAGCGACCATCGACATCGCTGAGTCTGATGAGCTAGCGATTGAAGGTCTTGGCGCGGTCTCTGCCTTATCCGAACTCCCAGGCGTCTCTGTGACCTCAAACGGAGGCCTCGGGACACAATCATCGCTCCGCATTCGCGGGCTTGGTGACGCTTATGTCGGCGTTCGGATCGACGGGATTGATGTGACCGACCCCTCCAGCACGCAAACACGGTTCAACTTTGGCACTCTGACCACAGGAGCCCTGAGCCGTGCCGCCGTCATCAAGGGCACACAATCGGCCATCTACGGCTCTGATGCAATTGCCGGTGTAGTCGAGATTGAAAGCTGGCGACCGGAAGTTGATGGTTTTTCGGGGCGTGCCAGCGCAGAGATCGGCAGCTTTGAGACCTATGCCGGATCGCTCAGCCTTGGTTTTCGCGACGAACGTAGCGAGCTAGCCTTAAGCCTCGGGCGGGTCAGCAGCGAGGGGTTCTCGGCACGAAACACAGACGACGAGAACGATGGCTTTGATCAAAGTACGGCCAACCTGTACGCGGCCTATCGGATCAGCGACTCGATCCGCATCGGTATTAATGGGCTTTGGGCCGAGGGCACGACAGAATTTGATCGCTCCGCCACCGATACGTCGGGCGAATTGGATGCGACACGACGCGGTGCGCGCATTTTTGGTGAGTTCGAAACCGGAGCATGGACGCATGAACTGTCCTTCAGCCGTTTTGAGACAGATCGGTTCGATGAAAACGGCTTTACAAAAGAATTCATCGGTGAGCGCGATACGGTGGCTTATCTGGCGACCGGCGCGATTTCTCCAACGCTTGATATGGCGCTGGGGGCCGATTGGACGGAAGAACGCTCCTCTCTGGATGGAACCGACTACGACGCGTCCAATGGGGCAGTTTTTGCCGAGATCAAAGCGCAGCCCAACAGTGACGTCGAACTGTCTTTGACCCTTCGCTATGACGACTACTCAGATTTCGACGGCCAACTCTCCGGCCGCGCTGCGCTGTCATACGCGCTGAACGACGCAACCATGCTGCGTGCCTCGATTGGTACCGGCTATCGCGCACCATCGCTTTATGAGCGTTTCGGTCCCTATGCAGGTGGTGGCACTCTTGACCCAGAGAGCAGCCGGAGCATCGACTTCGGCATTGAACATAGCTACGGCCAAGCGGGTTCGGTACGCGCGACAGTGTTCTACACTGAAATCGACGACCTGATTGGTTTTGGCACCTCTGCGAACTGCCTGCCCTCGCAAACGTTCGGCTGCTATACACAAGTGGATGGCACCACCGAGACCAAGGGCCTCGAACTCAGCGGGACATATGCCATCTCAGATCGTCTGCGCCTCTCCGGCAGCTATACGCTGACTGACGCCGAAACCGATGGCGAACGTTTGATCCGTGTGCCACGCCACGATCTGACCCTTGCACTGGATGCCGACGTCACGGATCGTCTGCAATTGGGCATGAACGTGATGCGCGTGGCAGACATTCTGGATGGCTTTGGCACGCCGACGCCGCTTGACGACTACACCGTTGTCGATCTGACTGCACGCTATGACATCACCGATACGATGTCCGCATATGCGGCCATCGATAACGTTGCAGACGTCGAATATGAAACAGTCCAGGGTTTTAATGCTCCGGAACGAACAATCCGCTTCGGCATCGAAGCGTCCTTCTGATCATGAGGCGTCTCGCGACGTCGATCTTGATTGCGCTGGCCCCCGTTTGGGCCAGCGCCGAAGAGCTGCCGCGTGTTGTATCGGTTAATCTTTGCACCGACCAGCTGGTCATGCTGGTTGCAGACCCCACTCAGATTGTGTCTCTCACCGAACTGAGTGATGATCCAAGATCCTCCAGTATGGCGGAGGAGGCCGAGCCGTTTGCCAAGAACAATGCTCGCGCAGAATCGATTGCGATTACGGCGCCAGACATCGTCGTAGCCGGCGCTTACTCCGATCCCCTACTTATCGACATGCTGCGCAGAATTGACATCGAGGTCGTGCAGTTTCCGCTGACGACGACCATCGACGAGGTCCCGGCACAGTTGCGAAAAATGGGCGATGTCCTGAACCGCTCTGAACGCGCTGAAGATTTGGCGAGCGACTTTGAGATGCAGCTTTCCAAGCGCACTGAAGTCGATCACAGCGCCCCCGTGGGCGCATTCTTCTATCCGAATGGCTTTGCACTGGGCGAAGGAACGTTGAGCCACAGCATTCTAACTGCGGGCGGCGCACGCAATCTTTCAGTGGACTTGGGCTTTTCTGGTAATGGACGCATCTCTTTGGAACAGATGGTCCTGAACACTCCAGATTTTCTTATTAGCTCTCCGAAATACTCTGGTTTCTCGCAATCGGAAGACGTGATGACCCACCCTGCGTTGCAAGGTGCTCCAGTCATGTACAGTTCGGCCGATTGGGTTTGCGGGACGCCCGCAATTCTTCGCGCCGTGTCTGAAGTAAAGAAAATGGTTCAGCGCCTTTCGGGCGTTCAATGATGCTTGCGAAATGGCGGAATAAGTTTCAACAAGACCGAGTCCTGGGTGCTGGCTGCGCGCTAAAAAACCTCCAAATGCAGGTTCACGGCGATAAAGATCAAAGCCAGCCCCCCGAGCCAAGACAAAGCCTTTCGAATGCCCGGATTCCGTGTCACGGAGCGTGAAAGCGTGGCGCCCAGCCATGCAACCGCGATATCTGATGGAACTGCAGTCAAGGGCACCAGAGCTCCCAAAACCACCAGTTGCAGCTGCAAAGCACTTCCAACCAGGTTCTGGTCAACGAATGGTGGAAGAAACAACGCAAAAAACAGGACCGTTTTGGGGTTGAGCAATTCGACCCACATGCCTTGCCATACAATTTGACCAAAAGACTGTCGGATCACGGGCGTGTCGGTCACCGTAAGGTCAAGCGTCACATAGGAATCTCTGATCAGCCCGTAACCAAGATAAATCAGATAGATCGACCCCAAGAAACGCAGGCCGGTCATCAGCCAATCGAACTGCCGAAACAGAGTTGCAAGGCCGAACGCTGTGGCAACCGCCAACAGCACGCCACCGAGGCCCAATCCCAAGGCAGAAGCGTAACCAGCTGTACGGCTTTGCCCAGCACTCCGCGACAAGACATACAACATGGACGGACCGGGCGTAGCACTGAGTACGAACCCGGCAAGAGCCACCGTTAGCATCGTTTCTATATTTGGCATGGGTAATTCAGGTGTTGTTCTTGAGTCTTTTCTCGAAAGGATTTTCCACCTGGAGGCCCGAAGCTCCAGCGCCGGAATTCTTCGACTTTTTGGCCATCAACGCCTTCAGGTACGGAAAATCTCGGATCAACATACGTTCCAAATGGGCACCTGCAGTGAACGGCTGATACTTCGGCTCAGTCCCTTTCGGCACCAGTTGCGGAAAGGGCTGAATGACTGTGTCGTGGTTGGCCGCTACGAAATAGGGCAAGGAAAACCGCTCTGGCCGCAGATTTAGAACACGATGGGGGGTCGATCGCAAACGCCCGTTGGTCCACGCCTCCATCATATCACCAATATTTACGACCAAAGCAGACGGATCGACCGGGACGTCGATCCAGACATCGTCTTGTGCCAAGATCTGCAAACCGCGATTTCGGGTATGAAGCAATGTCAAACATTCATAATCCGTGTGCGCGCCCATGTTAACTGACTTACTGTCTTTTACCGAAGCCTTGCGCACGTAGTGCAACAGCCGCAACTGAGAGATCGGCTTTGTCATTTGCTGGGTCATCTCACCAGAGGGCAAATCAAGATAGAGCTCAAGCGCTCCGCAAATCAGCCTGCCGAGTTGGGCGACCTCATCGTAGTACCCGCCCACGATTTCTCGAAACCCGGGCAACTCCGGCCAATTATTTGGACCCAGAACACGGTTGCCTGCCAAGAAATCTGGGTCGTCTGGGGGCAAATCCAGCCCAAGGTCAAAGGCTTCGTAGCTTCGGTTAACTTCGTCTGGATAGTCCCCCTTTTCAGAGAAGGGCACGTAGCCGCGGTGATTGGGGCTGTCTCCGATGTAGCATCGCATTTTGATGTTCTCCGGCTGTTCGAAGAACCTTTCGGCAGCCGCATAGACAGCATCGATGAACTCAAGGGGAATTCCATGGTCACAAATTCGGAAAAATCCATGCTCCTCGCAGGCTGTCCCAATCTCATGAGCAATTCGATCAATCTCTTTTTTGTCACCTGATCGAAGTCCAGCGACACTGATAAGGGGCAAAACCTGCTCGCCCAGGAGAATGTCCGAAAACATTGTCATTTTTACCCCCCATGATTGACATCATGCTTGCGCAAAAACTGAAAAGCGGTCGAATGATTAGGCGGAAACCGGGAAGAACAATTCCATCACTGTTCCCCGGGGAGAGTTGTGAGACGCAACAACGGCGCCACCGGATTGGGCCATAAAGCCTTTGACAACGGATAGACCCAGCCCACGTCCTGAACTGACAGGTTTGGTAGAAAAGAAAGGATCAAAAATCCGCTGCAACTGGTCAGGCCCAAGGCCTGTTCCTGTGTCCGCAACCTTGACTGAAACGTAAACGCCAGGAGTGAGATCGGGCGGGAGCATCATGCGCGATGCGGGGCTCCGCCCTAATAGATCTGTGGAAATTGTCAGAGACCCGCCTTGCGGCATCGCTTCCACCGCGTTCGAAATAATCGCATCTATTGCGGTTTTTGCCGCCGCCGCATCTGTTTTGGCAATAAGTTCGATAGGTGACAGATCAAGCTGCATCGTGACATTGGCGGGCATCACTGAGACCGAACAAAGTTCGGAAACCAAGCGGTTCATCTCTGCTTCAGCGAATGTGAGCTTCGAACGCTGAGAGAAAGCCAACAAGTCAGCCATAAGGCGAGCCGCACGGTGGGACGCAAGGCTCGCCTCTTTAAGAAACCTGCGACTGCTTGGCTCTTGAAAATAAGCCTCAACCAATTCCAGATTTCCGGAAATCACGGACAGCAAGTTGTCGAAGTCTTGCGCCAATCGCCCTGAAAGTTGGCCAACGGCCTCTAACCTGCGGGCTTCGTGAAGCTCTGCCTCCAAAGCCTTGCGGCTACAAATTTCTTCAGAAAGCTTGGCATGCGTCGTGACCAGGTCGGAGTATCGTTGCTGGGAGCGATCAGCTTCATGAAGAAGCTCCAGCCTTGCACTCGTCATCGCGGCAACGGTGGTCAGAATTTCCAACTCAGCTGGCCCAAAGGCATTCGGCACCGGATGCTCGCTGTCAATAACGCCGACCACTCTCCCTTGCGACAAGAGCGGAACACAGATCTCAGATCTGGCTGGCTGGGCATCGGGAATGTAGTTCGCATCCTGCAGCAGATCGTCGACAATGGTCGGTGTCCCCGAGAGTGCCGTCTTTCCGGTGATTCCCTCGCCGAAGGGTATCACAAGCGGGTTGAGGATTGTTCGCCCATACGGGTTCTTGTCACCAAGAGCCGCGACTTGCGTGAGCTTCTGTGACTGAGCGTCTGCCGTGTAAATCACACAATCGACAAACCCAAGCCGACCGACCACATTTTGAGCAACATACCAAAACAGATCTGATGGGTTCGGAATCGACATCAGGTCCACTGCAAATTCGTTCAGAGTTCGAAGGAAGTTTGGGTTTTGATTGGAGGGTTGTGTTTTCACCCCATGAGTTGCTGCAGAATGCACGATTTAATTCCCCGAAGTCTTTGCCCGCAATAGTTGTATAAAGTAGTATCTCTTTTGAAGCATAAAGCAAGACAGCTTTTGCGGTGCTGTTTCGGCGTCTTGCTTCATGGTGATATCTGTTCGGCGAGCGTGGGAGGAGGTGTCCTGTACCGCTTGATACCCACGGACACAGCACAGGGAGGCCAACGGCTTGGACCCTACGGATGCGTGCCAGACAAGTCCATCGGGCCTCAATCCATCCGGCTCTCGCCGGCAGCTGGTCCACAGCGTCTTACTTGAAAGCAGACTCATTTATCCCGGGCGAACCGAAGCAAACCGCTGATGGTGCCGACCAATCGCCTTAAGACAGGTGCGCTGTTGCCTCAATCTCGACCAAGGCATCATCCTCAATCAGGCCTGCGACCACAACGACGGACATCGCTGGGAAATGCTTGCCGAATATCTCACGATATGCAGTACCTACCTCCGACTGCCGGGCCAGATAGTCCTCTTTGTCCGTCACAAACCACGTCAAACGCGTGACGTCCGAGACCTGTCCCCCTGCCGCGGTCACAATCTCAGCAATATTCGCAAGCGCCTGCCTCATCTGGCCAACAAACTCGTCAGATACGAAACGTTTATTCCCATCCCAGCCGATCTGACCACCGATGTGCAAGGTACCGTCACGCGAGAGTACACCGTTGGCATACCCTTTCGCCGGCAGCCAGCCATCGGGTTGTATGATCCGATGCATCATGAGCCCTCCTCTGTCAGTTTAGCACGTATTTCTTCAGGCCAAGGCGAGGGTCGGCCTCTTAGATTGACGTGCACCAGCGTTGCCGTGGCCTCAAAACGTGTCTCGTCACCGCAGGTCGCGTCGATCCTGTATGATAGCGACGTGCGCCCAACCCGCATGACAGAAAACGTGAGACGAAGATGATCGCCGTGACGACTTGGCGCGACGAACCGTGTCGAGATGTCAGCCGTCGGCACACCCTCAGTCCGAAGCAGGTTTTCAAAGGGCCAGTTCAAAGCGTCACTAAAGAAATGTTCAACGCAGTCATTGATCATCTCGAAGTAGCGCGGGAAAAAAACGATGCCTGCCGGGTCGCAGTGCTTGAAGAGAACCTTCTGCTCAAATGTGTACCGCAGTCCCATATCTCAGGTCACGCGTGATCGGGTCTGATACCGCGGATCCTGCCAAGCTTCAGTATCGATGACATCCTGCAGAACACGGACGGCTTTGACCACATCCTCCTCATCAATGTAGAGCGGCGTGAAGCCAAAACGCATGATATCAGGCGCACGAAAGTCGCCAATAACACCTCGCTCAATCAGCGCCTGCATCGCCGCATATCCGTGCTCGTACGCAAATGACACTTGGCTTCCACGTTGCGTAGCGTCGCGTGGTGAAGCCAAAGTCAACGCCGGGCAATGCGCTTCGACCTCTGCGATGAACAGATCACATAACCGCATCGACGCAGCGCGAAGATCGCCCATGTCGACACCTTCCCAAACACTCAGAGCCTCTTGCAACACAGCGAGTTGAAGGATTGGCGGGGTGCCGACGCGCAGGCGCTCGGTTGACATCGCAGGACGATACTCGAGTTCCATTGCAAAGGGCGCATCGTGGCCCAGCCAACCTGAAAGTGCGGGATCAATGCCCTGAACGACATCCGGACGCGCGTAGATAAAGGCCGGAGCGCCCGGTCCACCGTTGAGATATTTGTAACTACAGCCGACTGCAAATTCTGCTTTGGAACCGCCAATATCCAGATCGACCGCGCCAGCCGAGTGGGCAAGATCCCAGATCACGACGGCGCCCGCGTCATGGGCGGCTTTGGTAATGGCGGCCATGTCGTGCATTCGGCCTGAGCGATAGTCTACATGTGTCAACATCACCACAGCCACCTCGTCGGTGATGGCAGCGACCACACGCTCCGGAGCCGGTGTGCGCAATTTGTATCCGTCGTTCTTGGTCCCGATCAGCCCTTGGGCCATGTAGAGATCAGAGGGGAAGTTACCATTATCAGACAGGATCACGCGACGATCAGGCCGCATTTTCAGAGCGGCATCCAATGCCTGATACACCTTTATCGACAGTGTATCGCCTGTCGCCACAGAGCCCTCCGGCGCGCCGATCAACGCGGCGATTTGGTTTCCCACCACCATGGGCAGGTCCATCCATCCAGCGCTGTTCCAAGCCCGGATCAATTGCTGCCCCCATTCTTGCTCAATCACGCGCGTTGCACGCGACGCGGCACCTTTGGGCAGCACACCCAACGAATTGCCATCAAGGTAAATTACCCCGTCAGGGATTTCGAACAGATCTTTTCTTGGCAGGCTCTCGCCCATATCACAGCTCTCCTCGGACATTCCAAAGTTCTGGGAACAGCTCCACACCAAGCATACGCCTCAGGTATTGAACACCTGACGTGCCTCCAGTGCCTCTCTTGAACCCGATCACGCGCTCAACCGTGGTGACGTGGTTGAAACGCCAACGTCGAAAGTAGTCCTCAAGATCAACCAGCTTCTCGCCAAGCTCATAAAGCGTCCAATGGAGCTCAACGTTCTCATAGACCGTTTGCCAAGCCGCTTGAATTTCGGGCCGCGCCTCATGCGGGCCTTCCAGTTGTGGAGCAGGCATGCTGTCTCGGGAACCATGCACCTTGTCAAACAACAAGCCGACCACATCGTCATAAAAGCTGGGTCGTCGCAATTCAGTGACCAACCACTCGTGGATTTCTGGCATATGAGCGTGTGGGCGCAACATATTGGCATTGCGGTTTCCAAGCACGAATTCAATCATGCGGTACTGATAGGACTGAAATCCGGAGGAGTTGCCCAGGGTCTCACGAAACCTCGTGTAATCTGCTGGCGTCATTGTTCGCAGGACATCCCAGGCATTGTTGAGCTGCTCAAATATGCGGCTCACTCTGGCCAACATTTTGAACATTGTCGCCATCTCTCCCGCGCGGAGCGCATCACGAGCCGCAGACAATTCATGGATTGCAAGCTTCATCCATAATTCGCTGGTCTGATGCTGAATAATGAACAGCATCTCGTCATGCGCGACGCTCAGCGGCACCTGAAGGGAGAGTATATCATCAATCTTCAGATAATCCCCATAGGACATGGCGCCCTCGAAGCTCATGCGCGCGCCGTCCGTCTCTGGATTGTATGGCTGGCCAGTCATGTATTGCTCCTGAGCCTGAAGCGTTGGATCTTGCCTGTTGCGGTTTTTGGAAGCGTCTTCGCGAAAACGATCGAGCGTGGATACTTGAAAGGCGCAATCGTTGCCTTGACATGGTCCTGCAGCTGTTTGGCCAACGCATCGCCCGGAACTTCGCCAGCTCCCAAAACAACGTGAGCTTCGACGATCTGACCTCGCTCGACATCTGGCACACCGATAACGGCACACTCGGCCACCGCATCATGAGACAGCAAAGCCGCCTCAACTTCCGGGCCGGCGATATTGTAGCCTGCACTCAAGATCATGTCGTCGTTGCGAGCCGCGAAATGGAAATATCCCTCTTCGTCCTGCACGAAGGTATCGCCTGTGATGTTCCATCCATCCTGCACATATTCGGTCTGCCGTTCTCCAAAAAGGTAACGGCATCCAGTTGGTCCACGCACAGCCATGCGGCCAAGTTCTCCGCGCGGCAGCTCGGCACCGTCCTGCCCCACGATCTTCGCCTCATAACCTGTCACTGGCTTACCGGTGCAAGCGGGTTTATGATCGGCAAACCGATTGGTGACAAAGATGTGCAGCATCTCGGTCGCTCCAATCCCGTCTAGCATTGGTTTGCCTGTCTTCTGCATCCACTCGTCATAGACAGGTCCGGGTAACGTCTCACCGGCCGAGACCGCAGCGCGCAAGCTCGACAAATCTGCACCCTCCTCTATCGCTCGCATCATCGCACGGTAGGCTGTCGGAGCCGTGAAGCACACGGTTGCGCGGTATTTCTCGATGATGTCCACCATGTTCGGCGGCGAAGCGTTCTCCAGCAATGTGGCCGCCGCTCCAAAGCGCAGCGGAAACACCGCCAAGCCCCCCAAACCGAAAGTAAAGGCCAATGGCGGCGAGCCGACGAAAACGTCATCCGGTGTCACGCCCAAAACTTCACGCGCATAGCCATCTGCGATGATCAGGAGATCGCGGTGAAAATGCATTGTGCCTTTGGGATCGCCCGTAGAGCCAGAGGTAAAGCCGATCAGCGCTACATCGTCCTGGCTGGTCTGAACCGCATCAAAGCGCACAGGTTTTTCCAAAGCCAGCCGGTCTAGCTCGGCATCGTGGTTTGATGTGCCATCGAAAGCCGTGACCGAGGTCAACGCCTCGCAGGATTGTGCGCAAATCGTCATCTCGTCCATCAGACGTGCATCGCAAAGCGCATGTGTGATCTGCGCCTTTTCGACGTATTTCGATAGTTCGGCGGCCCGGAGCATCGGCATTGTGTTTACAACCACTGCACCAACCTTGGTGGCTGCGAGCCAGCACGCAACCATTGCCGGATTGTTGGCCGAACGGATAAGAACACGATTGCCTGGTTGCACACCCAGGTCATCGACCAACACATGCGCCAACCGATTGGTCCAGTCTGTCAACTCCTTGTATGTGCGCCGGCGTCCATTCCCGATCAAAGCCGTATGATCCCCAAAACCGCGCGCGACCATTGCGTCGGTCAATTCCACACCGGCATTCAGCCGGTCAGGATAGTCAAACCCGTTCATCAAAAGGTCCGGCCAAGTGTTCTGTGGTGGCAGATTATCACGTGCGAAACTGTCAACATGCGCGCTTTGTCTGAGCATCTCAGCACCCTCCCATATTGGCCTGCGTCTGGCGCGCAATCACAACGCGCTGCACGTCAGAGGCGCCTTCGTAGATGCGCAAAGCGCGGACTTCGCGATATAATCTCTCGACCGTTTGCCCGGATCTCACACCATCGCCACCGAACAGTTGAACGGCGCTGTCGATCACTTTCTGGGCAGCCTCTGTGGAGAACAATTTGGCCATTGCAGCTTCGCGCGTGACGCGAGAGGCGCCTCTATCCTTGGCCCAAGCCGCGCGATAGGTCAGCAAGGCGGACGCATCCACGTCCAATGCCATATCGGCGATATGACCCTGCACCATTTGCAGGTCTATCAACGGCGCGCCCTGTACGCTTCGGGATGAGACGCGCGCCAGCGCCTCATCAAGCGCTCGACGCGCAAAGCCCAGCGCAGCGGCTGCCACGGTTGAACGGAATACGTCCAGCACCGACATAGCAATCTTGAATCCCTGCCCCGGTGCGCCCAACAGTGCAGAAACAGGCACGCGGCAATCGGTGAAACGCAGACGCGCCAGTGGGTGCGGCGCGATAGTTTGGAGACGCTCTACAACGTCAAACCCGGGCAAACCCACCGGTACAATAAAGGCTGACATACCCTTGGCGCCCAGCACGTCCTCGGTACGGGCAAATACCGTGTAAAAATCGGCAATGCCCCCGTTCGAAATCCAGGTTTTCTCACCATTGAGAACATAGTGCTCACCATCACGTGTGGCCGTCATAGTGTTGTTCGCAACATCGGACCCAGAGCCCGGTTCAGTCAGTGCAAAAGCCGATATCGCCTTTCCCTCACGTGTCAGCGGCAACCATTCAGATTTTTGTGCTTTGGTGCCAAACAGCGAGATCGCGCCGGTGCCTAGACCCTGCATCGCGAATGCGAAATCTGCCAAACCGTCATAGCGAGCAAGAGTTTCGCGTATCAGACACAGGCTCCGCACATCAAGCGTTTCTCCATCGCTTGCAGCCGAATGATCAAGCCATCCGGCGTCGCCAAGTAGCTCGACCAATCTTCGGCAGGCTTCGTCCGTATCGCTATGATCAACAACCGGCAGTGCCTCGCACGCCCAATTGTCCAAATCACGTGTCAAAGCAGCATGGCGCGGCTCAAAAAAGGGCCAATTGAGAAAGGACTGGTCAGCCATGTCTCGTATCCCCTTCGAGGGTCTTGCCGAATATGCGCATCACCATGGTCAATCGCCCTCGAAAATAGGTTTCCGCTTGGCAACAAATGCATGGTACGCGCGTTGGAAATCCTGGCCTTGCATACAAATTGCCTGGGCCTGGGCCTCAGCCTCGATGGCCTGGTCAAGACCCATCGACCATTCCTGAGCCAGCATCGTCTTGGTCATCATGTTCGCAAAAGCCGGACCCGCCGCGATCCGGTCAGCCATATCTTGCGCCACGTCCATCAAGTCAGATTGGGGCACGACCCGATTGAAAAACCCCCACCGCTCGCCTTCATCAGCCGCCATGGAGCGCCCCAGATAAAGAAGTTCGGCTGCCCGGCCCTGACCGATGATGCGTGGGAGGATCGCGCAAGCACCCATGTCACATCCCGCCAAACCAACGCGGTTAAAAAGAAAGGCAACCTTGGCTTCCGGCGTTGCCACTCTCAGGTCTGAGGCCATGGCAATGATCGCTCCCGCACCGGCACACACACCATCAACGGCTGCGATAATAGGTTTTCCACACCCGATCATGGCTTTGACGAGATCGCCAGTCATCCGCGTAAACGCCAGCAACTCTTTCATGTTCATCTCGGTCAGTGGACCGATGATTTCATGCACATCGCCGCCAGAACTGAAGTTGCCCCCATTCGGCCCAAAAACCACAGCGTGCACTGCATCGTCATAGTGCAGGTCCCGAAACCAGTCTCGCAGCTCAGCATAGCTGTCAAAGGTGAGAGGGTTTTTTCGCTCGGGACGGTCCAGCGCGAGATGAGCTATACCGTTTTCGATCCGGCATTGAAAATGAGTGACTTCGCTGCGCATCTCAATCTCCCTCTAGCGTATCTGAAAGATGCTCAAGGCGCAGCATCATGCCCGCCACGTCATCTGCGTTCAAACCTGCGAGAATCTCGTCGATCCAGGCTTCATGACGACCCGCGTGTTCGGCAAAGATCTTTTGCCCTTTTGGTGTGAGACGCACGAGATTTGCACGCCTGTCGCCGGGCACTGCAACACGCAGTGCGATACCCTCTTCGGTAAGCTTGTCTACAATTCCAGTGATGTTCCCGTTGGAAACGCGCAGGCGGCGAGAGATCTCACTCATTTTCAAGCCCTCAGGGGCGCGCGCCAACGCGGACATAACGTCAAATCTGGGCAAAGTCGTGCCCAGTTCCGCTCGCATTCGGCGACGCAGTTCTTCTTCAATCGATCCAGACGTCTTGAGAAGCTTCAACCAGAGCCGCAACCGCGATTTTGAAATGGGTTCGGTCGAGGGAATATCTGCAGGTCTGGATGTCATATTTCGCCTCCAGACAAGGCCAGCGCATGACCGTTGACGGAGCCAGCCGCGTCAGAGCACAGCCAAAGCGCGGTCCCTGCCACTTCATCCGGCTGTATGAAACGCCGCTGCGGATTATTCGCCACAAGGCTGGTTCGAGCTGCGTCTTCATCCATGCCTGTCTTTTCCATGATATTTGCAATGGATCGTTCAAGAAGTGGGGTTTCTATAAAACCTGGACAGATCACGTTCGCGGTGATGCCACTTCCACCCAGCTCCAAGGCCAGTGAGCGAGTCAATCCGACCACCGCATGCTTGGCTGCGGCATAACCGGACACATAAGAGTAGCCTTTCAACCCAGCGGTCGAGCCAATTGCAATCAAGCGGCCCCAGCCTTCGGTTTTCATATCCGGCAAGGCAGCCTGCCAGGAATTGACCACGCCGCCGAGGTTAACGGAAAGCAGTGACTGCAGCTGCTGGGGTGTCATGCGGTGGAACGGCGCGCTTTCGGCGGACCCTGCATTCGCGACCGCAACGGAAACGGGCCCGTTGAGCCCCCGTGCTTGCCTCAATGCATCCTTGACGGCTTGGGCCTCCGTCACATCACAAGTCACCCAACCGATAAATTTGTGTTGCTTCGCAACTTCCCGAAGGGGGGCTTCGCGGCGCCCCATGATCGTAACTTTTGCGCCAGCGAGGGCAAAGGCCACTGCGATTGCGCGGCCCACGCCCGTGCCACCCCCCGTCACGATGACATGCTTTTCGGCAACACTCATACGCGGATAACCTCCGCTTCGCGGTCGGCCAACCGCCAAACCTGATCCCTGCCAGCCAGATAAGGCAATGGCCAATCCGAGGCCGCTCGGTCGCCAATGCGTGCTCCTTCGCGCAAAGTCCAATAAGGATCAGCCAAGTGTGGACGCCCAACGGCAACAAGGTCTGCGCGCCCCGCCATTAGAATGGAATTGGCGTGGTCGGCCTCGTAGATATTCCCCACCGCCATCGTCGCGATGCCCGCTTCATTGCGAATTCGATCGGAGAAAGGTGTCTGGAACATCCGCCCATAGACCGGCTTTGCATTCATACTGGTCTGACCCGCACTAACATCGATGATATCAGACCCAGCTTTTTGGAAGGCTTTTGCGATCGCAACCGCCTCCTCAGGCGTCACACCATCGTCGCCCACCCAATCATTGGCCGAGATCCGGACAGACATGGGCTTTGCCTCAGGCCAGACCGACCGCATCGCTTCGAAGACTTCGAGAGGGTAGCGAAGCCGGTTCTCGAGGCTTCCGCCATATTGATCGCCACGATGGTTGGACAACGGCGAAATGAAAGACGACAGAAGATAACCATGCGCGGCATGCAGTTCGATCATATCAAAGCCAGCTCGTTCGGCCATCTCAGCCGCCGCGACGAACTGGTTTCTAACCACGTCCATGTCGATGCGTGTCATTTCGCGAGGAATGGCGTTTCGGCTGGACCACGGTATCGCAGAAGCCGACATGACTTCCCAGTTGCCTTGAGACAGCGGCGCGTCCATCTCCTCCCACCCAAGTTGAGTGGATCCTTTTCGGCCAGAATGACCGATCTGACAGCAAATCTTTGCGTCTGTTTCGGAATGCACAAACTCAGTGAGCCGTCGCCAAGCCGCCTCATGTTCGGGCGCGTAGAGCCCGGGGCACCCTTGGGTGATACGCCCCTCGGCGGAGACACACGTCATTTCCGTGTAAACCAATCCAGCGCCGCCCTTGGCTCGTTCTCCATAATGAATAAGATGCCAATCGGTCGGACACCCGTCTTTGGCTTTGTACTGTGCCATAGGAGAAACGACGATACGGTTCTTCAGAGCCATGTCACGCAAACGAAAGGGTGCAAACATGGGCGCTCGAACGGGCGCGTTTTCCGAAACCCCGGCGCGGGTTTGAAACCAGCGCTCTGCGCTTTCTAGCCATTTTGCGTCCCGCATGCGAAGGTTCTCTTGCGAGATACGCTGCGACCGCGTGAGCAGCGCGTAATTGAACTGAACCGGGTCAAGATCGAGGTAGCGCTCAACCTGTTCGAACCATTCAAGACTGTTGCGGGCCGCAGATTGCAGGCGCAGAACCTCCAGCCGCCGTTCGGCCTGATAGCGCTCAAACGCCGCTTCCATCGTTGGTTCAGAATGCAAATAGGTGGCAAGCGAAATAGCACTATCGAAGGCCAGCCGCGACCCTGAGCCAATCGAGAAATGGGCCGTCGCAGCAGCATCTCCCACAAGCACAACATTTTCATGGTGCCATTTTTCACAGATCACACGTGGAAAATTCATCCAGATGGCTGAGCCACGCAAATGCGCAGCATTTGACATCAAATCATGTTCGCCCAGGTGTTCTGCAAAAATCTCGCGGCATGTTTCGACGGTCGCTTCCTTTGACATGGCATCAAAGCCCCACCGATCCCACGTGTCCTGCTGACACTCCACGATGAAGGTCGCCGTTTTGTCGTCAAACTGGTAGACATGGGCCCAGACCCAACCATGCGGCGTCTTTTCAAAAATGAAGGTAAACGCATCATTGAACTTTTGGTGCGTTCCCAGCCAAACAAACTTGCATTCCCGCACATCAATGTCTGGTCGGAAGTGTTCGGCATATTCATTACGAACCCGCGAGTTGATCCCATCGGTTGCAACGACAAGATCAAAGTCCGCACGATACGCCTCTGCGCTTTCGAACTCCGCCTCAAAGCGCATCTCGACGCCCAATTCCCGCGCACGCTTCTGCAGCAAGACGAGCATCTGCCTGCGTCCGATTCCGGCAAAGCCGTGACCGCTCGACACAGTCCGCACACCGTCATGAACCACCGCAATGTCATCCCAATAGGCAAAATGATCGCGGATTGCGCGGGCGCTGACAGAATCGTTGACCTCGAGGTTCTCCAAGGCGTCGTCAGACAGCACAACACCCCAGCCAAACGTATCATTCGCGCGATTGCGCTCGAAGACGACAACCTCATGCGCCGGATCCCGGAGCTTCATGGAGATTGCAAAATACAACCCAGCCGGACCCCCTCCAAGACATGCGACGCGCATTACTGGTCCTCCTCATTGGCACAGGCGCTCGAAGCCAGTCTCCGACCGACATTACGAGCGTAGGCGCTCTCCAATTTTACTTCAAGCTTAAAATATTAAAGCATAAACCAAGCTGGAGGTGCCCCAAAAAAAGGTCTTGACACTTTTTGCCTTAGGCATTCTTCGGCAACGCTAAGCATTGCCAAGCAATGCGCCACCGAAACGTTCAACTATCAGCAATGGAGAAAAGCGCAGAACTGCGCTGCCATACGATAGCGACAATATTCGGCTTTCCTGACCTTTCGGCTTAAAGAGTCACCTGCAGCTTCAAGGCATTCGCAGGCAGCCCATTGCGGAACACATGGGCCATTTCTTCCAAGGAGAGCCGATGGGAGACAAGTTGATCCAGCTTAGGCTGCAATTGCTGAACGATATTCAGCGATTCAGGGATATTTCGATTGAGCGAATGCGAGCCAACAACACGGAGTTGCCGTCGAAAGATGTCGAACGGAGACATCTCGACACGCGCACTTGGCGGACAAACTCCGAACATATGAAATGTTCCGCCGGGTGCGACATAGCCTAAGGCATCAGCAACAACATTTGCGCGGCCTGTTGCATCTGCGACGTAGTCGACAGACTGAACCATATCACGCAAATGAATTTCGTCGGGGTGCAGTACGGACATTCCGAGAGCCGCCGCGAGGTTGCGCCGCGCATCAGCTGGCTCGACTAGAGTGACATCGCCCACTCCGCGCGCCTGCAGCACCAGCCCTAAGAGCAAGCCCATTGGCCCAGCGCCGAAAATGAGCGCATGCCGCTGATGCGGCTCATAGGCCATGTCAACGCCATTGAGCACGCAGCCAATTGGTTCGGCCAAAGCGGCATGCTCGAATGGCAAATCACCTATAGAATGCACAGCATCTGCATTGACAACACTGAGCTCGGCAAAACCGCCGTTTGTGGTGACGCCATAGGCACCCAGCGCATCGCATAAGTGCACCCATCCTTTCGCACAATTGACGCAGGTGCCGCAATTCAGGTTGGGGTCTATGGCAACACGATCACCGATGGCTACAGTGTTGACCTCTGGGCCAACATCCATAACGACACCAGCATATTCGTGCCCGGGGACAAGCGGGTACGCCCCCGTCCCATAGTTGCCGTTCAGCACTTCAACGTCAGTATGACAGAGGCCAGATGCCCGCACCTGCACCAAGACCTCACCGGGGCCGGCTATAGGGTCCGCAAGCTCAACTACCTCTATGACGTCCTGCGCCGGGAAAAGGATCGCGCGCATTCTATCAACCCTGAAAAGCCTGAAGAGTTGCTTCAGTACCTTTGGTTTGAATCAGACGCAGCCAGCGTGAAAAAGTTTCTGCAAAGCGCGTATTACTCGCCAGATCGCCATAGATTTCTTCCTGTCTGATCCACGCATTAGGATCGGACTGAGCGGCGTCGGCCGCTGCGGTCAACGTGGTCCAATTCGGGTCGTTTGGCGCGATTGCAGTTCCGTCTTCGCGCGTTCCAACACACATACGCGCCCACAAGGCTTCCGCCAGTGTTAGGCCCTCGATACTTTCGTCAGACGCGAGCCGTTCGCGGATCATTGGATGCAGGAACCCCGGATGCCGCGACGAGCCGTCAAACGCCACCCGGCGCGTGGTATCGACAATCTCTGGGTTGGAGAACCGTTGGTCAATCAATTCAATGTATTGGCTTGGGGTCATACCTGGCACCGGTTCGACCTGCGGAGCGATTTCTTCGCGCTGAACCTTGGCAAAGAAGTGTCGGATTGCATCATGCCCCATACAGCCCGAAATCGTCTCGACCGACAGAAGCTCTCCGGCGTTTGCCAAGAGCTGGTGCCCCGCATTGAGAATGCGTAGTTTCATCGTCTCATAATCATGCACGCGGTCAGAGAACGTCGCACCAACTTTGTCCCAATCGGGGCGCCCCGCACAGAAATTGTCTTCGATGACCCATTGGCGAAAGTTCTCATGGGTAACAGGCGCCTTATCGTCGATGCTGTAGCGATCCTTGACTAGGCTAAGTTCTTTCGGACCGGTGGCAGGCACAATGCAGTCCACCATAGAATTCGGAAAGCTGCAGTTGCGATCAATCCAATCTGCGAGATCCGCATCGGACAGCCGTGCCAGTGAAACGACTGTTTCGCGCAAAACCGTACCGTTGCCCTGCAAGTTGTCACAGGACAGACAAGTGAATGGCCCCACCCCCTTCTCGCGACGCAGCTTCAATGCAGCGATCATAGCCCCGAACGCCGTGCGCGGGCTCGCCGGGTGAGCAGCGTCATGCTGAATATCAGCGTGCTCTGCATCGAAGCTTCCATCGGGCCGCGTGAAATACCCACCTTCCGTAACCGTCAGGGCAATAATTCGAATTGCAGGGTCGGACATTTGCGCAATAAGGGCAGCATTCCCGGGTTCCACCGGAACAAACCCGATCATGGACCCAGTGATTTCAGCAGAGATCCCGGCAGGGTCAAGTTCGATCAACGTCGTCAAACAATCCTGGGCCAAAAGCCGTTCACGTTGTGCGGCATCCGGTTCGCGGACACCCGCTCCAATGATTGCCCAGTCATGAGCCAACCCTTGATCCATCAGACGATGCAGGTACCACGCTTGGTGTGCTCGATGGAAATTCCCAAGTCCAATGTGAACGATGCCAGCCGTCAGCCGTGATCGATCATAGCTTGGAACGCGGACGTCTGCGGGAATCCGGGTCAGCGTAGCATTCGAAAGCTGCAAAAGATTGCTCATCAGCTCATCCAATTTCCGCCGTCGACATTCAGAGTTTGCGCGGTGACATAGCGAGCCTCGTCGGAGGCGAGGAAAACGACAGGATCTGCCACGTCAATCGGGTCGCCCATGCGGCCAAGAGGCACCGCTTCACCGACTTCACGCTTCTTCTGGCCTTTTGGCTTATTCTCGTACTCGGCAAATTGAGCATCAACGTGATCCCACATTGGCGTATCGATCACGCCTGGCGCTATGCCATTCACTCGAATATTGTCGGGCGCCAGTTCCAAAGCCAACGATTGCGTGATTGAGATGACTGCAGCCTTTGTCGAGCAATAGATCGTCACATTTGCCTCACCACGACGTCCGGCTTGGCTGGCAAAATTGATAATCGATCCACCACCACGCTTCTTGAGGAACGGCGCGACAACCTGGCTGACAAAAATCGTCCCTCCGACATTCACATCGTACTGTCGGCGATAATCGGACATCGTGATTTTATCGAGCGACGCCATGTTGAAAATCCCGGCGTTATTCACGAGGATATCGATCCCGCCCCACGCGTCTGCAACTTCCTTGACAGCTTGGTTGATTGATCCGAGGTCGGTGACGTCCATTTTGACGGCCATACCGGCATCGCCAAATGCACCGGCCGTCTCGCGGGCATCGTCTTCCAACAAGTCCGCAACAGCAACCTTGGCACCTTCCCGGGCAAGCGCTTCGCAAATGGCACGACCGATACCGCGTGCTCCGCCTGTAACGATCGCAATTTTTCCGTCTAACCGCTTCATTGAATGCGTAGCCCCTGCTGGTCGAATTTGTGAATCATGTCCATGCGTGGGTTCAAACCGATCCGATCGCCGTGCTTGTAATCGACATCTCCTGGTGCACGCACCGTAATGGTGTCTGCAAGGCCCGTTTCATGGATATGGAAAAAGGTGTCAGACCCCAAATGCTCTGCCACACCGACAGTGCCGCTCCAATAGGTACTTGCAGGGTCTCCAACCTCAATATGTTCGGGCCGGACACCCGCAGTGTGCGCCCCCAGCTTCTCCGCCTCCGGGCCTTCAAAGAGGTTCATTTTGGGCGAGCCGATAAAACCTGCAACAAACGTGTTGCGTGGCTCCTTGTAGAGTTCGAGAGGCGAGCCAACCTGTTCAATATTCCCAGCCCGCAGAACGACGATCTTGTCAGCCATCGTCATGGCTTCGACTTGATCATGAGTGACGTAAATCATCGTTGTCGCAAGCCGTTTATGCAATTCTGAGATTTCCAAACGCATTCCAACACGCAACGCGGCATCAAGGTTCGACAAAGGCTCGTCAAACAAAAACGCTGCCGGTTCTCGGACAATTGCACGTCCAATGGCAACCCGTTGACGTTGTCCGCCAGAGAGCTGACCGGGGCGGCGGTCGAGATACTCGGTCAGGTTCAATGCCTTTGCCGCCTGCTCAATCCGACGATTTTGTTCGTCTTCTGGCACTTTTGCCATCTTCATGGGAAAGGCGATATTCTTGCGCACCGACATATGCGGGTAGAGGGCATAGGATTGGAAAACCATGGCCAACCCACGCTTGGCCGGCGGCAGATCGGTGGCGTCCTCGCCATCAATGCGAATATGGCCGGATGTTGTGTCCTCCAAACCCGCGATCAACCGAAGCAAGGTTGATTTGCCGCAGCCTGACGGACCAACGAATACTGTGAACTCACCATCTTCAATCGTGAGATCAAGCGGTGGAATGACCTCCACCTCGCCAAAGCTTTTGGTGACCTTTTCAAGCGTGATGCGTCCCATGGTCGTTCCCTTTATTTCACCGCGCCGAAGGTCAGGCCGCGGACGAGTTGTTTCTGGCTGAACCAGCCCATGATCAGGATCGGTGCAATCGCCATGATCGATGCCGCCGAAAGCTTCGCGTAAAACAGACCCTCTGGGCTTGAGTAACTTGCGATAAAGGCCGTCAAAGGGGCCGCCTTGGCCGCCGTCAGGTTCAGCGTCCAGAAGGCCTCGTTCCAAGCCAGGATGATATTCAAAAGCATCGTGGACGCCATTCCCGGGATCGCCATGGGCGTCAGGACGTAGAGCACTTCCTCTCGCAGACTTGCGCCATCCATCCGCGCCGCTTCAAGGATTTCACCTGGGATTTCCTTGAAGTATGTGTACAGCATCCAGACAATGATCGGCAGATTCATCAGCGTCAGAACGATGGTCAGCCCCGTCCGACTGTCCAAAAGCCCGGTGTCACGGAAGATCAAATAGATCGGCACCAGCACGCCAACCGGAGGCAGCATTTTTGTCGAGAGCATCCACATCAGGATGTTTTTGGTGTGCCGCGAAGGTACAAATGCCATCGACCAAGCTGCCGGAATGGCGATCAAAAGACCAAGGATCGTCGATCCCAAGGAGATGATGACCGAGTTTGAGAAATGCTTGAAATAGTCAGACCGGGCTTGCACGGCCGCAAAGCTGTCCAGCGTCCAACCACTTGAGAACAGAACTTCCAAAGGGGCCCTGATCGCGTCTTCTTCCGTCTTGAAGGACAGGATCAGGATCCAAAGAATTGGAAAGAACATCAGGAAGCCAAGCGTTCCAGCAATCGCGGTATTGATACTTTTCTGCTTGGTCGAAACTGCACGTGCCATGTGATCCTCCTCAAGCGTCCAAGTTCTTGCCAATCATCCGCATAAGGAAGATCGCAACGATGTTGGCGAGAATGATGGCGAACACGCCGCCAGCGCTGCCCATACCCACGTCGAATTGCAGGAGCGACGAGACATAGATCAGGTAGGTCAGGTTCGTGGTCGCTGTGCCTGGACCGCCATTTGTGGTCACCAGGATTTCCGCAAATACAGACAGCAGAAAGATTGTCTGGATCAGGATCACAACGGTAATCGCCCGCGCGAGGTGCGGAAGCATGATGTACCAGAAGCGGTTGCTCCAGCTTGCCCCATCCATCTCAGCTGCTTCAAGCTGTTCTTGATCCAGAGACTGCAATGCGGTGAGCAGGATCAGAGTGGCAAACGGCAACCACATCCAAGACACGATGAAGATGATGGACAGCAGTGGGATTTCTGCGAAGAAATCGATTGGCTGGAGCCCGAGACTCGTTGCGATATTCCCAAATATCCCGTTCACCGGATTGAAGAACATATTCTTCCACACCAACGCCGACACAGTCGGCATCACAAAGAACGGTGCAATCACCATAATACGTATAATGCCGGTGCCGAACATTGGTCTGTCGAGCAATAGAGCAAACCCGATCCCACCAACAACGGTGATCACCAGAATTCCCCCCACCAGAGCCAATGTGTTCCATATGGCATCATTGAAACTCGGATCGGTGATAAACCAGTAGTAGTTGTCCCACCCTGCCCAAGGCGTCGCTCCAGGCGAAAGGAGATTGTAGCGGAGGAATGAGAAATAGACCGTCATCACCAGGGGGACGATCATCCACATCAGAAGCAGAACCACTGCTGGCGATATCATCAGTCGCGCGGCGGATCTGGATGCTTTCGTAGACATTCGCTTCGCCCTCCCAAACGAATAGCGGATAGCACTTGAGGAAATGCCACGGACGGGCACTTGCTGAAATGCTCAACGAACTGGATACAAGTGAACTGGAAATGGGCTGGCGCGTGAGGCGCCAGCCCACTCCGGAAGGAGGTTACTTGATGTAACCGGCTTTGGTCATTTCCCGGACAGCGAAGGTTTGGCTATTTGCCAGCGCCTCTTCGACCGACTGCTGACCCGCGAGGGCCGCCGAAATCTGCTGACCGACATAGTTGCCGATACCCTGGAACTCGGGGATCGCGACGAACTGAACACCAGTGTAGGGAACGGGTTCAAGCGTCGGGTCAGCCGGGTCAACTGAGAGGATGGCATCTACGATGGTTGAAGCGAACGGCGCGGCCTCAAGACGACGCGGATCCGCTTCGATTGACTGACGTGTGCCGCTGGGGACAGCCACCCAACCTTTCGTTTCGCCGACCAGCTCGAAATACTCTTTCGAGGTTGCCCACTTCAGGAAGTCCTTGGCGGTGTCTTTGTTCTGCGAGCTTGCCGGGATTGCCAGCGCCCAGGACCAGAACCAACCGGTGCCTTTGTCCGTGACCTGCTTGGGCGCCTTGAAGAAATCGGTCACGTCCGCAACGGACGATGTGTCCGGATTCTTCACGTCCGTCGCAGCGGAAGTCGCGTCGACCCAAGTCGCACACTTGCCATCCTTGAAAAGAGCGCGGTTTTCGTTGTGACCATTCGACGACGCACCCGGAGGCCCGTAATTGCTCACAAGGTCGACGTAGTAGGTGATTGCGTTGTTCCACTCTTCCGAGTCGAGCTGCGGCTGCCAGTCCATGTCAAACCAACGCCCGCCGAACGCATTTACCAGCGGACCCACGAATGCCATGTTCTCGCCCCAGCCAGCCTTGCCGCGCTGGCATGTGCCGAAGATGCCGTTTTCTGGATCGTGGGCTGCCGCAGCCATCTCTGCGAATTCCTCGTAAGTCGGCTGACCCTCAGGAACGGCGATCCCTTTGTCTTCAAAAACGTCAGTCCGGTAGTACGTGAAAGAGGTCTCGGAATAGAGCGGCAGCGCGTAAAGGTTGCCTTCGCTGTCCGACAAACCGTTGCGGACGAGCTGGAAAATATCATTGAGGTCGTAATCTGCATCGTCGGCAAATTCATTCAGCGGCTCAAGCCAGCCATTGGCACCCCAGATCGGTGTCTCGTACGCACCGATGAACATGATGTCGAACGAACCGCCATTGGTCGATATGTCTTGGGTGGTACGCTGACGCAGTACGTTTTCTTCTAGAACAACCCAATTGATCGTATTTCCGGTGGCCTCTTCCCACTGCGGAGCGAGTTCCTGCATGACAATCATATCGGCGTTGTTGACGGTCGCGATGGTGATCTCTTCGGCAAACGCCCCCGCGCTCATGACAAGCGACATAGCCGTTGCAGAGGCAAAAGTTTTCCTCAGGTTCATCAGTTTTCCTCCCTGTGGCTGATTGACCTGGCGGCGAAATAAACACAAGGCAACGGCCGACGCAAGATTTTTTTACGCGCGATAAATTTATTCTCTGAGCACGCTGGAACTCAGGCCGAGTCCCTCATGATCAAACGCGTCGGCAGGCGCTCTACACGTCGCCCCTCAAATCTGCCACCCTGCTCAATCAAATCAAACAGGGTCGATACACCGGTTTCTGAGATCGCCTCATATTCATGTGCCACTGTTGTCAAGGACGGGCACGTGAATCGAGCGTGCGGGTGATTATCGTGTCCAGCAACCCGTAAGGCGCTCCCGCTGCCCCGTCCGACACGCAGGCCTTTCTCATAGCAGGCGGCAAGAAAGCCGATCGCCAAGCGGTCATTACTGCACAGAACAGTGTTGGTCGGAAGGCTGCGATTCTCAATCACCCTAAGACCGCCGTCGTAACCGATTCGCTCGAACTCCCAACCCTCACCATCCACCTGAACCACCATTGGCTCGAACCCACGCTCGCGCATTGACCTCATATAACCCTGGCGGCGGGCTATTGAATTCGGGTTTGCAGGATTCTTCATCTCGAAAAAGCATGGGGGATCCCCGATGCGGGTCAGATATTCAACGCTTTGACTAACAAAACTTGCATTATCCGAGCCAACAAAGGCCTCACCGACACCCTCAATATCACGGTCAAATATGACTGTTGGAAACTCTTCGCAGAACCCTGAAATGAAATCACGATCAGAGAAACGCCCCAAGGGCGCCAACATTACGCCCGAAGGCCTCAATGCACGCAAGCTTTCCAAAGCCTCTATCTCGCCAGAGCTCTCACCGTGCGAGCTAAAAAGCGCGGTCCGATATCCAGCATCGATACAGCGCCGCTCAATGGTCCGGGCTATCTCGCCAAAAATGGGGTCAGCAAGGTAGGGCATGACGATGCCCACCGTCCGCGTCAACTTGCGATTCTGGTTCATCGCAAAGATGTTTGGACGATAATCGTGCTTGTCCAGCGCCTCCTCGATGCGCGCACGCGTCGATTGCTTCACACTGCTCGGGTCATGGAAGTACTTCGAAATCGTTGGACGCGAAATCCCCGCCACCGCGGCGAACTCGTCCATATTCTTTATTTTACTGCCATCCATTGAGCTTCCCGCGCAGATACCATCAAACACCGCCCAGACTATAAACAGGCGAATGCTCTCACAGAAGCTCCGCGCACTGAGAAACATCTTTACGCGCGGAAATTAATTTGACCTTATGTGCGCAGAGTGGCACCCGTCAAGGGTCGCTTGCTCTCAAGGCAACACCAGACGCGTCCACGTCGGTGACCAACAGTGCTAGGAGATCCATGAAGAAAATCATCGTTATTGGCGAGATCCTGGTCGAGATCATGGCCGACCAAATTGGCGACGGGTTCCTGACGCCTCTCGCCCTCACCGGACCCTTTCCTTCCGGCGCTCCCGCGATCTTTATCGATCAGGTTGCGAAGCTCGGACAACCTTGCGGCATTGTTTCATCGGTAGGTTGCGATGATTTTGGGCGCTTGAACATTTCTCGGTTACAGTCTGACGGGGTCGACGTCTCTGCGATATCCGAGGACCTGACCCGTCCGACTGGAACGGCATTCGTGCGCTATCGACAAGACGGTTCACGCGATTTCATCTTCAACATAGAACACTCGGCTTGCGGGCAAGTCGACATGACACAGGCGGCTCAGACCTTGTTTGACAGCGCGGATCACCTGCATGTCATGGGATCTTCGTTGTCCTCGCCCACATTCATCGAACTCAACCTCCGCGCAGCTCAGTTGGTCAAACGTCGCGGAGGAAGCGTTTCGTTCGACCCTAACCTCCGCAAAGAGATGCTGAAAAAGGATGGAATGCGACAAGCAATGCATCAGTTACTTGATCAAACAGACCTGTTCTTGCCCAGCGGTGACGAATTAACTTTGCTCACCGAAGCATCGAACGAAGACGACGCGCTGGCAGAGTTGTTTGGCAAAGGCATTTCCGCAGTCGTCCACAAGAAAGGGTCGAAGGGAGCCACCTTCCACGACTTGCAGCAATCAGTCACTGCTCGGGCATTTTCAGTAGACGAGATTGATCCGACTGGCGCTGGTGACTGCTTCGGCGGAGCCTTCGCAACCTACTGGCTCAGAGGCACGGACCCAGCCACCGCGCTTCTCCGCGCATCTGCCTCGGGCGCCTTGGCGGTTGGCAAACGCGGACCGATGGAAGGCACCAGCAATGCCGAAGAAATAGATGCATTCCTTAGACACCACGGAGAGCCTGCCTGATGCGCCACCCTCTTCTCGCCTTACCGGAAGCCTTTCATGCCGGCACCCCGCAGGGAATTACGTCTGTCTGTTCGGCGCATCCAATCGTAATTGAGGCAGCCTTGAGGATCGCGAAGCGCCTCGATCGGCCAGCATTGATCGAAGCGACGTGCAATCAAGTCAATCAAGATGGCGGGTACACGGGGATGACGCCCCAAGGCTTCCGCAACTTCGTCGAGCAAATCGCCCTTAGCTCGGACTGCGAGACCGTCGAGATCATTTTGGGGGGTGATCATCTCGGACCGAACCCATGGAAAACTCTCGACGCCGAGGACGCCATGAAAAAGGCGGACGAAATGATCGCTGCATTCGCCGCTGCTGGGTTCACCAAGCTTCATTTGGATACATCAATGGGCTGCAAGGGCGAACCGGTCGCGTTAAACGACGAAGAAACCGCAGCCCGCGCAGCCCGTCTGGCCGAAATTGCCGAGGCTCATGCACCGGGCAATCCATCACCTGTCTATATTATTGGCACAGAAGTTCCTGTACCGGGCGGCGCGACCGAAGCTTTGAACGGCCATGACCTCAAGATCACGACACCGGAGGCTGTCGAGCAGACTTACGCCATCCATCGCGAAGCGTTTGCACAGCGCGGGATTATTGATGTTTTCGAACGTGTTATCGGCTTGGTTGTCCAGCCCGGCGTCGAATTCGGCCACAGCGATGTTATCCATTTTGAGCCCCAAAAGGCTGCCAACCTGACGAAATATCTAAAGCAACTGCCAGGCTTGGTTTTTGAAGCACATTCGACAGACTACCAAACCGAAGCGAACCTTGCCGCACTCGTCAACGGCGGCTTTGCGATCCTAAAGGTCGGACCTTGGCTGACATTTGCGCTCCGGGAGGCTCTTTATGGGCTGGATGCAGTGGCGGACGTCCTTGAACAGTCCCCCCCACGAAATCGCCTGATGCTGGCAATGGAGGATGTTATGCAAGCGTCGCCTGATAATTGGCTGAAGTACTACGACGGAACGGAGACCCAAAAATGGCTGCAACGCCATTTCAGCCTGTCAGACAGAATACGCTACTACTGGCCTGCGGAGACCGCCACCTCAGCGGTCACCGAACTCCTTGAGCGATTGGACAATCAAGACATCCCGACACCGCTTGCAAGTCAGTACCTCCCGTCGATGACCACAGACAGCACGTCTTGCACAGCAAGAGAGGCATTATTGCATGCCGTCGAAAACGTGCTGAACCGATACGAAAACGCTGTTCACTCAAGATGAGAAATCGGTGTTCTTGATGCTGTCGGTGAGCCAGCCTTTCCATTGGGCGACAAACTCATCTGCCAAGCGAGAGAGTGGCCTTTGATGCGGTGTCAGAATGGAATAACCGAACGGGACCACAGGCTCGAACGGACGGAAGGTGATGCGAGCGGCGTCACCGTGACTTTGTAGGTATGAAATCGCACTCAGGACATCGACCACAGCACAAATCTGCTGAGCTTCGACATATGAGAAGAGCGGCAGAAAATACTGCGTATCTATGCGGAGATTAAATTCAGAATTCGCGTCGGCGAACGCGGCCTGCGTATTTTCAAACGTGGAATGGGTTGGCTGCAGCGCACCCATTGGATGACCATCTAGATCCTTGGCGGTGATGACCTGCTTTTTTGCCAGTGGATGATCAGACGACACAGCGCACAGACAATTGCAAGAAAGGTCTACGTTAAGAAGGAGTCGATCCGGCTCCTCTAGAACCTCAGAGTCACAGAATCCGACATCAAAGCCTTGTGACGCAATCAGATTGCGCACTTGCAGCGAACTGCGTGTGGCAACCGTGACGCGAACATCGGGTCGATCCTCGATAAAGCGACTTATAAACTCGGGAAGGAGGTACGAAGACGGCCCAGGCATTGCGACAATGCGCAGCCGCCCGGTTCGGCGGTCTCGAAGTGCAGTCAGATTCTGCTCTGCAGCGCTAAGGCGATCCAGGACCTCAGACGCCTCGGACAGCAGGTAATGTGCTTCGGGAACCGGAACGAGACTGCGTCCTTCCCTGTAGAACAGCTTGATGTTCAAGCTTTCCTCCAGCGCCTTGAGCGAAGCACTGACAGCAGGCTGCGTTCGATGCAAATTGCGAGCGGCCTGACTGACAGAGCCAGTTTTCATCACTTCACGAAACACCGCCAGTTGCTGAAGGTTCATTCGGCCCCCAAATCATAAACATTTTCTATAGATAACATACAATTTCGAGTTTGTTTTTATCCAATTTCCGTTCCAACTTTGAACCGCGAATTTGCGTTGAAGACGTCTGCTCAAACGGGCGCAGTACAACAGGGAGACAACACGCATGAACTTTGTAGGAAAAATCACCGGGGCCGCGTTGGCCTGCACCATGATGGCCGGAGCGGCAATAGCTCAGGACATGACATTCTTTCGGATCGGCACCGGAGGTGCGGGCGGCACCTACTTCCCAATTGGCGGCATTATCGCGAACGCTATTTCCAACCCACCAGGCAGCCGTGCCTGTGAAGAGGGCGGAAACTGTGGCGTGCCGGGTCTTGTCGCAATCGCGCAATCGACCAATGCAAGCGCGCACAATGTAAACGCGATTCAAGCAGGCCAGATGGAAGCGGGCCTCTCAGGCGCTGCCACCCTTCACTTTGCCTATCACGGCATCGGCAAGTACGAAGGTAACGCCAAACCGGACCTGCGGGTGATTGCCAATCTTTTTCCGGAAGACCTGCACCTTGTGCTTCCGAAGGGTGGATCGCTTAATGGATTGGCGGATCTGAAGGGCAAGCGAGTTGGTATCGCGCAGGCTGGTTCTGGCACCCAGATCGCCGTGGAACTGATCATTGGTGATCATGGCGTTAACCGTGACAATATTGACGAAGCAGAACTGAACAACTCGCAATCGGCTGAACGCTTGGCCGACGGTCAGTTGGATGCCTACTTCTACGCAGCTGGTACACCGGTGGCGGCCATGATCCAGCTTGATAACACCAAGGGCATGGAGCTTTACAACTTCACCGATGAAGAAGTGGCACAGGCCAATGCCACAGTTCCATACTACATTCCCTCGACCATTCCGGCAGGGACATATCCCGGCGTGACATATGATGTGAACACCGTTGCCGTCAGCGGGATTTTTGTCACCAACGCAAATGTTGACGAAGATCTGATCTACGGTGTGACAAAGGCTATGTGGTCGGACACAGCGCGCAAGCTGCTCGACAATGGCCACCCGAAAGGCAAGGTCATCACTCTTGAGACCGCACTCGACGGTGTCGAAGGTATCGGGGTTCCGCTTCACCCGGGCGCAGAACGCTTTTATCGCGAAGTTGGACTTTTGAAGTAACCAAATCTGCTAGCGGCGGCACATGCAAACAAATGTGCCGCCGTTTTTATATGCGGCTCGATCTGCCGCCCTTAAAAACACGTTTTCGCAAGGACGCCCCAGCCGATGCCACTGCAATCACATCTCGACAATGTTGCGCTTGAGGAGCTTGAGAAGAAGTATGACACAGCGCTCAACACGCGGGACAACGGCCCGGCACTCACACGGCTGATTTATTGGGCTACCATTGCCTTCGCACTCTATCATCTGTGGACAGCGGGCTTCGGCACGCCTGTTGATCACGTGCATATGGGTATCCATCTGGCAGGGCTGTTCCTCTTCATTTTTGTCGGCTTCCCGTTGGTCAAGACATCTCAAAGTCTGGCTTTCCAAGGTGGACGCTGGTGGGCGCCGGGAAACGTACCACTTTATGACTGGATACTAGCGGGGCTGGCCATTGCGGCTTCGCTGTTCTTGTGGGTGAGTTGGAGGGGCTTTTCAGGCTTTGGGTTCGAGTTGGATGAACAAGCCTTACGCCAGGGGAACCCGTCGTCTCTGGACGTTTTCTTTGGCTCTGTTTTAATCCTTACAACCCTGGAGATAGCGCGACGCACCATCGGTTTTGTTCTACCGCTCATCATTCTTGTATTCATGTCCTATGCCCTTTTTGGGCCATACATGCCGGCACAAATTCTAAAACATCCCGGCGTGGATTGGCATCAGTTCGTCAACAACATGTACTTCCCGTCCGAGGGCATCTTCGGCGTGACACTATGGGTGGTGTCGACGGTCGTGTTCCACTTCGTACTATTTGGCGTGGTCGCTCAACGGATGGGTCTTGGACAGTTCTTTGTTGATAACGCCATGATCCTCGCCGGGCGCTATACAGGCGGCCCGGCAAAAGTGTCCGTTGTGTCATCTGCATTTTTTGGAACCATCTCCGGCAGCTCGATCGCAAACACAGTTTCAACCGGGTCATTGACCATCCCGAATATGAAGAAGATGGGGTATCCGGGCCATTTTGCCGGCGGCGTTGAGGCGGCCTCTTCGGCTGGAGGTCAAATCACACCACCGATCATGGGGGCCGCATCCTTCCTGATGGCGGAATACCTCGAGGTGCCCTACACCACCATCGTCATCGCCGCGATCGTGCCCGCTCTGATGCACTATATCGGTGTTCTGTCCATTGTGCATTTCACTGCCAAAAAGCTCGGATTGCACGCCTATCCAAAGGAAGAGCTCCCAAAAGTTGTGCAGGTCTGGAAGGATGGGTGGTTCACCATTATTCCCCTGATTGCCCTGCTGATCATACTGTTCTCGGGTTACTCACCCAATATGGCCGCTTTTGTTGGTTTGATCCTATGCATAATTGTGGGTTTCTGCGCCTTCGACAAACCGGCAACACTCGTCGTACCGCTTGCATTTCTCGGATTCGTATTCTGGAAGGCCTCACCGTATTCCGGAGAAGGGTACAGCCCGACAATCGCTGGCATTCTGGCAGGTCTGACACTTGTTGGCACACTTCATCGCAACGAACGGCAGAGCTTTCGCGACCTGTTCGATAGTTTTCACGTTGGGGTGCAATACGCTCTGGCGGTTGGCGCCGCATCGGCCGCCGTGGGCATTGTCGTCGGCGTGATCAACACCACAGGCGTGGGCTTCCGGTTGGGCTTCATGGTTACCGGCGGTGCCGCTGATATTGCCATTACTCTTGCCCCTCTATTGGATTGGACGTCGCTCGCGATGTTTGACCAATCCTCGATTCAGCAATTTGTGTCGCTCATGCTTATCGCAATGGCCTGTATTCTAATGGGCGCCGGCCTGCCAACGACCGCGCTCTATATCATGTTGGTCGCTGTCGCCACGCCCGCTCTGAGCCAACTTGGTGTCCCACCGTTGGCAACCCATATGTTTGTGCTCTACTACGGGGTTATTTCCGAGATCACACCACCCGTTTGTGCGTCCGCCTATGCCGCAGCAGGAATTGCTGGCTCTAACCCATTCCGGACTGGATTAAACGCGTTCACACTGGGATTGGGCAAGCTGATGGTGCCAATGGTTTTTGTCTACGCACCAACGATGCTGATCGTTTTGGAAGAGCATTTCACACTTATAAGTTTCCTTCAGGTCACCACGACCTGCGCTCTGGGTGTGTTCGCCATTGCAACAGCAGTTTCTGCATTTTTCCTAGCGCCACTTCGGGGACTGTGGAGACTGCTAATGGCAATCGGGGGACTGCTCTTGGTGGCACCAAGCCTTGAATCCGATTTGGTTGCATTGCTCGTTATGGCTCCGGTTGGACTGCAGCAACTGGCCGGTTTGAAGCGTGAAGCCACAGCCTGATGTCAATCGCTGTGCCAGCAACTGTCGATGTCACCGTTCTTGGCGCTGGCATCGTCGGGATCTGCACGGCGCTCGCCTTGCAGGAAAGGGGGCTGCGCGTTCGGCTGGTTGATCGTGGCGCGCCCGGGCAGGCTACATCCTTCGGCAATGCCGGAATCGTTTCACCTTGGTCCGTCGTGCCGCAATCCATGCCTGGTATCTGGAAAAATGTTCCAGGCTGGTTGCTGAATCCGCTCGGGCCTGTGGTCGTGCGACCCAGCTACTTCCCACGCCTCATGCCCTGGGCCGTGCAGTTTCTATATGCTGGTCGAAAGAGCCGGATCGAACAAATTTCAGATGCAATGGACCAACTGAATCGCGACAATGTTGGATTGTACCGCACACTCCTCAATGGCACGGGACACGAGAACCTTCTGCGTGACAGCTATTACGTGCATGCATTTCGAAATGTCGAGGCAGCCAATACCAAATCGCTGGCCTACGATTTGCGCTACAGACGAGGCGCCGAGATCGAAGCTATTGGAACTTCAGAGTTGCGTGACCTAGAACCCGCGCTCAGTCACGATCTCAAAGCCGCCATTCTCCTGAAGGGACAGGCGCGGGTCACATCGCCGGGCAGATTGGGCACCGTTCTCGCACAAAAGTTTGCCGCTGCAGGCGGCGAGGTGCTGCGCAAGAATATCGTCGCACTTCACAGAGACGAAAATGGCGGCTGGATTTACCAGACCGACAACGATCAAACCTGGACGCCGAAACTTGTCGTGGCGATGGGGGTATGGTCGGCCAAATTGCTGAAGCCACTTGGCATTCGCATTCCGCTTGAGGCTGAGCGTGGATACCACGTTTCATTTGCCGACCCCGGCGTTAGCTTGACGCATTCCGTCATGGACGTGGATATGAAGTTTGTCGCCTCTTCCATGGAAGAGGGCCTCCGCGTTGCAGGAACAGCCGAGTTTGCGGGTCTGGACGCCGAACCCAACCCCAGCCGCGCGCGAGGTCTGGCCGAATTGGCAAAGAAATTGGTGCCAGACATGCGCACAACAGACGTCAATACGTGGCCCGGTCAACGTCCGAGCTTGCCCGACAGCCTTCCGTGTATCGGTGAAATTGAGGGCTTTCCCGATCTCATCACCGCCTTCGGACACAGCCACTATGGTTTGATGATGGCCCCGAAAACCGGCCGCATTGTCGCGGATATCGTTACACAGACTTCGGCCAATATTGACCTTTCGCACTACAGACCATTGCGGTTTAGCAATCGATAATCATGCCCCGTCACTGACCGTTGGTTCTCAGTAAGGTTTGGTCGCCAGATGTACCATTCTATTGCGGATCGCCGGTCCGGTCTTGATGCCTTTCACCGTATATGCACATGCGCCTTTTGCAATTGCTCACAGCCTTACGACGTTTTCGGCTTGAGCACACAGCATGAGCGGCCGACAATCGAGGCATGAAGAATCCTCCAAAGCTCGTACTCTTTTCCGATCTCGACGGGACGCTTTTGGATCATGAGACGTACGCTTGGAAACCGGCTCAGTCGGCTTTGAAACGGCTGGCTGCACTTCGTATCCCTGTTGTCCTCACAAGCAGCAAGACCGCATGTGAAATGAAAGTCCTTCAAGACGACATGGGCCTTGGGCATTGGCCAGCCATCGTTGAAAACGGTGCCGGTGTAATTGGCCTGCCCGATGCCAATCCGGTGGAAACTTATTCGGATTTGCGCAAGGCGTTGGATCGACTGCCGCGCGAACTCAGGCAGGCGTTCCACGGGTTCGGAGACATGACGGTCGAAGAGATATCGACGCTCACAGGTTTACCGAAAGAAGCCGCCCAGCGCGCCAAGGCGCGCGGGTACTCCGAGCCGGGCATTTGGTCTGGCAGCGACAAAGCTCTTGCAAAGTTTACATCAGCGCTGGCTGAGGAAAGCCTCATGGCTCAGCACGGCGGCAGGTTTCTGACACTGTCTTTCGGACAGACAAAAGCAGACGCGATGCAAACCGTAATCGACGCATTACACGCAGAGATCACACTGGCATTAGGTGACGCGCCCAATGATTTCGCAATGCTTGAAAATGCGGATATGGGTGTGATCGTAGCCAACCGCCATCGGCCTACACCACCGTTGCTACGAGGTGAGAAAGAAGGCCGAATAATACGCACAGATGCCCCAGGCCCTGCTGGATGGAATGATGCGGTGCACGGTATTCTAGACAGACTTGGTTTTGCAGAAGGACAAACGCTCAATGGTTGATTTTCATCAGAACGGAAACATCGCCACCCTGCACAACCTGAGGACACGTTCGCTCCAGGAAATGACCTACGAGCTTGAGACATTTGCGCAAACACGAAAAATGTCGCTGATTTTGCCATGCCTCTATTCAGAGCTGGAAACGGAGGCCATGCCGAACATCCTCTTTGAGCTGTCACGGGTCACTTACCTACACAGGGTGATTGTGGGCTTGGACCGGGCAAATGAAGAGCAGTTTCGGCATGCGAAGCAGTTTTTCGAGGGATTGAACCAAAACCACATCGTCATCTGGAATGACAGTCCGCGGATGTTGGCTTTGGGCAATCGCTTGGAACAGATGGGTCTATCGCCTGCAGAGCAAGGCAAAGGCAAGAATGTCTGGACATCCATCGGCTACCTGATTGGCTGTCAGGACAGCGCCGTCATGGCGATCCACGATTGTGATATCCTCACATACACCAACGAATTGCTCGCGCGCCTCATTTACCCTGTCGCGAACCCCACCTTTCCCTATCAGGTGGCAAAAGGATATTACGCACGCATTGGCGCGGACAAACTGAACGGCCGTGTGACTCGCCTCTTAGTGAGTCCTCTGCTGATTGCTCTAAAACGGGTCGTAGGTGATCGCGACTACCTAGATTACCTCCGCAGCTTTCGCTACCCCCTGTCCGGTGAATTTGCGATGCGCACCAATATCCTTCCCGATCTCAGAATACCGTCTGACTGGGGATTGGAGATTGGCGTTCTGTCCGAAGCCTGGCGCAACCTCGCCCCCAAAGCGGTCTGTCAGGTCGAGATTGCAGATGCCTATGACCACAAGCACCAGGCGCTCAGCCCAGAAGATGCGGCAACCGGCTTGAACCGTATGTCGACCGATATCTGCAAAGCAATCTTCCGCAAGCTGGCCGCCGACGGCACGATCTTCACGACCAATGTGTTCCGTACGCTCAAAGCCACATATTACCGAAGCGCACTCGACCTCTTGGACGCGTATTACAGCGATGCACAAATGAATGGCCTTTCAGTCGACAGGCACTCCGAAGAAGCTTCAATCGAATTATTTGCCGAAAACATCATGCGCGCAGGTCAGACCTTCCTCGACAATCCGCATGAAACTCCGTTTATCGCCACCTGGAACCGAGTACATGCCGCAGACCCCGCATTTCTACGGGACATGCAGTCGGCAGCGCAGGCAGACGCGCAAGAGTATCAATGATGTGCGTTGCTGATCCAACGACACTGATAAGGTGCCAGAACGATATCTTCGTCAAGGATCACATCTCCTGACAACAGATCACGCCATTCCTCATCTGCGATGAGATTCAAGGTGCTCACAGGAAGCATAACAACGTCCTTGCTGACATTGTGCAAAGCAAAGATGGATTGGTGCCGATCCAAGCTCTGCCGCCAGATACCAAACACGCGTGTGTCTCCGGTGTTGACAGTGAACTGGGTCGCATTGGGATGGAAGGCGGGTTGCACTTGCCGAATTTTCAACCGCTGCTTCAAGCCCTGCAGAACGCGTGCATGCACCGTACTTTCATCCGCAAGATGCGACTGAAGAACATCATAGTCCCAGCGATGGCGATTGATGGCTCTGTTCATTCCTCGCCGCTCGACAGCTTCGGTGTCGTTGGGTGTTGCCAGCATTGAGTGAATGTAGAACGCCGGTATGCCTTCGAGAGACATGACGATGGTCTGCGAACAGAGAAACCGCTCGACATGATGCGCGTCCGGCCCTGCAAACGTGCGGCCAAGCGCCGCGAAATAAGTTGTATTCAGTTCATAAGGCGCTTCACCGCCATCAGGCAAAGCCCGCATCGAGACCAAACCACCTGCGGCTTTGACTGACCTGATCATCGCCTCTTGGTCTTCCGCGGACAGGAGGCCCTCCGCGGGCCGCATTCCGATGCCATCATGGCTTGCCGTGAAATTCAGGTAGGCGCAGCCAAGTGGCGCAGGCGGCATGGACCTCTGCCACTTGTCAAGTTTTTCGGCGCTCCCCGAAAGAAGAGCATGCAGGATGAGTGGCGGCAGCGGAAAATTGTAGATGACATGGGCTTCATCACGTTTTCCAAAGTAACTCAGGTTTTCAGCTTTCGGAACGTTTGTCTCAGTCAGCAGAACAATAGGTTCGATGGCATAATCGCACAGAAGCCTGATCAGTTTGACGATTGCATGGGTCTGCGGCAGGTGAATGGACGGCGAACCGACCTCCTTCCAAAGAAACGCCACAGCGTCGAGCCGTATGATCTGAACACCGTTGTCAATGTGCGTTCGAATAATCCGCAGGAATTCGAGCAAGACATCCGGATTGCGAAAGTCTAGGTCAATCTGATCATGACTGAAGGTGCACCAAACATGGCGCGACCCATGCTTTGTATCCACCTTTTGCAGGAGCGGTGTGGTTCTCGGGCGCACCACCATGCTCAAATCATCAGAGGGATCAGCCTCGAAGAAAAATGTATCATAGGGTGGCTGACCCTGCCGATACGCGTTGAACCACGTTCCTTGGCTCGAGACATGGTTAAGGACCAAATCCGACGTCAGTTTAAACTCGCTTGCGATGCGATTGATATCGGGCCAGTCGCCCAATTGTGGGTTCACCGCCAAATAATCCGTAACTGCAAATCCGTCATCGGATGTAAAAGGAAAGAAAGGCAGGATGTGCACACCATCCACCACACCTTTCAGATAGCGGCGAAGAAAATCGTTTAGAAGGTCGAGCGGTTTGTGCGCACCATCGACGATGGAATTTCCATATGTGATCAGCAGGGCATCGCTTTGAGACCAAAGCGCATTACCCGGCCGGCGGCCCCGCTTTCGACGTTGTGTACCTTCAGGCCAAAAAGCGCTGATCACTTGGGAGGCGAGAATATCGGCATCCAAATCCGGATAGATTTCACTCACTTTGGCCGCGAGCGCGCGACTCAGCGCAGGAGTTTTTTCTTTATTCAAAGCATCTTGGAGCATGTGCTACAGAACCACGGCTTTTTGCGATTTTCAAATTTTTCGCCTCAGCTCGTAACGAGGGGTAACGAATTCCTGCGATATGCTTATCTAGCGAGCAACTTGGATTCTCTTATTGGACAAAATAGTACTGCCGCGCATTATTGCCTCTGCTCAAGGGCGTTCTCCCATTCTGCAAGGAATGTGCGGCGGTTCAACGGATCAAGATACACCATCAGCGCAGGCCCCAAGCGAATTGGTCCAAAACCCGCGAGAGTGTCGCGCCCCGATTGCCCTAAAGGCGGAAGAGGCCAGTCCTCTGGAGCATCGCGCTGCCCCAACCTTACCAGCATGTCGATCAAATCCCCCGCCGCATCCTTCTCCTGCGCGGTCGTCGGGATGATCGCGGTCCGCAGAATGACATTTGTGAAATCCTGCATACCCAAGATTTGCACGCGTCCCTCAGAATTGCGGGCCAACCTCTCTGCAGCGTAACTGCCAAGAACATTATATGCGAGCGAAAGCCGGCCATCTGCAACGTCGTCGATCATCTGGCCGGAGCAGCAATAGAGTTGCGGGTTCAAACGCCCCATCACCTCGGAAAGGCGCCAATAGGCATCCGTTGAGCGCGCTTCCTGAGTGGCAAAAAGATAGCCCAATCCGCTGTCCCGCACATCATAGGTGCCGACAGCTCCATCAAACCGCTCTGGGTACTCCCGCAGGACGTTGATCAGCTCTTGACGGGTGGTTGGTAATTCCAAACCTTGGAAACGCTCCGTCGACAGAACTACGACCGCCGGTTCAGCGGTAAAGGCGAAAATCAAATCGCGCCATCGCGCCCAGTCTGGCAAAGCAACGGTTGCCTCGGACTGGTGACTTTGAGCAAAGCCGTCGTTGGCCAACTGAAATTGCAAATCCATCGCGGATGACAATGCAAGGTCAAAAACCGCTCCCCCCGTTATAGCACGGTGCAATTCGCTTGAGGACACAACCGTATAGTCAATCGACAAGCTGGGATGTTGAGACTGAAACGCCTTGAGATAAGGCTCAAAGACTTCCAGATCTGCCGTAGAAATGACTTTTAATGTCTGCCCTCCCGTTCCGGGAAAGAGGCGATGATCTTCCACTTCCAACGCTGAGACGAATGTCGACAGGCAGATCAAGAGGATGGCAAAACAAGTGTGGCGCATGTGCCCTTCCCTCCCTGCAAACTCTCAAGCTCAAGCCGGCCGCCATGCGCGACCAGGACATCTTTGGCGATCGTCAGGCCCAGACCGGAGCCAACGATTCCTTGCGTATTGGTGCCACGTTGAAACCTTTGTGTGAGCATTTCCGTGGGCCCATCTCCAAGACCGTCGCCTTGGTCCTTTATCGCAATCCTAACCTCTCCCCCTTGCTCGGATGCGGCAATCGTTACCGTGGTCTCTGACGGCGAATACTTGATGGCATTGTCCAGAACGTTACGCAGTGCATTGTCCATCAATACAGGGTCGACCTCGACCTTGGCCCTGACCATCTCGACGCTGAGACGGATATCCTTCATGGCAGCAGTCGGTTCCAAACCGGCCACGGTTTTCCCCACCAAATCAGACAGCAACACGGGCGTACGCACGAGGTCATCAGTGCGGTAGATGACGGTCGCGTGATCCAACAACTGCCCGGCAGACCGGGAACTCTCGTCAATAGCACGGATCATTTGACGCAACCGCTGCTTTTGCTCGTCATCTTCGGCTGACCGAAGCGCAATTTCCGCCTGTGCACGAACCGTGGCCAAAGGTGTGCGGATGCGATGTGCCGCCTCTGCAATGAAATCCTCTGCGCTTCGAATTGATTGACCAAGTCTCTCCATAAGGCGATTGAGAGACATCATCAAAGGTGCAAGCTCGGTCGGAGCAGATCGGCGCAGAGGACGAAGATCAGATGGCCCTCTCCGCGACACTGCAGCGGCAATCTCGTTCAGGGGCTTCAGGGACGTTCGCGCGGCGAACGCCGAAAGCGAGACAGCCACAAGAAAAAACGCGATCGCAAGGTAAGCAGCCTGCTGCGACAGATCCGCTGAAATTGATGCAATTCCACCACGCGTTTGGGCAACGGTAACTGTGACAGGAACAGGCTCGGTTCCTGACAGAACAAGACGCGAGACTGTTGCCATGCGGATTTCTTCTCCGCTGTATTGCCCGGTATCAAAGACCACACGACCACCTGATGGCAGCGATGCTGTCGGAACCGGCAGGTCCTCGTAGCCAGTCAGCACCGTCGCACCTTTGGCGACACGATAGAACACGCGGTCCTCGCTGATCGCACCAAGCATGGAGAAGGCGGAATAGGGCAGTTCAAGCCGAACTTCGCCTTGCTCGCTGCGAAGCGTTTCCGCGATGGTCGTGACAGACGCCGCCAACACATTGTCTTGCGTCCGCTCAGCCGCCTGCCGTGCAAGACCCGTAACCATCCACCAACTCAACACGGACAGCAAGGCAGCAACCCCCGCCAGAAGCAGCGTCAGCCTGCGCCCGATTGACCCCGTACTTGTCACGCGTCGCCGGTCTCCATCCGGTATCCAAGACCTCGAACAGTCTCGATGCTTACACCCATGCCATCGATCCGACGCCGCAAACGCCCGACATAGACCTCGATAGCGTTCTCTGTCACTTCCGCGTCGTATGAAAAAAGGCGATCCATCAGCTGGCTCTTAGACAGAATTTGCCCCTTATGCCTGGCGAATACCTCGAGAAGGCGAATCTCACGATTGCGCAAATCAATCGACTCGCTCCCGTGCTTCAAGGTTCCCGAAAGAGGATCGAAAACAGCGTCTCCCAAATGGATCTCATTTCGCGCTTCACCACCTCGACGACGCAGCACGGCGCGGCAACGCGCTTCGAGCTCGGAAAAGTCGAACGGCTTGGTGATGTAGTCATCTGCTCCTTGATCCAACGCGCCAACACGGTCGGACACTTGCGACCGCGCGGTCAATACAATCACCGGCGTTTCGAGATGTGATCTGCTGCGCGCGAGGAAATCCCGTCCGTCACCATCAGGCAACATCACATCCAACAGAATAAGGTCATATTGTGCAGCGGAAAGACAATCTTCCGCATCAGCGAGACTGGCCGCATGATCGACGGCATGGCCATCCAAAGCCAACCGACCGACAACAGCTTCTGCCAGTTCCAAATTGTCCTCCACCAAAAGATAGCGCACCCCGTTCCTCCCTCGTGGCACCGTGTCAGGCTTCTGTCAGCTTTGTGTGGTGAAATACGAGCATGGGCGGCGGAGGACCGCCTGTCAAATGGGAGGACAATCAATGAACACTCTTGAGTGGTCACGCCGCACGCTTATCGCTGCGGCCACTGCAACCGTTGCCATGTCTGGCGTTGCTTTTGCCGGTGGGCATCAAAAAATGGAGTCGGTGCATTTCCTTATTCCCGGTGGTGCAGGCGGCGGCTGGGACGGCACAGCGCGCGGTACTGGCGAAGCACTTGTGAATTCCGGTCTGGTTGGTACAGCAACTTTTGAAAACATGTCGGGCGGCGGTGGCGGTGTTGCCATTGGGAACCTGATTGAAAACGCCGCAAGCAGCCACGGAACGCTTATGGTCAATTCGACCCCGATCGTGATCCGTGCTCTGACAGGCGAAATCTCTCAAAGCTTCCGCGACCTGACATTGGTTGCAGGCACGGTCGGTGACTACGCCGCCCTCGTCGTATCCGCAGACAGCCCGATCAATTCGATGGATGACGCGCTTGCGATGTACCGCGAGAATGCTGCCGACTTCGCGATTGGTGGCGGTTCGGTTCCTGGCGGTATGGACCACCTTGTTGCGGCGATCGTGATGCAGGCAGCGGGTGAAGACCCAACCGCATTCAACTATATCGGCTATGATGCAGGTGGCGAGGCGATGGCCGGCCTCCTGTCCGGTGAGATTGACGCGCTCTCCACAGGCTTCTCCGAAGCTGTTGCCCTGGCAGACCAGGGCGAAGTCCGCATTTTGGGCGTGACGGCACCCGAACGCGTTCCTGCATTTGAAGACGCTCCGACCTTTGCCGAGCAAGGCATCGACGCCCAGTTCGTAAATTGGCGCGGTTTCTTCGCAGCACCGGGCCTGCCCGACGACAAGCTGGCGGAATATCAGGACATGCTGGCTGCCATGATGGAAACTCCCGAGTGGGAAGAAGTCCGAGCACGCATGGGCCTGGTCAACATCTTCCGTCCGGGCGACGAGTTCAAAACCTTCCTCGAAGGTCAGGAGAAGCAGATCGGTGATCTGATGCGCGAACTCGGCTTCCTCTGAAGCTCCGCTTTGATCCTGTTGGATCACAGCAGATCAAAGGCGGATGTCCGGTTGGGCCAACCACCCCAAAGGCATCCGCCACATACAAACTTCAGATATGACTTGGAGGGTTGAGAGATGGCGCTTGATCGCTGGATCGCATTGGCCTTTATCGCCTTGTGTTGCGTCTATGGGTATGCGGCCTTTTTCACGATGGACGATCAATTGCCGCCAATCCTCAGGCGCAATCCAGTCTGGCCGTCCACCTTCCCCAAAATTCTGACCATTCTCGGCATGGTCGTGGGCCTTGTCGTGCTGTTCACATCAAAGCGTAAAGCCGAGTCCGACGCTGCCAAGGATGGCGCGATCGACCTTAATCGTCTGGGCGACTACCACATTGGACAAGCTTTGGCGTTGCTCGGTTTGATGGTTACATATGCGCTCACATTGAGGCCCTTGGGGTTCGTCGGCTCGACTATCGCATTTCTCGTCATTGGGGCGGTAATTCTGGGAGAACGCCGCTTCCACATTCTGATCCCGGTGACTGCCGTTGCGGCTGGGTCGATCTGGTATCTGGTACAAGAGGTGCTCGGAATCTTCCTGCGCCCTTGGCCCGGCATCTTTATGTAAGGGGGACGTGAGATGCTCGAAGGAATTCTCATCGGCCTGACGGCGGCGGTCACTCCGTTCAACCTGATCATGGTTGTGATGGGCTGTGTCATCGGTACTTTGATCGGAATGCTACCTGGGCTTGGGCCCATGTCGATCATTGCAATTATGATCCCGGTCGCCATTGGGATCGGTGATCCGACTGCCGCACTGATCCTACTATCCGGCGTCTACTATGGCGCGATCTTTGGCGGCTCAACGTCGTCGATCCTGCTCAATGCACCGGGGGTTGCAGGCACGGTTGCGACCAGCTTTGACGGCTATCCGATGGCTCGCAAGGGGCAAGCAGGCAAAGCGCTAACCATCGCAGCCACAGCCAGCTTTGCCGGAGGGACAATCGGTGCCATTCTGTTGATGATCTTTGCGCCTGCGCTCTCAACAGTGGCTTTACTATTTCACTCAGCCGAGTACTTCGCCTTGATGGTCGTTGGCCTTTCAGCAATTGCTGCCTTCGCAGGCACCGGGCAGGTGGCCAAAGCGCTGATGATGACCATCCTTGGCCTGATGCTTGGAACTGTCGGCGAAGGAGCGCTGTCAAACACGCCGCGCTTTACATTCGGCATGATGGACCTTCAGTCCGGTTTTTCCTTTATCACACTGGCGATGGCCATGTTTGCGCTGCCTGAAGCATTGTTTCTTGTGATGAACCCGGCCCGTGCTGCAAGTGGATCGAGCGATGACAGCGGGAAAATCACAGGCATGCGGATCACGCGCAGCGAAGCGCGTACCATAGCCCCTGTTGTAGGACGACAATCGCTCCAAGGCTTCTTCATAGGAGTTCTCCCCGGAGCTGGGGCAACCATCGCATCGTTTCTGGGCTACGCGGTAGAGCGTAACATTGCCAAAGGCGCTGAGCAGGAAGAGTTCGGCAAAGGCTCTATCAAGGGTTTGGCAGCGCCTGAAACGGCAAACAACGCCGCCTGCACGGGGTCCTTCGTGCCTTTGTTAACCCTGGGGATACCTGGCTCCGGAACAACGGCCATCCTGCTCGGAGCGCTCTTGGCACTGAATGTGACCCCAGGCCCGCGGTTGATGACGGATACACCAGAGGTCTTCTGGGCCGTCATTATATCAATGTATCTGGGCAATCTTGTGTTGTTGATCCTCAACTTGCCGCTGATCCCCTATATCGCCAAGATCCTGACGATCCCGCGCACGTTCCTTATTCCTTTCATTCTGTTCTTCACTCTGATGGGCAGCTACTTGGGTCAGAACAATTCAACCGAACTCTTGATTCTGGTTGGTTTTGGCGTTGTGGCGACAATCCTGCGATTTGCGGATTTCCCGCTCGCACCGCTCCTGATCGGGTTCATTCTTGGCACGATGCTCGAAAACAACTTTGCCCGAGCAATGCAACTTTATCGTGGATTCGACTTCATTCTTGAACGCCCGATGACAATGGGACTTTTGGCCTTGGCAGTGATCCTCGTTGTTTTGCCAAGCTACCGAGGATATCGCGCGCGCAAGCGCGCTGAAGGCGTTGCCGATGGCGACTGACACTGCATACGGACCCCTCAATGGAGTCCGGGTTCTTGATCTGACAAATGTGTTGGCGGGCCCCTTCGCTTGCCATCAGCTTGCGCATCTGGGCGCAGAGGTGATCAAAATCGAAGCGGTCGGCAGAGGAGATCTGGCCAGAAACCTTGGGGCTGATCCAGACCTCTCCGGCATCGGCATGGGCATCAGCTTTTTGGCTCAGAATGCGGGCAAAAGTTCACTTAGCCTCAACCTGAAAGACGCGCGCGGAACGGATATCCTCAAAAAGCTGGTTCTGGACTCGGATGTACTGGTGGAAAACTATCGACCGGGTGTAATGGACAGGCTTGGGGTAGGATATGATGTTCTGAAGGCGATCAATCCCAAATTGATTTATTGCGCGATTTCAGGTTTTGGACAGACCGGGCCCTTGGCGACCAGCCCAGCCTATGATCAGATTGTGCAAGGACTGTCCGGCGTGATGTCAATCACAGGAGATCCGGACAGTGCACCGCTGCGTGTAGGGTATCCACTGGCAGACACTGTCGGCGGATTGACGGCAGCGATGGCGATCTGTTCCGCGTTAAACGCCAAACCACGCGGAAGTTTTATTGATGTGTCCATGCTTGAATCTGTTCTGGCGACGATGGGATGGGTGGTGTCGAACCATCTGATTGGCGGCGTCTCTCCGAGCCCGCAAGGCAATGAAAACCCAACCTCGGCACCGTCTGGCGCGTTCCAATGTGCAGATGGCTTGATCAATATTGCCGCCAACAAAGATGAGCAGTGGGTTGCTTTGGCCCGTCACCTTGGGCGCGCGGACCTTCTTACCGCGAAGGCTTTCCAGACGCGTGAAGATCGCAAAGCCAACAGGTTTCGCCTGAAGGCGGAACTCGAGACGAGCCTGACCAAAAGAAGGGCGCAGGATTGGGCCGATGAACTAAACGCGATCGGCGTCCCCGCAGGGCCTGTCCTTACTGTTCCAGAAGCACTTCAACATCCACAGGTCTCCGGACGAGATTTCATCAAGCGCTTCGAGAACGTCCCCGGAGCGAACCGAAATGTAGACATCGCGACTGTTGGAGCTCTCTTTAATGGGGAGCGACCGATGGTTACAACGCCCCCACCCGAATTAGGTCAAGACTCGGCGCCGATCCTGGCAATGCTCGGCTATAGTCAGGTGCAAATTGAAACGCTGCGCGAGGAGGGCGTTATTTGACCATTGATAATGATGTAGCGGATTGGTGGCGCACAAAGATTATCGACATGGAACCAGGCCGAATCCATCTTCGGGGCCGACCCGTTCAAGACCTGATCGGGAGCACGAGCTTCGCAAAGATGATCTGGCTGATGGTACTGGGTGAGGACATCTCGGGGCCTCGCGCTGAGCTGTTTGAGGCTGCTTTGGTTTCGGCTGTCGATCATGGTCCACAAGCGCCATCCATTGCGGCTGCTCGTATGGCATCGACATGCGGCATCGGCCTTCAATCCGCGATGGCGACTGGTCTCAACATGTTGGGTAATGTCCACGGTGGCGCAGGCGAACAGGCCGTTACGTTGTATCGCGAAATTGACAACGCAGGTCTTCAAAAGCTTGGCGAGTGTCTCGACGCCTGGCGAACTGTGAACGGAAAATTCGTTCCGGGGTTTGGTCATAGATTTCATAAACCTGTCGATCCCCGAGCCCCACGCCTGCTTGCTTTGGTGGACGAGGCGGCCGAGACAGGCGCGGTCGCTGGAAAATTCGCACATATCGGGCGCGCAATTGAACACCGGCTAAGCGAGGAATGTGGCAAACCAGTGCCCATGAACATCGATGGCGCAACGGCAGTCATTTACGCAGAGCTTGGGTGCCCTGCCCCCTTGGCGCGGGGCTTTTTTGGACTCTCACGCTCAGTCGGCATCCTTGCGCATGCTTGGGAACAAATGGAACAAGGAGGACGTAACAAGGGGCCAACACCGCCTGCCTACAGATGGACTTATGAGGGAATTTGACCCAAGGCTTCCGCCTGTCATTCCAACCGTCCTGATCGGTGCGATCGGCGCGGTTCTTTTTCATATCATCGGATTTCCGGCTGCAACCGTCACCGGTCCGGCGACAACCGTCGCACTCGTCACACTTCTGGGATGGCGGACTGAAATCCCGCAGCGCCTATGCCAAATCATGTTTCTCGTGATTGGCGCACAGATTGGGAGCACCGTGACCCCGGATGTGATTTCCGCAGCATTGACCTGGCCGATCTCGCTGCTGGTCCTGACATTAACGCTAATAGCGATAATGGTGGTTGTTCCGTTTGCATTGAGACACTTGTTCGGACATCGCCCCGTAACGGCGTTTCTATCTGCCGCGCCTGGACATCTGACCTTTGTCTTGGGGCTTGCCACTGATCTCAAGGCAGATGTTCCACAGGTGGTTCTGGTGCAAACGGTGCGGGTATTCTTACTCACACTGATGGTCCCGGTCCTGATCTCACTGTGGGGTGTAACCGGATCGGCAACCTTTTCGAGTCAAGGAACCAGCCCTGTTTTCGACCTTGGTCTGCTCTTGATCTTCTCGCTTGCCGTTGGTTTGGGGCTGCAGAAACTGTCCGTACCTGCTCCACTACTTATCGGCGCAATGGCTGTATCAGCCGTAACGCACGGGACGGGTCTTGTAACTGGCGCTGCACCCGCCTGGATAACCATCATGGCCTTCGTATGTATGGGGTCACTGATTGGGTCACGATTTGGCGGCGTCGATCGATCTTTACTCAAAAGTGCGTTCTTAGCCGGCCTTTTGAGTACCGTCGCCGGCTGTCTCCTTGCAGCGGCCGCGGCGTACATTGCCGCAATTTTGATCGGCTTGCCTCCTGCTGCGCTGTTCTTGGCATTCGCACCGGGTGGGGTTGAGGTTATGGCAGCACTTTCAATCGAAACCGGGCTAGAACCGGCGCTGGTCGCAGCCCATCACGTCTTCCGTCTCACGATTCTGGGCGTTCTCCTGCCCCTCTTTGCAATTCGGCATCGGCGGACCTAATCAAGCTTGGACGTATAATACCGCACCGGACTGCTTAATCCCGATGCTGCAAAAGGCGATTGAAACTCATAGATATGTGCGCCCTTTGGATCTGGGCAACAGCAGCCAAATCCGCCGATTGCAAAGCAATGTGGATGGCTTCCAGTTCATGCAGGAAGATCCGGTATTCCTCTTCAAGGTCCAACTCGGCCTTAATCGCCCTGACAAGCCAAAGGCGCTTTGTTTGGTAGTATAAGCGTTCCAAGACATGTCTAAGTGGCTCATTTTCTGTCAGTTCCAGCAAGGCCTGAAACACATCCATGTCTAGTTGCGTGAAACTCTTGGGCGTTCCCGAGACCGCCATCTGGCCAGCCCGGTCAATCAAGTTCTTTAAACGTGCAAGAAAAGTCGTATCCGGCATTACCGGGTCCAGCAGCCCTGTCAGTGCCGTCAGTTCCACCCGCAGGCGATAGGCCTGTTCCAATTCGGTGAAATTGGCATCGGTTACGATCGTCCCAACCCCGTGCACCGATTGGACCAACCCCTCTTCCTCAAGGCGCGCCAAAACGCGACGCATCGGAGTTCGACTCGTACCGAATTCATTGGCCAACGTGATTTCAGAAAGCTGCATTCCCGGTGGATAGTCCAAGAGGCAAATGCGTTGCCGCAAAGCCGCATGCATCGCAGCATGACGATCCTTGACCGTCAGTCCTGAATCGCCAGTGCCATCAGACATGGAGCCTTTCTCCAAGTCGTTCCAGCATTCCCAAACACTGCGCCAGCTGCTCGACCGAGATGAACTCGTCAGCCTTGTGCGCCTGCTCGATTGACCCCGGCCCGCAGACCACGACATCCGTGCCAAGCGCCTGAAACAGGCCAGCCTCCGTGCCAAATGCGACCACGTCGCTGCTGTTGGCTCCGGTTAGCTCGGACACGATGCGCCGCGCTTCGTTTTCTTCCGTTGGAATAAGCCCAATGACCTCGCCGATCACATCGGTGGTGATATATGCCCCGGGGTGTACTTCGCGCATTTTGGGAAGAAGCTCTTTTTCGCAATAGCGCTGCAAGCTTTCTTTCACGAACTCCGCGTCACCCGGTTGGACCGGGCGCATCTCCCAATCGACATGCGCAGACGGCGCAATCACATTATGCGCGACCCCACCGACCAAAGCCCCGACATTGACAGTCGTCCAAGGAGGATCAAACGGTGAATTCTTTGGAGCACGCGCCCGCAAAGCATCTTTGAGCCCAAGCAAATGGTTCACGTAGCGTACTGCATATTCGACAGCATTGACGCCATGATCCGGCAAAGACCCATGCCCAGCCAGACCATTGAAATGTGTCGTGTATTCGTTGCAGCCCTTGTGTCCATCAATGATGCGCATTTCGGTCGGTTCGCCGATAATCGCGACCCCCGGGGTCAAACCACGTTCTACCAGCGCATCGGCCAGTTGACGTGCCCCGAGGCAGCCAACTTCTTCATCATAGGTGAAAGCAAAGTGAACCGGTCTGTCCTGCACATGTTCAGCAAAATATGGCGCCATTGCCAGTGTCGCGGCGATAAATCCTTTCATGTCGCAGGAGCCCCGACCGTAAAGAAGGCCATTACCGGCGTCCATGAAGAATGGATCACGTGTCCAGGCTTGATCCGCAACCGGCACCACATCGCTATGACCGGAGAGCAGAATGCCGCCATCCCGATCTGGTCCTAACGTGCCAAATAAATTGGCCTTTGTCCCACACGGCGAAGACATCACTTCGCAACGCGCACCTGCGTCTTCGAGAAGACCCGCCATATGCAGGATCATGTCGAAATTGCTGTCCGCCGAAATCGTCGGAAATGCAATCAAGTCTGCCAGGATTTCAGTGGTGCGCTGCAGGTTTTCCAATCGTTTAGTCCTTGATGAACAGCTTGCGCTCAACATTGCAAAGAGCCTCAGCGGGGCCGCTTTCAGTGATGAGGATGGTTTCGGTGGTCTCTAGGCCCCATGTATCCATCCAAAGTGCTGGCATAAAGTGGAAGGTCATACCGGGTTGAAGAATGGTTTTGTCTTCAATGCGAATAGACGCGGTGCGCTCGCCCCAATCCGGCGGATAGCTTAGTCCGATCGGATAGCCGCAGCGGCCTTCACGGTAGATACCGTGCTTGTGCAGGACATCGACAAGCGCCTGCGCGATATCACAGGTTCGGTTGCCTGCTCTTGCAGCGTCCAGCGCCACCTCAATCCCTTCAATCTGCGCTGCTTCAGCGTCAAGCATCTCCTTTGGCGGCGTCCCAAGAAATACGGTCCGGCATAGGGGCGCGTGGTATCGGCGGTAACAGCCGGAAAGTTCAAAAAATGTCGCCTCACCTTCGCGCATTGGATCACCGTTCCATGTCAGGTGAGCCGCGGTGGCATCGAGACCCGAGGGGGTCAACGGAACGATTGCAGGGTAGTCCCCCCAGATGTCGTCCACTCCGGTGATCCCGGCGTGCATGATATCGGCAACCACGTCATTCTTGCGTACGCCCGGAGCCGCGCGGTCGATGGCAGTTTCTACAACACGCTCTGAAATACGCGCGGCCTTACGGATAAAGGCGATTTCTTCCTGCGACTTGATCATCCGTTGCCAGTTCACCAAGGCAGTCGCGTCTGCAAAAGTTGCGTCTGGCATTTCGGCCACAAATACCTCGTGCGCTTTTGCAGAGTAATAATAATTCTCCATCTCGACACCGATTGCCGCCGCGCCGAGGCCCATCTCTTTCAAACGTCCCGCGAGCTCTTGCATCGGGTGTCGAACTGTCGATTGCACATAGCTGTCAGCGTAGCCGAAGATGTTATCCTCAGACATCCAGCACGTACGCAATGCGCCCATTGAATCCATGAACCGACCCCACCAGATCGGTTCACCTTCCATGCGCAGCAATACGCCTTGATGCACGTAGAAGGACCAACCGTCATACCCCGTCAGCCATGCCTGATTGGACGGATCTGTGACGAACAAGGCGTCAAGCCCTGCTTCGCTCATCGCGGTCCGCGTCAGCGCGATGCGGCGGTCATACTCATTTTGACTAAACGGGGCATTTCCCTTGGGCATGGTTGGTCCTCAGCCAAATTTCACGTAAGATGTACACAACTCGGCAGCAAAGCTGTCGATTGATGCACAGAATCAGCATCTGATTTCTTGACATCATCTGGAATCATCGCCTGATGTGCACAACGATTTGCCACCTTTAATGACTGGAAAACGACATGCTGCGGAATGACAAACTTGATCAGTGGGATCGAGACAATTTCTTCCATCCGTCCACCCATCTTGCACAGCACGCCCGCGGCGAAAGCCCCAATCGGGTCATCAAGACAGCATCTGGTGTGTTCATCGAAGACCGGGACGGCAACAAGCTGCTTGATGCCTTCGCAGGTCTCTACTGTGTTAACGTGGGCTACGGGCGCCAAGAGATAGCCGAGGCCATCGCAGAACAGGCGCGCGAGTTGGCTTATTATCATTCATATGTCGGGCACGGCACCGAAGCATCGATCACACTCTCAAAGATGATCCTCGACCGCGCGCCCGACCATATGTCCAAGGTGTATTTCGGCTTGGGTGGGTCGGACGCCAACGAGACCAACGTAAAACTGGTCTGGTACTACAACAACATCCTTGGTCGCCCGCAGAAGAAAAAGATTATCTCGCGCTGGCGCGGCTATCACGGATCGGGTCTGGTCACAGGCTCGCTTACCGGGCTCGAGCTCTTTCATAAGAAATTCGATCTACCAGTAGAACAGGTAATCCATACCACTGCACCCTACTACTACCGCCGGGACAACCTGGATCAAACAGAAGAGCAATTCGTCGCTCAGTGCGTGGCCGATCTCGAAGCACTGATTGCCCGCGAAGGGGCCGATACTATTGGGGCGTTCATCGGAGAGCCCATGCTCGGCACCGGGGGCATCGTTCCGCCTCCGACAGGGTATTGGGCCGCAATCCAAGATGTGTTGCAAAAGCACGATATCCTGCTGATTGCAGATGAAGTGGTCACGGGCTTTGGTCGGCTGGGAACAATGTTCGGGTCCGAGCACTATGGAATTGAGCCAGATATCATCACCATCGCCAAAGGCCTGACATCGGCCTATGCTCCCTTGTCCGGTTCTATCGTTTCAGACAAAGTCTGGAGCGTTCTGGAGCGCGGCACCGATGAAAACGGACCGATTGGTCACGGCTGGACCTATTCAGCACACCCCATCGGCGCTGCCGCAGGTGTCGCGAATCTGAAACTTCTGGATGATCTAAGCCTGATTGCGAATGCTGGAGATGTCGGCGCGTATCTGAACAAGACAATGACTGACGCCCTAGCTGATCATCCGCATGTCGGCGAAGTGCGCGGCGACGGGATGATCTGTGCCGTTGAATTTGTGAAGGACAAGGCAAACCGTGTTTTCTTTGATCCAGCTGACAAAATCGGCCCGCAGATTTCAGCCAAACTGCTTGAACAGGACAAGATCATCGCCCGCGCTATGCCGCAAGGCGACATCCTCGGATTTGCTCCTCCGTTCTGCCTCAGCCGAGCTGAAGCAGATCAAGTGGTCGATGGCACACTGCGCGCTGTCAAATCAGTCTTGGGATAAGTCTTTCAGGGCGGCAGACACTTGGCTTTTCAGTCTGGCCGCACACAGCCGACGTTCAGCACATTTGACATGCACTAGAGAAGTAATGGAACTGGCCCAACACGGGCCAGTTCCACAACACAGAGAGCCGCGCCAGCCCAAGGCAGTTCTGCTGTACGAACTTGTGGCCCTGTTTCCTTGCCATTAGACATCAGCTCAACGCTGCTTCATACCGCTTTCCTGAAAGCGGCTTAAAGAACTGATTTTTTTGATTAAATTCACGCTTTGTTTCAAGCGTATCGCCGCATTACAATCACGAAATCGACGTAGTTAAAAATCAGTCTAATCCTGAACATGGGGCTGCATACAGAATACGAGCGGTGAGCCCGACCCAACTGCCATCTCCAGACGCTTTAGCAGGTGTCTTTGAAGATCGAATTCGATTACCGCTTTGACAGCGGAGATTTCTTTGACGACCCCGAACGTCGCATCGCCTTGGAGATGGGTGCCGATCACTGGACTACAATATATCAAGACAATTTTGCAAAAGTGCCAGTTGGTACCTTTTTCACACTGCGCAACCCGACGACTTTCGACGAAGAGACACAAATTCTCGAAAGCCCTATCGACGACATCGTCATTTTTGTTGGCGCCAGAGATCTCTCGTCATCAACCGTTGCGATCAGCAGTCCTGACGGCAGCGACGCCTATGCGGCGCGGATTGGTCCTTCGACGTCAACGGTCCAACGACAGGCCGGCACGATTTTCTGTCTGTCATGATACACGACATTGGCCATACTCAAGGGATCGGAACATCTGACGTCTTCTGAATGAGGCTTACATCGCCAAATCAAATCGCGCGGTGTCTGGGTGCGGCCCGTTCATTCTCCACCAAAAAATTTCCGACAGTTTTACTCGGAAAGTGTTGATCGCTGCCCAGAATCGTGTATCTGACTTTTTTAGTAAGTTAATCGCAGAATGGAGAGTCTCATGCGGATCCTTTGCACAACGTCGACAGTAGCAATCCTTGTCAGCACGGCCTTTAGCACGGCAGCGATGGCTCAAGGGGAGGTGAACCTCTATTCGTCCCGGCACTATGACACGGACGAACGGCTTTACTCGGACTTCACCGAGGCAACCGGCATCACCATCAACCGGATCGAAGGCAATGCAGATGAACTGATCGCGCGCATGCAGGCCGAAGGTGCAAATTCACCGGCAGATATTCTCCTGACCGTCGACACCTCACGACTTGAACGCGCCAAGGCTGCGGGACTGCTTCAATCTGTAGAAAGCGACGTTCTGGAAACGCGAATTCCGGGTAGCCTGCAAGATGAGGACAACCAATGGTTTGGCTTCAGCCAACGTGCGCGGATCATTTTTTATGACAAAAATGATGTGGAAAACCCGCCACTTGACTACGTTTCTCTGGCCGATCCGCAATACAAAGGCATGATATGCCATCGCTCTTCAACAAATGTGTACTCCCAGACACTGTTGAGCGCGGTTATCGAAAACCACGGTGAAGAGGCTGCAAAAGCTTGGGCTCAGGGTGTCGTAGACAACTTCGCGCGTGCTCCTCAGGGTGGGGATACCGACCAACTTCGCGGTCTGGTTTCGGGCGAATGCGATATCTCCATTTCGAACACATATTACTTCGCTCGCGCCATTCGCACCGAGGTCGAAGGGCTTTCCGAAGAGGAGCGTGCGGATATCGGTTGGGTGTTCCCCGCGCAAAACGCTGAAGGCGCGCATATGAACCTCTCAGGCGGTGGGGTGGCAGCCAATGCGCCAAACCGCGAGAATGCGATCAAGTTTCTGGAATATTTGTCGTCCGATCAGGCACAGCAGTATTTCTCGGCAGGCAATGACGAGTACCCAGCCGTTCCGGGCGTTGCATTGTCTCCGTCTGTGGCAGCACTCGGGATGTTCCGACCGGATGATGTAGATTTGTCAGAGGTTGCCAAGAATGTCCCAGCAGCTCAGAAAATCTTCAACGAAGTTGGCTGGAAATAACTCTTAACCAGATCACGAACTGAAAAGAGGGCGCTCAGGCGTCCTCTTTTTTGTTTCCTTGTTCGTTCCGTATTCTGCGACACAGCAGGATAACCGGCAGCGTACCGATCGCCACAATCACAAGGCTTGGCACGGCGGCACCTGCCAAACGCTCGTCAGCTGCAAGTCGATGCGCCTGAACTGCCAAAGTATCAAAATTGAAGGGTCGCATGATGAGCGTTGCCGGCAGCTCTTTCATCACATCGACAAACACGATCAAAAGAGCCGTGAAGAGACTTGGCCGCAACAAAGGCAAATGAACCCGCCGCAACAAGCCCCACTCGCTTTGCCCCAAGACACGCGCCGCCGCATCCATATTCGGATTGATCACTGCGACCCCGCCCTCATACGCACCAATCGCGGCCGCGAGAAAACGGATCATATACGCGAACACGAGCAGCCAAATTGATCCCGTAAACAACAACCCCGTCGAAATACCAAATGTCTCACGCATATAGGCATCGAGCGTATTGTCGAAAAAGGCGAAAGGCACGAGCAGTCCAACGGCAATGACACCGCCCGGGACCGCGTACCCGAGCCGCCCGATGTAGAGGATCGCCGTCGCGAACCAGGAGTCTCTGTTGCGAGCCAAACTGCCAAACAGCAGTGCAACTGAAACAGTAAGAATCGCGGCGCAGATGCCTAGCGTCACAGAGTTTTGGGCAAATTGCAGGTATCGTGGGCTGAACAGGCTTTGCTCGGATCCCGTAGCCATTTCAGACAACATCAGCACTGGCAAAATACATCCCAGAAATGCGGGTAAGAAGCATGCAAACATCGCACCCGCATTGGCGGCCCCGGTCAACGCGAGGCGGGGCATCTGCTCGAATTTGCGTCCATAAGCATATCGCGCCTCGCCGCGATTTATACGTTCGATGATGGCTAAGAGGAGAGCAAAGGCCAAAAGTCCCAAGGACAATTGTGCGGCCGCTGCACGGTCCGCAAAGGTAAACCAGCTTGAATAGATACCCACGGCAAAGGTTTGGACACCAAAATAAGACACCGTGCCGAAATCCGCGATGGTCTCCATACCAACCAGCATCGCCCCGGAAGCAATTGCCGGCCGTGCCATCGGAAGTGAGACCCGCCAAAACGCTCCCCAGCGTGTCTGACCCAAAGACTGAGCGGCATAGAAAGTGGTCGCACTCTGCGTCGCGAAAGCAGCACGGGCCAACAGGTACACATAAGGATAAAGCACGAGCGTCAACATCGCCGCAGCCCCCCCCAGAGACCGGATTTCGGGAAACCAATAATCTCTTGGACCCCAACCGGTGACGGCTCTCAATGTGCTCTGAACAATGCCTGGGTGATCAAGAACATGCGTATAGGCATACGCCAAGACATAAGCCGGGAACGCCAGCGGCAGGACCAACGCTATCTCAAGAACACGGCGCCCCGTAAATTCCGTTGTCGTGACCAACCATGCTGTAATCGTGCCAATCAAGGTACTGAAGACAACAACAGTGATCAACAAAATCAATGTTGCCTGAGTATAGCGCCCCAGCACCGTCTCAGCCAAAGATTGGAGGGTTTCGGTCGATCCCATGAAAGCGGCGACCAAGACGCTGACATGCGGCAAAATGCAAATCGCAGCCACGAGGCCACTGATGACCCAAGGCACATAACCCAAAATCGAATGAGCTCGCCTTTTCGGTGTTAGAGCTGTGTCCGTCATGGCACCGTCTCGTCGTTTCGCTGTAGGCACCTGTTATCCGACAGGATCACTCAGGAACAAGACGTCGTTTAGCATCGCAGCACACCAAACGAAAATGATTTAACTCCGAGCTCGAACCACACCCCTTTTGTGCAAATCCCGCGACAGAAACAGGCCACTGTTGCGACATGCCTCTACGAGGCTCTGCAAACGCCCCTCACTGCGATCTCGGGGGGAAAGCATCCCAACTGTGTAGTTCAAACACAAATGCTCCCGATTAATGAGCCGTGGGATTCGTGAAGATAAGCGGAACGACCTCAATCGAAGCTTTGGTCATTTTTTTTACCTCTCATGTCAATCGCCGTTCATCCTGTGAATTCTCGCAGCGCGTAAGAAATCGCAGCTAGGGTACAAGGCTGGCGAGCTGCATGGGCAGAACCAAAACGGGCTAGTCTTTCTAAACCTTGTCCACATCGACACCCTCGAAGCGTTTACAACCAATCATTGCTCGCTGTTTCTCAACTCCCGGAGTGAACGTCTCACCCTGCTGCATGTCCACGCTTTTCCATGTGAGTTTCGCACTGTGTTTGAAGCATCGCTTTCAATGAACGACTTGAGAGTGGCACCCTGGATGTCATCTTTATTCACGTCGAATGCGTGGTGCAGCTCTCGTGTAGATCGGTCTGCCTGCATCTTCCTGGTCAATGCCGGGTTCATGCGGCTGCGTTTGGTCTACGCTTGTCGCTGTTGTTCAATGCTTATCGCAGACTGTCTTCCGATCTTGAGGACCGGCATGTTTTCAGGCCTTCACCAACAAAGCGATCTCGGGCGACAATTCGATTTTTGATTTTCCGGTCTGTACGTCCCGAACTTAGCGTTCGTTTACGTCGAGATCTGACAAGAGTTCAGCGAACGCAACGAAATTAAATGCCCTACACTCAAGGCCTATCGAGGCCACGTACACATTCAAATTGACCCGAGGATATAAGCGACGTCTGCTAGTCAGGACTAAGCTGATCTGCGTTTCGGCAAACCCAATTGCGGCTACTGCAAGCCTCAAGTTACTTGGGAAAACCCGCCCTGAGCAAACGCTCGCGCATCGTTCGCATTCTTTCTGGGTCCTTCAGTGGAACACGATCCAGATCTTCGACAGCGAGTCCGGGCAATGCATCCAAAGCGACTTTGACCGTCGAAGCCGCCTCCTTGTCGTGGCCAAGCGCCACGCGACTGGCCGCGAGCACGAAATGTGCGAAAAACCAACTCGGCCTGCGGTGTATGGCGGCCTCGGCCCACTCGATTGCGATCTCAAAGCGGCCCGCCATGTAGTGCGCCAGCGCAAGTCCGGAGAAGCGGAAGAAAATGCTGGGGTCCAAGGGATTGGAGCGGATAGCGATGTCCTGATGGGCAATGGCCTCATCTGACCGCCCCAAAATGGCGAACAAAGTGCCCAAACTGCCATAGGCCAATGAACAATTCGGGTTCAGGGCGACGGCGCGCTCCAACGCCGCCAGCGACTCATCGTATTTCAGCAGACCCCAGCAACTGATGCCCAATGCCCAGTGGGCGTATTCATTACGGTTGTCCAACAGGGTGGCGCGCCGTGCCAGCGCATAGGCCGTTTCCATGGCCGGTTTGACGTCAGGGGCAAAGCCCATGATGGCGATGTGGTGATTGACCAGCGACAGAACCATGTTCGCCTCCGCGCTTTCCGGATCAATCGCCAATGCGCGTTCCAGCAACGTCTTGGCATGTGCATAGCTTTCAGGCGTGAAATCATAAAGCAAATGCCAAGACCGCATTGTCAAATCCCAGACCGTAAGGTCGGGGCGGGAGGCACGTTCAACCGGTTCGGGGATGGTGCTCAAATGAACGGTTGTCTGAATCGAAGCCACCACATTGCGGGTGATCTCATCTTGCAGGTCAAAGACATCCTTAAGCTGCCCATCATAGCGCTCGGACCAAAGATGCCCCCCTGTCGTGCCGTCGATCAACTGCGCCGTAACCCGCACCCGGTCCCCAGACCGCCTAACGCTGCCCTCCAGCACAAAGCGGACGCCAAGTTCTTTTGCCACGCGTCGGACATCAACGCTCGACCCTTTGTAGGTGAATGTCGTGTTGCGCGCGATAATGAAGAGCCACGGAGACCGCGACAGGGCAGTGATAATGTCGTCGCTGATTCCATCAGAGAAATATTCCTGCTCCGGATCACCCGACATGTTTTCAAAGGCCAGAACGGCGATAGACGGTTGTTCTGGTCGCGCCGGAAACGCAGCATCCAGATCGAGCTTGGTAGTTTCGGCAGCCCCAAGCCTGTCGCGCAGATCAAGTTTCGATGAAACGTGCAGTTTCCGATAAATCGACGCCAGGTGGGTCCGCACCGTGGAGGGCGCAAGACACAGACGGTCCGCAATTTGCTGATAGCTTTCGCCGCACGCATAGTCTTGTGCTATTTGACGTTCACGAAGCGTAAGCTGGGCCGCCTCCGGGCGCTCTTCGCTCACGAGCTTGCCTGTTGGATAGCTTTGATCATGCGCGCGTTTTCGAGCGCGATCACGCTTTGCGCAGCGAACATTTGTGCGAGCCGGATGGTGTCATCGGAAAAAGGACGAACCGTCTGACGATATATCGTGAACGCGCCGACCAGCGAATCTCCGGCAAGCATCGGGATCGCAACAAAAGACCGTGCGCCGCCGAGGTCGGCTGTGGCATATCGCAAGGGATCATTGGTCTGATAGATCGCCTCGGATTTGACATCCATGATGTTGATGGCAGTGCGCATTTCGTCCATGCGGCCAAGGCCGGTGTCCGGCCCGACGGTGAAAACACCTTGTTCCTTCAGCCATATTTCAAAGGGTTTCGGAATGCCGACGGCATGCTTGGCAAGAAACCGACCGTCTTGTTGGTACTCGAACAAGATACCGAACTCTGCGTCGCACAGCTCTAGCGCGTAGGTCAGGATCAAGGGCATAACGGCGTTCAGGTCCCCTTGTCCCGCATTGATGATCCGCAGGACTTCGGTCAGGGCCTTCTCACGGCTGATGGCTTCTTCCAGGCTAAGCGCCAGCTCGGACACGACCTTGGCCAGTTCCGATGGGCTGCGCGGCTCTGGCGCATTGCCCTCCAGCCGGTTCACCAGTTCCAGTTTCGAGGACACATCGAGCTTGCGATAGATGCTGGCCAGATGGGTGCGGACCGTGCTTGGCGCAATACACAAGGTGTTAGCGATGGACTGATAGGTCTGTCCGCTGGCATAGGCCCGCGCGATCTGCACTTCCCTATGGCTGAGATCGGCCCGGCCTGCCACCTGCACAGTCTCCAAAAAACAAAAGCTTGAATGAAGTGTGGTGAGACTACGATCAATAAGCAATCCTGCAAATGCTGTAGTTTGAATACTGCACGCAAACACCCGAATTTACCACATCTGCATGATACCCGGCGCCCCGGGTGTGAGCCTAAGCTCGGTTTATCAGGTCAACACCGAGGATGGACAGATGACACAGTTTGAAACGGCCAAGGAATTCTTTGAGGCTTGCGAAACCGGGCAAGGATGGGACGGGTGCAAGGCGTTTTGCCATGAGGGAGCAACCTTTTCGTGTCAGGCGGATGCACTGGCGGATACGACGACCCTCGCCGCCTATGCGGACTGGATGAAGGGGCTTTTGACACCTTTGCCGGATGGCCGTTACGAACTGACCGGTTTCGCGGCAGACAAGGAGCGTGGCACTGTCGTGGCGACCGCCAAGTTTCACGGCACCCATACGGGTGAAGGCGGCCCTGTTGCAGCGACGGGGAAATCCGTCGTCTCAGACTATGCCTATGTCATGCATTTCGACGGCGACAAGATCAGCCATATGACCAAGATCTGGAACGACGTACACGCCCTCCGCGGCCTTGGCTGGGCATGATGGGGCTAAGTCAGGTGGACAGCGTGACGTCGACCCGGCCCAACGCAGGATACCGGATCACCACGCTGACAGAACCACCGGGTCCGACTTTGCGAGCGGCGCTGGAGGAGATACTGCTCGAATATTACGGCGTCATCATCCAGAAACTGGGCGAAGCGGGCTTTGTATCCGACTACACCCCAGAGCAGCTCAAGTCCTCTTTCTGGACCAACTTGCACTCGTATCTTTGTCCGACGGGGCGGCTTTTTCTTGCATGGGATGCAAGTGAGCGGCTTGTGGGCTGTAGCACGCTTCACCAGATCCGCCCAGACGCCTGCGAAGTAAAACGGCTCTATGTCCGACCAGAAGTGGCAGGGAAGGGATTGGGTCGTGCCATTACCGAAGCGTGGATCGCAGCTGCAGACGAGATCGGGGTCAGCAAGCTTTTGCTGAATGTGATCAAGACCAATCGGGCGCCGCTGCGGATCTTTGAAAGTCTCGATTTCAAGACCATCGCGCGCTATCCCGAATGCGCCGATCCGATCGAAGTGGATCCGTATTTCGTCTATCTTGAATACGAGGCGACGTGATGCGCTGGCGGATCCTTGCACTTTTGTTCCTGGCCCGGACAGGGCTGGGATTTCAGTTTCAGACACTTGCGTCGGTCGGGGATGATCTGATCGTGGCTTTTGGGTTGGACTACGCCGGGATTGGCATGCTGATTGGGCTTTTCATGGCGCCGGGTCTTGTCCTGTCCATGCCAGCCGGACACTTGGGACGCTATGTTCCGGACCGCATGACTGCGGGGCTTGGTTTGGTTGCAATGGCCGTTGGCAGTGTCCTGTGCGGGTTTGCGACTGCAAGCTGGGTCATGGGAATGGGGCGCGTTCTGTCCGGTGTCGGGGCCCTTTTTGCCATGATCTATTTTGCCAAGATGGTTGCGGACTGGTTCGAGGGCCGTGAAATTGCGACCGCGATGAGCATCCTCGTCATGAGCTGGCCATTCGGCATCGCCATGGGCCAGATCGGCCACGCATGGCTGGCCCAGGAGTTTGGTTGGCAAGTGCCGTTTCACGTGGCGTCGGTCTATTGCCTGATTGCAGCACTTGCGGTGTTTCTCTTCTATCGTACGCCACATGACCTGACGAATGCGCATGGCGGACCGCGAGCCACCATGACAGGGCAGGAATGGCGCCTGGTGCTTTGTGCCGCCACCGCTTGGGGTGTCTTCAACGCAGCTTATGTCACCTATCTGTCCTTCGGCCCAAAAGTTCTTGAAGGCTTGGGCCAGTCCGCCATCGCAGCCGCTGGTATCGTCAGCATCGGCAGTTGGATCATGATCGCTTCCGGCGCAGTATGCGGGCAGATCGTCGACCGTTTCAGTGGGCGGAACGTTGTTTTGATGATCTGCATGGGCGGGGCGATCACAGCGCTCTTGCTACTCAGCGTGCCCGGTGCTGGTATTGGTGCAAGTGTGCTTTTTGGCTTGATTGGCATGGCCCCGGCCGGAGTGATCATGGCCATGGCGGGCCAAGCGATGAGACCGCAGGTCCGCGCTTTTGGCATGGGACTCTTCTTCACCGTCTACTATGCGATCATGTTGGTCACGCCCCCAGCAGCCGGAGCCATTCTAGATGCAACAGGCGATGCGCAGGGACCTATGTGGCTCGCGATCATCCTCTTTGCAAGCGTGGTCCCACTCAGTCTCGCGTTCCAAAACATCAAAAATGTTCCGTGCGTGGACATTGCAGAGAAAACATGACCACGGACGTTTGAAAGGCGGCTTTCAGGAAATGAATCATCGCCGCAGATGAGATGGGCCAAGCCTCTGATTCCCTCATGCGGTTTGCGGCGATGATCACTGTCACGACCCCTTTCGCAGGCATCGCTCAAAATGGATCTAGCGGCGCCTTCCGGCATGGCTGCGCAGCTTGACCGGTATTTCAGGCAAGAGATCGTTGCTATGTTGGATAAGCCGACGCTTTTCTATGACAAGGCAGCCCTACTCCGAGCCTCCGGCCGTGCTGCACGCGGCGCTCGGTAAACACGTAAGTGCCAGCTACTGGGGGCAGCGCATCTTTGATGCTATCAAACCATGAAGTCGCCGCCATGGGTGCCAGTATCGCTCTGACGTTGAGCCAAAAAGACGAGGCGTGGTCCTTCGATCATAACGTCACGCTGACGTCGTGCGTTCCCGCCCCCCACGCAGACGAAATCCTGCTTTATATCGGATAGTCAGATGGACACGCACGCAACCGCGCGTTGGGAAGCGCCCGAGCGGAGCATAGAGATCAGACCTTCCTTTAGAAGCGGATGAAAGCCAAGCCGACTCGCGATCACCACCCAGCGAATTGAACCTTGGCTGCCCACCCCTCCAATTGAGGGATTTACCCCATAACGGTTGCATGACCGAAATCCCTAAGCTCCCAAGTACGAAATCGGCACACAGCGCCGGACCCGAGAACGGACGATCCGGCAAGAGACGCAAAGGGAAAGACAATGGCAAACGGACTTGGAACATCAACTGCAGCAGGCACACTCACAGCTTCTGGAAAGAGCATGGGCCTTATGGACGCAGCGGGTAACTTCAACACTGGCTTTGCTCTGGTGTCACTGGCCTCGAATGTCATTTCGGCGCTCTCTTCGGACGATCCGGCGAACGCATTACTTGCCATCATTGGTTTGAATTTTGGTGGCGAAGCTGAATACACACTCAGCGATCTGCGCTCTGAGTTGTTTGACGTCATCGCCAAACAACAAGATTCCATGGGATTGTTGGCTTTGACCCAAGCGCAGGCCACGACGAGCATCGCCATGCAACAGATCGCCATGTTTCGGGAAGACAAATCAGAGATTAATGCCGAAGCCTTGATCGCAACCGCTGACAAGGCGTTTTTTGAAGCGATTAACTACGGCGAAACGTGCATATCAGAATTGACCAGCCCGACAACGATTTCAGCGGCGATTGCAATTGTCTCGGAAGCCTTGGCCGTTCGGATGGCAGTTGTTGAGGAGGCGCAGGACGGTGCATGGGGCAAGGACTCGATCAAGGCTTTGATCAGTGAAGCAAAAGCCTTTTTCGATTTTGCCGAGACCAAGTATCAGCAGGAACGAGACGCCTACCTGAAGACCAACCCGGTTACGACGACCTTCAAGTCTGCTGGAGTAGAACCCGCGCAAATCAGAATCTACAGCGAGCATGACGTCAGTGCCGAGATCAATCAGATCGACGCAATGGTTGGTACAGGCGCGAGCTTCTCCTCTGATGGCACGATCTGGGTCACTGGCCGCCATGTGGCGGTGAACACAGCATCGGAATTCGGTAAGTTCTTGGATAACTTCGAAAAGATGGGAATTTCGTTCAGTGGCAGCACTAACACAATCTACATAAACGCAGAAGACGCCTTTCAAATCGAACTCTTCAAATTGTTCGTGGACTCGTATCTGAGCAAAGCCAACGCAACAAAAGAGGGCTATGCATTTGCTGACGGCGAAGGCATCGGACAAATTGCAGATATCTATCAGTCCCTCATCGACGGCGATTCCATCGGAAAAGACGTCCCGATGGGGACAAGCTCGCGCAACGAGGACCTTCAAGACGGTACTTTCGACGACGCTCTAAACGGCACAGAGGGCAAGGATTACATCGACGGCAAGGACTACCATGACGAAATCAATGGCCTTGGTGGCCGGGACGTGATCAAGGGTGGCAGCGGCAGAGATGTGATCGACGGCGGCGCGGGAGCGGATGTCCTTTATGGCGGCACCAAGGAAAACAACGACGATCTGGACGGCGACCGGGATACCTTCCTCTTCCGCAACCCCGAAGACGTCGACCTGATCAAGGAATTCGAAGTTCACGCTGAGTCGTACCAGCGTGTCGAAGGTGGCCGCTACGAAGTTCACCACGTGGCCGGTGATCTCATCGCAATCGACCTTGTGGCTTTCGGTGCAGACCATCTCGTCGAGAAAAGCGCCGCCGGTGACCTCGACACCTCCGCCTTTGTTGTCGGTCGCGGGAATGCCACCAAGGACACCCGGGTTTTCCAGGAAGGCGGCGACCTTTATTTCGATGCGGACGGCTCCGGCAATGGCTACGATGCAGTACACTTCGCAACGATTATCGGAGCGGGCGATCTGGAAGTCGACAATTTCGCATTCATCTGATCCGACGGGATCGTCTTGGACACGCTGGCCTATACAGGAGGCCGGCGTTTTCGATGCGCAACGCCGGGTCAAAGTTGCGAAGAGGAATCCAACAGGCCTTCTTTGAGAGCATACGACAAAAGCTGAGCCACAGAGTGCACGCCGAGTTTTGCCATCAATCTTGTACGATGATTGTCGACTGTCTTTGCGCTCACCGAAAGTCGCTCCGCGATTGCGGCGTTTGAGCATCCCTCCGCGATCAGGTGCAGAATTTGCCGTTCTCGTGGGCTCAGTTCCTTGACGTCTTCGTCGCGCTCTAGCCGCTGTAATACTTCTTTGGCGACATAGTTTTCGCCCTGCAGCAAGAGCTTAAATCCAATCGTCATTTCTTCAGGAGGCGTTGTTTTGAGGAAGACGCCATCAACCCCCGCAGCAACCCAATCGGCCAAGCTTCCAGCCGCGTTGAAACCGGTGACAACTGCGATACGGACCTCGGGTGTCCATCGCCGTAACTCGCCATACACTTCCATCCCGCGCGCCAATGGCATGCCGCTATCCAATAAAAGAAGGTCGGGGCGAAGTTCTTTTGTCAGGGCTATCGCTTCCAAGCCATTTTCGGCTTCGCCAACAACGGTGACGCCTTCGATCCCTTGCAGAATGCTCTTTAATCCGTTGCGAACAAGTGCATGATCATCCGCGATGATGACGCGCGCTCCCTGATATGCCTCTGACACTTCGCACCCCTCGTACGCTGCTGATCATTGTCGCGCTTTTAATAAGTGCATTGATGTGGGCTGTGGTTCAAGGTTTAGACGATGATGACGACGACGAAGACATCATCACGGCAAATTGGGCTCCAGAAATGCAGCTTTCGCCGGGCGTCGCCGTGGAGAACATCTTTCACCACATGAGCCGTATCCCAGACCGGAACACTCCGTGTCTCCCGACATCTCCGGAACCATTGCTCAAGGGTCCGCTCCCGCAAGAAGACGATTGGGCTTGTGTGCGCCTTGTGAATGACGGGAGGCAAACCGGCATTTGGCGCATCGATTTCGAAGGCGCGTTTGGTGCTGGATATCGATTTGACATCGTGTCGGGTGACAACCCTCAAACGGTTCTTGCCTATCCGAAATCAGAAAACTGGCGGTCCGGCACAAATAACATTGAGGGCCAGAGGATTGCGTCCCGCCCAGTTGTGATTGAGGCCGGACGGTCGGTTGATCTTTTTGTTCAGATCAAGAATCCATCTGATCTCGCAGATGCTGATCCAATACTCCGGCCAGAGCGTGACTTTGATGACCAACGGCTAAACGAAGCTCACGGCTTTGGTGCACTTATCGGTGCCGCCGGCATCTTGCTGCTTGTGCTGTTTGCTCTTGCAAAGCTCGTCAGTTCCGAACCGGCAAGTCGCTTTACGACGTACTTTGCGGCAGCCATGCTCGCAGCAATCTCCAGCGCTGGCTATTTCAACGGGCTTGTTCCGGGCAATCCCTTGTTGCCCATCGGCATGCTCAACAAGGTCTTGGAAGCGGCGCAAGTTGCGGGTCATCTTGTTTTCATGGCCGCTTTCGTCCGCGAAGGGGTGCCGGACAGTCGCTTGCCGACTTGGCTGAAGCGCATTGCCTATGCAGCACTAGGTCTGCTCGCGCTGGCCGCAGCGGGAAGTCTCATTGTAGGAGGCCCTGCAGTTGCCTTGCGGTATTTTGATCTTGGGTTCGAACTCGATCCCCTGATCGAGGATCCGCTCCGGTCCATTCCCTCGTTTCTAGGCGCACTGGTTACGGCGGCATGGATCGCGGCCATTGCTGTCACGTCCATTTATTTACTTCAACACCGTGCAGCTGGAGGCACGCTCTTCGCCATCGGAAGTGGCATTCTTGCTTTCGGTCTTCTTGCCGCTGGGCTTGGCGATGACGCCTTCGAGATCTTCGACGATACGACATTCGGTTTTCACTACGTTTTGTTGGCAGATGCCCTGATTTTCACAGCAGCCTTGGCGCGCCAAGCCTTCGGTCTTCGAGATCAGCGCGACGCGGCGATCCGACAGGAATTGCAGGCGACTCAGGAAAAGATGGAAATGGCGGAGACGCTTTTGGAGGCGCGGCGGGATTCCGACCGAAGCAAAGCGCTGGCGGAAAAGCACCGTACCCGTCTCGCTTTGACCGGGCATGACCTGCGTCAGCCACTGACGTCCCTACATCTCGCGCTTAGCGAAGCCGAGAAAACAAACCCGGCTCTTGGGGATACATTGCGTACCAGCCTCGATTACATTCGTTCGGTACTGAACGAGACCGTTTCGGACACACGTCCGGAAGACGTGGCAGAGGATGAGGGCTCCTACCACACGCATCCCGATGACTTTGAAGCCATTGAAGTTGACCTTCTTCTGAGCAATGCGGTGCGCATGTTTGCACAGGAAGCCCGAAGCAAGGGCTTGAGCCTTGATTACGAAGCGACAGACCTCGCTGTTCGCACCGTGCCAGTGACCATCATTCGCATTCTATCGAACCTGGTCTCCAACGCAGTGAAATACACGCCAGAAGGTGCTGTTAAACTCCGCGCGGTTCAAAACGGGGAAACAGTTTCCATAGAAGTCCACGATACAGGACGCGGTATGAGCGACGACGAGATCCAGCAGATTCAGGAAAGCTATGTCCGTGGGTCAGAAGCCCACGCAGCGGACGGCGATGGTCTTGGGCTGTCAAGCGCGAGGGATTTCGCGGCGTCCCTCGGTCTGAAACTTAGGATCACAAGTCAACCAGGACAGGGTTCTTGTTTTGCGATTGACGGTCTGTCGATTATCGCTCCTTCGCATAACTTGGAGCGATGACACGCGCGTTTAGCCACCAAACTCAAATACAAATGCGACAGCCAGCCTGTGGGATTCAACACCTTCTTCTTCGGTAAAGGCATACCCGGCCGTAAAGCTTGAGTGGTCCGACAACTCCTTGTCGAAACCGGCAGAGAATAGTGTATCCGTCCCCAGCCCTTCGATCTCACGCCGCGTGACGGATGCGCTGTAGGTCGCAAAGTCAGTGCCATAGCTCAGGCCCAATGCTCCGAAGATTGCATCTTCGGAAGACCCTTCAAAATGGCTGAAATGAGCAACCTCACCGACAATTTCGATCGCGTCGCTTACTTCGTGGGCAAAGCCCAAAACTGCACCGCGTTCCGCCTCTTCATCACCCTCGCCCTCAGACAGATGCCGAAAACCGGCATGCAAGGTCGTCTCTTCAATCTCAAGATCATATGTGAGAGTGAAATTGTTCAGTTTCCCGGTATTTCCGACACCGCCATCAGAAACCATGTTTCGTCCGCGTTTCCGCCCCCAGCTTTCGCTCAGGCGTGTGTCGTCCGCGTAAAAGACCGCCGCGCCAAATGTGCCGACGCCGAGTTCCGCCTCAATGGAGAGACCGAGAACCTCTTCGACTTCATACTCATCGACAAAATCAGCTCCGAAAAATCCCGGCAGTGCGTCGTTCGCAACACCGAAACTTGGTGAAAATTTCCCCAGTGTGAGATGGACGGGTTCGAAGTCAAAAAACAAACCGATTTCACTGATATAGGCCCCCAAATCCTGGAACGCCCGAGTGCCTTCTGCGTCTGTGACCGACTCAATCGACATCTGGGCAAAAGCTAAGATGTCCTCACTGAATGCGTACTCTATTGATGCTTCACCCGAGACATAAGCTTCGTTGTATTCCTCATCGGGGTCATCCGAGGCATACACCGTTTCCAAGCCAATCTCCAAATCGGCCTCAAAGCGCAACGCCGATGCGTCATCAGACGCGTATCCTGTGCTTGCTGCTGTCGACAGAACCGCGCCGAGTCCAATAATCCAAAGAGCTGCGTTCACGTATCACTTCCCGTTTTCTTTGAGATTACACACAGGCGCGTTTGAAAGACAAACAGAGGAGTTTTCAGCCTGAACAAGTAGTCGAAGAGCGTGCACAACTGCACCTTCTGAAAAACCCCGGCATGCTGTGCCGACCGGGCGGAATGCGACAATCCCCATCGCCCACCTTGTTATCTCGCGCTGTTCGCATGTCAAAGTCGGAGCGCTCGGGCTGATATTAGCCAGCCGAAACAGCATCGACACAGCCGCGCTCTGGTTCATTGCACGGGAACGCTGCGGCCAGCAACAACCATTGAAAGCCGGGCGGATGCAGCGACGCCCTCGATAAGGGGGACGTGGCTTCGCGACGCCAGCTCCGGTTCAATATGCGCCATACCGGCGCATCCAAGAACCGCACAGGCGGCACCATCGTCACGGGCTGCAGCTTCTATTTCGCCAATAAGGCAATCCAGAACCTCCGGCCCACCCTCGTCAATGGTGAGGACAGGAAGCCCGCTTGCTCGGACAGATGCACAAATCCCAGAGAAGCCCTGTTGTTCGATGTTCTCTTGGATCACAGGGATCGAGACTGGCAAGGAAGTGATCACCGAGAACCGTAGTCCGAGCAGTTGTGCCATGACAAAGCTCGACTGCCCAATACCCAGCACCGGACATCCCGCCTGCGCGCGCGCCTCGGCAAGGCCTGTATCGTCAAAACAGGCAATCACGATGACGTCCGCGCCCTCTGTCCGAGCCACTGGGAGCAACGACAGCAGCCCAGGAATGGCAGCGTCTCCGTCCGCCTTTCCCTGGATGGCCGCAGGACCTTGATTGTTTGTCAGACCGATGATGTCGGCCTCCGGCAGAACTTGACGCGCGGTGGCAACGATCCCGTCCGTCATGCTCTCGGTGGAGTTCGGGTTGATATAGACGATCTTCATACGCCCTTCCCCGCGTCTGAGCCCAATCGCGCGCGTCGCTTGCCCATGATCCAGACGCCCAACAGGGAGGCAGCAATGATTGCAAAGGAAAAGATCGTCGTCAGGGTGCCCAGCGCATAGATAACAGGGGTTGTCACGTTGGTGGTCATGCCGAAAATCTCAAGCGGCAAAGTGTTGTAGCTGCCCGCAGTCAATAGCGTTCGAGCGAACTCGTCATAGCTGAGTGTGAAGCCGAACAAAGCCACACCAATCAGCGATGGCGCAATGATGGGCAACACGACATAGCGCAGCGTTTGCCAAGCCGTCGCGCCCTGATCACGTGCGGCCTCTTCATAACTTTTGTCGAACCGGTTGAAGACCGCGAACATGATCAAAAGACCAAAGGGTAATGTCCATGTGAGTTGTGAGCCAAACCCGCTAGTGGCCCAATGCACCTTGAACCCCAATTGGTTAAAGATCAGCCCAACACCCAACGAGATCAGGATTGACGGGATCACCAGAGAGGTGATCGCAGCATAAAAGACGAGGCCTGAGCCCCAAAACCGTTTCCGGAAGGCCAGCCCGGCCATTACCGAAACAACCACCGTGGTCACCATCACCATCAGTCCCAACGCAAAGCTGCGCCGGAACGCGCCCCAGATGTCACCCACCGCCTGTTCCTGAAACAGGTCTCGGAACCAGTGCAACGAGACACCATTCATCGGGAAGGTGAGACCGCCCTGCGGCCCCTGAAAGCTCAGGATGCCGATGGTCAGGATAGGCCCGTAAAGGAACAACACGAAAAGCCCGAAGAAGACGGCCAGAACGTAGAAACTGCGGGGTCTTCGCTCCATCTCAAAGCTCCTTCCGAATGTTGACGAAGCGCAGCAGGATCGCGATGACGATCAGCACGGTGCACAGTAGCACCACGGCTGTTGCCGCCGCAGAGGGATATTGCAGCAATCCAATATCATTCGAGATCAATCGCCCAACGTTTGCCCGTTGCGATCCGGACATGAAACGTACGGTGATGAAGTCTCCCATCACGAGTGTGACGACAAAAATCGTACCGATCATGATGCCAGGCTTGGTCAGGGGGATGATCACATGCACAAGCGTCTGAAATCCGGAAGCCCCATTGTCACGCGCTGCCTCAAGCAGCGATTTGTCGATCCGCATCATTGTATTGAAGATCGGGACCACCATGAACAATGTATAGAGATGCACAAAAGCCAAAATCACCGCGAAATCCGAATAGAGCAGCCATTCAAGCGGCTCATCAATCACCCCCCAAGAGATCAGCGTCTGATTTGCGATGCCATTCCGACCCAAAAACGGAATCCATGAGATCATGCGGATAATGTTCGACGTCCAGAACGGGATTGTGCAGACCAGAAAAAGCGCAATCTGCATTGTCAGGCTACGAACGTGGAATGCCAGAAAATACGCCACCGTAAACCCAATGGCGAGGGTCAATGCCCAGGTGATGAAAGCATATTTCAAGGTTGCTCCGAACACCCGATAGGTGACGGGTGAGCCGAAGAGAAATTCGTAGTTGTCGAATTGAAATGCCGGGTAGATCGAAAACTCGGTCGCACCCCAGAAGCTCACGATCACGATCATGATGATGGGCGCAATCAGAAAGCCCAGAAGCACAACCGCCAATGGCGCCGCTTCAAGCCAGCCAACGATGTGCCGGTTCTTCAACTGCATGCCTCTCATCCTTGCCCGGGCCGCTCAGGCAGGCCCGCTCTTCATCTTGCTCAGTAAACTCTCAGAGGGCTGGGCGGCAGAATGCCCCCCAGCCAAGCGCCTCGCGCAAGCAAGGCGAAATCATCATGCAGCGATGAATTCGTTCCATTTACGGACCATGTACTGGTTCTCGTCCATAACGGCGTTCCAGCAAGCCACCGCGCCCATTCGGTCGTAGAACGAACCGCCATCGCGCGTTTCGCCCGCCTGAGCCAGCGTGTCGCCCGTGGGCGAGGTGATGACGTCGGTGGCTTCCTTGCCCTCGAACCAGTAGCCCCACTCATTCTCCGACATGAAGTCCTTGGACGTCTCCGGCACCGCCGAGTAGTAGCCCTGGCGCATCAGATAGCCGCCGACCCAACCGGACAGGTACCAGTTGATGTAGTCATAGGCCGCATCAAGCTCCATGCCAGAGAGGGAGGACGAGAGTCCGATGCCGCCACCCCAACTGCGATAGCCTTCCTTGAGCGGCTGGTAGACACAGGGGATACCGCGCGATTTCACTGCTGTAATGGCGGGCGACCACATGGACTGGATCACCACCTCACCTGAGGCCATCAGGTTTACGCTTTCGTCAAAGGTCTTCCAGAAGGCGCGGAACTGGCCGTTGCGCTTGGCCTCGGTGAAGATCGCCATCGTCTTGTCGATCTCTTCACGGGTCATGTTACCCTTGTCGCCATACTGGATCTCGCCCATCGCTTCGCAGACCATCGCCATGTCCATGATGCCAATTGACGAAATGTCGAGGATTGACGCCTTGCCCTTGAACTCGGGATTCAACAATTCCGTCCAGCTCTCAATCGGGCGACCAATCAGATCAGGGCGAATACCCAGCGTGTCGGCATTGTAGATGGTCGGAATCAGTGTCATCCAACCGGTTTCTTCGCTGGCGAAGGATGTGCCGTCGGGGCCATCGACAAAGCCCACTGTGTGCGGTGCTGTGCCCTGCGCGATCTCGCTTTCCGGGGTCAGTTTTCCGGACCGGAAGATACCGACGATCTTGTCGTAATTGGCGATCTTAGAGGTATCCATCGCCTGAAGATTGCCCGTCGGCCAGACCTTTTTACAGATCCAGTATTCAATGTCCGCGATGTCAAAGCTGTCCGGCTGGGTTGCCGCGCGCTGGGTTACACTGTCGGAGTCGAGCGCTGTCATTTCCAGAGTGAAGCCAAGGTCCTCTTTAACCTTGTTGGCGACATCATTCAGGTTCGACACCCCGGTACCGAACTGACGCAACACAATATTCTTGGTGTCCTGCGCCCAGAGCATGGGAGCGGGCAGCGTAGAGGCCGCAAGCGCAGCGCCCCCGGTTTTGAGAAGTGAGCGGCGGGTGTAACCGACCTTGGGTTTAGCCATAGTTCTGATCCTCTTTGTCCTGTGGTTCGGAGTAAGTTTGAGTGGCCGATCAGGCCTGCAGGCGGTGCAGCCGCCCATCGTCCCAGCACAGCGTCACTGCTTCGCCAGGTGATTTCGGGGATTGAAAGAACTGCTCTTCGGGAAGCAGGGCGAGAACTTCGTCCCCACCCGATGTGGTTGCGGTCACGGCGACCGAAGCACCTTGGTATTCAACAGCGGTTACCGTGGCGGGAACGCCATCGGCCCCCAGTGTAACCGCGTCGGCACGGACTGTGGCTTTGCCATCCGGCAAGGCGATCACATTGTGACCACCAATAAAGCGCGCGACAAATTCGGTACGCGGCTGGGCCCAAACCTCGCGGGCAGAGCCAGCCTGTTCGATGACAGCATCATTCATCACGACGATCTCATCTGCCAGAGCGAGCGCTTCATCCTGGCCATGTGTCACGTGGATGAAAGTGATGCCCAATTCGCGCTGCAACTTTTTCAACTCTGTCCGCATTCGGATACGCAGGAACGGGTCAAGCGCGGACAACGGCTCGTCCAGCAGCAACACCTTTGGTTCGGTCACGAGTGCACGCGCAAGAGCCACACGCTGCTGTTGGCCCCCTGACAGCTGCGTTGGAAGGCGATCCGCCAGGTGGGTCATATCCACCAGCTCCAGCAACTCGTTCGCGCGCGCATTCCGCTTGGGTTTGTCAACGCCTTTCATCCGTAGTGAAAAGGCAACATTGTCCCGAACGGACAGGTGTGGGAAAAGCGCGTAGTTCTGAAACATCATCGCCGTGCCACGCTGAGCCGGCGGCAATTCGGACACATCTTGGCCATCCAAGACAATTTCGCCTTCGCTCACATCCTCATGTCCGGCAATCATCCGGAGTGTCGAAGACTTTCCGCAACCAGACGGACCAAGCAGGCAAACGTAGCTGCCTTTTGCGAAGATATGGTTCAGATCACGCACCGCCACCGTTTCGCCATAGCGCTTCGTCACGTGTACCAGTTCAAGATCGTAGCCTGTTCGCATCAGGGCCCCCGTGCCGTGTATTGGGGCTACCCTGTGCGTGAAGCGCTCATGAGTGGCAGCGTTTTTCGCTTTCACAAGGGTAGAAAACCCACCTCGCCCATTTTTTAGGCGGAAGCATGAGTGACGTGCACAAAAAACGGCACAAAATCGTATACAATCTTGTTGCGACGACTGTTCCCTCTCCTCTTGCTTGTACCTTCACACGCGAATCATAAAGAAATACACTCAACGTCGGGCGTCTTGCGTGGGGAACATGAACAAAATCGAAACCAAGGGCTGGACCAGCGACACCGTTGTTTCGGATCTGGAGCGCGCAATCCACGAACACCGACTTCCACCAGGCACAAAGCTTGGTGAAGACGAGTTGGGTGACGCCTACGGGATAAGTCGCACAATCGTGCGCGCGGCCTTACTTGCCCTGTCGCATCGGCATCTGGTCGAACTCAAGCGCAACCGTGGTGCATTTGTGGCCCAACCCTCCGTACGTGAAGCGCGCGAGGTTTTCGAAGCGCGCTCCTTGTTGGAGCCACGTACCGCCCATTCCGCCGCATTGCGCATGACAGATGCGGATCTGCGGCTCCTGAACGAGAATATCCGAGATGAGCATGCCGCCCTCGATGCCGGCGAGAACGGACGTGCACTGTTCCTATCAGGTCAATTTCATGTCGAGATCGCGCGCATTGCGGATCAATCGACAATAGAAACCTTTATATCGGAACTGATCTCCCGCTCCTCTTTGATCATAGCACTCTACTGGCGACGACGCGCGGCGTTGTGCGAAACACAGGCGCATCACGCGCTTCTTGATGCATTCGCACAACGCGACGGAGACGCGGCCGAGCAGTTGATGAAGAGCCATCTTCTTGATCTGGTTGCCTCGCTAGATCTGCGCAATGTAAGCCAGCCTCCGACATCTCTGCGCGAAGCCCTGCAGCGATGAAAGAGGCGCTCTGCAGAACCGCAACCTTAAGCGACGTGTCCATGATGCTCGACTGGGCCGCAAAAGAAGGTTGGAACCCAGGCCTCGACGACGCGGACGCGTTCTATGCCGCTGATCCTGAGGGCTTTTTCATTGCCGAAGTCCGAGACATACCGGTTGCGGCCATATCAGTCGTGAACCATTCCGAAACCTACGCATTCCTTGGCCTTTATCTGTGTCTGCCCGAATTTCGCGGGCAGGGCATAGGCTTTGGCTTGTGGAACCATGCGCTGAATCATGCGGGTGACCGTACCGTGGGTCTTGATGGTGTTCCGGCCCAGGAAGCGAACTATGCGAAGTCAGGCTTCAATTTGGCAAGCCGAACGCGCCGTTGGACGGGGCATCTCAATATCGAAAATATTGGTTTCACTCTGGCTGGTCCAAACGATTTTACCGAACTTGAGCGCTTGGATAGGGCCGCGACCGGCATCTATCGCGACCGTTTTGTCAAGAATTGGGTCGAGAATGGGCCAACGCGGAAAACCATTGTTGTGAAGGACGGCAGCAAAATTACGGGCTTCGCCACAGCGCGACTATGCCGAGAGGGTTGCAAGATCGGCCCTATCGTCGCGGCCAACGCAGGCGACGCGCTTCGTTTAGCATGCGAGGCGGCAGCCGCCATTGAAGAGACCTATGTGACCATCGACATTCCAGACGACGCCGCGCCATTCGCAGACGCACTCAAACAAAATGGCTTCTCACAGAATTTCAGCACGGCGCGCATGTTTCGCGGCAAGGCACCCGTCGCTGGCAAAGGACTTCAGGCTGTGGCAAGCCTTGAGTTAGGATGAGGCGGACTGTTTGACTGCACCCCCGGATTTTAAATCACCGGCCCCTCAGTCGCAGCGCCAATATCGTCGAATGAGACACCGTCTGCACATTCGACAACACACAAGCCATCCGGCGCCCCATCAAGCATATCAACATTTGCGGTGATGCGATCCACGAGACGTCTGATCATCGCCAACGCTGATACTTCGGCCTCACTTTACGCAGTGCTCATTCGTGCGCTTATCTTTTCCAAATTTCTCACGCCCGTCTTTCCGATGCTGGGCTGCGTTATGGGTTCGATGGCAATCATCCTGATCTTCGTACCGCTCTTCGCACCCATCGTGGTGTCACAAGGGTTTGACCTGGTCTGGTTCGGCATCATCGTGCTTGTGGCAACCGAATTTGCCGTCTTGCCCCCGCCCCCTGGCATGAACGTCCTTGTCTTGAGGGCTGTAAGACCCAGTATTCGGCAGGACGGCAGGTTGGCAATTCTCGTAGCCGGAAGCTCACAACCCAGGTAGAAAACGGACAGCGTGGAGACCCTGTTGGGCGCCTCCTGAAAATCAGCTATCACTTCGAAAAAACACCACCCGCCTGAAGGGATCATCGCATGAGTACGTTCGACGAAGACCTGTTCCTTAAGGGGCTAGAGCAACGTAAGGCTACGCTTGGAGCCGAGTATGTTGAAAACAATCTTGCCGCAGCAGATGACCTCACCCGTCCCTTTCAGGAAGCGATGACCGCGTGGTGCTGGGGATTTGGCTGGGGAGATGACGTGATCGACCCCAAAACGCGCTCAATGATGAATCTTTCCATGATCGGTGCCTTGGGCAAAATGCACGAATGGGAAACCCATTGCCGAGGCGCGCTGAACAATGGCGTCACGAAAGAGGAAATCCGCGCAATCATTCATGTGATCGGCATTTATTGCGGCGTCCCTCAAGCCTTGGAATGCTTCCGTGTTGCGCGGAAGGTTCTGGAAGACGTGTAATTGTGAAAGCGCATCGATGAACCAAGGGTGGGTGTAAAGCACGTTAACTGGGCGGGATGTGGCGACCACAGCCTTAGATCCTCCGCCTGAGACATTTCAAAATTGCAGAGAGTACCGACGTAGAGCCCTTGGAACCTGATTCAGGTTGGAGTTCCAGGACTCTGAATTCAGACCGCGATATTGTCGATCAAACGCACACCCGCAAGCCAAGCCGCCGCAAAAAGCCGGGAAGGAACGTCAGCCCGCTCAAGCAACCCCAGCCCATCGGCGGACCGCAACTCGAGATAGTCGACGCCGGTGAACCCAGCCGTCTCCAGCCGTTTCAACGCGTCTGGCATGAGGTCCTTCATAGATGCACCTCCTCGCAGCGCGACCGCCATGCGCTCCATGACCTCATTCAAAACCGGCGCATAAACCCGCGCGCGGTCCGAAAGCAGCAGATTGCGAGACGACATTGCCAGTCCATCTTCCTCGCGGATTGTCGGGCAACCTATGACGTCAATCGGAATATCAAGATCGGCCGCCATCCGCGTGACAACCTGCAATTGCTGAAAGTCTTTCTCTCCAAAAAACGCCTTATCGGCCTGCGTCTGAAGAAAAAGCTTGCTGACAACGGTTGCAACGCCATCAAAGTGTCCCGGCCGCGCGGCACCACATAAGCAATCGGTCAAACCAGACACCGATACCGTCGTCGCAAAGCCCTCGGGGTACATCTGATCCCCGTCAGGCACCCAAATCGCATCCACTTCGAACCGTTCGAGCTTTTGTGCATCCGCGGTTTCGGTCCGCGGGTAGTTGGCCAAATCGTCGGGATTGTTGAACTGCTTCGGGTTGACGAAGATCGTAACGATCACCCGATCGCAGACCGCTTTGGCAGCGGCAACAAGGCTGAGATGCCCGTCATGCAACGCGCCCATCGTGGGCACCACGCCAACAACCTCACCCGCCCTTTTCCAAGGGATGATCATCTCGCGCAGCGCGGCTTTTTCACGGACAATCGGCGCAATCATGATGTCTCTCCGGCAACGCTATCCGCAAAGACATGCTCGGCTGCTGGGAAAGTTCGTGCCCGGACCTCTGCCGCATAGGCAGCCACCGCTGCGTCTGCCTGCTCACCCAAATTGGCATAGCGCTTGACGAATTTCGGTTTGAATTTGGTGAAAAGGCCAAGCATGTCGTCAACCACCAGAACCTGCCCATCACATCCTGCCGACGCGCCGATGCCGATGGTCGGGATCTGAACGGCAGCCGTAATTTGATCTGCCAGCGTCTGAGGTACTTTCTCCAGCACCACGGCAAAGGCTCCGGCATCAGCCACAGCCTGCGCATCAGCCAAAAGACGTGCCCCCGCACCTCCGCGACCCTGAACCTTGTACCCGCCCAAAGTATTGATCGACTGCGGCGTCAGGCCGATATGCGCCATCACCGGGATACCGCGGGCCACCAGAAACGCAATGGTCTCGGCCATACTCTGCCCACCTTCCAGCTTCACCGCACCCGCGCCGGTTTCCGCCATGAGACGCGACGCATTCCGAAAGGCCTGCTGCGGGTTTTCCTCATACGAGCCGAACGGCATGTCGATGACCATCATGGCCTGCCGCAATCCACGCTTCACCGCTTGCCCGTGCAGGATCATCATCTCCATCGTCACGCCAATCGTCGAGGGCAGACCATGCAGGACCATCCCCACACTATCGCCGACCAAGACAAAATCACAATGCGCGTCCATCAACTCGGCCATCGGCGTTGTGTAGGCAGTCAGACTGACAATTGGTGTCCCGCCTTTTCGGGCGCGAATGTCATCGGGCAAGAGAGCGGTCTTGCGGGCTGTGGCGCTCATCTGGCGTCTCCTGTCTGGTCAGGTTTGCGCGGGCATTTAGCAGCACAGCCCACCCCGCGCACTGCGCAAATTGCAGCATGTGCTTGATTGCAGTGCGATTCGACGTGAGAGTGAGAACAATAACAGGAGGGACACCATGACACATCACTTCCTTCGGGGCGTTGCCCTTGCGGCGCTTTTGTCTGCGCCTGCGATGGCACAGCAAACGGATCTCACAATTGCTCTGCAACTCGAGCCCCCGCATCTCGACCCGACGAGCGCGGCCGCCGGGGCGATTGATTCCGTTCTCTATTCCAATGTCTTCGAAGGACTGACACGCTTCATGTCGGACGGCTCGGTTGTCGCTGGACTGGCTGAAAGCTGGGAGATCAGCGAAGACGGCATGACTTACACGTTCAAACTGCGCGACGGCGTGACGTTCCACGACGGAACCACGATGGATGCCGAGGACGTGAAATTCACCCTTGACCGTGCTCGCGCCGAAGACAGCGCAAATGCGCAGAAGGCACTCTTTGCCGGGATTTCCGAGGTCACCGTCATCGACCCGGCGACGGTCGAGGTGAAACTCTCAGCCCCGGACGGCAATTTCCTGTTCAACATGGCTTGGGGCGATGCCGTGATCGTGGCCCCCGAGAGCATCGAAAACATAAAACAGGCCCCCATTGGCACCGGGCCGTTCAAGTTCGACTCCTGGGTACAAGGCGACCGGATCGAAATCAGCCGCAATTCCGAGTATTGGGGCGATGCTCCGGCACTGGAAGCGGCGACGTTCAAGTTTATCTCCGACCCCACCGCCGCATTTGCGGCAATGATGGCACAGGACATCGACGCGTTTGCAGGCTTCCCTGCCCCGGAAAATCTGCCGCAGTTCGAGGCTGATCCTCGCTTTCAGGTTCTGGTCGGCTCGACCGAAGGCGAAACGATCCTGAGCACAAACAATAAAATGCCGCCGCTGGATGACGTGCGCGTGCGTCAGGCCATTGCACATGCCATCGACCGTCAGGCAATCATCGACGGCGCGATGTTCGGACTGGGCACTCCCATCGGCACCCACTTTGCGCCGCACAATCCTGACTATGTCGATCTGACCGCAAAATCGAACTACGATCCCGAGAAATCCAAGGCCCTTCTCGCTGAGGCCGGTTTCGCCGATGGCTTCACCACAACTTTGAAGTTGCCACCCCCCTCATACGCCCGCCGTGGCGGAGAAATCATCGCAGCCCAACTGCGTGCCGTAGGAATTGAGACCGAGATCACCAATCTGGAATGGGCGCAATGGCTTGAAGAGGTGTTCCGGGGAAAGGATTTTGGTCTGACCATTGTCAGCCATACCGAGCCATTCGATATCGGCATCTACGCGCGCCCGGAATATTATTTCCAGTATGATAATCCGGCGTTTCAGGAATTGATGACCACACTTGGCGCAACCAGTGATCCTGCCGCACGCTCAGAACTGCTGGCGCAGGCTCAGACAATTATCGCAGACGATTATGTGAACGGCTACCTGTTCCAACTGGCCTTCCCAACCGTAGCAGATGCGCGGATCCAAGGACTGTGGCGGAATGCACCAACGCAAGCCACCGACCTGACCGGTGTCAGTTGGACGGAATAATTTAAAGCAACACAGCCAACTGGGATGCGGAACAACGACCGCATCCCAGACGCACCAGCACATCCGAAAATCCAACTCGGCTTGCATGGAACCTCGTACGAAGTTTCTTGGCCCGGCAAATGAAACTCGCGGCTGCCAACCTAAGGCCAGATTGCCAACGGCATAAGTCCAATCTAGACTCAGATTATGGCAGTTCCGGTCGAAAACTTTTTCCTCAAACCCGATACCAAAGGTACCCTGCAGGCCCGTATCCAGCAGATGGTTGCCGAAGGCATCCTTTCCGGTCGGTTCCGCCGAGGCGAAAAGCTCCCGTCCAGCCGCAGACTTGCTCATCACCTCGGTGTCAGCCGGATCACCGTGACCCTGGCCTATACCGAACTGCTGGCGAATGATTACCTGACTTCGCGTGGGCGATCGGGCTACTACGTGTCCGATGATGCACCGGAGCCGCCGCAATTTGAAAACATACCAAGGCGTGAAGATGCCGTAGATTGGTCACGGGCGATCGGGCAGAAATTCACTGGTACAGCAAACCTCGTCAAACCGCAGGACTGGGCGCAATACCGCTATCCGTTCCTTTACGGTCAAACCGACCCGCAGCTTTTTGACCATGCCAACTGGCGACTGTGCGCGCTGCAGGCTCTGGGTGCCAAGGATTTTGCGGCCCTCACACGAGATTCCTTCGATCAGGACGACCCCCAACTGGTGGAGTTCATCCTTCGGCACACATTGCCCCGCCGAGGCATCACGGCCACGCCAGATCAAGTTTTGATCACAATGGGCGCGCAGAACGCGCTCTGGATGACCTCTCAGGTTCTCCTGACACAGCGTAGGAAAGCTGTGATCGAAAACCCGTGTTACCCTGCCTTACGTGGTGTGCTGACCCAATCGCGATGCCACCTCGCAGCGGTTGATGTGGACGAGGACGGATTGCCGCCTGACCGTATTCCTAAAAATACCGATGTGATCTTCACCACGCCAAGCCATCAATGTCCGACCTCGTACACGATGCCGCTGGCACGGCGGCAAGCTCTTTTGGAGAAAGCCCGCGCGCTTGACGCATTGATTGTCGAGGACGACTACGAGTTCGAGATGGCATTCCTCAAGCAGCCAATGCCCGCGCTCAAAAGCTTGGATGAAGATGGTCGCGTGATCTATGTGGGCAGCTTTTCAAAATCGCTCTTTCCTGGTCTGCGGCTCGGCTACCTTGTCGGCTCAGCACCCTTCATCCGCGAAGCCCGCGCCCTGCGCGCCGCCATATTGCGTCATCCGCCGGGCCTGACACAGCGCACCACAGCCTATTTCCTAAGCCTCGGGCACTACGACAGTCTGATCCGGCGCACCGGAAAAGCGCTGAATGACCGCCGCGCGATCATGGAGCACGCAATCCGGAAACACGGGCTGACCATTGCCGGCAAAGGAACCTATGGCGGGTCGAGCTTCTGGATGCGTGCCCCAGATCATGTCGATTGCGAAGACCTTGCCCATCGCCTCAGGGAGGTCAGCGTATTGATCGAACCCGGCACCACCTTTTTCGCAGAGGAAAGGCCGCCACGGAATTACTATCGTTTGGCGTACAGCTCAATCGCGCAGGCGCGGATCGACCCCGGAGTCGCCGAAATCGCCAAGGCAATCGCCGCAACGCCGGTCACATAGACGCCTCAACGCGGAAGCCTTCCGGGATCATATCACGTCCCTCCAGCACCAAATCGGCCATCACTTCAGCCACTTTCGGGGCCATACCAAATCCGATCTTGAACCCGCCATTGGCAATAAAATGCCCATCCCGTCCGGGCCACGCCCCTAACATCGGCGCACGAGACCGGGCGCGCGGCCGCACCCCGGCCCAGCGGTCAACGACCGGCGCATCGGCCAGCACAGGCATCGCAACAATGGCCCGCGCCATCAGTTCGTCGCATTGCGCGTCCAGACCATCGGGGCTGTCGAACGCCCTCTCGCTGGTCGACCCGATGGCAACGGTGCCATTGGCATGGGGAATGATATGCAATCCATCGACAAACACCTGCGGCACGGGGCCGACATTATAGGCCAAAGCCACCGACTGCCCCTTGATCCCTGCACCAACTGATTTCCCGATATCCTCCGACAGGGTCAAAAGCCCACGCCAGCCGGTTGCCCAGATCACCGCACCACGGTCTTGCGCTTCGGCAACAACCTCGACGCCCTCCGCGCGCAACGCCGCAACCAAAGCAGCACAGGCCTGTCTCGGGTGCATCCGACCGGTCAGCGTGTCCCGAATGAGGAAGCCTGACGGTGACAGCGGTGCAAAATCGCCCGCTTTGTCCGCTGTAATCACCTCCCACACTGCCCGACCCTGCCACAAGGTCCGCGCACCGTCACACCGCGCACGTGCAAGCTCCAAAGCATGATCGTCCGCTATCGGCTGCAACCGCCCCGTGCGCCCGTAGCCCGAATCGACACCTCCGGCCTCCTGCACTTCGGTCCAGAACGTCTCTGCCATGAGCAGGCTTTCCAGCTGAAACGCCTTCTTGTCGTTCCAGTTCTCCGGCACATGCGGCGCCAAGGCCCCGACCAATCCACCGCTCGATCCCGAACCTGCTCCAAACGGGTCCACGACCTGCACCCGTGCGCCGCGTTTCGTCAAAACCCACGCGATGCTCAGGCCAAAAATTCCCGCACCGCGCACCGTGATTTCGGGCATTGCCATTCCGGTCTCTCCTCGCCAAGGTCGCGCTGTCGCTAAGGTATGTCATCATGGAACTCCAGACGGAACCGCTCGACTGGCGCGACGGGGATGTCCCTGTCTCCCGCCGGTTCGACGATCCCTATTTTTCGCTCGACAACGGACTCGCGGAAACGCGCTACGTGTTTCTGACGGGCAATGACCTGCCCGCTCGGTTCAGGGATGGGTTTCACATCGCCGAACTGGGCTTCGGCACAGGGCTGAACCTGCTGGCTACCCTCGACCTTTGGCGCTCCAGCGGACAGACCGGAAAGCTGCATTTCACCAGTTTCGAAGCGTTCCCGATGCAGGCGGATGACATGATCCGCGCGCAGCAGGCATTCCCGGACCTTGCCCCGATTGCCAAAGAGCTCGCCCCCTTCTGGGCCGAAGGCGCTCGTCACATCGCCCTGTCCGACCTGAACTTCACCCTCGTGGATGGCGACGCGCGTGAGACCCTGAACTCCATGCCGACCCTCGCAGATGCATGGTTTCTAGACGGCTTTTCCCCCGCCAAGAACCCCGAACTCTGGGAGTCCGGGCTTCTCGCCAAAGTGGCCGAAAAAACCGCGCCGAATGGCACCGCCGCGACCTATACCGCCGCCGGCCATGTACGCAGGGCGTTGGATGCGGCGGGTCTCATCACCACTCGCGTCCCCGGCTTTGGCCGCAAGCGTCATATGACCATTGCCCGGAAAGCCTCCTGATATGAGCGAGACCAACAACCGTCTGGGCATCTGGCTCATGGTGGCGACCACCTTCGTCTTTGCCATGCAGGACGGCCTGTCCCAGCATCTCGCCAGCGAATACAACGTCCTCATGGTGGTGATGATCCGCTATTGGTTCTTTGCCGCTTTCGTAATGTTCGTCGCCAGCCGTCGTGCGGGCGGTTTGCGCGCAGCGGCGGCAACCACCCAGCCGTGGTTACAGGGGTTTCGCGGGTTGCTCTTGGCGTCCGAGATCTGCGTGATGGTGCTCGGCTTCACCTATCTGGGCCTCGTCGAAAGCCATGCAATCTTTGCCTGTTACCCGCTGCTTATTGCGGCCCTGTCCGGACCGATCCTGGGCGAACAAGTCGGCTGGCGGCGTTGGACGGCGATTGGCGTGGGCTTCACCGGCATCCTCATCATCCTGCAACCTGGCTTCGGCGTCTTCTCACCACTGGCAATCATTCCAGCCATTTCAGCCCTGATGTTCGCCCTCTACGGCCTTCTCACCCGCTACGCCGCCCGCAAGGACAGCGCCGCCACCAGCTTTTTCTGGACGGGCACCGTGGGCGCGGTGTTCATGACGATGATCGGCATCTGGTTTTGGGAACCAATGGTGCCCGTTGACTGGGGTATGATGGCGCTCCTGTGCGTCACAGGAGCAACCGGACACTATCTGCTGATCAAATGCTACGACGTGGCCGAGGCCAGTGCGGTACAACCGTTCGCATATCTGCAATTACCCTTTGCAGCGAGCCTTGGCATTCTGGTCTTCGGCGAAGCGATCCGTCCCAACGTGGTGTTTGGCGCGAGCCTCATCGTCGGCGCGGGCCTATTCACCCTGTGGCGGCAACGGCAAAAGGGTTGAGCCCTTCAGCTCTTCCGAAAACGGCACCGGATGGGGGTCGCGCCCCAGCCGGGCCCGGTAGATTGGCAGGCTTTCGGTAACACGCATCACATAGTTCCGGGTTTCGCTAAACGGGATATGCTCGATCCAGTCGATCACATCCATATCGCCGCGCCTGGGGTCGCCGCGCTCTTCCATCCAGCGCTCGGGCCGGCTCGGCCCCGCATTGTATCCGGCAGCCATCATCACGGCGTTCCCGTTAAACTGTCGGGCCAGTCGCTCCAGATATGTCGCCCCCAGTATCGTATTGTAGATCGGATCCGTCAGCAGCTTGGCTTCCGAATATTCAACATCCAGCCAACCGGCCACGTCCTGCGCTGTGCGCGGCATGACCTGCATCAACCCACGCGCGCCGACGGGTGATATTACGCCCGGATCGAACTCCGATTCGCGTCGGGCGATCGCAAGCACCAATTCTGTCGGTACCGGGTGTTCAAGCTCTGCCAACGGATGCAGCGCGTAATAGGGTGCATGCACTTCGTGCCCGTATTGCGCAGCACGTTTGCCCAACATCACTTGCACATGTGGCAGGCCCAAATCCTCAAGCATCTGCCCCATCTGCCCAATCTGCTGACGGTCCAGTGACTCGGCCAGATGGGTTAAAAACCGTTCCGCGAGCACATTCTCTTCGGCATCCAAAAGCAGTATCGCTGCCGTGAAAACAGAGGAAGTTGTGAACGGCGCATCACGCCAATCCGGAAAC
>QCWH01000002.1:53085-78500 GCA_003149565.1 Marivita sp. XM-24bin2 | reverse complement strand
AGGCGGCAGCCCGCCTGCCTCGGCAGCCAGAAGCCCATAGAACGAGGTTTGGTACTGCGCGCCAAACGCAAAGGCTTTGGCCGCACCGTCTGCGTCACCTGCCGCTTCGAGTGCCCGGCCCAACCAGTAACCCGCGCGGCCCAGTGAAATGGGCGACTCCACGCCGCCGCGCAATGCGCGGAAGTGCGTTGCTGCACGTTCTGGTTCATCCAAAAAGCGAAGTGACAGATACCCCGCCAGCCACTCCAGATCCGCAAAAGACGCGCCCTCCTGCAAATGATGACTGGCCGCCACGCGATACGCCGTGTCGTACTGCTTGTCCCACATCAGTCGGCGGACCAGATCATCCCGCTGACGCGCCCAGATTTCGGGTCGCCCCAACGCCTCACGCGAAGCCGACCGCGCCAACAAAACATCGACCGCATCATCCGTCCGGCCTTTGCGCATACGCCAGGCGAACCGCTCATAGGCGAGGCCTGCATCAGCGCTCAGGGACGCAGGCACGGCCTCGATCAGGGCATCAACACCGGGGGCATCGGCGCGCAGTGCCATGCGCGCCCGCGCCAACGCCTGCCAGTCATCTCCGACCAAAGGCAGCATGGCTTCGGCATTGCGCACGCTCCCACGCCACAGCATTGCATCGAGGCGTTCTGCATGATGCACTGCTAGAAGATCATCGTAGCTTGCCAGAAACGCGTCCTGCTCCTGCGAAGTCAGGGTCAATGACGTCCACGCGTTCAGGATAACGGCCTCCGCCTCGGAACGTTCATTTGCAAGCAACAAAGCGCGGGCCAACGACAATGCGCCCGCCCCGGTTTCGGGCACGTGGTCTGCGTAAAAGCTTCGGATGACACCAGACGAAGCCGCCGTCATCGCAGTCTCACTTTTTTCCTTCAGATAGGGAAGACCCGGCCAATCAGGATTGCGCGTCAGGAAGTCCTGAACCTCGCGCGGCGATCCAAGCCCGGCGCGCAGATAGTGCCACAGGATCACGTCCAAAGCCGCTTGTCCATCCCCGCGCGCCTCGATTTGCGCTGCCGCCCAATTGCCCTCTCGCATAAGGTCCATCGCCCGCTCCAAGGGGCGCGCATTGTCCTGCGCGAAAACGCCGAGGGGCAAGGACAGCAGAAGCGCCGTCAGGATCACGATACGCCGAAACATGGCTTGCATTTTCTCCGATGAAACAGGATAGACGGCTCGCTAAAGGATAACCCGCCCCCCGCGACCTGCAACTCACATTCGCGGGACGGGTGCAACGGCGCAAGCGCCACACACGGAAAAGGAGCGTGACAATGTTCAAAGGGTCAATGCCTGCACTGGTCACACCGTTCAAAAACGGTGCAGTGGACTTTGACACGCTCAAACGCCTTGTCGATTGGCACGTCGAACAGGGCAGCCACGGTCTTGTCCCGGTGGGCACCACTGGCGAAAGCCCGACGCTGTCTCATGAAGAGCACGAACAGGTTGTGACTTTTGTGGTCGAAGCGGCTGCAGGCCGCATCCCTGTGATTGCGGGTGCCGGATCGAACAATACAGACGAAGCAATCCGCTTTCTGCAGCATGCTGAAAAAGCTGGTGCTCAGGCCGGTCTGGTGGTGACTCCGTACTACAACAAACCGACGCAGGACGGGCTGATCCGGCATTTCAAGATGCTGCACGATGCCTGCGATCTGCCGATCATCATCTACAACATCCCGGGTCGGTCTGTGGTGGACATGACGCCTGACACTATGGGCGAACTTGCCAAACTGCCGCGTATCATCGGTGTGAAAGACGCCACCGGCGATCTGGGTCGGGTGTCGGCGCAGCGTCTGACCTGCGGCAAGGACTTTGTCCAACTGTCAGGCGAAGATGCGACTGCGCATGGTTTCAACGCGCAAGGTGGTGTCGGTATGATTTCTGTGACTGCCAACGTGGCGCCTGCTTTGTGCTCACAGATGCAAGAAGCGACGCTGGCCGGAGATTTTCTGACTGCTCTGGAGATCCAGGACCGTTTGATGCCACTGCATCACAGCATCTTTGTGGAACCCGGCTTGTGTGGTGCGAAATACGCCATGAGCCGTCTAGGCCTCTGCGAAGAGGATATGCGACCACCGCTTTTCCCAGTGTCTCAGCCGACGCGCGATCTGATCGACAACGGGTTGCGTCATGCCGGATTGCTGAACTGATCAGCCGCCCACAAAAAGGCCGCGCAATCCAGCGCGGCCTTTTTTTACCATCCGGTAAAATTCAGGATTCAAGCCCTTCTGGCTGTCCAACAACCACGAAATGCAATGCCTCCGGCTTGAGCACGCGCGCAGCAACGCGCTTGATATCTTCCAGAGTGATCTCGTTGATCTTGTCGTTGCGGGTGTTCACATAGTCGACCGGCAGATCGTCCATCTGCATGCCGACCAAAATATTCGCAATCGGCCCGTTGCCATCAAAACGCAAAGGGTACGCTCCGGTGAGATAGGTTTTCGCAGTCGCCAATTCCTCTTCGGTAACACCGTTCTCTGCCATTTTGGTCCATTCGTCACGGATCACCTCAATAGCTTCCGCAATGCGGTCATTCGCGCTCGACACTCGGCCCAGATACAGCGCTGCATGATCCTTGGGGACAAGGTAGCTGTAGACGCCATAAGTCAGGCCGCGCTTTTCGCGCACCTCTTCCATCAGCCGCGCCTCGAAGCCGCCACCGCCAAGGATCTCGTTCAAGACATACGCGGCAAAGAAATCAGGATCGTCCCGCGCGATACCCTCATGCCCAAAAATCGCCACGGATTGTGGAACATCGAAGGGCACGACTGTCACGCCAGCCTCGGTCACAACCTCGACATCAGCAGCCTGAGGCGCACCTTTTTCCGGCAGATCGGACAGCAATGTGTCCAATATTTCTGATAACTCTTCGGCTGAAATGTCCCCTGCAGCGCCGACATACACACGGTCTCGGGCCAAAGCGCCCCTATGTGCCTCAATCAGGTCGTCCCGTGTCAAAGCTTCCAGCGACGCCTCGGTTCCTTCAATCGCAGACCCGTAGGGATGGTCACCAAACACCATATCATCAAATGCCATCCCAACCAGACTATCCGGATCCTGCGCGTCCGAACGGATCACTGACACGACCTGCGCCTTAACACGGTCGATGGCTTCTTGATCAAATCGAGGCTGCGTCAGCGCCGTACGCAAAAGCGCCAAAGCCTCATCTTGATTTTCCGTGAGAAACCGCGCCGAAACCGACACGGCGTCATCTCCGACATCAAATTCGAAACTGGCCGCCAGAGATTCCGCTCGTTCCGAGAACGCACGGGAATCAAGATCACCCGCGCCTTCTTCGAGAAGCCCGACCATAAGATTGGTCGCGCCGCGCTTGCCGGGCGCATCCAGCGATGCACCACCCTTGAAGCGCAGTTCCAACGCGACAAAGGGGATCGACTCTTCTTCGACCAGCCACGCGTTGATGCCACCCGGAGTGGTCACTTCGGCGATGTCGATTTCCGCCCGCAAGGGGGCAGCGGCCAGCAGCATGAACGCGATCAGAGACCCAAAAACCTTCATTGTGTCACCTCCTCGGCCGTGCGGAGAAACCCGGTCACGGCATTGTCCCGATCAAAAACCTCTTTGGCAGCGTCGATAATTTCTTCGGGTGTGATGGATTGCAGTATTTCCGGCCACTCATGCACATCTTCGATTGTCAGACCCGAGGTCAGCGCCGCCCCATAGCGACGCGCTAAGGAGTTCGAGCTGTCGAGTTCGTAGACCTGTGACGCACGCAGCTGGAATTTGATGCGGTCCAGTTGCTCCTGATCAACGCCGGTCTCGATAAACTCTGCAATCACGCGGTCCATGTCGGCTTCGGCCTCTTCAAGGCTTACACCCTCGGCGGGAACATTCACGACGCCAAATGTCGTATCATCAAGGGACAGACCGCTGTAGAACGCACCTGCGTAAACCGCGCGCTTTTCTTCGAACTGCAGTTTCTGCGGCAGTACTGCGGTTTGAGACCCGCCCAGCACTTCAGCCAAGAGCGTCAGCGCGGCAGCTTTTCTTTGATCGCCGGGATCACGCTCGGGCGCCAGATACGTGCGCATCACATAGGGTTGCGCAACGCGAGGGTCTTCAAACGATATCCGTCGTTCGGCCAACTGGGGCGGTTCTGATGGACGCACGCGCTCGGGCAACGCTTCATTGCGTGGGATTGGTCCGTAGTGCTGCTGCGCCAAGGCCAGCACGTCGTCGGGCAACACATCCCCAGCCACCACCAAGACCGCATTGTTCGGTGAATAGAACTGCTCATAATAAGCAAGGGCATCATCCAGATCGAGGTTCACCATCTCGTGCCGCCAGCCAATGATCGGTGTACCGTAGGGATGGTTCAGATACTGTGCCGCCATGCGCTGTTCGCGAAACAGAGAACCTGGGTCGTTCTCGACCCTCTGATTGCGCTCTTCGATGATCACGTCGCGTTCGGTCAGGATATCCTCACGGTCGAGCTGGATATTCTTCATCCGGTCCGCTTCCATCTCCATCATCAGGCCGAGTCGATCTGCCGCGACACGCTGGAAATAGCCGGTATAGTCATAGCTGGTGAACGCGTTATCGGTGCCGCCATTCGCTTTGACGATTTCACTGAATTCACCCGGAGCAAGCTTTTCCGTTCCTTTGAACAACAGGTGCTCAAGGAAATGCGCCACGCCGGACACGCCGGGTTGTTCATCCGCCGATCCTGCACGGTACCACACCATGTGCACCACAGCAGGCGCGCGGTGGTCTTCGATCACCACGACATCCATCCCATTTTCAAGCTGGAACGTGGTGACCTGATCTTCGATGGTTTGCGCACGCAAAGGTGCAGAAGCAAGAAAGCACGCCCCGAGAAGGGCAATCAGGCGACGCATCGGCAATACTCCTCCGTTTGGAGATAACGTACGATGCGTTCTTCCAACTTCAAGCGATCCAACAATTTCGTGAGCACGTAGCCCGTCAGGGCAATCCGGTTATCGAGGCGGCGCGGATGGTGTCAAAGCCCCTGCCCGCCGCGCGGCTTCAAGTGTTGCGTATGGATCCAGCGTCTGATTTCTGTAGATGCGGTTGTAAGTGTCCTGTGGCACAAGCCGCCAATTGAAAAGAGACCGCCCTTCGCGGAACTTTTGGTCTGCCTCGGCCAATTCTGCGCGGATATTCGGGCCGCGGCCAAAGCGCGACACCCGCGCCACAAGCGCCTGATCCCCGGCACCAATACCAGCGCCTGCCTCAAGGCGAGATGGAGCGCCGCCAAGCACCGCGACCGCATCCTTCAAAGGCGTCTGGTCCGTGCGGTTTGTACCACCAGGCGTCGGCGTCGGGAGTTCAGCCAGGCTTTCAGGTGCTTCCAGTGGCTTTGGCGGCACAATGGAGAATTCCTCAGGTGTCCCAGTCGGATTCCGCAACTGCCTCAGATTGGTGTCCCGATCCGTGGTGTCCTGACGCGCTCCACAGGCGGTCAACACCACCAGTGAAAGTATGATCAATGCGCGCGGCATCATGATGTCTGCCCGCCTCCGTAGTCGCCTCAAACCTGCTTTAGCGCATCAAACCGCACTCGTCACGAGGCGTTTTTCCCACCCGAGAACAGCGCGAGCCCGATCGCTCCAAAAAACACCGAAATATCCGCCACATTGAAAGCATAGGGATTGGTGAAGCCGCAACAGGACATGTTGAGGAAATCCGCCACCGCTCCATAAAGCAACCGATCCACCACATTGCCCAGCGCGCCACCGATCAGCAGACCGGCAAAAATCAACCCGGTACGCCCCGGCGGATCGCGGCGCATCCAGACAAGAACGAACAGAACGATTCCCAGCGCGACTGAGATCAAGACCCACCGGGTCCAATCGGCATTGCCGGAAAACAGGCCGAAATTGATTCCTGTGTTCCATGCCATGCGGAAATTCAGGAATGGCGGCCACACGTCGATGGCGCCAACGCGGGCAAGGTCCATCACATGCACCACCAACCATTTCGTCAGTTGATCCAGAAGAAAGACCGCTGCCGCGATGATGGCCACCAGACGCATGTTGTCTCCTATGCCCCGATCCGGAAATTTTACCGGATGGTAAAATTCAGTGCCGGAAGTGGCGCATGCCCGTAAGCACCATTGCCAAACCAGCGTCATCCGCCGCTTTGATCACTTCGTCGTCGCGCATCGATCCACCCGGCTGAATGACACAGGACGCGCCAGCGGCCGCCGCTTCGAGCAGGCCATCGGCGAACGGGAAGAACGCGTCGGACGCAACAGCGCTGCCCTTGGTCAGCGGTTCCGGCAGGTCCAGTGCCTCGGCCATGCGCTCAGCCTTCTTGGCAGCAATGAGTGCACTGTCCAGGCGGCTCATCTGACCTGCACCAACCCCAACCGTCGCGCCGTCTTTGACGTAGACGATGGCATTGGATTTGACGTGCTTTGCCACCGTCCAGGCAAAGAGCAAGTCCCGCATCTGTTCGTCCGTCGGCGCGATCTTGGTTACGACCTTAAGGTCATCCATATCGATCTGCCCGTTGTCTCGGTTCTGGACCAGAATACCGCCCGACACCTGTTTCCATGCGGCACCCGGCTCGGCCGTGTTGGCCAGCCCGGGTGTCGTTAGCAGACGCAGGTTCTTTTTCTTCGCGAAAACATCCTTGGCGTCCTGATGCGCGCCGGGGGCGATGACCACCTCGGTGAAAATCTCGGCGATGGCTTCGGCAGTTTCTCCATCGAGCGTCGAATTCAGAGCCACGATCCCGCCGAACGCCGACGTGCGGTCGCAGTCAAACGCCTTCTGATACGCCTCTTTCAACGTTCGCCCCGTCGCCACTCCGCAGGGATTGGCGTGTTTGATGATCGCGCAGGCAAAGCCGTCCTTCGGCAGAAACTCCGACACCAGTTCGAACGCCGCATCGGTATCGTTGATGTTGTTGTAGCTGAGTTCCTTGCCTTGAAGCTGGGTCGCCGTGGCAACACCCGGACGGGCCGAGCCATCGTGATAGAAGGACGCGCCCTGATGCGGGTTCTCGCCATAGCGCAACGGCTGGGCGAGTGTTCCGGCAAACACCCGGCGGCGCGGGGTCTCTTCACCGATGGCACCCGCCATCCATGTGCTGACGGCGGCGTCATAAGCGCCAGTACGGGCATAGGCAATCTGCGCATGGCGCTGACGGAAGGCCAACGTTGTCTGGCCGTCATTCGCGTCAAGCTCGGCCAGCAATGCGTCGTAATCCTCGACATCCACAATCGTTGTGACGAAGGCGTGGTTCTTGGCTGCCGCCCGGATCATCGCGGGGCCACCGATGTCGATGTTTTCGATGCAGGTGTCATAATCGGCACCTTTCGCAACGGTCTCCTCGAACGGGTAGAGGTTCACCACCAAAAGGTCGATGGCCTTGATGTCATGCTCGAACATCGCTGCGACGTGATCGTCGTTGTTCCGCAAAGCAAGCAGACCGCCATGCACCATCGGGTGCAGCGTCTTGACGCGGCCATCCATCATCTCGGGAAAGCCCGTAACCTCGGACACGTCCTTTACGGGCACACCCGCGTCGCGCAGAGCCATGGCCGAACCGCCGGTCGAGAGCAGTTCCACACCCCGCGCGTCCAGCGCCTTGGCAAGGTCTACAAGTCCGGTCTTGTCCGAAACAGACAGAAGCGCACGGCGAAGGGGGGCAAGATTGGTCATGACAGCGATAGGTCCCAGATGTTCAGTTCAGCAGCTCTGTCGCATCGTCCTGAACAAGGTCACGGACCGCGATTGCGGTTTCCTGTGCCTTTGCCAGCGACCAGCGAACGCGGGTCGCATACTCCATTGCGCGGGCAGATAAAACGATCTGTTTGGTCGCGCGTGGTCGCAGACGGCCTTTTTCAAGGTAGACGGACGGCTCAAGTGACATTGTGCAATGTCCGTCATAGCGAAACACCCAGATCTCTCCGCTGCGCAGCGCCATGCTGACTGCAGTACCATTCATGTCGATGGCGGTGTCCACCTCGGGATGCAAATGGAAGCGGATATCAAATGGCACCCCTGCCAATCTACTCTCTTCAAGCCTTTCATCAAACCGGGCTTTGCTCTGTTTGTCGAGGGAAACAAGCAGGTCCTCGCCCACGATGCCACGCCCGTCAAAGGTCAATTCCAGAATGCGGGCGTGGGTCAAACCGTGGGATTTGAGATAACCGTCGTGCCCCCCTTCAAAGCGGACGCCATCCGTGGCGCGCGACAGTTCAACAGGCACTCCCTTGGGAACGTCTTCGAGCAGCTCCCGCTCGACCGGGCCGATGCGCGCCGTGCTGCCAAGGCGCGAGCTTGAAAAGCCGTCGAGGCACAGCGTTGAATGCGACGGGGTCGCCCGGCCTGCCCTGCGCCAATCTTCCCCAAAGATCGCTCCGGATCCGCAGTTCACGATCAAAGGACGACGTCCCGAGGTCACCTCGAACGCTAGGGTCGAGGCATGTGCGTTGATGCTTGCCTGTCCGCCGGGTGGCGCTGCTGCGTCTATCACGATGGAGGTGCGCCCCGCTGACAGGCGGGCGAACCCCATTGCAAGCCCCTTAGCGGCCTGCGCCTTGGTGCCAGCCGCAGCAAGCGCGGCGTCCAGACGCCCTTCAGCGCCACGCCCGCCACCGTGAAACCGCGCCAGCCCTCCATCGGCATGCCGCAGGGCGCGAAGTGTCGGTACGATTCGTGTGATCGCCTGCAAATGCTGCATTTCCGCGGATCGCCCTGCATCCTGAATCGCGTCGCGCGCCCAGATCAACAAAGTGCAGACTTCGAGCAATTCTTCTGGGTTGCGGGTCGGTATGCCGCCAGCCTCGTTGATTTGCCGCGCGCATTCCTGTCCCAAGCCCTGGATCGCCGGATCAGCCAGGGATTCCATGCCCTGCAGCGATAGCCCTGCAGACACCAACCCTGTCAGAGCCTCGAAACGCGGCAGCCCGGGAGTCGAGCTGTGCCAGCGTCGATTGAGAAAAATCGTTTGTTGCGCGATGGAGCGGAAGAAAGCCCGTGACTGTTCCGGCGTGCATCCGCCCAGAACAAAGATCGCGTGGTGTAGCCATCGGATGACCCGCCGCCCGGCGAGTTCCGGCGTCCAGCCCGGACCGCTGCCATTGCCGTATCTTGCAATCCATTCAAACAGCCAGCTTTGCGCGGTCTTGCGCGCCGCTGCATCCCCAACACTCGCCATGTCGTCAAGCCAGACAAAGCCGTGAATTTCTTCGAGAAACACATCATCGGGCGGACTGATATCCCAAAGGATCGCACCCGGTGCTTCAACAAGATGGCCCGCAAACAAAAGATTTCCCGCCGTCAACTGGCGACCGCGGGCATAAGACCCTACGGTACGGGGCTCTGGCTGACCAACAAAAGCGGTTGCAGGTTTGGCGCGCGCAGACAACCGCGCGTGAACACGGTCCAAAAACCGGGCCTGCGCCCGTCTTGCGGCGTCCAGTCGGAACATCAGCTCTGCCTCTGTCTTGCGTTTTCGCAAGCGTTCTTATGCCGACACCTTACCCCCGCAAATGGATCAAGTCACGGCGCAAATGTCAGGCGGGCGATGGTTTGCCCGTGTGCTGCAGAACGGCCATGTAAAACCCGTCCATCCCACCAAGGTCCGGCCAGTAATCCGGGCGCAGGCGAACGCCGCCTTCGGCACTGATCCATTTTGGGTCCAGACCGGGCGCTTCTGGGTCTTGAACCGCAATACCGCTGTTTTGCGACAACAGCCATTTGACCTGATCCTCCCCCTCCTCGCGCAGCAGACTGCAGGTGCAGTAAACCAGGGTTCCCCCCGGCTTAAGCTGCTCCAAGGCGCGTAGCAGCAAAGCGCGCTGGAGTTTGACCAGATCGTCGATGCCGGTCTGCGTCTTCACATATGGCAGATCGGGGTGCCTTCGGATGGTTCCAGTGGCCGAGCAAGGCGCATCGAGCAGGATGGCGTCGAAAGGTGCATCTTGGTGCTTGAGCGCGTCAGCAACGACGGTTTTTGCCGTCAGTTTGGTGCGCGTCAGGTTTTCGGTCAACCGCGTCATGCGCGCCTCGGAAATGTCGAGCGCGGTCACCTCTGCGCCCTTGGCAGCCAGTTGCATCGTCTTGCCACCCGGTGCGGCGCAGATGTCGAGCACGCGCTTGCCTGTGACATCCCCCAAGAGCTGCACGGGCAAGGCCGCTGCTGCGTCCTGCACCCACCAGTCGCCGGTTTCGAACCCCGGCAATGCCGACAACTGGCCGCGCGACGCAAGGCGCACCGAGCCAGTGGGCAGAACGGTGCCTCCCAACCTCTCTGCCCAGTCCGCCGCATCGGATTTCACCGACAGGTCGACCGGAGGCGGCACCGCGTGGGCGCGCTCAATCTGTGCCACGACAGGCTTGCTCCAGGCCTTTGCCAGCTTGGGACGCAACCATTTTGGCAGCATGGTTTCGGGCGCCGTGTCCCAAGCGGTCGCGTCCATTGCAGTGACCTTGCGCAGGACCGCGTTGACCAGCCCTTTCATCGGAGCAGTCTTGCGATTGCGCGCGGCAAGATTGACCGCCTCGTTCACCACACCATGCGCCGCACCGCCCGACATCAGTTCGACAGTCGCCATGCGCAGCAGGTTCATCACCCGCAGCGGTGGTTGACGGTTCAGGTGTGGGGTCAGCAGATGATCCGCCCGACCGAGAAAGCGTAGCGTTTCGGTCACGAGCCTCTGCGCTGTCGCGCGTTCGGCGGGCGACAGGTCGTGCCACGCGGCGTCGGTGATGACATCCGACAGCATTCGGCCTTCGCCGATGATCTGGCTCAGCCCATCAAGGGCAGCAAGGCGGGGCGATGTGGGTGCGGGCACGGGACACTCCTGCAAACGGGTCGGGGTTGTCCCGGACCGGTCTGCGCGTATATCAATGGCAGGATATATGGAAGCCCGCGATGAGTTCTGAGACACCCAAAGACCTGCCCCCCGCTGCCCAGCGCGCCTTGGCCGAAGCCGAGGAACGCCGGAAAAAGGCTGCAGCTGAACAACCGTTGCCGAAAGAGCTGGGTGGACGTGACGGCCCTGAGCCCGTGCGCTATGGCGATTGGGAAAAGGGCGGTCTGGCGATCGACTTCTAAAATTCAGCGCAGACGGAAATCCGCCGACTGGCCGGCACCTTGATCCGCGATGAACCGCATCTCTGACCCGTTGGCCAGAACAGCCTGGCAATTATAGCCAAGGTCATCTCCGCCCCAGTTCAAGTCCCGACAGAAAAAGCCGTTTTTCCAATCCCAGGAACCGGTGACATCCCATGTCACACCCCGTCCGGTGATCCTGCCATCGGCCGTCACCGTCAGCCGAACAAGTGGACGGGACAGGGTTTTGCCCTGCACCATTTGCATGAATTCGGATTTATCTTCGATCCGCTTGAGCTCAGCCTGTGCCACCTGCGGCACCAGAAGCGCGGCAGCGGCGGCGATTGTGACCGCAACTCGATTCGACATAAGATCCTCCGGCAGCGTACTTGAAAAAAGGTACGCTAGAAATGCAGGATTGGATCAGAAAGTTCCCGTCACGCCCGCGTGATCAGCCGTCAGACAGGCCCAGCACGTCAAGCATATCGTACTCGCCCGGTGCCTTGTCCTGACCCCAAAGCGCCGCCTTGAGCGCGCCTCGGGCAAAAAGCGCACGGTCGCTTGCGACATGGCGCAGGATGATCCGCTCACCCGCTGCTGCGAACATCACGTCATGTTCACCAACAATGTCGCCACCGCGAATGGCACTGAAACCAATATCACCCCGCGTGCGTGCGCCGGTGATGCCGTCTCGTCCGCGATCCGACACATCGCGCAGATCGACGCCGCGTCCTTCGGCAGCCGCTTCGCCCAGCATCAAAGCAGTGCCCGAAGGCGCGTCAACTTTCTGATTGTGGTGATACTCGATCACTTCGATATCGTAATCCTCATCCAACGCCGCGGCAACTTTGCGCGTGAGTACGGTGAGCAGATTGACTCCGAGGCTCATGTTGCCGGCACGTACCACAACCGCATGGCGCGCTGCGGCTTTGATCTTGGTGAGGTCGTCTTCTGACAGGCCGGTGGTGCCAATAACATGCACCGCCCGCGCCTGTGCCGCCAGTTCGGCAAAAGCGACGGTTGCGGCGGGTGCTGTGAAGTCGATTACGGCCTGGGCGCGGGCAAAGCACTCAAGCGGATCATCGGCGACGATGACCCCCATTGCGGCCCCACCCATCGCGGCGCCCACATCCTTGCCGACCCAGTCGTGGCCTGCACGTTCAACGGCCCCAGCCAGATGCATGCGGGGGTGTTTGGCGATCTCGGCCACCAGCATCTGCCCCATCCGCCCGGACACTCCGGTAACGACGACCCCAATCTCTTCGCTCATGACTTTCTCCGCAGGTGGATTTTCGCCTCAATAGCGGTTGACCCTCTGCTTGGCAAAGCCCGCCAGACCGCTTATGTGCCGGATATGGCAAAAAACCGATCTCACAGCTCTGAGGGACCCAGCCAGCGACAGCTGCGCGTGGGCGAATTGATCCGCCGCACCTTGTCCGAGGTGTTGGCGCGCGGAGACATTCACGATCCCGATCTCAACCGCTACTCCATCACCGTGGGGGAAGTGCGGACATCACCCGACCTGCGGGTGGCCACGGCCTTCGTCGTGCCCCTGGGCGGCAAGGGGCAGGAGGACGTTCTTGAGCTATTGCACCGCAACCGAAGCGAATTGCGCCGCGCGGTGGCCAAGAATCTCACGTTGAAGTTCTCGCCCGAACTGCGGTTCAAGCTGGACGACACGTTCGACCGCATGGACGACACCCGCCGCATGTTCGAACAGGACACTGTGCGCCGTGACATCGAAAGCTAAGACCACCCTCGCCGCGCTTGCTTTGTGTGTGACAACCGGCAACGCTGCGATGGCCGAGGTGACCTGTTCCGAACGCAGTTTTGACGGGCTGGCCTATACCGCCTGTGAGGTTGACCCCCGTGTCGATGACCTGCGGCTGTTTCTCGATACACCTTCGGGCGAAAAATACGGGCAGTTTTCGACGCTCGACGGCACACTTGCGCAAGACGGTAAAACGCTCGTTTTTGCGATGAACGGGGGCATGTACCACGATGACCGTGCACCGGTTGGGCATTACATTGAAGACGGGCAAGAGATCATGCGCGTCATCCCCAATGCAGGGCCGGGCAATTTTGGGCTGCTGCCAAACGGGGTGTTCTGCATCCTTGATGACCGCGCCGATGTGATCGAGACGTTGGCCTATGACGCCGCGCGCCCGGACTGCCGCTATGCCACGCAGTCCGGTCCGATGTTGGTGATCGACGGGGAGTTACACCCCCGGTTCCTTCAAGACAGCGACTCGCGCTATATCCGAAACGGGGTCGGGACCTCGGCGGATGGCAGCCGCGTTATATTTGTCATTTCCGATCAGTCCGTTACGTTCCACGAATTCGGGCGCATATTCCGCGATGACCTCGGCCTGCCGAACGCCCTTTTTCTCGACGGCAGCGTATCTCGCCTGCATGCACCGCAATTGAACCGGTCGGATTTCGGGCGCTGGCTGGGTCCGATTGTCGGTGTGGTCGCACCGCTGGATCGGTAGCAGGGTTGCGGTGGTGCACGCACCGCTCTACCTCTCTGCGGCATAAATAATGGCACCGGAGGCCCCATGACAGACACGCTTGATGACCTGACCCAAAGTCTGCTGCAGCGCGCCAAAGAGGCCGGGGCCGATGCCGCGGACGTTCTGGCTGTGCGGGGCAATTCGTTGTCCATAGATGTGCGTAACGGTGAGTTGGAGCAAGCGGAGCGATCTGAGTCGACCGATATCGGGCTGCGGGTGTTTGTTGGGCAGCGGGTGGCGAACGTGTCATCCTCGGATGTACGGGCCGACAGCCTTGCGATCATGGCCGAGCGGGCTGTGGCGATGGCAAAGGAAGCGCCGGAAGACCCCTATGTGGGGCTGGCTGATCCAGAGCAACTGGCCAGGAACACGTCGGCGGACTGGCTTGAACTCTATGACCCAACGCCAGAGCCGTCGCCATCTCAGCTCGAACAGGATGCCCGCGATGCCGAAGCTGCCGCGCTGGCCGTGGATGGCATCACACAGGTGTCCGCCGCATCTGCCGGGTATGGATCGCAAGAGATCTATCTTGCTGCAAGCAATGGATTTTCTGGCGGCTATCAACGATCGTCGCGGTCCACATCCTGCGTGGCAATTGCCGGAACAGGCACGGGCATGGAGCGGGATTACGATGGGGATCAGCGGATTTTCCAAGCGGATCTACGCTCGCCAGCCGAAATCGGCCATACAGCGGCAGAGCGCACGCTGGAACGCTTGAACCCCCGAAAGCCCAAGACAGGGGCCTATCCCGTTTTGTTCGACGAGCGGATTTCGTCGTCTTTGATCGGGCATCTGTTGATGGCGATCAATGGTGCCGCGATCGCGCGGCGCTCGTCCTGGGCCTTGGACCTTCTGGAAAAAGAGGTTCTGCCACAGGGGCTTAGCCTGACCGAGGACCCGCATCGTATACGTGTCGGCGGATCGCGCCCGTTTGATGCAGAAGGTTTGGCGACGCAGAAGCGCGAGATCGTCAAGGATGGTGTGCTGACGGGATGGACGCTCGATCTCGCCACGGCGCGAAAGCTGGGGCTTGAATCGACCGCGAGCGCGGTGCGCGGGACGACAGGCGGCCCCTCACCCAGCGTGTCGAATGTCTCGCTTTCCCAAGGTGTTAAGGACCGTGCGGGACTGATTGCGGATATGGGGACCGGGCTGGTTGTTACGTCGATGATTGGCTCCACCATCAACCCGAACACCGGTGATTATTCGCGTGGCGCCGCTGGGTTCTGGGTCGAGAACGGTGAAGTCGCCTATCCGGTCAGCGGTGTGACGATTGCCGGTAACCTCATTGAAATGCTTAAGAAAATCACTCCGGCGAATGATGCCCGCCCTTGGCTGAGCCGGGTGGTGCCGTCATTGCTGGTGGAAGGCCTGACGCTTGCCGGAGAGTGACCTTGACCTTCTGATCGGCGCCGCGCGTCAGGCTGGCGAGATTGCTCTTCACCATAAAGCTAAGGGCTTGGAAGTAGAGCATAAACCGAATGATGCGGGGCCGGTGACCCAAGCGGATATCGCCGTGGACCGGGCTTTGCGTGAGGCGCTGACGTCAGCCCGGCCCGACTACGGATGGCTAAGCGAAGAGACGCGAGACACTCCTGAACGGCTGGATCGACGCAAGCTGTTTATCGTCGATCCGATCGACGGGACGCGGAGTTTTGTGAATGGCGAAACCACCTGGGCGCATTCGCTGGCGGTGGTTGAAGATGGCGTTGTCACGCAGGGAGTCGTTTACCTCCCCGAAATGGATTTGCTGTATTCCGCTGCCACTTCGCAGGGCGCTTTGTGCAACGGAAATCAGCTAAGTGTTTCTGATATCAGTGATATTCACACTGCTCGCATTCTGGCGACCAAGCCGAATATGGAGCAGGAACACTGGCGCAAGGCTGTGCCAGGTTTCGCACGGGCGCATCGACCCTCGCTGGCCTATCGGCTGTGCCTGGTGGCACAAGGGCGCTATGATGCGATGTTGACGTTCCGGCCAAGCTGGGAATGGGACATTGCGGCGGGGGCGCTGATCCTGTCGGAAGCCGGCGCAACCGTGACCGACCGGCATGGTGCGGCGTTGCGTTTCAACAATGCGGTGCCGCAGACGGCCGGTGTTGTTGGCGCCGGTGCGGTTCTGCACGCTCAGATTGCTGAAAATCTGGTATATACGGCTTGAAAACCGGCGTTTTGTACGGTTGAACGGGTGCAGCCGTACGGGTCGTTATGGGGACGGGCAAACCTGTGGGCTGGATGTTGTGTCTGTGCGCAGACAAGCAGGTCTGCGAGGAAACCTTCATGTTGAACAGTGCGGTACGTAGGGTCGAGCGGTACGGTTTCTGCGGACGGATGCGGGATTTTGGGCGAATCAGTATCGCGACCATTAGAAAGCGCGTCCAAGCTGGCGGCGTTTGACCGTGAACCATCAATCAGGAGGCATCGCCCAGACGCGGATCTGCATGGGCGGAGCAGACACAACGCGCGACCTCGAACGACGGCTTTCAAAGGACCTCGATCACGTCCTTGTCGATGGCGAGCATGTAGCCCCGGCGGGCGATGTTTTTGATCAGCAATTCACTGACCAGCTGGTTGCCCAACCCGTCGCGGAGACGTTTGATGCGGGTGGCTCCTGCCGCCTCTTCACAATCAGATTCGGACCGGCCTGATACGATGGCTTCGATCTGAGCTCCCGAGAGAAGTTCATCATCCATCCGCGCCTCTGCCAAAATCGAGATGGTCTCCATCATGGCATCAGTGAGTTTGAAGCCCATCGTGTTTAAATAGACCGTGTTCTCCTCACGGCTGACGATCAGCGAATTGACCTGGATGCCAGATCGCTCGATCTGCGCCATGCGGCGGTTCAGGATCACCAGCATCACGAGGAACACAAGAGCGGCGATCAGCATGGCGGTGGCAAAGACCAAAAGCACGAAAATCGTGGTGCGGTAACCTGCCAGCGTGTCGGAAAAGGCGGTGCCGGATTGGGCGAGGATTTCGAGCAGCTTGACCTCGGCCTGCGAGGTCAGATCGTCGTTTTCGATGAAGATCTGCTCGACCCGCGAATTGAACGCGTTGGCGTCGGGCAAGGTCAGGACAAGAAAGACGCCCGCCAGCATCAGAAGCGCCACGATCCCGCTGATCCCGATCACCACGAGTCGCGTGCCCGAGCGCCGCGCGTCAGTAACGGAGGTAGTTTGGTCCCGCACTGTCTTTCCTTTCGGCTAACCCTGTTTCATCAAAAACCGACACCACATTGAGCAGCGTCCAGCCCGCCTGTGCAAGCCGGGTCTTTAACTGCTCCTGCGCAGAGTCAGGCGTGCAGGGTTCGGAGATCTCGGCCACACCGTAGTGCAGCCGGAGAGGGGCATCCTGTTTCGCCTTGTAGTCGGCATAACATGCAGCCTGTGCGGCGGCGGGCAAGCAGAGCGCGGCGAGGAGCAAAAAGGGGAGCGCGTGTTTCATGCGATCACCCTGCGACCAAGACCTGCGAAATTCAATAACGGCAACGCAGTTATCGGATAGCCGGGAGGCGATATTGCCTGACCCGGTCGGGGACGCCGAACTGGAGGTCACAGGCAGCGCTGCGCTTTGGCCGCTGCCCCCGTCCCGCCATCTCTGGCGCAACCGACAGGGAAAGGAACCCGATATGTCACGTAAGTTCATCGCCGCCGTTCTGGCCGTTTCAACAACGATTGCCGCTGTGTCCGCCGTGCCCGCCCGCGCGGCATCGGAAGAGGACATTGCCAAGATACTCGCTGGCGCGGCGACGATCTTTATTATGGGGAAGGCGATTCAGAATTCACGCGACGATGACAAGAAGGACAAAAAGAAAGAGGTGCGCCACCTCGCCCCGGATTACCGGCCCAAACACCACACCAACCCAAACACCTATGTGCATGACCGACCGATCCCCAAGGTCATTCCGCGTCACGACAAACCGCGCAACCGAGATATCCTTCCGCGCGCCTGCGTGCGTCGCGTCGAAGGTGGGCATGTGCGCCGGGTTGCGATGGGTCGATGCCTAGAGCGCAACAATATCGAGACACGGTCGCTGCCAAAGGCGTGCCGCATTAAGGTCGAAACGCGGCACGGCGTGAAGCGCGCCTACTCTCTGCCGTGTCTGCGCCATCGCGGATATACTCTGGCGCGCTACTGAGCGACGACAGAGATACGGGAGGCTTTGGTCCTTAGCCTTCTGCACCTCGCACGCGTGACGCCCCAGTCGCGCGTGCTTTTTGCCCGTCCCGAAATACTGACCATCACGGGACGGAACTCATTTGCAGGCTAGATCGTTGGACTGTTAGGGTAGTCTCAGGCAATTCACGAGGTTTAGGGCAGATGAACCGGCTGAAACGCACGATGTTGTGCGCAGCGCTTGTTGCGGCTCCTGGCTTGGGACTGGCGCAAGACCTTGATCTTAATGTATCTGGCGGCGACGAAGACCTTCGCAGCGAGTTGAAAGATGCGATGTCGCTTTACGCCTTGCAAGACGCGGAAGATGCGACGCCGCAGGCACTGATCGCAGCGGCGCAAGCGGATTACGAACGCATTGTCGCCGCGCTTTATGTTGGAGGGCGGTTCGCTCCTGTGGTCTCGATCAAGGTCGATGGGCGTGAAGCCGCCGGGATTTCACCGTTTGAAGCGCCTGCAGCCATCACGAAAATCCTGATCGAAGTTGACCCCGGCCCCCGCTTTCAGTTCGGACGCACCAATATTGCACCTTTGGCAGATGGCACTGAATTACCGTCGGGGTTTCGGACGGGGGCACGTGCCGGGACCGATCCGATCCGCGATGCCGTTGCGGCAGGTGTCAGCGGTTGGCGCGATGTTGGGCATGCCAAGGCACGGCTGGCTGACCAACAGATTACGGCAGACCATCCAAACCGCGAGATTGACGTGCAATTGCGGCTTGCGCCCGGCCCGCGCCTGCGCTTCGGCGACTTGGTGGTGACCGGAAATGATCGGGTCCGCCGTACGCGTATCCGCGAAATCGCGGCCCTGCCGCAAGGCGACGTGTTTGATCCTGCCGCGATCGCCGAAGCAGAACGGCGCTTGCGGCAAACCGGTGTCTTCAGTTCGGTTGCGGTGTCCGAAGCCGAGACACCGAATGCAGATGGGACGCTGGACCTTGCCCTTCAGGTGGCTGAACAAAAGCCGCGCCGGTTTGGCTTTGGGGCAGAGGTTTCAACCCAGGAAGGCGGCAAGATCAGCGCCTTCTGGCTGCACCGTAACCTTTTTCAAGGCGCGGAGCGGCTGCGGATCGAAGGCGAAGTGTCGGGGATCGGAACCGATACCGACGAGATGGATTATGCGCTCACGTTAAATTACGCGCGTCCCGCAACCTTTACCCCGGATACGGAATTCTACCTCACTGCGGGAATTGAGCAGTTGAATGAGCCGGGGTTCAGCAGCAATCAGGCCGGGTTTCTCACCGGGCTCTCGCATCGCTTTTCCGACCAGCTGACCGGGTCATTTGGACTTGGCTATCGCTATATCGACACCAAGGACGCTTTTGGTGAACGTGAATTCCAGCTTTTGCTGGCCACTGTCGGGGCCACCTACGACACGCGCAACGACACCCTCAACCCAAGCGGCGGGTTTTATCTCTCGGCTACCGGGACGCCTTTCATGGGGTTGGATGACACCGAGAGCGGTCTGCGGTTCACCTCGGATGCACGGGCCTATGTCGGTTTTGGCGCGGACGATCGGTTTGTGTTGGCAGGACGGGCGCAGATCGGGTCGGTGTGGGGACCGGCCCTGGAAGAGACCGTACCGGACTATCTGTTCTACTCGGGCGGTGGTGGCACCGTGCGCGGCGTGCCGTATCAGTCGCTGGGCGTCACGCTGCCGAATGACGAATTTACCGGCGGGCAAAGCTTTGCAGCGGTTTCGGCCGAATTGCGGGCAACGGTGCGGGACAATATCGGGCTGGTGGGGTTCTACGACGCCGGCATGATCACCGAGGACAGTGGTTTTGCCGGAGACAGCGACTGGCATGCCGGGGCCGGGATCGGGTTGCGCTACAACACCGGTATCGGGCCCATCCGGGTGGATATCGCCACCCCTGTGACCGGCGACAATGCCGGGCAGGATTACGAGCTTTACATCGGCATTGGTCAGGCGTTCTGATATGCGGTTTCTCACACTTCTTCTGGTCTGCCTGTGGTGGCCGATTGCCGGGTTTGCACAGGACGGGGACGACGACCCCGGCTATTTGGCGGGCCTGCTGCAGGATGCGCTGTCGGGTGCTGGTCGCGATGTGCGCATTCGCGGATTTCGCGGCGTTTTGTCGAGCGAGGCGAGCATTGATCTGATCGCGATTTCGGATGCCGAAGGGGAGTGGTTTCGTGCGGAAAACGTGGTTCTGGACTGGCGTCGCGCCGCGCTTCTGACAGGTGTGGTCGATGTGACCGCCTTTACCGCAGAGCGCGTGGTTGTTGCACGCACACCGGATGCTGGTGCTGACGTGCCCAGCGCAGAGGCCGAGCCGTTTACGATTCCCGATCTGCCCGTAGCGATCCGTATCGAAGAGATCGAAGTCAGTTCAGTGGAATTGGGCGCACCAGTGCTGGGCGAGGCCGCGGCGTTTCAGGTGACCGGAGCTGCAGCGCTTGAAGATGGCGGGGCCGATCTGCGGTTTGAGCTGAACCGGATCGATGGAAAACAGGCCGAGATTTCACTAGCAGCGCGATATGATCCGGCGTCTCGTCAATTGGCCGTCGATCTCAGTGCTGAGGAAGCGGAAGGCGGTCTTGCTGCAACGCTTTTGGGCATTCCCGGCGCGCCTTCGGTGGCACTGACCGTCCAGGGTGAAAGCGAGGTTGACGATTTCACCGCCGAGATTGCGCTTGCGACTGACGGCACGCCGCGCATCACCGGAACGGTCGAGATCCTTGCACCTCAGGAGACCGGCGATATCGATGTCCGCGTCGATATCTCGGGCGATCCCACGCCGCTTTTGACCGAGGAAACGCGCGACTTTTTCGGTACCGATATCGCATTGCGGGCGCGCGTTCTGCGGTCGGCGTCGGGCCGTACGGAATTGCCCGAATTTACACTCTCTGCCAACACTTTGTCGCTCAACGGCAGCGCCGTGGTGTCCGAAACGGGTTGGCTCGAAGCACTGAACGCCGAGGGGCGGATTGCCAATCCAGATGGCGGGCCGGTTGTCTTGCCGACAGGTGACGGGCAGACGCGGGTTGATGAGGTCACCTTTGACGCTGCTCTGAATGGGAATTTGACCTTTGACGCACGATTGGAGGGGTTCCGAAGCCCGGATGCAACCGTCGAGGTCGTGACGCTTGGCGGTCGGGGCGAAATCGACCAGAAAAGCTTTACACAGCAGGATGGCAGCTTCGGTCTGGATATCACCTTTTCCACTGAAGCGCTGGCTCTGACCGATCCGGCGCTGGCCGAGGCGGTGGGATCGGAACTGTCCGGTTCGGCGCGAGTAGACTACCGCAGCGGGCAGCCCGTGCGTGTAACGGGACTGGAGCTCAATGGCGCCGGCTATGGACTTGACGGCAGCGCCACCTGGACCTTTGCCGAGACCATGCCGCTGGAGGTTGACCTGAATCTGGTGGCCGAAGACATCACGCGGTTCTCTGCGCTGGCAGGCCGCGATTTGGCCGGCCGTGTCGACGTCGGAATCGAAGGCAAAGTCGGACCGCTCTCGGGCATGTTGGATCTGGTTGTCGATGGCACCACGCTTGATCTGTCGGTGGGGCAGAATATGGTGGACCGGGTATTGGCCGGAGTGGGGTCTGTGCGTCTGGACGTCCGCCGGGATGAGACCGGGACAACGCTCCGGACAATCCGTGCCGTGATGCCTGCCGCAAATCTTGAACTCACGGGGAAGATCACGAGCGCCTCGACATCGCTTAGGCTGGACGGGTCGCTGAGCAATCTCGATCGGATTTATCCCGGTGAGGCACAGGGCTCTGCGCAACTGAACGGGGTCGCAACACTGACCGGGACGCGTCTGGCCAATCTTGAACTCACGGCGGATTTGTCGAACCAGTCGCAACCTGTCACATTGCCATTTGCCGGGGGAATGGAGCTTGGCACGGGGACGATGCGTGTTGTGGCAAGTGGCGGACCGAACGGGCGGTGGGACACCGAGATCGCCGTGCGCGATCTTCGGTCGCCACAGGTTTCGGCAACTGCTCTGAAAGCTGTCGGCAATGGCGAACTGACCCAGACGGACTCCGGCGGGTTGGTTTCAGCCGATGGCGATCTGCAGATTGACGCGGAGCAGCTGCGACTTGCGGACGCGCGGCTGGGTCAGGCCGTTGGGCCAAATCCGGTAATTTCGACCACGTTCGATTGGCAGCAGGCGTCGGAACGGTTGACCGTTCAGTCCCTGCGCGTGGCGACCGGCGCGATCGAAGCCACAGGCTCTGCAATGGTGACACAAATGTTGAGCGCCCCGGATGCGCAGTTTGCATTGTCGCTTCAGGCAGACAGACTCGCGCCGCTGTCGGGCCTTGCGGGCCAGCCGCTGCGTGGCCGTGCCGAATTGACGGTCAACGGCACATATCAGGACGCCGGCGGGTTTGACGTGAGTGCCAGTGGTCAAGGTTTTGATCTGGGTATCAACAATACTCTGGCAGATCGGCTTCTGGCTGGCGTGACCCGGTTTGAGTTCGAAGCGTCCGGTCAGGAAGGGACGCTGACCGCTGTGTCGGCAGATGTCGAGAGCCCAGAGGTCTCAGCGCAGATCAGTGGACCGTTAAGCAACCTTCAGATTGACGCCCGGTTGGCCAATGTCGGTCTGATCGCACCGGATTTCCAAGGTGCGCTGGTGGTCGATGGAACTGTTGGTCAGCAAAGCGATGGATTTGCCGTGGATGTCGACCTCGATGGTCCGGGCGGAACGACGCTCGCGGTGGACGGGCGCGTTGCAAATGGCGGCGCGGCAAACCTTTCGCTGAACGGATCGGCGCCATTGGGGCTGGCAAACGTCTTTATCGCACCAAGGCGTCTGAATGGCCGGGCCAATCTGGACCTTCGGGTGGTTGGGCCACTTGGGTTGTCCAGCGTCTCGGGCACGATCACACCAGTCGGGGCGGAATTCAGCGCGCCTACATTGGGCATCATTCTGTCCCCCATCACCGGCCAAATCCAACTTGCGAATAGCGCGGCACAAATCGGATTGTCGGCACAGGGCAATAATGGTGGGTCGGTTGACGTGAACGGGCGGCTGGGCCTGACCTCGCTCGACGCCAATATCACCGCGACGCTCAATCGGTTCGGGGTCCGAGACCCGGACCTTTACGACACCAGCGTGAGCGGCGCCGTGTCTTTGACCGGGCCGATTGGGCGCAACCTGCTGGTCAGCGGGGACCTGCGTCTGAACGAAACAGAAATTCAAGTTCCATCGTCAGGCGTATCAGGCTTGGGAGACATACCGCCGATTGATCATCTGGGGGCCACACGCCCAGTGATGCGAACATTGGACCGGGCCGAAATTTCGACGACGTCAGACAGCGCTGTTGAAGAAAGACGTGGGCCGTCGAGCACTCGGCTGGATTTGACGCTCAGAGCCCCGGGCCAGATTTTCGTACGCGGGCGAGGACTTGATGCGGAGCTTTCGGGGCAGTTGCGCCTCACCGGTCCGACGTCGGACATCATTCCGCAAGGCGGTTTTGAACTGATACGCGGACGGCTGGATATCCTTAATCAGCGGTTCACACTGGATGAAGGCCGCATTCAGATGAGTGGCAGCTTTGTGCCGGTTCTGCGGTTCGTGGCCGAGACCGAAGCGAATGGGATTACCGTGCGGGTCATTCTGGACGGACCAGCCTCGTCGCCGGATATCTCTTTCACGTCGAGCCCGGAACTGCCCGAGGACGAGGTGCTTGCGCAGCTTTTGTTCGGGCGCAACCTGTCGAATCTGTCGGCTTTGCAAGCGCTGGAGTTGGCGAACGCGGTGGCAACTCTGGCCGGACGCCGAGGCATAGGGCTTCTTTCACGTCTGCGCGACGGGTTTGGTCTGGATGATCTGGATGTGACGCAATCCGACGATGGCGGTACGGCTGTGCGCGCAGGCAAGTATATTTCGGACAACATCTATTCGGATGTGGTGGTCGAAAGCGGAGGACGCGCAGAGATCAATCTCAACCTCGACGTGACCTCGGACATCACGGCGCGCGGGAGCGTCGACAATACCGGGAATTCGTCCCTGGGCATCTTTTTCGAGCGTGACTACTGATCTGCAGGGACGGCGGCCCTGCAGAGAGGTTCGAGACATCAGGCGCTGGTGCAGCGCCTGATGTCGCCAGTCAGAAGAACATATGTCTGATGGGACGATTATTGTGCTGCGCTAAAGCAGCGTCGAGAGCGCCAAAGAACATCACCGCCTCATCAGATGTCAGGTGGCGCACGGTGTTGCGGCCGATACGGGACACGTCCCACGAATCGTCGGACAGGAAATCCATGCTGTTGCAAGGTACGGTGCACAGCTGCCAGAGGCCGCCTGCAATCTGTACGGCTTCCGCATCGTCGAAGAACACCTGATATACCCGTACAGCGCTTGGCGGTTCATCTGCAATTTCAATTCCGCGGATGCCCACCAAGTCGCCAGCCTTGACCGACACATGAGTTGCATCGACGAGATCGGTAAACGGCGCGCTTTCGAAAACCAGCCGGCTTTCCTGCTGCACCCAGGCATGTTCATCATTACCCAAGGCACCCGCGGGTACGACCAAGGGCCGGATGTTTTTTGGACATGATACGGTGTTTCTCCAGATTATCCTGCTCTCGAGGCTGCTGGCCCGGCGAACACCCCCGGATAAAACCTCCCATTGATCGGTGGTTTCAAATTTTTCAACGGACCGCCAACCGGATGCGGCTTGGACCGCCGTGCCCTCGATAATTCCTGGAACGCTACAATGTGTACAGCCGACTGAACTTTGCCTGACTTCACAGGCTCGTTTGGGAAAGAAGAACATGTTGCTCTCGCTAAGCTGTTGTTTGACGTGATCTGTCGCTAAAGTTCTTTGAGCCTAGGGGCGCGCCAGCGAGTCGCGAAATAGGCTTTGACTAAAGAGACTCGTTTCGCTCGGAAGTGCTTGCGATCAATGCAAAGGCGACGGCAATCAGGCCCAGTGCAAACGGAGGTTTTGCGGTTGGATGGCGAAAGGCCTTGCAGACTCGGAACGCGCTCAATATATGAGCGTCAACAGCGGCGTGTTGGCCTCGGTCGGCACCCACCGAAATTATCAACGGGCCGCGCGCCCGTTTTTTTTGTTTTTGGAGCACAGCACACCCATGTCCGACCTGATCGCAAAAGCCGCGATGGACCGACGTCTGGCCGAGATCGTCACTCCGGTGATCGAAGATCTGGGCTTTGAGCTTGTGCGCATCCGGCTGATGAGCGGCAAAACTCCGACCCTTCAGATCATGGCGGAACGCCCTGAAGGCGGGATCGAAGTGGATGAGTGCGCCGAGATCAGCACCGCGATAAGTGCAACTCTCGATGTAGAGGACCCTATTCTTGATGCCTATACGCTTGAGGTGTCGTCGCCCGGGATCGACCGGCCGCTGACACGCCTCAAGGATTTCGAGACCTTTGAAGGCTATGAAGCCAAGATCGAAACCTCGGACATGATCGACGGGCGCAAGCGCTTTAAAGGCGTTCTGGCCGGGGTCGAGGATGACGAGGTTTTGATCAACATCGACGAAGGCACAGTGGGTCTCAAGTTCGACTGGTTGGCGGATGCCAAGCTGGTTCTGACCGACGAGCTGATCAAGGAAATGCTGAAGGCGCGAAAGGCCCAAGGCTTCGACGAAAACAAATTTGACGACGTGATTGAGGCCGAAGGGCCCGAAGAGGAGTAAGACCGATGG
>QCWH01000002.1:0-51947 GCA_003149565.1 Marivita sp. XM-24bin2 | reverse complement strand
GACCGCCGAGGCGGTGGCGCGCGAAAAAATGATCGACCCCGGTCTGGTCGTCGAGGCGATGGAGGAGAGCCTCGCCCGTGCTGCCAAGTCGCGCTACGGGTCCGAGATGGACATTCAGGTGTCGATCGACCGTAAGACCGGTCGCGCCAAGTTTACCCGTGTCCGCACAGTGGTCGACGAAGAAGAGCTTGAGAATTACCAGGCCGAAATGACCGTCGATCAGGCGAAGCCGTATTTCGTCGCGCCGAAACCGAACCAAAGCGCGGTCTGGTTGCGCGATGGGCAAGCCCTGACCGATTTTGCAGGCAGCCCGCAGGTGGGCGACCAGTTCACCGAAGAAGTGCCGCCGGTCGAGATGGGCCGGATCGCCGCGCAGTCGGCCAAGCAGGTGATTCTGCAGAAGGTGCGCGAAGCCGAACGTGATCGTCAGTACGAAGAATTCAAAGACCGCGCAGGCACCATCATCAACGGTGTCGTCAAGCGCGAGGAATACGGCAACGTCATCGTCGATGTGGGCCGGGGCGAAGGCATCCTGCGCCGCAACGAAAAGATCGGTCGCGAAAGCTATCGCAATGGTGACCGCATCCGTTGCTACATCAAGGATGTGCGCCGCGAAACACGTGGGCCGCAGATTTTCCTGAGCCGGACCGCTCCGGAATTCATGGCTGAATTGTTCAAGATGGAAGTGCCGGAAATCTATGACGGCATCATCGAGATCAAAGCTGTGGCCCGTGACCCCGGTTCACGCGCAAAGATTGCCGTTATTTCCTATGACGGCTCGATCGACCCGGTTGGTGCCTGTGTGGGTATGCGCGGCAGCCGCGTTCAGGCAGTGGTGAACGAACTGCAGGGCGAAAAGATCGACATCATTCCATGGAACGAGGACATGCCGACCTTCCTCGTGAACGCGTTGCAGCCTGCCGAGGTGAGCAAGGTGGTTCTCGACGAAGATGCGGAACGCATCGAAGTGGTGGTCCCGGACGAGCAGCTTTCGTTGGCCATCGGTCGCCGTGGTCAGAACGTGCGTCTGGCATCGCAGTTGACCGGTCTCGACATCGACATCATGACCGAAGAAGAAGAATCAGCGCGGCGCCAGAAAGAGTTCGAAGAGCGCACGCAGCTGTTCATGGACACGCTGGACCTCGACGAATTCTTTGCGCAGCTTCTGGTGGCTGAAGGGTTCACCACGCTGGAAGAAGTGGCCTATGTCGAGCTGGATGAACTGCTGGTCATCGATGGTGTTGACGAAGGCACTGCGGAAGAGCTGCAGACCCGGGCGCGCGAATATCTTGAAGCAGAAGCGCAGAAAGCGCTTGAAAGCGCCCGCGCCCTTGGTGCTGAGGACAGCCTGATCAATTTCGAAGGTCTGACCCCGAAAATGGTCGAAGTGCTTGCCAAGGACGGCGTGAAGACACTCGAGGACTTTGCGACCTGCGCGGACTGGGAACTGGCTGGCGGCTGGACCACCGAAAATGGCGAGCGTCACAAGGACGAAGGTTTGCTTGAACCGTTCGACATGTCGCTGGAAGAGGCGCAGCATCTTGTCATGACCGCACGCGTTCTTCTGGGCTGGGTCGATCCGACCGAGCTTGAGGCAGAGGCGGAAGACGACGAAGAGGCGCTGGAAGGCGCAGAGGACGCGCAGGCCTGAGCCTGCTTTGACCTGAGGGGCAACGACACACGTGGCACGCGGCGGCAAGGACAAAAATCGGGAAACCGGACCGGAACGCAAATGTATTGCGACCGGTGAGGTACGTCCGAAAGCCGAGCTGATCCGGTTTGTCGTCAGCCCCGATGCACAACTCGTTCCCGATCTGGCAGAAAAGCTGCCAGGCCGGGGCATTTGGGTGACCGCAACGCGGTCTGCTCTTGAAACCGCGCTGAAAAAGAACATGTTTCATCGTGCGGCGAAGACGCAACTGCGCGTCTCCGAGACCCTGCTCTCCGATCTCGAGCAGCAACTTGCGCGCCGTGTTGTCGATCTGATAAGCCTTAGCCGCAAATCCGGTGTTGCTGTCTCTGGCTATGAAAAGGTCAAAGATATGCTGTCCAAGGAAGTCGCCGAAGTGCTGTTGCAGGCGACGGACGGATCAAGCCGGGGGAAATCGAAACTGAGCACACCGCATTTCGGCCATTATATAGGTTGGTTGACGGCGGACGAGCTGGGAATGGCCTTTGGGCGACAAACTGTGATACATGCAGCGCTTGGCGCTGGCGGACTCACGCAACGTGTTGTAGAGGAAGCCCAAAGATTGAAGGGCTTTCGCATCGGAACGTCTGATGCAAAGACAGTGGCAGGGGCCGCTGGGAAGGAAAAAAGAGCTAAATGAGCGATAACGACGGCAAAAAGACTTTGGGTTTGCGCGGCGGTCCCCGGTCAGGGAACGTAAAGCAGAGCTTTAGCCACGGGCGGACCAAAAACGTCGTGGTAGAGACCAAGCGCAAGCGCGTTGTGGTGCCCAAACCCGGTGCGTCCCCGTCTTCGTCTGGCGGGTCGGCCAGTGCAGCGGTTGCTGCAGCGGGCAATAAACGTCCTGCGGGCATTTCTGACGCAGAAATGGAACGTCGCCTGAAGGCGTTGCAGGCGGCCAAGGCCCGCGAGGGTGCAGAGGCGGCACAGCGCGAGGCCGAAGAGAAGGCGCGCGCAGAAGAACGCGAGCGGATGCGCGCCGAAAAAGAGGCCAAAGAGCGCGAACAGCGTGAGGCTGAAGAGCGGGCGCGTCAGAAGGCCGAAGAAGAAGCGCGCAAAGCTGCTGAGGCCGCTGAGGCTGCCAAGAAGGCTGCGGCTGCTCCTGTCGAGCAACCCGCTGCCCGCCCTGCGCCGAGTGGTCCAAAGCCATCGCAAACTCCACCCCGCAAAGGGGATCGCGACCGTGAAGACCGCGGTCGTCGCAAGGGTGACGATTCCGAACGCCGTTCAGGCAAGCTGACGCTGAACCAAGCTTTGGGTGGCGAAGGCGGCCGACAGAAATCCATGGCAGCTATGAAGCGCAAGCAAGAGCGTGCGCGTCAGAAGGCTATGGGCGGGAGCCAGCCGCGTGAAAAGGTCGTGCGTGACGTGCAGCTGCCCGAAGCGATTACAGTCGCGGAACTGGCAAACCGGATGGCGGAACGCGTGGGCGATGTGGTCAAGGCGCTGATGCAGAGCGGCATCATGGCGACGCAGAACCAAACGATCGACGCGGACACAGCGGAACTCATCATTGAAGAGTTCGGGCACAGGGTTACCCGTGTGTCGGATGCGGATGTTGAAGACGTCATCAAGGAAATCGAAGACGCCGAGGAAGACCTCAAACCGCGGCCGCCTGTGATTACGATCATGGGTCACGTCGACCACGGCAAGACATCGCTGTTGGATGCGATCCGCGAAACTAACGTCACCTCGGCCGAAGCGGGCGGAATCACGCAGCATATCGGCGCCTATCAGGTGACCACGAAGGACGGCGCGGTTCTGTCGTTCCTCGACACTCCTGGCCACGCAGCGTTTACGTCGATGCGCTCGCGCGGTGCTCAGGTGACAGATATCGTTGTTCTGGTTGTGGCGGCAGATGACGCCGTGATGCCGCAGACGGTCGAGGCGATCAACCACGCGAAAGCGGCCAAGGTGCCGATGATCGTGGCGATCAACAAGATCGACAAGCCAAGTGCGAACCCGACGAAAGTGCGCACCGATCTCTTGCAGCACGAAGTGATCGTGGAAGAGATGTCTGGCGACGTGCAGGATGTCGAAGTGTCTGCGATTTCTGGCCAAGGCTTGCCGGAACTGTTGGAAGCGATTGCGCTTCAGGCAGAGATCCTTGAGCTCAAGGCGAACCCGGATCGGTCCGCTCAGGGTGCCGTGATCGAAGCGCAGCTTGACGTGGGTCGCGGCCCGGTCGCGACGGTGCTCGTGCAGAACGGCACATTGCGTCAGGGCGATATCTTCGTCGTGGGTGAGCAGTACGGTAAGGTCCGTGCGCTGATCAACGACAAGGGCGAACGCGTCAAGGAAGCTGGCCCCTCTGTTCCTGTCGAGGTGCTGGGCCTCAACGGCACACCCGAGGCGGGTGACGTTCTGAACGTGACCGAGACCGAAGCGCAAGCGCGAGAGATCGCCGAATACCGTGCGAATGTCGCCAAGGAAAAGCGCGCGGCTGCTGGTGCGGCTACAACGCTTGAACAGCTGATGAAGAAAGCCAAGGACGACGAGAACGTGTCCGAGCTTCCTGTGCTGGTCAAAGCGGACGTTCAGGGCTCTGCCGAAGCGATTGTCCAGGCGCTGGAGAAGGTCGGCAACGACGAAGTGCGCGTGCGCGTGCTGCACTCTGGTGTGGGTGCGATCACAGAAACCGACATCGGCCTTGCCGAAGCGTCGGGCTGTCCGGTGATCGGGTTCAACGTGCGTGCCAATGCATCGGCACGGAACACCGCAAACCAGAAGGGTGTCGAGATTCGTTATTACAGCGTCATCTATGACCTTGTGGACGATGTGAAAGCAGCGGCCTCGGGCCTGCTCAGCGCCGAGATCAAAGAGACCTTTATCGGGTATGCCGAGATCAAAGAGGTCTTCAAGGTGTCGAACGTGGGCAAGGTTGCCGGCTGTCTGGTCACCGAAGGTGTGGCGCGTCGCAGCGCTGGTGTGCGCCTTCTGCGCGACAACGTGGTTATCCACGAAGGGACGCTCAAGACGCTCAAACGCTTCAAGGACGAAGTGCCCGAAGTGCAGTCCGGCCAGGAATGCGGTATGGCCTTCGAGAATTACGACGATATCCGTCCCGGCGATGTCATCGAGATTTTCGAGCGTCAGGAAGTTGAACGCACGCTCGACTAAGAGCGTGCCAATCATACCAACAAAAAAGGGCAGCCTCCGGGCTGCCTTTTTGCTTTTCAGGTATGTTAAGCGATTAAGCGGCTTTTGCGACCGGCACGCCGGTGAAAACCCGATCACCAACACGGACAGAAATTCGACCATCTGGCAGGGTTTTTTACAAAACGCCCTGCACGGACATGCACGTTCCAACGATAATAGTCTTCAGCATGTCAAATCTCCCCCAAGTTCTGACACGTTTTGATTAGTCTGCTGTTCAATTCAATGCCACAAAAAAACATGTTTCTGTTTTTTAGGCGCCGGGAATGTTTTTCTCAGAGCCAATCGCGCAGAATCGGGATCAGAGGGATATCCGCCGGAGGCATTGGATAGTCTTTGAGTTGATTCGCACGCACCCATTTCAGTGCCTGCTCCTCTTTCGATTCGGGTGTGCCATTCCATTTCCGACAGGCAAAGAGTGGCATGAGCAGGTGAAACGTCTCATAGGTATGGGACGCGAAGGTGAGCGGTGCGAGGCAACTTTGCCACGTATCTATGCCCAGCTCCTCCTGCAACTCGCGGATCAGCGCCTGCTCAGGAGTTTCGCCCGGTTCAACCTTGCCGCCGGGAAATTCCCAGAGGCCAGCCATGGATTTGCCTTCGGGACGTTGGGCCAAAAGGATGCGCCCATCAGGGTCGATGAGCGCAACTGCGGAAACAAGAACGACCTTCACGAGCGGTAATCGGCGTTGATCGAAATGTAGCCGTGGGTCAGGTCGCAGGTCCAGACAGTGGCTTTGCCCTTTCCCATCCCCAGATCGACGGTCATGGAGATGTCTTCCTGCTTCATGATCGCCGCGCCTTGTTCTTCACGGTAATCCGGATCGACCCAGCCTTTTGAGGCGACTCTGACATCGCCGAAAGATATGCTGAGCGTGTCGCGGTCGGCAGGTGCGCCGGATTTGCCGATGGCCATCACCACGCGACCCCAGTTGGGGTCCTCGCCCGCGATGGCGGTTTTGACCAGCGGAGAGTTGGCGATGGACATGGCATGCGTCTTGGCATCGGCATCGTTCAGGGCACCGGTGACGGTGATTTCGACAAACTTGGTCGCCCCTTCCCCGTCGCGAACAACCTGATGTGCCAAGTCCTGCATCACGCGGTGCAAGCCATCGCGAAACGCGGCGTCTTCTGCGGAGACACTCACGCCAGACGCACCTGTGGCGGCAACGAGGAGCGTGTCCGAGGTCGAGGTGTCGCTGTCCACCGTGATGCTGTTGAAGGTCTTTTCGTTTAGTTCAGATACCAGCGCTTGCAGATCAGGCTGTGCGATCTTGGCATCGGTGAAGATGTAGACAAGCATCGTCGCCATATCGGGCGCGATCATGCCCGAGCCTTTTGCGATACCCGCGATGGTGACGGCTCCCTCCGCCAGATCGACCGTTGTGGTCGAACCTTTGGGGAAGGTGTCGGTTGTCATGATTGCCTCAGCGGCACTCGGCAGGCCAGCCTCATCGAGGTTGCCGTAAAGCTCTTCGACCTTGGCCGCGATGCGGTCATGCGGCAGGCGCTCACCGATCACGCCAGTGGAGCTGGTAAAGATGCGGGTGGTGGGCAGGCCGGTCACACGGGCGACTTCTGCACAGATGGCTTGTACGGACTCATCCCCTGCCCGGCCCGTGAAGGCGTTGGAGTTGCCGGAATTGACGATGATGGCCGCGCCACCATCGTCCTCAAGCCGAATTTTCGACTGGCAGTCCAGCACGTTGGCCGACCGCGTGGCGGATTTTGTGAACGCACCCGCCACGCAGCTTCCGGGATCGAGAACGGCCAGCATCACGTCGGTTCGACCGGCATATTTGACGCCCGCAGCTGCGGTTGCAAACCTTGCCCCTTTGACCACTGGCAGCGATGGGAAGCTGTCCGGTGCAAGAGGCGAAACCGATGTGATCTTGGCCAATTCTTATTCCTCCAAAAGACCAATATTGCTCAGAACAGAGGTGTCGACCTCTTCCTTGGCGGTGCGGGTGACATCAGCGGCGTTGGTCAGCTCTTCAATCTTCTGAGTGACGGCCTGCTGGCTCAGTTGATTTTCGATTTCAGCTCGGACTGCCTCAAGCGCCGGAGCTTCCTGGGCCCGGGTTTCATTCAGCTTGATGACATGCCAACCGAACTGCGTTTGCACCGGCTCGGAGATCGCGCCGACCTCGAGCTCTTCAACGGCGGCCTGGAACTCAGGGACCATCATGCCGGCTGAAAACCAGCCCAGTTGACCGCCGTTCGGGCCGGACGGCCCGGTCGACTTCTCGCGGGCCACCTCAGCGAAATCAGCGCCGCCATTCAGCTCTTCGACAATTGCCGCGGCTTCTTCCTGTGTTTCCACAAGAATGTGCGAGGCGTTGTATTCCTGGGCGGGTTCACCCTGCAGATAGCTTTCCTCATAGGCCGCCTGAACGGCTTCCTCAGTTACCGCATCATCAACGATGTCTTCGATCACCTGTGCTGCTGTGAGCGCGCGGCGCTCGTTTTCTAGGGCCAGTTGGATCCGGCGGCTTTCCTCGGCTGTGTCTTGCTGACTGAGAACGGTCTGCTGCACGATCTGGTCCATGATGCCGTCCCAGAGCACGTCATCGGGAAGCTGCTGGTACTGTTCCGGCAGGGATGCGCGCACCATCAGCATATGGCCCAGCGTGATTTCGGTGCCATTGACCGTGGCCACCACCGAGTCTGCCGTCAGCGTGTCCTGCGCCTGTACCGGCAGGGCCAGTATCAGGGCGAACGCGCTTGCGGAGAGTTTCGTGATGAGATTCGTCATGTTTATCCTTCCAGAGCCGCCCCTACCGTGGGGGCGACATTGACAGTGTATTTCCCTGACCTTACATCGCCACAAGGCGCTGCGAAGCCAGTCGTTCCCCTGTGACATATGGGCTGTGTGCGAGGCGAGCAAGCAGATGCCGCACACGAAGATGTCAAAGCTGAAAGTGAGTGCATGCTGGGATTAGGTAAAGTCGCGCGCAAGGTGTTCGGAACGCCGAACGACCGCAAAGTCAAGGCGACCCGCCCGCTGGTAGAAAAGATCAACGCACTGGAAGCGGATTTCGAAAAGCTGAGCGATGCGCAGCTGATTGAGAAAACGGCCGAATTCAAAGCGCGCCACGCCAATGGCGAGGCGCTGGATGCGCTGCTGCCCGAGGCATTTGCCAATTGTCGCGAAGCGGCGAAACGCGCGCTGGGGCTCCGAGCCTTTGATGTGCAGCTGATGGGCGGGATCTTCCTGCACAAGGGCAACATTTCGGAAATGAAGACCGGTGAGGGCAAGACACTTGTCGCGACGTTCCCGGCCTATCTGAACGCGCTGACTGGCCGAGGCGTGCACATCGTTACAGTTAACGACTACCTTGCCAAGCGCGACAGCGAGTGGATGAGCAAGGTCTACGGTGCGTTGGGGATGACGACCGGTGTTGTTTATCCGCGCCAGCCGGATGCAGAAAAGCAAGCCGCTTATGCCTGCGACATCACCTATGCGACGAACAACGAACTTGGGTTCGATTATCTGCGCGACAACATGAAGTCAGAGCTGAACCAGATGTATCAGCGCGACCACTACATGGCGATTGTGGACGAGGTGGATTCGATCCTGATCGACGAAGCGCGGACGCCGCTGATCATTTCGGGTCCTGCGCAAGACCGCAGCGAATTGTATGTCGCCATCGACAAGGTGATCCCGTCGCTGACTGAAGAACATTTCTCGCTGGATGAAAAGACCCGAAACGTCTCGTTCACCGATGAAGGCAACGAGTACCTTGAGGAAACGCTGCACGGGCTTGGCCTGCTGCCTGAGGGTCAGTCGCTTTATGACCCGGAAAGCACAACCCTGATCCACCACATCAACCAAGGTCTGCGTGCTCATAAGCTCTACCAGAAGGACAAAGACTACATTGTCCGCGATGGGGAGGTCGTGCTTATTGACGAATTCACTGGCCGCATGATGGCCGGGCGGCGTTTGTCCGAGGGTCTGCACCAGGCGATTGAGGCCAAGGAAGGCTGCAACATTCAGCCCGAGAACGTGACGCTCGCGTCGGTGACGTTCCAGAACTACTTCCGCCTTTACGAAAAACTGGCGGGCATGACCGGGACGGCGGCGACGGAAGCTGACGAATTTACCGAGATCTATGGTCTAGGTGTGGTCGAAGTGCCGACCAACCGCGCAATCGCGCGGATCGACGAGGACGACAAGGTCTATCGCACGGCGCAAGAAAAATACGATGCCATCGTGCAGGAAATCAAAGAGGCGCACGAAAAGGGCCAGCCGGTTCTTGTGGGAACGACCTCGATCGAAAAGTCCGAAATGCTGAGCCAGCTTCTGACCAAGGCGGGGCTCAAGCACAACGTTCTGAACGCCCGCCAGCACGAGCAGGAAGCGCAGATTGTTGCGGATGCCGGCAAGCTGGGCGCGATCACCATCGCAACAAACATGGCCGGTCGCGGAACCGACATCAAACTGGGTGGCAATGTCGAGTTCAAGATCATGGAGGCGATTGCCGCCGATCCCGAGGGTGATCCCGAAGAGATCCGTAAACGGATCGAAGAAGTGCATGCTGCCGATGAAGAAGCCGTGAAGGCTGCTGGTGGTCTGTTCGTTCTGGCCACCGAACGACACGAAAGCCGCCGCATCGACAACCAGCTTCGTGGCCGGTCTGGCCGTCAGGGGGACCCCGGCCGGTCTTCGTTCTTCCTTTCGCTGGACGATGACCTGATGCGCATTTTCGGGTCCGAGCGTCTGGACAAGGTGTTGTCCACGCTGGGCATGAAGGAAGGCGAGGCGATTGTGCACCCGTGGGTGAACAAGTCGCTGGAACGTGCGCAGGCCAAGGTCGAAGGGCGCAACTTTGACATCCGCAAGCAGCTTCTGAAATTCGACGACGTGATGAACGATCAGCGGAAGGTGATCTTCAGCCAGCGTCGTGAGATCATGGAAGCGAAGGATCTGTCTGAGATCGCGCAGGACATGCGGCATCAGGTGATCGATGATTTGGTCGATACCTATATTCCGCCAAAAACCTATGCCGACCAATGGAACACCGAGGGCTTGCAAACCGCAGTCAAAGAGCTGGTTGGAGTGGACGCTCCCGTTGTGCAATGGGGCGATGAAGAAGGTGTCGATGCCGAGGTGATGCGCGAGCGTCTTGAAGAGGCATCGGACGAGATGATGGCGAAAAAGGCCGAAGCCTTCGGTCCCGACACGATGCGTCAGATTGAAAAGCAGGTTCTGCTGCAGACCATCGACAGCAAGTGGCGCGAACACCTTCTGACACTTGAGCATCTGCGGTCAGTTGTGGGTTTTCGCGGCTATGCGCAACGTGACCCGCTGAACGAATACAAGTCTGAGGCGTTCCAGCTGTTTGAAACGATGCTGGACAGCCTGCGCGAAGATGTGAGCAAACAGCTTGGTCAAGTCCGCCCGATGACGGAAGAAGAGCAGCAGGCCATGTTGCAGCAGCTTGCCGCTCAGCAAGCGGCGATGACAAAGGCGGCCGAAGCGGGCAATCCGCAACAAGGAACACCGCCGGTTGATCAAGAGGCCGCAATTGATGGATTCGACGAGGCTGATCCGTCCACGTGGGGCAATCCGGGTCGAAATGACCTCTGCCCTTGCGGATCGGGCAAGAAATTCAAGCATTGTCATGGACGGCTCGTATAGGGCCGTCCCGCCACATTCCGGTCGAAAAGTGACCCCACGACTGCCCTAGGCAGACCCCATTCCCCAGACAGAATTCCTCGTGTGCCAGTGCATTGGGAGTCTGTCATGGACCGGAAGTTTACAATTCGTCTTACAGCTTTGACGCTGTGTACCGCTGTCGCGATTGGCGGTGCGATGCAGTCCTGGCCCGCATCAGGGTCTCGCGTATCGGATCAAAACACATTCCAGGTCTCCGAAGTGCAGCCGGTCTCATCGACCCCGCGCGACATGCTTCCGAAGGACAAGCCGGTCGTTGCGTCCTTGCCAGAACAGGTCGTCTCGGCGGTTGCATCAGAAGCGATAGAGCCAGAAATCGTGGTGCCCGAGGCCCCGAAAGAAACTGGGTTCGCCTGCGAAGTCACCATGACGGCAGAGCCGATTGCCGGAGCCATGATGTCGGTCGAGATCACCGCTCCCTGTCATGGCAGCGAACGCGTGACTTTGCACCACAATGGGCTGATGTTCACGTCGTTGATGCAGCCGGATGGCACATTGTCCCTCGACATGCCGGCACTCACCGAACAGGCGCTTGTGATCGCATCGTTCATGGATGGTGGCGGCGCGGTGACAATGGCGCAGGTGTCGTCCGTTCCATTCTATGACCGCGTTGTGTTGCAATGGCGCGGCAATGCCGGATTGCAACTGCACGCACGGGAATTCGATGCCGACTACTTTACGGATGGGCATGTTTGGCAAGGAGCCGGGTTTGACCCAACCCGCGCGGCAACGGGGGAAGGCGGTTTTCTGACCACACTTGGAACAGCGGATGCGCCGGACGCTCTTTTGGCAGAAGTTTACACTTTTCCGACCGGAATGACCAAGGCATCAGGCACCGTTGCTTTGACAGTGGAAGCCGAGATCCTCGCGACGAATTGTGACAACCGGATCGAAGCCCAGACTTTAGAAATCCGCAACGGCGGCGCATTGACCTCGCAAGAGTTGACCATTGATGTGCCAGGATGTGACACGGTTGGGGATTTCTTGCTGTTGAAAAATCTCGTCGAAGACCTGACAATCGCCGCAAAATAAGCGGGCGGGTCGGGGGCACCTTCCATGAAAATCTATTGTGCGGCGCTTTGGGCCGCACTTCTCCTTTTGGTTGGCGCCGAGTCGGCTTGGGCCGATGATGTGACCCTGCGATCCCGCGACGGAGCTATTGAATTGTCCGGCACTTTGCTGGGCTTCGACGGCGAGTTTTATCGCGTTGAAACTCAATACGGCGAACTCACCGTCGATGGATCAGGCGTGCTTTGCGAAGGGCCCGGGTGTCCGTCTCTGACAGATTTCGTCGCAGAACTGTCAATCTCGGGTTCCTCAACCATCGGCGACGTGCTTATGCCCGCCCTTGTTGAGGGCTTTGCGCTGCAAAACGGCCTCAAAGCCATTCGCACTCGCAAGGACGACACGCAGTTTGAGTATGTACTGAGTGCGCCGGACCGGGATACGCCGGTAGGGCGGTTTCAATTCCGCGTCTCCAGCACCGATGAAGGGTTTGCCGATCTCCTGGCGGACGAAGCCGATCTGGTGATGGCGCTGCGCGAAATCAGAGCCGGAGAGTTGACCCTTGCAGAGGAAGTTGGCCTTGGGCAGTTGGACGACGTGAACCGCAGCCGGGTACTGGCGCTCGATGCGATGACGGTGATTGTGTCGCCAACCAATCCTGTTTCGGCGATCTCTGTATCAGACCTTGCGCGCATCCTTTCTGGCGAGATTGACAACTGGCGCAGCCTCGGTGGACCAGACGCACCGATCTCAATCCATATGCGCGATGCTCAGTCCGGGATCGCACAGGCGGTTGAGGACCGGGTACTGCGCCAGGCGGGTTTGTCGCTGATAGAGGATGTGGTGCGCCATCCCACCAATGCCGCCTTGGCCCAAGCGGTGGCGCGGGATCAGATCGGCCTTGGGGTCGCCAGCCATTCCGAGATCGGCAACAGCAAGGCGTTGGCGCTGACAGGCCCCTGCGGGTTTCAACTGCGTGCAAACCGTCTGACGATCAAGACCGAGGACTATCCGCTGACCGCACCAATGTTCCTTTACATCCCGGCGCGACGGCTGCCCAAACTGGGGCGGGAATTTCTGGCCTACACCCGCACAGCGCCCGCCCAGATCATAACCCGCCGCGCAGGTTTTGTGGATCAGGCACCGGAAGAGATCACGCTGAATGCGCAGGGTGACCGGTTTGCGAATGCCATTCGCGTGGCGCGCGGTGAAGCGGGTCTTGCCTCATTGCAACGCATGGTCGAGACCTTGACCCCCTTGCGACGGCTCTCGACATCGTTTCGATTTGAGGCCGGAGCCGCCCGATTGGATGCGCAGTCCCGGTCGAACGTGCAGCAATTGGCGCATGCTATAGAGGCCGGAACGTATGACGGACGGCACTTGGTATTTGTCGGTTTTTCCGACGGCGAAGGGCCAGCCGAGGGCAATTTGCGGATTGCAAAGCAGCGCGCGCAGGCCGTCAAAGCGGCCATTGAAGCGGCTGTAGAGACATCAAGCCTGACGCAGGTGCGTCTGTCGACAGATGCGTTCGGGGAAGCTATGCCAATGGCGTGTGATGACACAAGCTGGGGACGGCAGGTGAACCGGCGGGTCGAGGTCTGGGTTCGGTAATGTGCCGTCAGAGGTAGCCTTCGGATTTGAAACTGACCTGGGTGGATTTGCCTATGACTAGATGGTCATGAACTGTGATGCCAACCGCGTCACATGCGGCTTGGATCTTTTCGGTCATGTCGATGTCAGCGGTCGATGGGGTGGGATCACCCGACGGATGATTGTGCACGAGGATCAGCGCAGAGGCGTTCAGATCGAGCGCGCGTTTGATCACTTCGCGTGGGTAAACAGGGACGTGATCGACCGTACCTTTGCCTTGGATTTCATCCGCGATCAGGACGTTCTTGCGATCGAGGAATAGCACGCGGAAAAGTTCGGTGTCGCGGTGAGACATGGTCACGCGACAGTAATCAAGTAGCGCGCTCCAGCTTGATATAACCGGGCGTTTCAGCACTTTGCCTTGCGACATGCGGTGCGTCGCAGCTTCGATCAGTTTGAGTTCGAGAGCGATTTTAGGGCCGACGCCCATAACCTCGATCAGGCGTTCGATTGGAGCAGCGAGAACGCGGTTGAAGTCACCAAAAGTGTCGATCAGGCGATTGGCGAGCGGTTTCACATCGCCGCCCTTGAGCATGCGGAAGAGCAGCAATTCCAGGAGTTCGTAGTCGGGGAGAGGGTCCGCGCCACCGACGAGGAAGCGGTTTCGCAGTCTTTCGCGATGGCCCTCGATATAGGAAGGTTGTTTCGGTTTAGCGGGCGTTTTTGATTTTCGCTTGGCCGGCTTCGCAGGAGCCTGAGCTGGGGCTTCAAAAAGCGAAAGTTGAAAGGTGGGAGAGCGCGCCATGCGCCATTCTTGACGCAGAAGGCCTTAAGGAAATGCTAACGGCCCCGCACCGGGCGGGGCCGCAGGATCAGCCTTTCATGGAATCCCAGAAGCCCTTCACCGATTTGAAGAAGCTTTTGGATTCCGGGTTGTTGTCTTCGCTCAGATCTTCAAATTCACGCAGCAATTCTTTCTGCTTGGCCGTGAGATTGACCGGTGTTTCGACCGCGAGTTCGATGAACATGTCACCCTGCCCCGCACCGCGCAGCGCCGGCATGCCTTTGCTGCGCAGACGCATCTGGCGACCGGATTGGCTTCCCGTCGGGATCGCCACACGGCTCCGACCGCCGTCGATGGTGGGCACTTCGATATTGCCTCCCAGAGCAGCAACAGTCATGGACACGGGCACACGGCAATGCAGGTGTACGCCATCGCGTTCAAAAAGCTCGTGTTTGGCAACCTCGATGAAGATATAAAGATCACCAGGAGGCCCGCCGCGCAGGCCCGCTTCGCCCTCACCCGCAAGCCGGATACGGGTGCCGGTTTCAACGCCTTTCGGGATATTCACCGACAAAGCACGCTCTTTCTGAACCCGGCCCGCGCCAGAACAGGTCTTGCAGGGGTTCTTGATCGTCTGGCCGAGTCCCGAACACGTCGGACAGGTGCGTTCGACCGTGAAGAAACCTTGGGTCGCACGCACCTTGCCCATCCCGGAACAGGTGGGGCAGGTCGTTGGTTCCGCCCCCCCTTCAGCACCCGAGCCATTGCAAGAGCCGCATTGCACCGAGGTCGGTACTTGGATCGTCTTTTGCAGACCTTGATAGGCGTCTTCGAGCGTAACACGCAGATTGTACCGCAGGTCAGCCCCGCGCGAGGCACGCTGGCGTCCGCCGCCGCGCTGACCGCCCATGAAATCGCCGAAGAGGTCGTCAAACACATCGGAAAACGCGCTGGCGAAGTCACCCTGACCACCGCCAAAGCCGCCACCGGGCCGACCTCCGCCACCCATGCCGCCTTCGAAGGCCGCATGACCATAGCGATCATAGGCTGCTTTCTTTTCAGCATCCTTAAGGACTTCGTAAGCTTCGTTCGCTTCTTTGAACTTGTCTTCGGCCTCGGGATTGTCCGCATTGCGATCTGGATGAAGCTCTTTCGCTTTGGTGCGATAGGCTTTTTTGATCTCGTCAGCAGAGGCGCCTTTCTTGAGGCCGAGCACTTCGTAGTAGTCACGTTTGGACATCATGCCCTCCTTCTACGGAACGAAAGAGGCCGGCCCGGTGTCCGGACCGGCCCCATTTCGGTTCCGCCCAACCAGCGTCAGGCGCGCTTGTTGTCGTCGAGATCTTCGAAATCGGCATCGACGATGGTGTCATCGTCGTCGCCACCCTGATCCGCCGCCGCAGGCTCGGCGTCGCCGTCTTCCTGCTGCGCCTTATAGATCGCCTCGCCCAGCTTCATCGCCGCTTCGGTGACGTTCTGGATACCAGACTTGATCTTTTCGGCGGTTGCCTTCTCGTCTTCGAGATCATCCTTGAGCGCCGCAATGGCCAGCTCGATCGCTTCGACAGTCGTCGGATCGACCTTGTCACCATGCTCTTCCACCGACTTCTCGGTCGAGTGGATAAGGCTTTCGGCTTGGTTGCGGGCCTCGACCATCTCGCGGCGTTCCTTGTCCGCTTCGGCGTTCTGTTCGGCGTCCTGGACCATCTTTTCGATGTCCTCGTCCGAAAGGCCACCAGAGGCCTGGATGGTGATCTTTTGCTCCTTGTTCGTGCCTTTGTCCTTAGCGGACACGGACACGATGCCGTTGGCGTCGATGTCGAAGGTCACCTCGATCTGAGGCATGCCGCGCGGTGCCGGCGGGATGTCCTCGAGGTTGAACTGACCGAGCATCTTGTTGTCGGCCGCCATCTCGCGTTCACCCTGGAAGACCCGGATGGTCACGGCGTTCTGGTTGTCTTCGGCCGTCGAGAAGATCTGCGACTTCTTGGTCGGGATCGTCGTGTTGCGGTCGATCAGGCGAGTGAACACGCCACCCAGCGTTTCGATGCCGAGCGAAAGAGGTGTCACGTCGAGCAGCACGACGTCCTTCACGTCACCCTGCAGAACGCCAGCCTGAATGGCCGCGCCGAGCGCCACAACTTCGTCCGGGTTCACACCCTTGTGCGGTTCCTTGCCAAAGAACTTGGTCACTTCTTCGACCACTTTCGGCATACGAGTCATACCACCGACCAGAACGACCTCGTCGATATCGGATGTGCTGAGACCCGCGTCTTTCAGAGCCGCCTGGCACGGCTTCATCGACGCCTTGATGAGGTCACCGACAAGGCTTTCCAGCTTCGCACGGGTCAGCTTCATCACGAGGTGCAGCGGCTGACCGGATTTTCCGTCCATCGAGATGAACGGCTGGTTGATTTCGGTCTGGCTCGAAGAGGACAGTTCGATCTTGGCCTTTTCCGCAGCTTCCTTGAGACGCTGCAGGGCCATCTTGTCCTGAGTCAGGTCGACGCCGTTCTCTTTCTTGAACTCGTCCGCGAGGTAGTTGACGATCCGCATGTCGAAATCTTCACCACCGAGGAACGTGTCGCCGTTGGTGGATTTCACTTCGAAGAGGCCATCGTCGATTTCGAGGATGGTCACGTCAAACGTACCGCCACCAAGGTCATAGACCGCGATGGTGCGGGATTCTTTCTTGTCGAGACCATAGGCCAGCGCAGCGGCTGTCGGTTCGTTGATGATCCGCAGCACTTCGAGGCCGGCGATCTTGCCCGCGTCCTTGGTTGCCTGACGCTGTGCGTCGTTGAAGTAAGCAGGAACGGTGATGACCGCCTGTGTCACTTCTTCACCGAGATACGACTCGGCGGTTTCCTTCATCTTGCCGAGGATGAAGGCGGAAATCTGGGACGGTGAATACTTGTCACCCTTGGCGCGCACCCATGCGTCGCCATTGCCGCCATCGATCACTTCGAACGGCATGTTCTTGCGGTCCTTTGCGAGATCGCTGTCGTCATTGCGACGACCGATCAGGCGCTTGACGCCGAAGATGGTGTTTTCCGGGTTGGTCACAGCCTGACGCTTGGCCGGCTGACCGACGAGACGTTCATCATCTGTGAACGCCACGATGGATGGGGTTGTGCGAGCACCCTCGGAATTTTCAATCACGCGCGGCTGCGATCCATCCATGATCGCGATGCAGCTGTTTGTTGTACCGAGGTCAATACCAATCACTTTGGCCATGTTTTCGATCCCTTCTTTTCTTAAGGCGATGTCACGAGACGAAGACCCATTTCGGCATCCCGCCCCGCATTTCGTTCCGCTGTCATAACCGTTCAGCGGGTCCGGTGGGTATATAAGGAGGCGACACGGCACCTGCAAGCGTCGCTGTTCATGTGAATTTCTGAAAATTCAGTATGTGTTGGTGGCGTGTTTGCATTATCTGTAGAGCATGACTGTTTTGCGCGTGCGCGACTTCGAAATTCACCAAAGCTATTTTGCACCGGAAGCACAGGCCCGACTCGTGCACTCACTGCGCGAGGTTCTGAGCAAAGCCCCTTTGTTTCAGCCAGTAACGCCCCGCGGCACGCCGATGTCGGTGCGAATGAGCGCAGCAGGGGACTACGGTTGGATCAGTGATCGCAAGGGCTATCGCTACGAGCCTGCTCACCCGTCCGGTGTTCCTTGGCCGCCGATTCCCGAAAGTCTGATCGCGATGTGGCGAGAGGTGGTTCCCGACGCCCGAGACCCGGAATGCTGTTTGATCAATTGGTATGACGAAACCGCCAAGATGGGCATGCATCAGGATCGCGACGAGGCGGATCTGACTCAACCGGTCGTGTCCGTCTCGCTGGGTGACGAAGCACTGTTCCGAATGGGAAATCTGACACGCGGTGGCAAGACCGAGTCGATCTGGCTTCGCTCTGGAGATGTGGTGGTGATGGACGGAGACGCACGTCGCGCCTATCACGGCATCGATCGCATCAGACCGAACAGTTCGACCCTCTTGCCAAACGGCGGCCGGATCAATCTGACGCTTCGGGTCGTAACCTGATCAGCGACGCGCAGACCAGGAAGCCGAAACATGCCTGCGCGTATAAAATTCGCCCATCAGCCCGATCATCAGCAGGGTGAGTGTCAGGTAGACGACATATTCCCAATTGCTGTTACGCGGCACGTAATTGATGAAGGCAAACCCCCGCGCCTGATCAATCGTGTGAAACAGCGGATTCCAGTCGAACATGGCGATCATGAAGGATGGCAGCGAGTTTGCCACGAACATTTTGCCGGACGCGATCATGTTGGCGCGCTTATAAAGCGTGGAAAGCGTTCCGGTCAGCCCTGGCAACCACGGCTTCATTGCCAGAAAAACCAGCCCCACAGCGCCCCCGGACAACCACGACAGAAGCAGCATGCCCATGACTGGTGCCGGATCCACGATCTCGGTCAGGACATAGGGGTTCATAGCAACGTCGTAGACAAACAGAAAAAAAAAGACCGCCAGCATCTGGATATAGAGTGTCGACAACATGGCCGCGGCGATAGACACAAAGGTGTTCATCGGCGCGTGCTGCATCATCGGGCTGGACGGCCCCTCGCTCCCCATGACAGCACTAACGGCCTTGTTGTGGGTCATGAACATGAAGATGCCGGTCAGCAAAAAAATCACGAAGTCGCCGCGCAGGGCCAAGCCCTTGATCCCCATGATCGTGAACATGATGTAAAAAAACAGCACGAACATGAGCGATTGGAACACGCTCATTGCGATGGACATGAAGGCGTTGCCGTGGGTTTTCCGGATCGAACGCACCGTATTGTGGTAGATCAGCTCAGCAATATTGACCGCTGAAGATGCCCGTGTCGTCGGCACCGTTTTATGGAACATCTTTTTCTGCCTCTGCCGAACTCCGCGTTTTTCCGTCAATTGTCCTGACTGTTGTTGCGGAGATGAGTTAAGCGAATGATAAGAGAAGCGCGCTTTTAAATCAATCGACGCGAGGATCGACGAGTATGGATTACGCAGCCTTGATGCAAACAATGCGTCGACTAGCGCTCGAAGCCGGTGACAGGATCATGGAGATCTATGAAGCCGATGATTTTGATGTGCGCTCAAAATCCGATGACAGCCCAGTCACCGCAGCCGATGAGGCTGCAGATGCATTGATTTCCGCCGGGCTGCGCGCGGCATTCCCCGAGATCGCCCTGATCACCGAGGAGCAGGCGGATACGCATGATCTGCATGTGCAGGATTTCCTGATTGTCGATCCGCTGGACGGCACGAAAGAATTTATCCATCGACGAGGCGATTTTACCGTCAATATCGCGCTGGTCGAGAAAGGTGTGCCGACGAGGGGCGTTGTCTATGCACCTGCAAAAAGACGATTGTTTTATACTGATGCATCCGGTCAGAGCGTCGAGGAAACCGGAGACTTTGGCAAAGGCGCGATCGGAGAAACCACTCCAATCCACGTATCCACTCCCGATACAAAGGCGCTGATGGTTGTGGCCTCCAAATCGCATCGTGATCAGGCAACGGACGACTATATCAATCGATACGACGTCAAAGACAGCAAGAGCGCGGGTTCGTCTCTCAAGTTCTGCCTGGTGGCGACGGGCGAAGCGGATTTTTACCCGCGCCTTGGGCGCACAATGGAATGGGATACCGCCGCCGGACATGCAGTGCTCACGGGCGCCGGTGGACAAGTGCTCAGGCTGGATGATCTTCAGCCGCTGGTCTATGGCAAAGACGATTTTGCCAATCCGTTTTTCGTTGCAACCGCACCGGGCATAGCACTTAGCACAGCGTGAAGCGTGACATGGCCGATCTTGCGATCAGCATTGTCATTGTAAGCCGCGACCGGCCCGATTTCCTGCGCCGCAGCCTGCGTGCGGTTCAGCAACTTGACTATCCGCTCTTCGAAACGATCGTTGTCGCCTGCCCGCCCGGAGCGAAGATAGCCAGCGCCTGCGATGGCGTCCGTGTGATCGTGTGCGATGCGCCCAATATCTCGACCGCGCGAAATCTCGGTGTGGCGCAGGCCTTGGGTGAGGTCGTGGCATTTCTAGACGACGACGCAGTTCCGGAACCCACTTGGCTCTCACATCTGGCGAACGCCTTTGCAGATCCCAAGGTCGCCCAAGCGGGCGGCACAACTCTGGGTCGGAATGGCATTTCCGTCCAACATGCTGCCGCCAGAGTTGACACTTCGGCTGTGACACATCCGGTCGCATGGACTGGTTTAGCACCCGGCATCCTTGAGTCGAGGGCCGACCAATATCATCCGCGACTGCACGGAACCAATATGGCGTTGCGACGCTCAGCCTTGGTGCAGCACAACGGGTTTGATGAACGGTTCGCCTTTTACCTCGACGAGACAGACCTGACGTACCGCATTTCTCGAGCCGGTGGTCAAACCGTATTCGTGCCCTTGGCCATTGTGCATCATTCGAGCGGACCCAGTCGGTTTCGCGCATCGGACCGAACACCCAGATCAGTTTTCGAGATTGCCGCCTCTACAGCGGTTTTTCACCGGAAACATTGCCCCGAGACGGGGCGCAATGCTGCGCGGGCCGCTTTCATTTCTGAACGCCGCAGATGGATTTTGCAGCATATGCAACGCGGAAGCCTTCCGCCGGACAGCGCTTGGAAACTGTGCCGCGACTTGATCAAAGGTTATGCTGAAGGCACGAAGCGTCTGCATGTTCCGTCACCACCTTTTCCGCACACACAAAACGGCCAAATCCCGGTTCGACCGGTGTCGTCACAGGATGTGGCTCTCGTTACCTCGCCTAGAAAACGACAGCCCGATCTGATGCGTGCAAAATCATTGGCGGCTCGGGGTCATCGCGTGACTGTGCTGGACTATGACCTTACGGCTCGGTTTCACCGTGTCACTTTTACGGACGACGGGTTTTGGCTGCACACCGGGGGTACTTTCGGCCGCGAAATGCGCGACGAACCCATGTTCCAGTTCCGCTCGCGCACAGAGCGGGTGCGTCGAACCCTGTCCAGGTTGGTTGGGATTCGATCAAAAAAAGTGCTGCTGACGGACGTTTAGACATAAATTCGACAAAAGTTTTCAATAATCCATGCTGTGAGCCGTACAGTTATGTATGTCTTTGTGCTGTAAAGAGAGACGCGCAGTAAGGCGCGACAAGGAGGAGCAGACCCATGCGTAGAAAAGTGACCAAGGCCGTTTTCCCGGTGGCCGGACTCGGAACACGCTTTTTGCCCGCCACAAAATCCGTCCCGAAAGAGATCATGACACTCGTTGATCGGCCGCTGGTGCAATATGCCATCGACGAGGCCCGAGCTGCCGGGATCAAGGAATTCATCTTCATCACCTCGCGCGGGAAAAGCGCGCTTGAGGATTACTTTGATGAAAGCCCTATCCTAGAGCGCGAACTGCGCAAGAAGGGCAAGCTGGACATTCTTGAAGACCTGAAATCAACCAATATGGAAAGTGGCGCGATTGCCTATATGCGTCAGCACAAGGCACTTGGTCTGGGCCACGCCGTGTGGTGTGCGCGCCGCTTGATTGGCGACGAACCCTTTGCCGTCATGCTGCCTGACGATGTGATCTCGGCGGAAAAGCCATGCCTGCAGCAGATGGTCGAAGCATACGAGGAAACCGGCGGCAACATGGTGGCCGCGATGGAAGTGCCCCGCGACAATACATCGAGCTACGGCATTCTTGATGTCAAAGAGGACATGGGCGCGATGGTGTCGGTCAAGGACATGGTTGAAAAACCCGCTGTCGAGGACGCACCGTCAAACCTTGCCGTGATCGGGCGCTACATACTTGATCCCAAGGTCCTCAAGAACCTCAACAAGCTCAAGACCGGTGCAGGTGGCGAAATTCAGTTGACAGATGCGATTGCACAGGAAATCGACGGGACCGGCGTCTACGGCTACAGGTTCCGGGGTCAACGGTTTGACTGCGGCTCAAAAGCAGGATTTCTGCAAGCGACGGTCGCGTTTGGTCTGGCACGTGATGACCTTAAGGACGACCTGCGCGGATTTCTGGACTCGGTCATGCAGATCGATAACGCGGCTGAGTGAATTGTGACGGGGACTGTCCTGCGCGTCCCAAATCGCAAACTCGAAACTTGGATAACTTTTGGCCTGATCCCCGACACCCCTGATCACCCTTCCTGTGATGATGATTGCGCATAGCCCAGCGGCGGCACATTTGCTGGATGTGACCCGCACGGTTCGTCGTGCTGGCCTGCGCCCAACGGGCATTGACCGGATCGAGCGCGCATATATTGACCACCTGATTGACGATCCTGCACCGCTTTTTGGGCTGGTGCGGACAAAGTTGGGGTTTCTTCTGCTCGACAAAGCCGGGTGCGACCGCCTTCGATCACATTGCGATCATCCAATCTGGACCAAGTCTGACCTCGTTTCGTGGATCGCACGTTCAACCGATGCAAAGCGGGCCGCGACCGAAGCTGGTCTGCGCAAGTCTGCTTTGGATAGATCAGTACCACTGCGCCTGACAAACATGCTGCGACGGCACATTCCAGAGGGAACACAATATCTGAATGTAGGCCAGACCAACTTCAATGATCGCGCCGTAAATGCTCTCAAAGGATGCGACGACGTGAGGATCGGCATCTATGTTCATGACACAATCCCGCTCGATTGGCCGGACTGGCAAACACCGAGATCCCGAAGCGCGTTCAGGACATTCTTTGACAAGGTGGATCGAAATGCGGATCGGGTCTTTTGCAACTCGCAGGCCACAAAGTCACAGATTTTGGGGCATGCTCGGCATTTGGTCTCGGAAAACATTCAGGTACTTTTGCCCGGCCTGCCTATCATCACGCCAACCGACCCACCCAGAGGGCCGTGGAGTGGCAAGCCATATTTCATGGCCATCGGGACAATCGAACCGCGCAAGAATATTGGCTTCCTGCTGGAGCTTTGGAAAGACTATGATGGGCCGTCGGACCCACACCTGATCCTGTGCGGGCGTCGTGGCTGGATGAACGACGAGGTATTTGCACGGCTCGACCAAGGCATGCCGAATGTGCACGAGCTATCAGACCTTGATGATGATGCGATGTGGGGTCTTTTGCAGAGCAGCTCGGGCCTTTTGTTTCCGAGTCTTGCCGAGGGGTTCGGCTACCCTGCATTCGAAGCTCTACACTTGAATGTGCCGCTCATTTGCAACGCACTTCCCGTCTTCCGCGAATTGCTAGGCGACAGCGCTATTTACGCACGCGAATCGGATTGCTACGCTTGGCGCAATGAAATCAACAAACTGGCGCAAAAACGTCAGGACACGAGCGGTGAGCAGAACAGGGTTATGTCTTTAGAGAGCCTGACTTGGCAGACACATTTCAATCAACTATTTACGGCTCTCTGACATACCCCGTGGTTTGCGACCACAGAAAACAGGCAGCTGACTCTTGGGAGTTGTGCAACGATACGGACTAAGGCTCCAGCGAAAGCGCTGGAGGTTCCGCGCGTTTAGAAAACGCCGCGAACTGAAGCCTGTGTCCAATCGTACAGACCTGATCCGCAAATCTGACATCCTGCTGTTCTGCACTGTGCGGAACGAAGGCATTCGTTTGCCTTACTTCCTCAAGTACTACCGCGAGATGGGGGTTTCCCATTTCTTCTTTGTCGACAACGACAGCACCGATGGCACCGCCGATTTGCTGGCGCAGCAGCCAGATGTCTCGGTCTGGCACACGCGCAAGAGCTATAAGCGATCCCGCTTCGGTATGGACTGGATGAACTGGCTGTTGCGGCGCTATGGGCACGATCATTGGTGCCTGACCGTCGATCCGGACGAGTTTTTCGTCTACCCGTTCTGCGACTCGCGCCCTTTACCAGCGCTCACCGATTGGCTCGAGGCCTCTTCTATCCGGTCTTTCAGCGCCATGCTGTTGGACATGTATCCCAAGGGGCGGATTGATGCGGTGCCTTATCAGGCCGGGCAAAACCCTCTTGAAATCGCGTCGTGGTTCGACTCCGGAAACTACACGCTCAAGCGGAACCACCTGTTGGGCAATCTCTGGATCCAAGGCGGGCCTCGCGCCCGGGTGTTCTTTGCTGACCGACCCGAGGCTGCTCCTGCTCTCAATAAAATTCCGCTGGTGAAGTGGCACCATCGTTATGCCTATGCCAGTTCGACCCACATGCTGTTGCCACGCGGTCTCAACTACGTCTACGACGAATGGGGCGGCGAAAAAGCGTCCGGCGCGCTTTTACACACCAAGTTCCTGAGCACGTTCAACGAAAAGGCGATGGAAGAGCTCAAACGGCGCGAGCACTATGCTGGCAGCCTTGAATATGTCGCCTATGCATCGGGCCTTCAGGACAACCCGGAACTTTGGTGCAAATGGTCGGAAAAGTACATCAACTGGCGACAGCTTGAGATCCTTGGCCTGATGTCGATGGGCAACTGGGCATGAGCATCGGGATTGTCATGCTGGCGCACACCGCGCTGCACCGCGCCGAACAGGTCGCCCGGCATTGGACGAAAGCCGGCTGTCCAGTGGTAATCCATGTCGATCAAATCGTCTCGAACAAACGGTACAAAATCTTTACGGAACGGCTGAGCGATGACCCTTTGGTTCGTTTCTCACGCCGACACCGATGTGACTGGGGCACGTGGGGGCTGGTTGCGGCCAGCCAGGATGCCAGCGAACTGATGCTCGCCGAATTCGAAGAGGTGACCCATGTCTATCTGACGTCCGGATCGTGTCTGCCTCTGCGCCCTGTTCAGGAGTTGATCGATTATCTCAAGGCGCGCCCGCGCACGGATCATATTGAAAGCGCGACAACTGCGGATGTTCCTTGGACCGTTGGCGGCCTTGACGAGGAGCGGTTCACCATGCGTTTTCCGTTCTCCTGGCGGCGCAATCGGTATCTGTTTGACCGTTTCGTCGAAGTGCAACGCAAGTTGGGATATAAACGGAAAATTCCCGACGGTCTGACCCCGCACATGGGAAGCCAATGGTGGTGCCTGACGCGGCAAACGTTGGCGTCAATTCTCGAAGATCCCAAACGCAAGACGTATGATCGCTACTTCCGGCATGTCTGGATCCCGGACGAAAGCTATTTCCAGACCCTGGCGCGGCTCTATTCCACCAACATCGTCAGTCGATCTCTGACCCTGTCGAAGTTCGATTTCCAGGGCAAACCCCACATTTTCTACGACGATCATCTGCAATTGCTGCGTCGGTCTGATTGCTTTGTGGCGCGCAAGATCTGGCACAATGCGGATCTGCTTTACGATACATTCCTCACGTCGAAACCCGGAGAGTTGAGCCTGCAGGAACCGAACCCCGGCAAGATTGACCGCATCTTTGCGAAGGCGGTGGATCGCAGGACACGTGGGCGGTCCGGGCTGTATATGCAAAGCCGCTTTCCGAATGAAGATTGGGAAAACGGCGTTACCGCGGCAAAGTATTCCGTGTTCCAAGGCTTTACCGAACTTTTTACGGATTTTGAGCCGTGGCTCGCCCAAGTTACGGGCGCTCGAGTGCATGGTCATCTCTTTGCGCCCGATCGGGCACATTTTGCAGATGGTCAAACCGTCATGAACGGCGCTCTGTCGGATAACGCGACACTGCGCGACTATGACACCAAGATGTTCCTGACAAACTTGCTTTGGAACACAAGGGGCGAACGGCAATGTTTCCAACTCGGTCCAAACAGCACGGAGCATGTGATTTGGGACATTGCAAAAGATCCCAACGCACAGGTTTCTGTGATCAGTGGCGCGTGGGCGATCCCGCTGTTCCAATCAAACCGCAGCTTTGGCGAATTGCGGCGTGAAGCGGCACAGTTGCAAAAGATCGAGACCGGAATGCTCGATGCCTTGCGCTCTCCCTACTCCAAATGTCGCCGTCGCATCTGGACGATGGCTGAATTCATTGAAAGCCCGATGGAGGCAATTCAGGTCATCGTTGATGAAATCGGCTCGCAACCAAACCGCATTCTGACGGAAGCTCCCAAAATGGTCGATCTGACCGGGTTTGGACAGTTTCTGCAAAATCTTAAAAATCAGGGCATGCACCCCTATCTCATGGGCGATTTTCCAGCGGACCCGATCGCACATACCCCGGTACGAGAGACGCAGCGCCCCCGGCCCTATTTGGTAAAGAAGTAGCGCGTGACCTCTGATTTTGACTTATTTGTCGTTTTCGCCGAGATGCGGACAGGGTCCAATCTGCTTGAGGATTACCTCAACCAAATCGCCAATGTCGTCTGTCATGGAGAAGCCTTCAACCCGAACTTCATAGGGTATCCGAACCGCGAAGATATCCTAGGCGTCACGCATCGGCAGCGGGAGGACAATCCCGACCGTCTGTTGCGCGCGATCCGAAACACGCCCGGCGGCCTTGGCGGCTTCCGGTATTTTCACGATCATGACCCGCGCGTTTTGGCTCCGATCCTATCTGATCCCCGCTGTGCAAAGATCATTCTGACCCGCAATCCTCTGGACAGCTATATCAGCCTCAAGATCGCCCGCGCGACGGATCAATGGAAGCTTACCAACGTCAAGAACCGAAAAGACGCAAAAGCACATTTCGATCTGCACGAGTTTGAACGCCATCTTGGACAAACGCAAAGCTTTCAACTTGAGATCATGCGGGCGCTGCAAGTGACAGGCCAAAGCGCTTTCCATGTCGGTTATGATGATCTGCACGACACCGAAGTCCTGAGCGGGCTGGCCCGATGGTTGGGCGCAGAGGCGGAGCCGGATACATTCAAGACAAACCTCAAGCCCCAGAACCCGCAGCCTCTGGCGGACAAAGTGGCCAATTTCGACGAGATGCAAGCGGCGTTGCGCGCTCTGGATCGCTTTGATCTCACACGCACTCCGAATTTCGAACCGCGTCGCGGACCTGTCGTGCCTTCCTATGTGGCAAGCGCCCAGTATCCGCTTCTCTATCTGCCAATCCGGTCTGGACCGGAGGATCAGGTCCGAAGCTGGATGTCATCATTGGGCGATGATAGTTCGGAATTGATCACGAAATTCAATCAGAAAAGCCTGCGCGGCTGGCTTCAGGAGCATCCCGGCCACCACCGCTTTACCGTCTTGCGCCATCCTTTGGTCAGGGCACACGCCGCATTCTGCGACAAGATTCTCAGCACAGGACCGGGCAGTTTTGCCAAGATCCGGCATCAGCTTATGCGGTTTCACGGATTGGTTCTGCCAGAGCGAGACAATGATCCCGGGTACGATCTTGCTGCTCATAAACGGGCATTCGGAGCGTTTTTGCACTTTCTGCGCTCAAACCTGAACGGACAGACCAGTATTCGTGTCGATGCGCATTGGGCAAGTCAGGTCACTTGCCTGCAGGGCATGTCCGAATTCTGCCTACCGGATTCCGCACTTCGCGAGGACGATCTTGCGACAGCGCTTCCAGACATCGCAGTCCGGTTGGGTGTATCGGACCCACCAACGTGGGACTCTGCCATCGATCCGAATTTGGAACGGCTTGTCACGATCTATGATCACAGCTTGGAAAAGCTCTGCCGCGACGCCTATCCGCGCGACTACATGATGCTTGGATATTCGGATTTCGATCCAAGCGCAGCGCGTTAGAACCGCGCTCGCTCTTTAGGCTGCCTGCACCGACGCCGCCTCGGTGATAATTGTATGCAGAGTTGACGGATCGGGGTTGGCTCGAAGCTTGCTGCAGAAATTCTGGTCACGCAGGGTCCGTGATACGAGCGCCAAAGCTTTGAGGTGTTCGACGCCCGCATCTTCTGGAGCAAAAAGCGCAAAAATCACATCAACGGGCTGTCGGTCGATAGCATCGAAATCAATCGGCTTTTCCAGAAGAATAAACACGCCGACGACAGATTCCACACAATCCAGCCGCGCGTGCGGCAGTGCAACGCCATGGCCCACACCTGTCGGGCCAAGGCTTTCACGTTCCAAAAGCGCCTCGATGGCGCGTTGAGCAGAAATGCCATAGGCAGACTCGGCAACATCCGCGATATCATGCATCAAGCGCTTCTTGCTTGAAACAGTCGTCACAGCCTTCACGGCTTTCGAGTTCAACAGGTCTGCAAATTTCATGTAATGCTCGTTTTTCAAGGCGAAGCCCGCCCGTACATCGCTTTTACGGGTCAATCCAGCCGATGTTTCCATCGTCCCGACGATATACGACGTTCACACCGTCCTTTTTGTCATTGCGGAACACCAAAACTGGCAGTCCCGCTAACTCCATCTGCATCACTGCCTCACCCACTGTCAAAGATGGGATCTTGGTTTCCATCTCGGCGACAATAATGGGCTGCAGTGATTCCGGTTCGTCATCATGCACGTCCGCTTCGCTGGCGAGGATATATGAGGAAGCCCCGATGAGTTCAACAGGTTCTGTCCGGTCCTTATGGTGGTCCTTGAGTCGGCGCTTGTACCGGCGCAACTGCTTGTCCATCTTTTCGCAACAGGCATCGAACGCAGAGTAGATCTCCGTCGCATGCGCCTTGGCGGTCGCGTTCAAACCAGTCGACAGATGTACCACTGTCTCACAAACAAATTCATGGGCGCTCTTGGAGAAGACAACGGTCGCATCCGTCGGACGGCCGGCATACTTGCCCAGCATGGCGTCCAGTTCGGTCTTCGCATGAGTCTGAAGGGCTTCACCAACATCAATCTGTTTGCCGGTTATCTGGTAACGCATAGGATGTCCTTTATTGTTTTGGTTCTGCACCCGAACGGGCCCGGCGGGGCCGGGTGCCAAGTTCGGAGGCAAGAGTAAGATGGCGTACTGACCGTTGTGTTTCATTGTCCAGCCGGAGTGGCAGGCGGAGCGGAAATTGACGGTCTGAGTCTTCAAACGCCATAGGATCATTTCAATCCCGCACGGGCTGCGTGTCAATCATTTCCGACGAAAGAAGCGGGAATTATCCAATGCGAAAACTGTCACCCAGATAGACACGCCGCACGTTTTCGTTGCGCACCACCTCATCCGGTGACCCTGACATCAATACTTTTCCGTCATGCAGGATATAGGCGCGATCCACGATCTCGAGCGTTTCTCGCACGTTATGATCTGTGATCAAAACCCCAATGCCCCGCTTCTTGAGATCAGCCACGAGATGGCGAATATCACCGACGCTGATCGGATCCACACCGGCGAAGGGTTCGTCCAGCAGAAGGTATTTCGGATCGGCGGCCAGACAGCGCGCGATCTCAACGCGGCGACGTTCACCGCCAGACAGGGCCAGCGCGGGCGCGCGGCGCAGATGTTCGATGGAAAACTCGCCCAAAAGCTCTTCAAGTCGTTCCCGCCGTTTATGACGATCAGGCTGGCTTATGTCGAGAATGGCGCTGATATTGTCTTCGACGCTCATACCCCGAAAGATCGACATTTCCTGCGGCAGATACCCGATGCCCATACGCGCACGTCGGTACATGGGAAGATACGTCACGTCCTGCCCGTCGATAAGAACCTGCCCACCCTCTGGATTCACGAGGCCTGCAATCGCATAGAACGACGTTGTCTTGCCGCTGCCGTTAGGCCCTAAGAGGGCGACGACCTCGCCGCGATGTACTTCGAGGGAAACGTCGCGGATCACCACTCGCTTCTTGTAACTCTTGCGCAGATGCCGGACGAGAAGGCCACTTCGGCCATCCGTGACAGATAGGTCAGGGCCGGACATCAATTGTCGCCTGACTGGAACACCGTCCGTACGCGACCATTCATCAGTGCTGTGCCCGCCTCAAGGTCCACATCCATACTGTCCGAGACAAGCGTGTTTGCCCCTTGGGTCAACAATACATTGCCCACCATCCGGATGGTCCCGCGGTTGACCTCATACTCGGCCGTGTCAGCCTCGGCCGCCTGATCACCGTTCACCAGCGTTACACCGCCGGTGGCCTCAAGCCGATCAACACCGGTCTGGTTCTCTGTGTAATAGACAAGAACGCGCGGCGCAGAGAGACGCATCTCTCCCTGCCCGATAATGACATTCCCTGTGAACAGGGCTGACCCATCGCTCTGCGACACGGACAGAGAATCCGCGCTGACTTCGACCGGCAGCGATGTGTCCTGCTGCACCGTGCCGAAGGCAACCTCGGTTCCCTGCGCCTGCGCAAGTGTTGCGAATGCAATCGCAACCACGGTAAACATTTCTCGGATCATCATTCAGCCCCGTCTTGTTGCGGAATGTATATCAGCTTTACCCCGTTCGTGAACAGCAACTGAATGTCGGCGGTGTCTTCGCTCTCCTCCACACGGAGTTTTCCCGCCGACAGTGTCAGGCCAGGTCCCTCTGCCTCCACCTCCGACGTGCTTTCTATTGCGACGCGATCAATATCTGCGTCGAGCCCGTCTGCGCGCACCGTGTATCCCGAGCTACTTTCCAGCGTGACCCCCTCCCGCAACAGCAAACGGTCACTTTTTCCCATCTGCCCGATGCTTGCATCAATAATAATGCGGTTACCATCGCGCACATCAATGACTGCCCGCAGATCATCGGCGATCACGCCTGAGCTTTCTGGATCAGTAAACCGCGCCTGCCGAGCCGCGAGAGTGATGCCCTGGCCGTTCTCTGTGGTCCCGGCGTAGAAGGGACCTCCGATTTGCTCGGTCCGTGTTGGGTCTGCTCCGCCAGTGAGCATGGGCAGAGACGCGATCGGGTCGGGGCCGCGCGAATAAAGAAATATTGTCGATAAGAGCGCAAGCGCCCCCAGAGGAAGCAGTATCTTCAACCAGGCGATCAGGCGCGAATACATCCTCTTTCAGGCGATCAGCTATGGGCAAAGATGTCGGTGTCTGGCCAGCCCGCGAGATCAAGCTGCGCACGCGTTGGCAAGAAATCAAAACAGGATTGCGCCAGTTCCGCGCGCCCCTCGCGCTCCAGCATGACTTGAAGGGCATCGCGCAGCTTGTGCAGATACAGCACATCAGACGCCGCATAGTCGATCTGCGCCTGACTAAGCGTTTCGGCCCCCCAATCGCTTGATTGTTGCTGCTTTGAGATGTCGATCCCAAGCAGCTCTTGCAACAACACCTTGAGGCCGTGGCGGTCTGTATATGTCCGCACCAGTCGGCTTGCGATTTTTGTGCAATAGACCGGCGCCGTCAGAACACCGAACGCGTTTTGCATGGCGGCGATATCGAACCGACCATAGTGAAAGAGCTTCAGCACATTGGGATTGGTCAGAAGTTTTTCGAGGTTCGGAGCAGATGTCTGACCGATTTGGATTTGAACAAGATGGGCTTTGCCATCCCCCCCCGACAATTGAACAACGCAGAGACGGTCGCGATGTGGATGCAGTCCCATCGTTTCGCAATCAATGGCGACTTCGGGGCCAAGGTCAAGGCCGTCAGGAAGATCACGGAGATAGACGGAATGGGACATGACAATTCATCCTGTTCATGGAACTTCAGCGGCAGATAGACTTTCGCGGATTGTGGCGCAACCTGCGCAAGCTGGCCGTACTTTCGTCCGATTCTGATTTTTAGGTCATGATTCGGGCTCATTCGTGTCACAAGCTATCTTAAGATAGCCCCAATTATACCAAATATATTTCAATTTATTTCAATCCGTGATCGTGACATCGGGTGATCGAACCACCCTCACTCACATAGGCGATAATAGCCACTTTTTGAAACAATTGGACAGCCATCGCTGCGAAATTGCCCAACGATACGCCCGCTCGCTGCCTACAAAGCAGCACCTCGCACCGTTCGCAGATAACCAACAATACTCGCCTGGAAGAAGAACTGATCTGCCCACTGACCATAAACAGACATCAATCGAGCAAGTTTTCCCAGTTTGGTGACGGAACGTCACAAAGCACTCCGGTCAGACCCGACCAAACACGAGCGAGCCTCCTACTCTTAGCAACGTTAAATCCTCGTTCCCGCCATTTTAGGCCGAGCCCATAAAATGTGATGAAAACTTGCATTTTTTCTGAAACGGACACAGTCGCTGACACACGCTTAAGGCGATGCAGATGCAGAAACACACCACAAAGTTTCCACGTTTTACGAAAGTTGACCTAAATAGGGCACGTCGCCATAAAGAAGTCATGCTTCGGCAGGCCACAATCCTGCCAAAATCTTCGAAAGGCACTTGGGGGTTGGTGCTTCCACTTGGGAGTTGCGTAAGGTTCGTCTGCTAAAGTCTGCCACATAGCCTGAAATCGTAGTGATCGGATCATCGATCCGCATTGAATGCTCGCCGTAATGCGCTGTGAGCAAACGATATCTTCATGCCTGAGGCATCCAGCAAACGGCTGACCGCAAAAGGTCAACAGGGTGTTCAAATGACGCTTCACATTCGCCAAACCGGTCCTGCTGCCGAAATCGAGACGCTGATTGGCGCCGCGTTTTCACGGCCAGAACCGACACGAGTTTATCGCGATCGCATGAAGCGAGTTCTTGATATCCTCTTGGTCATCATGGCCGCTCCTGCAGTACTTTTGGTCGTTGGGATCTGTGCCTGTCTGGTGGCCCGCGACGGTGGCTCACCGTTTTACAAGCAAGCTCGCGTCGGTCGCTTTGGCAAAACGTTCCAAATGTGGAAGCTGCGCAGCATGGTCGCGAACGCGGATGCCGCGCTCGAAGAACACCTGCGTGCCAATCCCGCAGCTCGGATCGAATGGGACCGCAACCAGAAGCTGCGCAATGATCCGCGCATCACGAAGGTCGGCCAATTCCTGCGCAAGACGTCTTTGGACGAACTGCCACAGCTCTGGAATGTGCTGAAAGGCGAAATGTCGCTTGTTGGACCGCGCCCGATGATGTCGGAGCAGCAGGCCATGTACCCCGGTTCAGCGTATTATGCGCTACGTCCAGGCATCACTGGCTTCTGGCAGATCTCGGTTCGCCACAAGAGCAGCTTTGCCGAACGCGCGCACTATGATGCAGAATATCTCCGTAAGGTGACCTTTCGGCAGGATCTGTCTGTCATGCTCAAGACGATAAGCGTTGTCACCAGAGGCACCGGCTGCTGATCACAGAGACTGTCGCGCTACGGCGTGACGTCTCAGAGACGCCATGAGCTCATCTAAAGCCTGCGCATTCAATTCATTGATCAAGCGTCCATTTTCATCCCACTGCTGAGACGTCGCGGCGACCATGACCTCGGGGCCAGTCAACAGCAAAGGCCGAAACGGCGTCAGGCACAGGCGGGCCATGTTCTGCGTGCGCTCGCCCCCTGCGCGCCCGGCGGCGGCAGACATCAGGGCTACAGGCTTATCCGCCCACGGGCTGCCTTTCGTCCTGCTGACCCAATCCAGCGCATTCTTGAGAACGCCAGAAATACCCTTGTTGTATTCCGGCGTCGCCACGATCACCGCGTCGGACGTAGCAATGTGATCGGACAAGGCCTGCACCTCATCCGGAATACCCACATCACGTTCCAAGTCGCCGTCGTACAGGGGAAAGCGCAGATCAGCGTCAATGAATTCAGCTTCGCCAAAGCGGCGAACCGCTTCGAGCATTAGCAGGCGGTTGGTCGAAGCTTTGCGCAACGAACCGCATAGTCCGACAAGCTTTAAGTCTGCCATTACGTGTCTCCTGTATGTTTGCCGCATGACCTGGGTCCGGCCCGCTGTGAGACAAGCAATTCGATGGGTCGCGATAAATAAAAGCCCGCACCACGGGGGTGCGGGCTTGTTTTCTGTGCGTTTGGCGCGATCAAGCGTTGGGCAGGATCACGATTTCCACACGCCGGTTCTGCGCACGGCCTTCAGGCGTCAGGTTGCTCGCAACAGGCTGATCCTCACCGCGACCGATGCTCTGGATCCGGAAGGAAGGCACACCTTCGCTCATCAGGATATTCGCAACGGACTGTGCACGCTGACGCGACAGGTTGAGGTTATAGCCAGCATCCCCAGTGTTATCCGTGTGACCGATAACCTGAACGGTTGTATCCGGATAGGCGAGCAGGTTCTGACCCACTGTGCGCAGGTCACGCTGCAGGTCAGGACGCAAGGTTGCGCTGTCGGTTGCAAACAGGATGTCCTGCGGCAATGTCACGATCAGACGATCCCCTGTGTTGCGGATCGAAACGTTATCGTTTCCGATCTGCGCCCGCAGGTCTGCTTCCTGCTTATCGAGACGGTTGCCGATAATGGCCCCACCGCCTGCACCAAGAATGGCACCTGCAGCAGCATTGCGGCGGCGCTCTTCCGGATCATTGCCCATGAGAGCACCGATCACGGCACCTGCACCTGCGCCAATAAGCGCACCGTTTTTGGTTTGCCGGTTCGGATCATTTGGATCGTTGAAGTTTCCCGTCGTACATGCCGAAAGGGCAAGCGCGCCGCACAGCGCTGCGGTCAGGGGAAATTTGGTAAATGTCATATGTTTGGCCTCATCTAACTGCGCCCAATTATGGGGGTCTACATACTGCTATGCGATAACATAGGGGGTAAGTTCCCTGATGTCGTGGAAAAATCGGCGCATTTCCGCGCAAGGCTCAGGCTTCGACGCGGGCGGACTCCCAGGCCAGGATACTGCGCTTGACCGGCAAACCCCAATGATAGCCGCCCAATCCCCCCGATTTGCGCAGGGCGCGGTGACATGGGATCAGGTAGCTGATCGGATTCCTGCCCACCGCCGTGCCGACCGCACGCACGGCTTTGGGGTGGCCGATGAATTCCGCAATTTCCGAATAGGTGGTCACATGCCCTGACGGGATCTGCATCAACGCTTCCCAGACCTTGATCTGGAATGGCGCCCCAATCATGAAGAGCGGCACATCTCCCTCCGCCTGGCCAAACGCCGCACGCACCCACGGCTCCAGCTTGTCAGGTTCTTCGATGTAGGTGGCATTGGGCCAGCGGCCTGTGAGATCCTGCATCGCCTCGGCCTCGGTGCATTCGGCCCCGAAACCGATCCCGCAGAGGCCCTTGTCGGTGCCCATCACCAAGGCAGGCCCAAACGGGCTGTCGAACCAGCCCCAGTAGATTGTCAGCCCTTCGCCTTTGCGCGCAAAGTCGCCGGGGCTCATAGCCTCCCAACGCAGGAAGAGATCGTGCAAACGCCCGCCACCTGAAAGACCAGCGGCATGTGCGGTCTCGAGCGTGGTGAACCGTTCGGCCAGCAGCGCCTTGGCGTGGCCCAGCGTAAGGTATTGCTGATACCGTTTCGGGCTGACACCCACCCAGCGCGAAAACACCCGCTGGAAATGCGCCGGGCTCATATTCATCTGCGCGGCAAGGTCATCCAACGACACCGTCGGCCCTATGGCGTCGATAACATCCAGCGCCCGCCGCATGACATGAAAATGATAGGCGTGTGTCTCTTCGGTCATAGCCTGCATGACGTAACCTCTTTGTCCTCTGCCCCAGTCATATCGCGCAGATGAACCCCCTCGCGACCCGGTTTTTGCGCTTTGCGCAATTTGGCTTTGGAACGCCGCCCGGCTATGCCATGCTGAACCATGATCAAGACCGTTGAAACCTTTGGCTCCCCGGCCTCGCAGGCTCTGCAGGCGCGGGTATGGGAAAAGTGGCAGGAGTTGCGTGACGACCCCGCCATCGTCACCCATGGGCGTGCGCTAGGACTGGCGTCGCCCGAGGTCGCACCATTGTCGCGCCAGGTCGCCATGGCCCGCGAAATGGGCGCTTCGGCCTGCGAGCATGTGCATGAGGCGGACGTCGCCGCCCGCTTTGCCGCGCTGGAGGCCGAAGGGCTGAAAACCGACAGCTTCGTGGATTGGCGCAGCAGTGCCGAAACCCTACAGCTGGCCCGCGCACGGCTGGCTGCCCGGCCCTTTGCCGATGACCTGACCCTCGGCCTAGTGGGGCCGGACACCCCTACCGAAATCATGGCCGGTCTCGATGCGGTCACGCAGATGTGCGAGGTGCAGTTGCCCCTTGGACCGTTCATGCGCGGACTAGAACGGCCCGCAGTCTGCGCCTATGTGGCCGAGCCTTCTGGGCGCATCGTCGGCGCGTCGGCCTCGGTCGAGATGTATCACCCCGCCTCGAACTGGCCGGGTCTGTGCTGGTGGGGCATGTTGTCCACCCATCCGGATCGCCGCGGCGAGGGCATCGCCAGCCGGCTTGGCGCAGTGGTGCTGGACGAGATGAACCGGCGGCACGGCATGACCAAGTTCTTTACCGGCATTCGCACAGGCAACACGCCGTCCGAGGCGCTTTGCACGCAACTTGGCTTTGGGCCGACGCCCTATCACGTCGTGCTTGCCATCGATCCGGTGATGATGGCCGGGGGACGTGTGACCAAGTAACGGCAATTTTCCGTTGCAGCCCCCGCCCGCCGCCGGTCATAAGGCGGCGATGGCAAAGCAACTCGATTATCATACGATCCGCGAGATCTTCACTCGCTTTCAGGCAGTGGACCCTGAACCCAAGGGGGAGTTGGAGCATGTCAACGCCTATACGCTGGTTGTAGCTGTGGCGCTGTCGGCGCAGGCAACCGATGTGGGCGTCAACAAGGCCACACGGGAGTTGTTCAAGATTGCCGACACGCCGGAAAAGATGCTGGCGCTTGGCGAAGACGGCGTGATCGAGCATATCAAGACCATTGGCCTTTATCGTAACAAGGCCAAGAATGTCATCAAGCTCAGCCAGATCCTTGTCGATCAATACGGCGGCGAGGTGCCAAATTCCCGCGCCGCACTTGAAAGTCTGCCGGGTGTGGGTCGCAAGACCGCAAATGTGGTTCTCAATATGTGGTGGGGTCATCCGAGCCAGGCGGTGGACACCCACATCTTCCGCGTCGGCAACCGCACCGGTATATGCCCCGGCAAAGATGTAGTCGCCGTGGAGCGTGCCATCGAAGATCATATCCCGGTCGATTTTCAACATCACGCCCATCACTGGCTGATCCTGCACGGGCGCTACACCTGTGTGGCCCGGAAACCCAAATGCGGCGTCTGCGTGATCCGCGATCTCTGCCCATTCGAGGACAAAACAGAATGACCAAAAAATACCAGGTTGTCGGCATCGGCAACGCCGTTGTCGACGTGATCGCACGCGCCGAAGACACCTTTCTGGACCTGATGGGTATCCAGAAAGGCATCATGCAACTGGTCGAGCGCGAACGCGGCGAAACGCTTTATGCGGCGATGAAGGAACGCGTGCAGACGCCGGGCGGATCGGTCGCCAACACACTGGCCGGGCTGGGCAATCTGGGTCTGCGCACCGCCTTCATTGGGCGGGTGCATGACGATGCCTTGGGCCGTTTTTATGCAGAGGCAATGGAGAAGGACGGCACCGACTTCGTAAACCCGCCGGTGCCAGGGGGCGAATTGCCCACCTCGCGGTCGATGATCTTTGTCTCACCAGATGGTGAGAGGTCGATGAACACCTATCTGGGTATCTCGGCCGAACTCGGCCCCGAGGACGTGTCCGAAGACGTGGCAGCCGAAGCCGAGGTGGTGTTCCTCGAAGGCTACCTTTTCGACAAGGACAAAGGCAAAGACGCTTTCATTCGCACGGCGCGTACCTGCCGCGCGGCAGGCGGCAAAGCCGGGATCGCCATCTCTGATCCGTTCTGCGTCGAACGCCACCGCGAAGACTTCCTGAACCTGATCGAAAACGAGATGGACTACGTGATCGGCAATGAGGCCGAGATCATGTCGCTTTATCAGAACAACGATCTGGAGGCCGATCTGGCCGCGGTGGCCGCGATCTGTCCGCTCGTGGTCTGCACACGTTCCGGCGATGGCGTGTCGATCATTCGCGACGGCACGCGCTGCGACATTCCCGTCGAAAAGGTCGTCCCGGTCGATGCAACGGGCGCGGGAGACCAGTTCGCAGCCGGGTTCCTTTATGGCCTCGCAACGGGGTGCGACATGGAGACCGCCGGGCGCATGGGCTGCGTCGCCGCTGCTGAGGTCATCTCGCATATCGGGCCACGTCCGGAAGCCGATCTGCAGGACTTGTTCAAAGCTGCCGGACTGGTCTGACTCCACGATTTCCTGTGAGCCCTGGCTCAGTCAGAGTCATCCGCCCCCGCGCCGGCGCGCGACGCCTCAGATGCGGGGACGGTGGTTCTGAGCGCATAGCGATTAAGACCACTCAGCGTGTCCTCCGAGACAAAAAACGCTCGGAGAGCGTTCGCATTCGCAGGTTTCGGGCCGGAGCCTACTTTGATCTGCGCGTGTATGGACGGTTCCGATTCAAGCGCCGGAATATCACCCGTGACCTCACCATTCGGGCCTACAAAAACGCGCCGTCCGGACCACTCCAAGGAAATACTCAGCGCACACAGCTTCGAAATGTCGGACAGGAATGGCAGGAGCAGGACAGGATACGTGATCGGACCGACAGAGAGCAACGGTTCCTGTTTCGACCCGATAAAGTTATTGCCGCGATCACAGAGCACCGTCCCAAGAGCAATGGGACAAAGCTCTTGTCCGTCTCTGGCTGTCACCTGACCAGCGGTCACCTCAGGACAAATTTCATGCCAGGATCGCCCATCCGCTTGCGTGATCTGTGATAGAATGGCGGCTGGCCCATCCACATCACGACGCGCAAGCCATGCCGCGGCAAAACCCGCTTCTTCCGCCAATCCCCAACTCATTCCAGCGCCACGGGCAGCTTTGAGACAAAGCTGCTCGATCTCATTGTGGGACAGCCACGCACCATCCGCTTGCAGCAAAGGAGGGCCGGAGCGCGTCGGGTCATTGGGTTCCGGATCGTCGGCAGGCACCGTCATGCCCACGCCTCAGGAGATAAATCCGAAGGATAAGGCAAGTCCTGGAACAAACTGATCCGAACCCACTTGTCAGAGCGAGGATCAAACCGACTAGCCCCGAAGAACGCCAGCTTGCAGCGCATCAGGTCGATGGGCAGCATGTCCGCCGCAATAAGGTTGTCACGCACCTCGGCATACGGGTGACGCTCTGTGGCCTGCACCCGTCGCACAATGAACCGATGTTCGGGATGCGCCACCAAGAAGGACGCAATCGGAGCATCTCTTGACCAGTCCTGCAAAGCAACGTGGAGATCTTTGGCAAGGCGCGCGATACAAAGCGGCTGTTCCAGGTCTGCTCCGTCCTCTTCGAACCGGAAGCCAATGCGCGGCTCCAGCTTTTCTTCCGAGACGTACCAGAACCGCGCAGCATTGTCGGGCAGATCAAAATCAATCGGCAGCGCCCAGTCATAGGCCTGCTCCAACCGATCACAGAGAGCACCAACCGTCATGCTGCCGTCCAGACGAAAGGCGGCCCGCTCATTGGCAACCATACATTCGGCAAGCCCATCCACCAGATTGCCATGCGGCTCCAACATCAACGCCAGAAGGGCTTCCTGGCCCTCAAGTGAAAGCTGTGTCTCGCCCCAACGCCAAAGCGTATCCCAAGGGTGATCTGATTCTGACATCGACCCAAGCGCCAAGTACCCCGAGATGCTGTCCAGGTCTTTGCGCAACGCAGCAAGTTTGGAAACTTGCGACGGATGGGTCGACGACCATTTCCGGGCGTTTTCCTGCGCGTCGGACAGTGCTGCGCGAAATTCACTGACAGTATTCGGGTCCGCGTCAGATTGTGCTCTGACCCGTGCCAGCGCCTCTTCCCGTGCCATTATCCAGTTATTGAGTAGAATGGGATGCCGCACCAGAAACGGGGCCATGCCCAGCCCGGTCGAATTGCCGACGCCGAGACTTTTCTTGATTGCAGGATCAAGCCGCGCCGCGCGCGCACCGCCACGCACACGGGCAAGGTGTTCGGCAATATCAACAGTGAATTGGCGCGTCAGCCATACCGACAGCATTTCTACCTGAAAAGGGACATTCAGTTCTGGCCGGTCCATGACGGTTGCCAGATCCGCCGCACCAAACTTGCCTGATCCGTATACTGCGGTGGTCCGCATCAAATACCCAACCGCGGCAACTTCAGTAACGTTTGGCTGCTCCCCCGCCGCCAGCCGATCAACAACGTGTTCGAACAGCCGCACCGACCGATTGGCGCGGCTCAGGGACAACTCTTTCTGACTGATCCGTCCGGCCTCCTGCAAAGGCACATTCGCCTGCAGACGATCCAAATCGGCCTCTGTGGGCTCCCCATCGAACATGGCAAAGGTGGCATCCCATGCAGTGGCGATAACCCGGTCCGAGCGCATTTCATCGGGCAGATCATGCGCAAAGGCCACAAGGCTGTAGGTCCGTTCCGGTCCAATGGCCCGGTACACAGCGCGGCCCACCCCACTGTTGTCGACATGCCAAACCGGGCGATCGAACACCCAACCCTGATCCGTCACCCGCCGCAGCAAAGTCCGCAAAAAAGACAGCCGTGTCGGGTGAGCACAGCCCATCCGCGCCAACCGCATCACCTCTGAAGGAGGACGGCGAAACGCTGCTGCTTCCGGGAAGGGATTCAGGGACACGCAATCCATAAGGTTATCACTCCTAAATCGACCAAACGCTGGATGACTGGCGTCCAAAACTCGTCTCAAAGAACCGCAACCAGTTCTCGCCCATCACAGCACGCACGTCCGCGTCGCTCAAACCAATCCGGAGTAGGCCTTCGGCAATTTGGGGAAAATCCTCGTTGGTCGCAAACCAGTCCGGCATCGGCGGAAACCCCGGCGCCGACGCGCTTCCTTCGCCGTAGTCGATGCTCTTGGTCCACCGCCCCACCCGCATCCATTCGACCACAGAATCAGGTTGATCCTGACACAGGTCGGTACCGATCCCGATCGCGCCGATCCCCATCAAGTCCGCTGTCCGCGCAACCATCTCGCAGAAACTGTCCAACGTGCAGGAACTGCCCCCGGCAAGGTGATGTGGGTAAATCGAGAACCCAAGCATACCGCCGCTTTCAGCCAACGCGCGCAAAACCGCCTCTGACTTGTTGCGAAGCGCAGGGTGCCAGCTGGCTGGATTTGCATGCGTGATTGCGATGGGTCGGCTCGAATGTTCGATCGCCTCCAGCGTAGACCGCTCGCCAGAGTGGCTCATGTCCACAACCATCCCAACGCGGTTCATCTCAGCAACCACCTCGCGCCCCATCCGGGTCAGGCCGGTGTCGTGGTCTTCATAACATCCTGTGGCCAGAAGAGATTGATTGTTATAGGTCAACTGCATGAACCGCAGACCAAGCGTGTGCAGGACCTCGACAAGACCAATATCGTCTTCGATACACGACGGATTCTGAGAGCCAAAAAAAATCGCAGTGCGCCCGGTTTCTTTCGCGCGGGCGACATCCGCTGCGGTTCGGCCCTGAAATATCAGGTCAGGATAGGTTTCGAACCAGCGGTTCCACTGCTCGATATTAAGCACCGTTTCCCGGAAGGTCTCGTGGTAGGTGATGGTGACATGCACCGCATCCACACCGCCAGCGCGCATCTGGCGAAAGATTTTTTCCGACCAGTTTGCGTATTGCAGACCATCGATCACGAGGCTCATTCCGCCATACTCCAAATGTTCAGCCGGACAAGCGTAGATATCTTCACACTGTCGCAGACGCGACCATTCATTATGAATGCATCGGCTGGCACGTTCCCTCTCGTCCCTTACTTGCAGCCCATCTAAGCGGCTGAAGCCATGTCAAACAATTGAGAAATCAAACATCTTCAGATTTCCGCCCCAACTGCAAACAGATCAAGTTCTGGAACACGTCCAAGTGATTGTCGACACACCGGCCAAACGGGCAAAGCGTTCCAATTCGCTGTCCAGTTTCTTCAGCCGGTCATCAGTGCGCTTGACGCCGTCTTCCCACCACAGATTCAGAACTGTCAGTGTTCCTGTCTTCCTGTCAGCCTTGACCTCGACCCGACCGACAAATCGATCCCCTTCAAGCAACGGATAGACATAGTACCCCCAGACGCGCTTGGCGGCGGGAACGAACATTTCGACTGTGTATTCGAAGCCGAACAGTCGTTTGAGACGCACTCGGTCCCGTATCGCCGGATCAAACGGGTTCAGAATCCGTAATCGGGACGTGGGGCCGGTCAATCCCACAAGTCGCGACTCAATATCCGGTGCGGCCAAAGCCTTGGTCCAGCCACCATCGGCCGCTTCGACCTCAACGGGCACCAATTCTGACGCAGATCGGTCCGCCCAATCAGCGACCTCTGCAACATCAGTCGCTTCCCAGAACTTTCGGATCTCCCCCTGGGTTCCGACACTCAGACGGTCCAGCGCTGATTGGCACAGCCAGTCGATCTGCTCTTGATCCGGAATTTCTTGACACCGAAGGTCTTCAGGAAATACGCGTTCGGCCAAATCGTAATACTTGGTAAAGCCATCCCGATGGCAGGTGGCCAGCTCTCCGGCATACCACAGGTAGTCCAGCCCGATCTTGTGCGGCGGGCGTTTCCACATTTCACGGGCACCTTCGATCTTGGTGTCAAAGTCGTGCGTCGAAAGTGGCCCCTCATCAGCGATGCGGCGGCGGATCATGTCCAAGTGATCGCTGCTCAAATGCTTGCCGTACCAAGAGGCTTGGCTGACTTTGTCCCGCATGCGCCTAAACTGTCGCTGCCACATCGGCAGAAAATTCATCGGTAAAACCGAGGCATCATGGGTGAAATGCTCGAAAACGCCGCGATCCTGCGCCATGTGCCGATTCAGCATCGGTTCGCGGTAGTTCTGGTTCCGGCTCCAGAGGATATGATGATGGGCGCGCGACACGACCTGGATCGCGTCAAGCTGCACAAAACCGAGATCATGGATCATCGCGCTCAGTTCAAGCGGACCGGTCGGTGTCTGCCCCAATCCGTTGGTGGCAAGCCAAAGCCACCGCGCGGTCCGGTTCGGAATTCTGAGGGCGGTCACGTACAGACAAGGCGCGTGCTCGCGCCTTGGTGTGAGAGGATCAGGCAAGCGCGACCCATCAATGTGCCTCAGCCCAGTTCTTGCCCTGCCCGGCATCCGCAACCAGAGGTACGCTCAGGTGCACAACCGGATCGGCAGCCCCTTCCATCACATCGCGCGCGACGTTGATCAGATCGTCCTCGGCCCCCTGCTCGACCTCGAACAGCAATTCGTCATGCACCTGCAACAGCATTCTCGCGGGTAGCTTGGCAATCGCATCCGGCATCCGGATCATCGCACGGCGGATGATGTCGGCAGCAGTGCCTTGAATGGGCGCGTTGATCGCAGCGCGCTTCGCAAAGCCGGCACGCGGTCCCTTGGCATTGATCTCGGGCGTGTGGATCACTCGACCAAAAAGCGTCTCGACCCGGTTATGCTCTTTGGCAAAGGCCGTGGTCTCATCCATATAAGCCTTGATACCGGGGAAACGCTCGAAATACCGGTCGATAAAGCCCTGCGCCTCGGCCCGGGGAATACGCAGGTTGCGCGCAAGGCCAAAGCCGCTGATCCCGTAGATCACACCAAAGTTAATTGCCTTGGCCTGACGGCGCACATCCGGTGTCATCTCGTCCAGTGGCACATTGAACATCTCCGAAGCAGTCGCAGCGTGAATGTCCTGGCCGTCCTTGAACGCGTCCTTGAGTGCCTGAATATCGGCGATATGCGCCAGAATGCGCAGTTCGATCTGGGAATAATCCAGCGCCACCAGTGTCTTGCCCTCTTCGGCGACAAACGCTTCGCGGATACGGCGGCCTTCCTCGGTGCGGATCGGAATGTTTTGCAGATTCGGATCGGTCGATGCCAGTCGCCCGGTGTTGGCCCCAGCAATGGAATAGGACGTGTGCACCCGACCGGTCTCTCGGTTGATGTGATCCTGCAACGCGTCTGTATAGGTGGACTTGAGCTTGCTCAACTGCCGCCAGTCGAGAACCCGGCGCGGCAGCTCGTGCTCTGTGGCCAAATCCTCCAGTACGTCAGCACCGGTGGCATAAGCCCCGGTCTTACCGCGTTTACCACCCTCAAGGCCCATTTCGTCGAACAGAATCTCGCCCAGCTGCTTGGGGCTTCCCACGTTGAATTTGCGACCGGCCAGCTCGTAAATCTCGTCTTCGAGCCCCGCCATTTTCTGGCTGAATGCGTTGGACATACGGGAAAGCGTGTCGCGATCGACCTTGATCCCGGCCATCTCCATCTCGGCCAATACAGGCACCAATGGCCGTTCCATGCCTTCATAGACACGGGTGACCTTGGTCTTGTGAAGCTGCGGCTTGAACATCTGCCACAGGCGCAATGTGATTTCAGCATCCTCGGCCGCATAGGGCGTGGCCTTGTCGATCGGCACGCGGTCAAAGGTGATCTGGCTTTTGCCACTGCCCAGCAGCTCCTTGATCGGGATAGGCGTGTGGCCCAGATATCGCTCGGCCAGAGTGTCCATCCCGTGGCTGTGCAGCCCCGCGTTCATCGCATAGGACATGAGCATTGTATCGTCGATCGGAGCCAATGTGATCCCACAACGCGCCATGATCTTGGCATCGTATTTCATGTTCTGGCCGATCTTCATCACCGCAGGATCTTCCAGAAGCGGTTTCAGCGCGGACAGGGCCGCGTCCATCGGGATCTGCCCATCCGCCAGATCATCGGACCCGAAAAGCCCTTCACCGCCCTCGGCCTTGTGGGCCAGCGGGATATAGCAGGCCTTGCCCGGCTCAACACAGAGGGAAACACCAACCAAGTCTGCCGTCATCTCATTGAGACCGGTGGTTTCGGTATCAAACGCCACCCAGCCTTTTTCATTCGCCGCATCAATCCAAGACTGCAAGGCCGTCAGGTCTCGCACACATTCATAGTTCCCGGTGTCCATCGGCGGGAGCTCCGGCGCATCGTCCGAGGGTGGATTGGCACCCTCCGGCGTGGTGTCCTGAATAACCGGTGCCTCAACCTCCAAGGCATCGGCGATGCGCTTGGTCAGCGTGCGGAATTCCATCTCGGCCAGGAACGCCATCAACTTGTCTGGGTCAGGCTCACGGACCTCCAAATCATCCAGCGTAAAGGTGATCGGTGTGTTCTCATCCAGCAGAACCAGCTTTTTGCTCAACTCGATCTGGTCGCGCTTTTCGATCAGGGTTTCGCGGCGCTTTGGCTGTTTGATCTCGCCCGCGCGATCCAACAGCTCTTCAAGCGAGCCATATTCGTTGATCAACAAGGCCGCCGTCTTGACCCCGATCCCCGGCGCACCCGGGACGTTGTCGACACTGTCGCCGGCCAGCGCCTGCACATCGACCACACGCTCCGGAAAGACACCAAATTTTTCGAATACACCGTCCCGGTCAATGGTGCGGTTCTTCATGGCGTCGAACATCTCGACCCCGTCACCAACCAACTGCATCAGGTCCTTATCGGAGCTGATGATCGTCACACGCCCGCCCGCCTTGCGTGCCTGTACCGCCAGCGTGGCAATGATATCGTCCGCCTCATAGCCTTCCATCTCTTCGCAGGCGATGTTGAACGCCTCTGTCGCGCGGCGGGTGAGCGGAATCTGCGGACGCAGGTCTTCGGGCATCGCCTCGCGGTTGGCCTTGTACTGATCGTACATGTCATTACGGAAGGTGTGGCTGCCCTTATCAAAGATCACCGCAACGTGGGTCACATCCGACCCGGCATTCCCTTCGACATAGCGTTGGAGCATGTTGCAAAAGCCGCTGACCGCGCCAACGGGCAAGCCATCCGATTTCCGCGTCAGAGGCGGCAACGCATGATAAGCCCGAAAGATGAAGGCCGACCCGTCGATCAGGTGAAGATGGTGTCCTTTGCCAAATGCCATGTCGCGCGCCCCTGTTTTCGTGCTGGCACAAGCTTTGCCACGGTCGGAGAAGAGGTGCCAGCAGGAACTCCAGAAACCTTGGGCGGCTTATGCAGTTGAACAGGAGCTAGGACTCTGTCCCGGCAAAGGCAGGCCGATGGCCAAGCTTTTGTCCCGCAAAAACGATCATCGCGCCGAATGCCGAGAACACGACCAGTAAACCAAATATGTTGATCCCGGTGCGCAGCGGACCGAGCTCTGCAAGATTCAGGAAGTGATAAGGATAGCGTCCGTCAAAGAAGCCGGCCCGCACCATCGCTACGATGCAATAGAGCAGCGGCAAAACCAGCCACGGCAGAATATCGGGAAAGCGCAGATCGGCTTTCCGCACGAAGGCCAGCCAATAGCACGCAAAGCCCAAAGGGATCAGCGTGTGCAGCATCAGGTCGATCACCATGTCGATGCCGCGATAATCGCGCAGATGCGCCAGCAGCACGTGGTAAACGATGGCCACCATCGCAATCGACAAGAGCAGCCCGCCCTGCACCTTTGCCGGCTCGCGCCCACCCAGCGCCACCCAGGCACAAGTCAGTCCGACAAGAGTGTTGGTCCAGATCGTGAAGTAACGGAAGTTGAATGCCAGAGCCTCGATCAGCCCGACATCATAACGGTCGATCCGCAACCAGATACGCGTGACAATGGTCACACAAACCGCCAGCGCCAAAAGCGCCGCGCAAAGTCGTTTGGCTGTCACGCGCCTTGCAGGTCCGCGAAGTCCTTGTGGATGTACTTGGCGTCGCAATAACCGCACTCGACCCAACCCGTGTCATGCGGGATCTGCAACCAGACGCGCGGGTGGCCCAATGCCCCCTCGCCGCCATCACAAGCGATGCGGTAGCTATCCACGATCTTGGTTTCGGGCGCTTGCGTTGCCATCTGCTGCGTTTCCTTCGTCCGGAATTTCCACTAGGTGCGGTTTAAGGCGACACGGCCAAGGGAGCAAGAGACAGCAGTGACACAGCATGCCATTGAGATCGAAGGCCTCAAAAAGACCTATTCCGGAGGCAAAGAAGCCCTGAAAGGCATCGACCTGACCGTACCGCGCGGCTCGGTCTTTGGTCTGCTCGGGCCCAATGGGGCCGGGAAATCGACGCTGATCAATATTCTGGCCGGTTTGGTGACGAAAACGGCAGGCAAAGTGATGATCTGGGGGTGGGATCAGGATGTGAACCCGCGTCAGTCGCGCGCCTCCATCGGAGTCATGCCGCAGGAATTGAACCTCGATCCGTTTTTTACCCCGCGCGGAGCCCTGGAAGTGCAGGCGGGGCTTTATGGCGTGCCAAAGTCGCAGCGCCGGTCTGACGAGATTCTCGACATGATCGGCCTCAGCGACAAAGCCGAGGCCTATGCCCGCACCCTTTCAGGCGGTATGCGGCGCAGGTTACTCTTGGGAAAGGCATTGGTACATCACCCGAATGTCCTCGTTCTTGATGAACCAACGGCCGGTGTGGATATCGAACTGCGCCAAATGCTCTGGAACAATGTGCGCAAGCTGAACCGCGACTCGGACATGACGATCATCCTGACCACACATTACCTCGAAGAAGCCGAGGAAATGTGTGACGAGATCGCGATCATCAATCACGGCGAGGTTGTGGCCCGCGACAGCACGAAGAGCCTTCTGGGTCAGTTGGATGCAAAGACGATGGTGATCCAGCCGGACAGCACGGTCAGCGCTTTACCTGACGTTGCGGGGATTTCAGTCAGCACCCGCGAGGACGGCACATTGGCCGTGAGCTATCGGGCACGCCAGACATCCGCAGAAGATGTGCTGTCAATGCTGCGCGACAATGGCGTACGCATCCGCGATGTGCGCACCGAACAGGCCGATCTGGAAGATGTGTTCCTGTCTCTGACTCGCTCCGCCTGAGCCTGCGCGGGATGCGTTTTCGAAAACGCATCCCAACGTTCCCACGTGGGGTACAAGGCTTTTCGAAAAGCCTTACCCCGCCCGTTGCAGCATCCGTCCCAGAACCCGGCCGCCCAGCACGTGGATATGCAGATGTGGCACCTCCTGCACACCGGCTTCACCGGCGTTCGAGATAATCCGGTATCCGCCCTCTTGCAGGCCTTCCGATTTCACGACCTCTGAAATCGTGCGGTTAAAGTCTACGATCTCGGCATCGCTCGCCTCACTGGCAAAGTGGTCATAGCACACATACGGCCCTTTCGGGATCACCAACACATGCACCGGCGCTTGCGGCTGAATATCCCGGAACGCCAGACTGTGCTCTGTCTCAAGCACAGTTGCGTTCGGAATTTCTCCGCGCAGAATTTTGGCAAAGATGTTCTGGTCGTCATAGGTATAGGGCATCGGACATGTCCTTAATCTGCAAATAGGTGGTCAGTGCGCGCAATATCGAGCGCTTGCTCTGGCGCAATCGACAAAAACTGCGCCAAGGCTTCAGCATTGACCTCGATACTGTCTTCTTCGCGGATGCGCAGGTGATTTTCAAACTCCGCATCCCGGATACGGTCGCTTTCATGCACAATGTCGTTACGGATTGTGGGCAAAAGTCGCTCCAGCGTCTCCTGAGGGGTCCGCTCTCCGGCGAGGCCAACGCGCATGGCGTGGCCGATCAGGTACTCGTCACTGAAGTTACAGGTGATTTCGAGCAACCGGGTGGTCGCACGGTCGCGGCAAAAATCCTCAAGCAGATCGAGGTTGCCCGGATCCATGCACACAACCATGCGATCCGAGTCGTAGTAATCGAACAGCATCCGCATCAGCGACCGGCGATGGCGGTGGCGTTTTCCAAGCGTGGATTGAATGCCCCCCATATCGGGCAAGTCCGTGTGTTCTTCATTGAACAGGTATTCGATGCAGGGCACGTTGGTCAGCTGTCGGATGCGTGCCACAAGTCGTTTGGCCACGTGCCACTTCTTGCAGACAACAATCAGCAATTCGCGCTCACGGCCCAGCGTGCTCTCGGTTTCCCAGAACCGCGGCGCAAAGCGACGACCGATCCGGCCTTTGCCCGTCAGAAACTTATAGAGAGAGCGTCCTTCGTTCGAGATCTCAAACTTCACGCCCTTGGCCGAATAGAGTGACCCCAGCCGTTCCTTCAATTGCAGCGCTTCCGGGCTGATCTTGCGGGCGAACAGAAAGTCCTGGCTCAGCAGCAAATCGAAATGGTCATTATAGAAGGTGACCGGCATGCCGTAATCCGAGAACATCAGAAAGGTCAGCGTGCGGCACTCGATTTCATTTTCCGGAACCAGATGCCGCACCAGAGTCTGAAAGAACGTCTCATCGGGAATCCATGTGGTGCTGAAAAACCGCATGACGTCCCGACGTTGCCGGACAAAATCAAGGATCGCTTCAATCGTCCGACGTCGCAGGCACCACCACTGACTACCGATCTGAATTTCGAGGTCGTCGGGGATCTTGCGGGTCAGACCCAGCCTTTTCTGGAGATTGAAGCTTTGGTAGAACAGGGTCTTTTGGGTGCGTTCGTTGAAGTAGTGGCGGTAAATCAGCCGCTCTTCCTTCATGCCCGTCTTGATCCAGTCGGATGCGAAGAAATCAAAACTCTCGATGAAATCCGCATCCATCCGGTCAAGATAGTCATGCGCGTATTCGGCTGTTTTGATGGCCTGACAATCCCCTGACAGCATGTAGAAATGCGTGGCTCTTGGAAACGCATCCACCGCAGCCTCAACCGCATAAAGCGTAGCCTGCACAAGCGACCACTCGCCCCAACCGCATTTGATCCGCTTTTTTGCAAAAGTGACATTGGGATTGTCGGAAAGCGCGTTCTGAATCGTGGCAAAGGCTGCCGCATCGGCGCGGGCATCGAAATGGATCGAGATGTAATCTCCGACGGCCGTCAGACTCAACGCCTGCCGAATGATAGCGTCCGGGTCTTTGTGGCACAGGAGTATGAACGCAATATTTGCCATTCAGGTCGTCATCTGCCCAATTTTCGCCTCTTTCATGTAGTGATAAGCAGGTTCAGTCATTGAATAAAACGACTTTCTTTGTTTTTTTGTTTACGTTAGGGGACGCAAAGAGCCCAAATAACGAGTCTGGAGGCGGCAGATCATGGGTTTCCCCGGCACATGGATGACCGAAAGCGAAAGCATGGTCTATCGCGTTGTCCCGAAATGCGCGTGCTCGACGATTGGCCAGATCATGTTCTATTCCGATCACGGCACGTTTTTCGACGGCGACATACACGATGCGCAAACCGGGCTGCACAAGTGGGCGCTGGATCACTCAAAAGACCCGATCACCAAACGAATTCAGGCGCATGACACATACGCATTTACCTGCGTGCGCAACCCGTATACACGAATCCTGAGTTCATTTTTCGACAAGATCTGCGGCATCCAGCGCAACGGCAAACGCTACCGAGGTAACCTCGTCCCCCTGCTCATCCAGAAATACGGGATCGAGGTGGGCGGCGATGATGGCAAGCAGGAGTTCGACCAGATCAAAAGCTTCCGCCGCTTCCTGCTTTTCGCGCGCGACACGATCCGGTGGCGCCGGCCAATGGATCCCGACATTCACTGGTCCGCGATGTCCGGCCATATCAGCACCTTCATCGTAAACGGCGGCCGCTACGACAAGATTTTTTGGACCGAAAGCTTCAACGACGGCATGGCCGACGTGCTGAAACACGCCGAAACCCAAAAGAAGGTCGACCTCAAGAAAATCCCGCGCTTCAACGAAAGCGAAGGACACGGGCCAAAGCGGGCGCACCCGGTCGAAGACTATTTCGACGACCTGTCGATGCATCTCGTCTACGAGATCTACAAACGGGATTTCGACCTGTTCAAATACGATTTCGAAAATCCGGCCAACAAGATGCCGATCGGAGAGATCGACCTCGACGAAGTGCACGCCAAGCTGGGCGATTGATCAGGTCTCTTCAGGTCCGGATCACTCCGGCAATTCTTCTGACGGAATGATCGGAAAAAACGCACCGTCAGACCAGACGCCGAACCAGCGTGTCCCGTCGACATCGTGATGCGCGCCAAGATCAACCAGCCGGTAAAAACTTTTGCGGTCGATCAAGGCCTCAAGATTTGCCCGCACCAACACATAGGGCGACGGCTCCCCGCTCTCCGCATCCCGTTCCACCCGGATCGGATGCTCAGGTCCGGCGGTCACAATGTCCCCGACATGAGTGGTAAAGGTCAGCGCCTGCGCCTCACCGTCACCCACAGCCTCGAAATCGGTCGCAACGAACGGCGCATCATCCACGGTGATCCCGACCTTCTCAACCGGCGTCACCAGAAAATACTTGTCCCCATCCTTGCGCAGGATCGACGAAAAAAGTTTGACCAGCGGGGCCCGCCCAATCGGGGTGCCAAGATAGAACCATGTTCCGTCACGCGCGATGCGCATGTCCAGATCGCCGCAAAACGGCGGGTTCCAAAGATGCACGGGCGGCAGTCCCTTGGTCTTGGCGGCGCGAACAGAGGCAGCGATGCCTTCGGCGGACGGAATTACACGATCTTGTGCGCTCATTGCTTTTGCCATTTTCCCTTTGCGCGTTACACTTTCTCCAAACAGACGTAATGCGCAAGGGAGACACGTCATGGCCTCAGGCGAAGATTTGGTCGCAGAGATCGAAGCGCTGGAAGACAAGCTGGCGCAGGCCAGGACGGCGATCACCCGCCGCTTCATCGGTCAGGAACGTGTGGTCGAGCTGACCCTTACCTCGCTTCTCTGCGGCGGACACGGCCTGCTGATCGGTTTGCCAGGCCTCGGCAAGACCCGCCTTGTCGAAACCGTGTCAACAGTGATGGGCCTCAATGGCAGCCGGGTTCAGTTTACCCCCGACCTGATGCCCGCTGACATCCTTGGATCCGAAGTTCTGGAAACCGGTGCGGACGGCAGCCGAGCCTTCAAATTCATACCGGGGCCGATCTTTTGCCAGCTCCTGATGGCTGACGAGATCAACCGTGCCAGCCCGCGCACGCAGTCCGCACTTTTGCAGGCGATGCAGGAAAAGGTGGTCACGGTCGCAGGCGAAACCCGACAGCTTGACGCGCCATTCCATGTGCTCGCCACGCAGAACCCCATCGAACAGGAAGGCACCTACCCGCTTCCCGAAGCGCAGCTTGACCGTTTCCTCGTTCAGATCGACGTCCAGTACCCGGACCGGAAGACCGAAAAGGAAATCCTGCTTTCCACCACGGGCGCCGAGGAAGCCGAAGCTTACGAAGTCTTTGCGCCGGCAGACCTGATCGCCGCGCAGAAACTGCTGCGGCGCATGCCCGTTGGCGATGCCGTGGTTGAGATGATCCTCGACCTGGTCCGCGCCTTCCGCCCGCACGATCCGCTTGCCAATGACCGTGTCAAGGACACAGTCGCATGGGGCCCGGGCCCGCGTGCGGCACAGGCGTTGATGCTGACGGTCCGCGCACGGGCGCTTCTCGAAGGCCGTCTTGCTCCGGCCCCCGAAGACGTCATCAACATGGCCCGTCCCGTCCTGACGCACCGCATGGCGCTCAC
>QCWH01000001.1:281625-298062 GCA_003149565.1 Marivita sp. XM-24bin2 | reverse complement strand
AGCTGTCAGATATAGAAAACGACATTGGGTCGCTTTCGGCAATGCATGACTTGGCTGGGCGGGCATTTTTGGACCACGATACCAAAGTCAAGACTGGCACGCTCGGCGCATCCTCAAATCGGCCTTTACGCTGCGGATGTATAAGGCGCTGCGAGACGACGCATTCGTCTCTCAGATCACTTTCATGATTGGCATCGCTTAGCTGCTGACTGGCCTGCGGACGCAATTACTGCTCACGGTCAAACCGGTGGAACGTACCGAGATGTCAGCTGTCTATGTCGGTTTCCCTGACATGTGAGGCATCCTCATCCCCGGATCCGCATGACTTGTCCTGCTAATCGCGGCCCTCGCCGGGATCGGGGCCGCGCGCTAAAAAGAAATCAAGAGAGGTTTAGTAGGGCATCGGATGCTGACGATGCGTCTCGTCGATCGCTGTCAAGACATCTTCACCGAGGCTCATATCCACAGCTTTCAAAAGATGCGCCAACTGATCCGCCGTTGTGGCCCCAAAGATTGACGAAGCCACAAACGGACGTTGCGCAGACCACACGAGCGCCATCAGAGCAAGATCAAGGTCCGCATCCCGCGCGACCTTGGCATAGGCGTCGACGGCCTCAAACGCTCGGTCTGTCTTGCGACCGCCCAGATTGCCGTTGATCGCCATGCGGGATCCTTCGGGGACGGCACCGTTCTGATACTTGCCGGTCAACAAGCCCGCCGCCAGAGGTGAGAATGGCAAGAGCGACACTTCTTCATGCACCATCACCTCAGCCAGATCCGTATCAGCCATGCGGCACATCAGGGAATATTCGTTCTGGATGCTTTCCATACGCGGCCCCGCCATTGCCTGCGCGACCTGCAGCCACATCATCGTGCCCCACGCGCTTTCATTCGAAAGGCCGATGTGCCGAATGCGGCCTTTCTCGATCTCGCGGCCCAGCGCGCCAAGGACATCTGCCATGTTCTGCAGGGTCTCTTTGCGGTCTTGTGACGTCGCATCAAAGGTCCAGTTCTGACGGAACATGTAAGACCCGCGATTGGGCCAGTGCAGCTGGTAGAGGTCGATATGATCCGTCTTGAGACGTTTCAGCGACCCCTCTACGGCGCCGGGAATGGTGTCGCTTGAAATTGGCGCCCCATCGCGCACGTATTGCATACCTTCACCGGAGTGCTTGGTCGCCAGTATCCAATCATTGCGCCGCCCTGATTTCTGGAACCAATTGCCAAGGATTTCTTCGGTGAGACCGATGGTTTCCTTGGCGATGGGATTGACCGGGTACATTTCCGCCGCGTCGATAAAGTTGATGCCGGCATCCAAAGACATATCCATTTGGGTATGGGCATCTGTCTCTGGTGTCTGATTGCCATAGGTCATCGTGCCCAGGCACAGCTCGGACACCATCAGATCGGTTCTGCCCAGTCGGTTCATCTTCATCGCGCGTTCCTTCAACTTCGGTTGCGCGCAAAGTAGCGGCTAAAGTCCGGTCTGCAAGCCAACCGCGATATCCGTTTGCGATACCGCCACCGATTTCATGACTGCGAAACAGTCTGCCCCTTCAACGATGCCAAGAGCGTCAGCACTGCGTCGGGTGATGCGGGCCAGCAAACGATCCTCTCCGGCCTGCAGCTGTACGATCACGCCCGGTCCCTCACCGCGACGAACCGCAAGCACCCGCACGGGCAGGATGTTGAGCGCAGACAGTCCTTCTGGGCGCGAGCGTGCAAGAATCACGTCTTGCGCAAGGATACGCACCCGCAGTTTGGCTCCGACTGGCGCATCCACGGCCGGTAGAAAAAGCTTACCAGCCGAGATCGCCAGAGCGCTGAGGCCATCTGGAAGATGCTCTGCAACTATGGCCGATAAAACCGCACCGGCATCCCGGATACCCAGCAATCGCACCATATCGGGATCGGTCAACACCTCTTCGGGTGCGCCAGAGCGCACAACGCGTCCCTCGTCGATCAACACGATATGCGTCGCAAGTCGCGCCACCTCGGCCATGTTGTGGGTCACGTAGAGGATCGACAGTCCAGTCTCGCGCCTTAGGGTTTCAAGGTAGGGCAGAATTTCTGCCTTGCGTGGCCCATCGAGCGAAGCCAGCGGTTCATCCATCAAGAGCATGTCCGGCGCCGACAAGAGAGCGCGACCGATCGCGACTCGCTGCGCCTCACCGCCGGAAAGGGAATGGGGACGGCGATCCAGAAGATGCGAGATGCCAAGCAAATCGCCAACCTGCCTTGGATCTGTCGCACCTCGACTGCTGACACGGGCGGCGTAACACAGGTTGTCCCGCACGCTCAGGTGGGGAAAAAGACGGCTGTCTTGAAAAACGTATCCCAACCGCCGCTTGTGGACGGGCAAATCCGTATGCGTCTCTCTATCGAAAAGAACCCGACCGTTTACTGTGATTTTTCCCTGCTGGGGTGTCACCAAACCCGCGACGGACTTGACCACAGACGTTTTTCCGCTGCCGGAACGGCCAAAAAGCACCGTGACGCCCTCAGGGGCGTCGAACGTCGTGTGGAGATCAAACCCGCCAAGCGAGCGCCGAATATCAACCGATAGACTCATGTTCCTGATATCCGGTGTGCGATTTTCCGAGAAAGCCACTCCGACAGTATCAGCGCGCCAATCGCGATGGCGACTGCGACGCCCACAAGCCGGAGCGCACTGCTTTCACCACCCGGCACTTGCAAAAACGCATAGATTGCAGAGGGCACGGTGCGTGTTTCGCCGGGAATATTCGAAACGAAGGTAATCGTTGCGCCGAATTCACCCATTGCCTTGGCAAAGGCCAGCACCACCCCCGCGATGATCCCCGGCAGGATCAGGGGCAGAGTTACAGTGCTGAACACCCTGAGCCTGCTGGCTCCGAGCGTGGCAGCCGCTTCTTCCAGCTTGGGGTCCACCGCTTCGATGGCCAAACGCATCGCCCTCACCATCAGGGGAAAAGCCATGATCGACGCCGCAAGCGCCGCCCCCGTCCACTGGAAGGCGAGCGTGATGCCGAATAGGCTGTCCAACAATGATCCGATGGGTCCTTGCCGACCAAACCCCAAAAGCAGCAGGTATCCGGTGACAACCGGCGGCAGGACAAGCGGTAAATGCACCAGCCAATTCAGGACTTCACGACCAAAGAAGCGCCCTCTGGCCAATGCAAGGGCGCATATCAAGCCAAAAGGAAGACTGAGCAGCGTTGCCCATAACGAGACTTTAAGCGACAGTGCGACCGCCTGCCATTCATCCGGTCCCAGCCAATCGATCATTCGCCTGGACCAATAGGCAGAAAACCAAACCGAGCAAAAATCTCTTGTGCCGCTTCATCTGCCAACCACGCAACAAAGCGAGTTGCAGCAGGGGCGTTCCTAGAATCAGAGACAACCGCGGCCGGATAACGGATCTGCGGATGGCTGTCGTCGGGAAGTACTCCAGCGATGACCACGCGGCGGTCTGACTGTGCGTCGGTTGCATATACCACGCCCAACGGGGCTTCGCCCAGCGCCACAAGCGCAAGGGCGGCACGCACATTGTCAGTGGGCGCCAATCGGGCGCTTAGACCGTCCCACAACCCGAGATGGGTCAGCGCCGTTTTGGCATATATGCCTGCGGGCACAGCCTCGGGCAACGCGATGGCCAATCGCCCTTCGGCCCCCAATTCGCCAACGATGTCAGTCTGAGCCGTGATAATGTCGCGGCTGGCTGCTGCCGGATCATATGCCACAATCACAAGACGGTTGGAGGCCACATCGACCCTGCTCTCCACCTCAACCCGTCCCTGTTCGACAAGCCAATCCATCCACGCGTCATTTGCCGACACCATAACATCGGCGGGCGCGCCCGCATCGACTTGTCTGGCGAGGGTCGAACTTCCTGCCAGAACAAGGGTTATGTCCTGTCCTGTTTCCTTCGTCCAAAGCGTCGCCAGCGCGTTCATTGCATCACCAAGCGAGGCGGCAGCAAACACGGTGAGATCATCGGCTTTTGCGGGCAGCGCCAACCAGACCAGTATTAGTGAGGCGCGCAATATCGGGATCACAGTGTGTCTTGTCCTCATGACGGGAGCAAATCTCTGACGCAAAAGAGCAATAGCACCGGTCCGAAGCAAGGCTTCACGCGCGATATGCGACGAATCTCTTGAGAACAAAATAAGAACATGCAAAATTCCCGACATGCAAAGTGCCGCTGCCCTCCTGTCAAGGCGTCCACATCGCCCTGCCCCCACAGTTACGCTTGGCGATCCGGAAATCGCCCTACGGCTGGGCCGCGTGCATGAACTCTGCGGCGCGGCACGGTACACGTTGGCCTTGTCTCTTGCAGCACGATTAGGGGGTCCACTTGTCTGGATCACGCTGCAGGACTCGGCTGAATTCATTTCCCCCGACGCCATCGCCGATCACATCACGCCCGGTCATGTTCTGTTTGTGGAAGCGGCCAAGAGGGACATGCTGCTCTGGACAATGGAAGAAGCCCTCCGTGACGGGCACGCACCCGTCGTGGTCGGAGATATGACCGCCGCCCCTACGATGGTGCGTATCCGCCGATTGCATCTGGCTGCAGAGGCGGGCTGTGGAGCAGGAGCGTTCCACCCTCTGGCTTTGCTTTTGACTCCAGGTGAAGGCGGTGCGCCGGGAATCGAAACCCGCTGGTCGCTGGAGCCAGCCCATCACAATGGCGCAGGCCACTGGACGCTGAGCCGCCTACGCGCCCGCATGGCCCCGCCCCGTAATTGGCTGATGACGTTTGGCCCATCCGGTCTTGCGCCTTGCGCACCTTCACCGACGTCATCATCCGCTTTACCGGACAAGGAGGAATACACTACGCTCGGCCCAAAGGAGCAGCCCAATGTCGCTTAGTCAGCTTGCCCCAATCGCAGATATCCTTGCCGCGATTGGCGTGATCCTGTCGCTGATCTTTCTGGCCTATGAACTGCGCCAAAACCGCAAACAATCCGAACTCGCAAACTGGCGTGATTTATTGGAAAGCCTGAGCACCTTCAAAGGCCTGAGCAGCAATATCGAATTTTCAGAATTTCTGGAACGTGCAGAACAGGACTATCACGCTCTGACGCCGGCCGAAAAGCGCGCTTTCGGAATGTATCTTGAACAAGGCATTCACATCATCGGCAATTTCGCCAAACACAATGACACCATTCCAACCAAGCTGGTCGGAATGGAAGGGGCGCTTCACAGTCTGCTGCGCGATCTGCTGAACAACAAGGGGGCGCGGGCATGGTGGGTCGAGACGAAACCGAAGGGGCGGTTCATGCCACAGACCTATGCCATGGTGGATACAGTCCTCGAGCAATACGCCACAGACTAAAGCCAAGACACTTTCTACAAGAGCAGAAAACGACGTAATAAGTCGAATTAACAGTGGACGTGCACTGGCAATCGGTTTTCAAAAAGCTGCATGCGTCTTCCCCTGTCCTTTGCTGCCCTCTTCCTGTCAGTTGCCCTACTACAGCTGTCTTCGGGTGGTGTTGGACCTCTCGATGCGATCTCAGGCATCACGCTGGATTTTACCACGGCAGAGATTGGCCTGCTTGGTTCAGCGCACTTCGTCGGCTTTTTCGTCGGCTGCTGGTGGGCCCCCAGGCTGATGGGATCCGTCGGTCATGCCCGAGCGTTTTCCGCCTTCACGGCACTGGGTGCAATCGGGCTTCTCGGCCATATGATGCTGCCGGATCCGAATGCATGGGCGCTTATGCGCATCGGCACGGGCATATGTGTCGCAGGCTGTTACACCGTGATCGAAGCATGGCTTCAGGCAGAGGTGACCAATGAAACCCGCGGCCGTGCGATGGGCCTGTACCGAATCGCGGATATGGGCGCGTCGCTGGTCGCGCAGCTTCTGATCGGCGTTCTGACCCCAGCGGCTTATGTCAGCTACAATGTGCTGGCGATCCTCTGTTGCGCTGCGCTCTTGCCAATGGCTCTGACCACGCGACCACAGCCGGAAACGCCTGACGCACCCCGCCTGCGCCCGATGCTGGCGGTCACCCGATCACCACTGGCCGCCGCCGGCGTAATCGTTGCCGCGATTTCGTCCGCATCTTTCCGAATGGTGGGTCCAGTCTACGGACAAGGTGTCGGCCTTGCGCTCGACCAGATAGCTCTCTTCATGGCTGCGTTTGTTGCTGGCGGCGCTTTGGCGCAATATCCGGTCGGATGGCTGGCCGACAAATACGACCGCCGTTGGGTGCTCATCTGGCTGTCCGTTGCCGCAATCGCCTCATGCGTGCTGACTGCCACGCTGACAGGTCTGCCAACCTCTGGTGTGTTCATTACAGCAATGATCTTCGGACTGACCACCTTCCCGATCTATTCGGTCGCCGCAGCGCACGCGCATGACTTTGCAAACTCAAGCGAAAGGGTCGAGCTCTCGGCTGCGCTTATGTTCTGGTACGCGACTGGCGCAATCGCCGCCCCCTATCTCGCATCATTACTTATGGGGCTCTTTGGCCCACCCGCACTCTTTGCAATGATCGCGGTGGGTCACGCAGTACTGGTTGTATTCGGGCTGATCAGGATGCGCGCCCGCCCCAGCCACCAAAAAACGCCCTATGTCTACGCGCCGCGTACGTCTTTCCTCATCGGTCGCCTGATGCGATCCAGTCGGGAAAAGGACTGATCCTCTGGCACTTGGGGCAGTGATCCGTTAAAGCGACGCAAACCTCAGTGACAAAGCAGGCGCAGAAGATATGGCACGGCACCTCATCACGTCGGCAATCCCTTACATCAACGGGATCAAGCACCTTGGAAACCTCGTGGGCAGCCAGTTGCCTGCCGACCTCTATGCGCGCTACCTGCGGGCACGTGGGCATGAGGTGATGTTTCTCTGCGCCACCGACGAACACGGCACACCGGCAGAACTCGCAGCCGCAAAAGCAGGTAAACCAGTGGCGGATTACTGTGCGGAAATGCATAAAGTGCAAGCCGAGATCGCCAAAGGTTTTCGGTTGAGCTTTGACCATTTTGGCCGCTCGTCCAGCCCTCAGAACCACAAACTGACCCAACATCTTGCGGGACGTCTCGCCGAAGCGGGGTTGATCCGCGAAGTCAGCGAAAAGCAGGTCTACAGCCATACCGACAAACGCTTTCTGCCGGATCGCTACATCGAGGGCACCTGCCCGAACTGCGGCTACGACAAGGCGCGCGGCGACCAGTGCGAAAACTGCACCAAGCAGCTTGATCCGACCGATTTGATCGAGCCCCGCTCGGCTATTTCGGGGTCCACCGATCTCGAAGTGCGCGAAACCAAACACCTTTACCTGCGCCAATCCGATATGCGTGGCAAGTTGCAGGAGTGGATCGACAGCAAAACCGATTGGCCGGTCCTCACCACGTCTATTGCCAAGAAATGGCTGAACGATGGCGACGGGCTACAGGACCGGGGCATCACCCGCGATCTCGATTGGGGGATCCCCGTCAAGAAAGGCGACGAAGACTGGCCCGGCATGGAAGGCAAGGTGTTCTACGTCTGGTTCGACGCGCCCATTGAATACATTGCATGTGCCGGTGAGTGGGCCGAGGCCAATGGCAAGACCGATGCTGACTGGGAACGCTGGTGGCGCACCGACAAGGGCGCTGACGATGTCCGCTACACTCAGTTCATGGGTAAGGACAACGTGCCGTTCCATACGCTGAGCTTCCCGGTGACGATGCTTGGGTCGGGCGAAGACTGGAAGCTCGTCGATTACATCAAGTCGTTCAACTACCTGAACTACGACGGCGGACAATTCAGCACGAGCCAAGGGCGCGGTGTCTTTATGGATCAGGCACTTGAGATTCTGCCTGCCGACTACTGGCGCTGGTGGCTCCTGAGCCACGCGCCGGAAAGTTCGGACAGCGAATTCACTTGGGAGAATTTCCAAGGATCCGTGAACAAGGACCTCGCCGACGTGCTGGGCAACTTTGCCAGCCGCGTGACCAAATTCTGCCGCTCCAAATTCAGCGAAGCGGTTCCGGAAGGCGGAACACCGGGCTCACGTGAGGCGCAACTGCTTGCCGATCTGGAAAAGGGATTGCGCGAGTACGAGGCACATATGGACGCCATCGAAGTGCGCAAGTCCGCAGCCGCCTTGCGCGCGCTTTGGGCATTGGGCAACGAGTACCTTCAGGATGTTGCGCCCTGGACCACATTCAAGGAAGATCCAGACACGGCCGCGATGCAAATTCGGATCGCGCTCAATCTGATTCGCTTCTATGCGGTCATTTCGAGCCCGTTCATCCCGGACGCCTCTGCACAACTGCTCACGGCTATGAATGCAGAAGACGCAACCTGGCCATCAGATATGGCTGCTGCCGTCGAAGCGATGCCGGTGGGTCACGCCTTCTCTGTGCCCGAAGTCACCTTCCGCAAGATCACGGATGATGAACGCACGGGCTGGCAAGAGCGTTTCGCCGGAGTACGCACCTGACGCCTGCCGAAAAGCCGAGCGTAAAGCTGCAACAGACGTTTTCGGCGCGCCCATTTCCGATAGCTTCGGACACGTGCGTCAATAATGTGTCGTTCTGTCGGCAGAGGTTTTGGAAAGAGCGGATATAGGTCGACTGGGTCCATCAGTTTCACTCCTGAAAGGATGCAACCAGTCTGAAGCGATAGTTCTTGCTAAAAGACCCCTCATCTTCGCAATATGGGTTTCATGAATGAAACCCTAGCATCTCTTGATGACTTGGAGCTCTTCGCGACGGTGGCGCAAAGCGCCTCTCTCAGTGCAGCCCATCGGGTGACGCGGATTCCGCTGCCAACCCTGTCTCGGCGTATGGCCGCGCTCGAACAAAAACTTGGCAGAACGTTGTTCCAACGCGGCCCACATGGCTACGCTCTTACGGCAGACGGCCGAACCCTGGCTGCTGAATTGACAGGCTTGGCAGACACACGACACCGCGTAGCGCGGTGGCAAGCCGCCGGCGACACGCGCGCGCCAGTTCGTATCACCGCCGGATTCTGGACGTCCCGGTTCCTGGCACAAGGGCTCCGCCCGAAAGATCGCATCTGGCAGCCGCGCTTTGTTCCCGCAAACGCGCGCCTCGACATGGCACGCCGCGAGGCGGATATCGGCATTCGCAATGCGGCACCTGATCATCGCTGGCTGGCTCGCCAGCAACTGGCCCCGGTCCAGTTTGCGGTCTACGGATTGCCGGGCGTTTCAGGCTTTGTCGCTTCTTCCCCGGACGTACCGTCACAGCGGTGGTTGCAAGCACATTATGCCGACAAAATCACAGCGACTGCGAGCGATCCGCGCCTTTGCCTTGATCTGGCAGAAGCGGGGCACGGACACATCATCCTGCCCACCTTTGTCGGGGACAATCTGGGAACGTTATCCAGACAATCGGATCCAATCATGGACTTGCAGCACGAAGCTTGGCTGGTTGCACATCAGGACGGACGGCACGATCCTCCTGTCCGGGCAGCCATCGACGAAATCGTTTCAATCCTGAGCGAAACCTGATCACCGCTCCAACGCGCGACGTCAGATCAAAAAGGATCGGGCCGCGATGACATATGTGATCGCGGCCCAAACGTGGTTATGCCGCTTTGATTTCGACAAGCTCAATATCGAAAGTCAAATCCTGACCAGCCAGGGGGTGGTTAGCGTCCAAAGTCACTTCGTTGTCGCTCACCTCAGCAACCATGACCGGAACGACCTGACCATTCGGGGTCTGCATCTGAAGCTGCGTGCCCGGTTCAAGAGGAATGTCCGCCGGAATCTCGGCGCGCGGGACGGCCTGACGTGCGTTCGGGTCAGGTTGGCCATAGGCCTGATCGGCGGGAACATCGACCTTCTTGGTGTCACCAACAGCCATGCCCGGGATCGCTTGATCGAGGCCGGGAATGATTTGGCCAGCACCTACGGTGAACTCAAGCGGCTCCCGTCCTGCCGAACTGTCGAAGGTCGAGCCGTCGCCCAAAGTGCCGGTATAATGAATCGAGACGGTATCGCCCGTTTTGACTTGGGTCATGAATACTCCGTATGTCGGGGGGATGAATGTGGGAGGCCGCGTCACATGCGGGTTCTCCAGTGTGTACCTAACAATACCAAATACATGCCAAAGACACAAACGGCCCATACCAGAGCGCAATTTCACACATTAATGCGCTCTGAGACTGAGGGCTTGCGGTTACACTGGCAAGGCTGTTGTCTTGAACACAGTCTTAAGCGCAAAGGAACTTTGCATCTGCGCCACGCCCGGCAGTCGCGTGAGGTACTGGCGATGGATTCGGGCGAAATCCTCTGTGTCTTCAGCAACGACTTTGAGGATATAGTCTGCCGTTCCGGCCATCAGATGACATTCCAGCACGTCCGGAACACGCGACACCGCCTTTTCGAACGCTTCAAGCAATTCGTCAGCCTGACTGCTCAATTTGATCTCGACAAAGACTGTTGTTGGCATGCCCAGCTTGCGCGCGTTAAGCAGCGCTACATAATCCCGAATGTACCCTTCGGCTTCTAGGCGCTGCACGCGGCGATGGCACGCTGAGGCAGACAAATGCACAGACTCTGCCAGCTCGGCATTGGAGACACGGCCCTTTCGCTGCAATACGCGAAGAATCCGTCGATCTGTGTCATCCAGGGACATGGCGCTACTTTCCTCCCGAAATTCGCCCTTTTCTTCGAAGAGCCTTCGCAAAATGACTGGCCCAGCGCCAAAGATCCATACGGAATTGCACGAGATCAGGTGCATCCTGTCATCAGACAGAGTCGGAGGAGACAGTCATGAAAATCGGATGCCCAACCGAAATCAAACCACAGGAATTCCGCGTCGGCATCACTCCGAGCGCGGCACAGGAAGCCGTTGCACATGGCCACACCGTTCTGATCCAGAAAGGTGCCGGTGTCGGCGCAGGCTTTGACGACACGGTCTATACAGCAGCTGGCGCGCAGATCATCGACACCGCAGAAGAGGTGTTCGCGACCGCCGACATGATCGTCAAGGTCAAGGAACCGCAGGCGGTCGAGCGCAAGATGCTGCGCGAAGGTCAGTTGCTGTTCACCTATCTGCACCTTGCGCCGGACCCCGAGCAGACCCGTGATCTGCTCGCTTCGGGGTGCACCGCCATCGCCTATGAAACCGTGACCGACCGCAATGGCGGCCTGCCCCTGCTGGCCCCGATGTCCGAAGTTGCCGGTAAGCTTGCGCCGCAGATGGGCGCGTGGACCTTGCAGAAGGCCAATGGCGGCCGTGGCGTACTGATGGGCGGCGTGCCCGGTGTTGGCCCGGCACAGGTTGTCGTCATCGGCGGCGGCGTTGTCGGCACTCATGCGGCCCGCGTGGCTGCCGGCATGGGCGCAGACGTGACGGTTCTGGACCGCTCCCTGCCCCGCATGCGCTATCTTGATGACGTGTTCGGAGGCACTTTCCGCACCCGCTACGCCAGCCAGGCGAACATTGCCGAAATGATCACGACCGCCGACATGGTTGTCGGCGCCGTGCTGATCCCAGGTGCCGCTGCGCCCAAACTGGTGAGCCGTGCAGACCTTGGCTTGATGAAGCCGGGTTCAGCGCTTGTGGACGTGGCCATCGACCAGGGCGGATGCTTCGAGACCTCGAAAGCCACCACGCATGAGAACCCGATCTACGAGGTCGATGGCATCATGCATTACTGCGTGGCCAACATGCCGGGCGCCGTTGCCCGCACGTCGACCATCGCGCTTGGCAATGCCACGATGCCGTTCATGCTGGAACTGGCGGACAAGGGATGGAAGCAGGCCTGTGCCGACGATCCGCACCTTCTGGCAGGTCTGAACGTGCATGCAGGTCAGCTCACCTATGGCGCGGTTGGTCAGGCTCTTGGCCTTGACGTGACCGAGCCTCAGACCCTGCTCAAGGCAGCATAAAACGAACATCCAGCGCCACTCCGGCGAGGGCGCTGGCATGGGCTTGGTCGGATTGTGTTAATCGCGCGGCCCGACCAAGCGATCTATCGGCGCGTAGTCGTCGGTCAGATACACCCCCGCCGTCGCCAATTGATCGACAAACGCGGGTCCAAGCGCGACAAAAGTTGTGCGTTCAGGCGCGGGCACCGAAAAGCTGTTCGTCGGGGTTTCCGATACCCCTGCTGCGATCACCATTACAACCCGTTCTCCGGGCGCAGGACGCTTCGCCTCTGCCCAGACTTCCACCACTGGAAACACATCGCGCAGCGTTACGACCAGACTGCCGACCGCCTGCATCCGGTCCGAATAGTCGATCACGTTCATCAGATAAGTGCCACCGGGTGCGAGCCGGTCGCGGATCAACGCGAAGAACTCGACGGTGACCAGATGTTGCGGCACGGCTGTGTCGGTGAACGCGTCCCCAATGACCACGTCGTAGGTCTGATCCTCTATCAACAGCGCGCGCAGCGCATCCATATGCAGGACGCGAACATCCGTGGCATCGAACCAGAAGTCCCGCTGCGCGAGGGCGGTCACCGCCGGGTCGATCTCGGCCACTGTTGTCTGGGTAAAGCCGCGATGGGCAAAGGCGCGGGGCAACGCATAATTGCCCCCGCCAATATGGAACGTCGCGGGGTCGGCAGAAGGCGCACGAAGTTGGGTCAAGGCGTCCAGCATGGCGGCGTGATCGGTGAACATCACATCTGGTGCATCCTGTGCGGATATACCGTGTACCAAATGGTCGATCACCATGGCGCGGGTCGGATGCGACGTATCGGCTGATACATCGACCGATTGCAGGCAGAAGTAACGGCTTTCTACGGTGCAAGGGCCTTTCGACAGGCCCGAAGACAGCGCAAGCGCAACCAAGGCGACAAGGCTGCCCCCCTGTGCAAGGCGCAACCCATTGCCGAAAGCGAAACACAGCGCGGCCCCAGCCGTGTAGATCAGAGTGACTGTCGTAAGCGTCCATAGACTGCCCAGCCAAGAGATGAACACGAATCCAGCCAGCAATGTGCCGACAATTGCGCCAATCGCACCCGAGGCGAACATTGCGCCCAGCGCTTGGCCCTGCCGCGACGGGCCGGACAGCGACACCTGCGTCAGCAACGGCGCGGGGATGCCCGCAAACAGCGAGGGCAAAAAGAATGCGGCAAAAGTCAAACCCGTGATGACCCAGACAGGTTGTGGGAAAGCCGACAGCACAGGCTCTGCGGACGCCCGCAGCGCGACACCCGCCAGCGCCGTGGTGATAGCTGCCGCGACCAACGCCCAAGCCGTGGCAACCATCGGGTTGATTCCGGGGCGATCTGCAAGGCGTCCACCCCACCAATGCCCGGCGGAAAACCCTGCCAAGACTACGGCGATCACCGACGTACACGTATAAAGCGACATGCCGACATAGGGCGCCAGCATGCGCCCCGCGACGATCTCCACCACCATGGAGGCGGCGGACACAGTGGCTTGCAGGGCGACAAGCAGCCAGAGGGGAGCTGTGGGCATGATGACTCAGCACGGTTAAGGTTCACGCATCTTGCGGAGCGTGCGGGCGAAGGCAAGGAAGGTTCGTGTCAGGCCAGTGCCAAAACGGGTCCATCCAACAGTCGCATCAAATCGCCGAAATAGCCGCCGGAGCGGGCGGGTTGGTTCGGATCGGACGTGATCGCCACGGCAAGATTGCGGGCTTTGTGCGACGCGATGATCTGACCACCGTATCCGCGCGCCAGTGTGTAACCCGATGGAGATAGGAACCAACCGTAGCCGTATGAAAGGCCCGACCACGGCGACCGCGCATAGGGGATGGTTGAGGCCGCGACCCAGTTTTGCGGTATCACTTGCTCCCCGTCAAACTGACCATCATCGCGCATCAGCCTCGCGATCTTGAGCATCGCCGTCGGGCGCAAGGCCATTTCATTGCCACCCATGTAGTAGCCCTGAGGATCGCGGGTCCAAGGCGGGATTTCGATGCCTAAGGGTCGGCCCAGCCGTTCTCGTGCCTGCGCCAGAAGGCTTTGCCCAGTGGCTTCGGCCAATGCCGCGCCCAGGATATGTGTCGATCCGGTCGAATAGAGCATCTGCCCACCGGGTTCAGCCACCATAGGTCGAGACAGCGCATCTGCCAGCCAGTTGCGGGAATTCACCCATGCGCCGTAGTTCTGACCCGACGTACGTTCCAATCCTGCGCGCAAAGTGACAAGGTCTTCGAGAGTGATGTCCCCCGCCCCCGGAGTGGCATTGGAGGGCAGGATATTCGGCGCGACTTCGGAGAGCGGCGCTTCCACCGAAGCCACCTCGCCCCGGTCGATGGCAGCGCCCAGCAAGAGCGCAACAATGCTCTTTGAGCAGGATTTGATGTTGGCGAGCCGCTCCAGCCCCGGACCGCGCGGCGCCTCTGCGAAAAGCGTGTCATCGCCCCGGCTGATCTGGAGCGAGTGCAACTGCGGCAAAGCATCAATCGCGCTGCGCAGGTCGTCGGTCTGCGCCCGCGCAAGGAATGGCGCGCAAAACGCGGCGGCTGTCGTTGTCAGGAATGTACGTCGGCGCATCATGCGTTTGGGTGTAATGCCCTACGACCGCGAGTCCAGAACGCTGCTGTCACGACTCCGTGCACTGGGGCGGACCAAACGGCCCGCCCCATGCCGATACTACGACGTGTGATGCACCTCTTGCAGCGCATAAACCGGGGTCGGAATACCTTCCATCCGGGCCTTGATTTGCAAGGCAAGGAACTGCGAATAGTGCCGCGACTGGTGCAGGTTGCCGCCATGGAACCACAGGTTTTCCTGCTGCGTCGGCTTCCACATGTTGCGCTGCTCGCCTTCCCAAGGGCCGGGATCCTTGGTGGTATTCGATCCAAGCCCCCAGACCTTGCCCACCTTGTCAGCCATCTCTTGGCCCATGAGGTCAGCCACCCAGCCGTTCATCGAGTTGTAGCCGGTGGCCAACACGATCAAATCGGCCTCAAGCTTTTCGCCAGTGTCGAGGATAACCCCGTCTTCAACGATCTCGGTCACCTGCCCGCGCTTGAGCTTGATCTCTCCGTCGATAATCAACTGGCTGGCCCCCACGTCGATATAATAGCCCGACCCACGCCGCAGATACTTCATGAACAGACCCGATTCGTCGTCCCCCCAATCGAGCCAGAAGCCCGCTTTTTCCAGCCCATCGTAGAACTCTTTGTCTTTCTCCTTCATCGCGGCATAGGCCGGGATTTGGAACTCGTGCAGGATAGCATAGGGCAAGGAGGCAAAGATCAGATCGGCCTTTTCGGTGGTCACTCCCGCATTGACGGCGCGTTCTGAATAGAGGTCGCCCAGACCGATCTCCATCAGCGTGTCCGAGCGCACGATGTGGGTCGACGAGCGCTGCACCATCGTCACATCCGCGTCATGCTCCCAAAGGGCCGCGCAGATGTCATGCGCCGAGTTGTTCGATCCGATGACAACGCATTTCTTGCCTTTGTAGCGGTCCGGACCGGGGTGCTGTGAGGAATGGTGAATATCTCCCTTGAACGTATCCATTCCCGGCAAATCCGGAATGCGCGCCTTGCCGGACATGCCCGTCGCCATAACCAGCTGCTTGGGCCGCAGGGTGACTTCTTCACCGTCCCGATCCACGACGACGGTCCATTCCTGCTTGGCCTCGTCATAGGTGGCCGATTTGGCGGTGGTGCGGGTCCAGTAATTCAGCTCCATCACCTTTGTGTACATCTCAAGCCAGTCACCGATTTTGTCCTTCGGAGCAAAGACGGGCCAGTTTTCGGGGAATTTGATGTAAGGCAGATGGTCGTACCAAACCGGGTCGTGCAGGCAGAGAGACTTGTACCGCTTGCGCCAGCTGTCGCCCGGGCGATCATTGCGCTCGACAATGATGGTCGGCACGCCCAACTGCCGGAGACGTGCGCCAAGGGCAATGCCGCCCTGCCCGCCACCGATGATCAGCGTGTAAGGTTGGGTCTTGTAGCCCAGTTCTTTTGCTTCGCGTTCGCGCTCTTCGGCCCATGTTTCGCGGTTCTTGCCCGCGCCGTGCTTGGCCCCGAGCGGCCGGTCAAATCCTTTGGGTTCTTCATATCCTTTCAACTCGACCATCGTGGTCAGCAGCGTCCAGATCTTTCCCTCTCGTAGCCGGATCAGACCGTAGCCGCGCGCCACCTCGGTCTCGAATGTGATCCAGGCGGTGACGACGCCGCCGTCTTCGGTCACAACCTCACTCTCGGCAAGCGCCCAGTTGTGCGGCTTGGTCGTGGCAAGCTGGTGTTTCAGCATGTCCTCAACCTCGTCCTTGCCTTCGACCGTTTTGATATTCCACGTGAAGGTGACGAGATCACGCCAGTAGCAATCGTCTGCAAACATCTCACGCGCGCGGGCGATGTCGCGCTCTTCAAGCGCTTTTCCGAATTCGTCGAGAAATGCCTGCGTTGTATCGGCCAGAGTTGAGTCGAGCATAAATTCCTCCCAGATTTGTGCTTTATGATCCGAGAGTGCCAATTGCAGAGCCATGACGCTAGGGAAACTTTCGTCGTGTTGCGGCATCGGAGGATTGGGGTGTCTGATAG
>QCWH01000001.1:237550-281354 GCA_003149565.1 Marivita sp. XM-24bin2 | reverse complement strand
TCTGATAGCGAAACGAAAAAAGCCCCGCTGAATCAGCGAGGCTTTCTCTATTCATGAATCTGGGTCGTTTAAGCGGCCAGTGCGCCTTTGGCCTGCTCGACGATCGCGCCGAAGGCTTCGGGCTCGTGCACGGCCAGATCAGCTAGCACTTTGCGGTCCACTTCGATGCCGGCCAGGTTCAGGCCGTTGATGAAGCGCGAATATGTCAGCGCCTCGTCATGCAGACGCACAGCCGCGTTGATCCGCTGGATCCACAGCGCGCGGAAGTTCCGCTTGCGGTTCTTGCGGTCGCGTGTGGCGTACTGGTTCGCCTTGTCGACGGCCTGACGTGCAACCTTGAAGGTGTTCTTGCGGCGGCCATAGTAACCTTTGGCGGCCTTGATGACCTTCTTGTGACGGGCGTGTGTGGTGGTTCCGCCTTTTACTCGGGACATGTCAATTCCTCCTTAGCGCGCGTAGGGCATCATCGGCTTGATGATTTGCTCATCAGCCTTGGACAACACGGTGGTTCCGCGCGCGTCGCGGATGAACTTCTTGTGGCGCTTGATCATGCCGTGGCGTTTGCCAGCCTGACCTGCCTTGATGCGGCCCGTGGCCGTCACCTTGAACCGCTTTTTGCAGCTCGACTTTGTCTTCATCTTCGGCATTTCCGTCTCCTATCTTCAGATCGGTTAACGCGCGACTCGGTATGCCAGTTCGACCGGCCACGCGGGTAGAGCGCGCCGTATAGGCGGGCTTTTAGGGCAATGCAACAGCCTGAGCGCGGTCCTCTGACGATTTTCCGGACTATTGCTTCCGAAACGGGAAGACGCCGCGAAAGGCTATAGCTTCGTGTGTCTACCCTTGCCACAACACTCGCAGGACATCAGACCGTCTTAGGTGAATCCTCGCAGCACTTTTGCGACAACCGCAGGGATCGCCTCAACCGGATACCCTCCCGGCTTATTGGAAATCGCCCAAACCAGCATCGCACCCGAAATCATAAGCGAAATCGTCGCAATTCGCGGTCGTTCGCCTCTTGAGATGGACGAAACGACCGCCGGAATTGACAATACACCAAGCGCGAGCCCAACGACAAAAAGCACATCAGGATCCATTAAGACCCACTCCTACTGATTATACGTAGGGCAGATTACTCCGGATCTGTGTTGTAGATCAAACGTTCGTCACACGGTGCCACACGCAAAATATTTGTGGTGCCTGGCGTGTTGAAGGGAACACCCGCTGTGACCAGTATCTGATCGGACGCATCAGCATAGCCACCCGCACGGGCAGCCCGCGCGGCGTTCACCACGGCCTGCTTAAAGCGCTCCAATTCGCCGGTGATGACACATTCTGTCCCCCAAGTCAGAGCCAGCCGACGCGCCGTCCCGACGTGATTGGTCATCGCAATGATGGGAACGCGCGGTCGTTCTCTTGCCGTCAAAAGAGCCGTTGTTCCGGATGACGTGAAGCAGCAGATCGCTTTGATATCGGTGGTTTCGGCAATCTCGCGCGCCGCCGCAACAATCCCGTCCGCCACGGTCGCGCGCTTGGCCATCCGCGAAGCTTCCATGATTTCGGTGTAGGTCGGATCGCTTTCTACCTCGATTGCCACATTGTTCATCGTCGTGACCGCTTCAACCGGATAGTCTCCGGCTGCAGATTCAGCAGACAGCATGATCGCATCAGACCCTTCGTAAATCGCGGTCGCGACGTCCGAAACTTCGGCGCGCGTGGGCATGGGCGACTCGATCATCGACTCAAGCATCTGGGTCGCAACGATCACAGGCTTGGCAGCCGCACGGCAGCGGCGGATCAGGCGTTTCTGGATTGGCGGAACATTCTGCACAGGCAATTCCACACCCAAGTCGCCGCGTGCAACCATGATGCCGTCAGACACTTCGAGGATTTCGTCAAACGCCTTCACGGCAGCAGGCTTTTCGATCTTCGAAAGAATAGCCGCGCGACCTTTGCACAGCTCGCGTGCTTCGATCACGTCCTGCGCGCGCTGCACAAAGCTGAGCGCAAGCCAATCGACACCCAGGTCCGACACAAACTCCAGATCGTCTCGGTCTTTTTCGGAAAGCGCAGCAAGCGGCAGTACCACATCAGGTACGTTGACGCCCTTGCGATTTGAGATCGTGCCACCGGTCACAACCGAGCAATCCGCAAAGTCTTCGCCACAGTTTTCGACTTTCAGTCGGATCTTACCGTCATTGACCAGCAAATGAGAACCAGCTTCCAGAGCGGCGAAAATCTCTGGGTGTGGAAGGGTCACCCGCGTAGCAGAGCCTGGCTCGTCAGCCAAATCCAGCCGGAAAGATGCACCTTCAACCAATTCTTCTTCGCCATTGGCAAACGCACCAACACGCAATTTCGGCCCCTGCAGGTCAGCTAAAATTCCGATGGAACTGTCGAGATCCTGCTCGACCTTACGGATGATCGCGTGTCGCTCCGCTATCTCCGCGTGACTGCCATGGCTCATGTTCAGACGGAAAACATCTGCACCGGCCTCGTGCAATGCCCGGATCATTTCATAGCTGCTCGACGCCGGACCAAGGGTCGCAACGATCTTTACACTGCGCAAACGTCTCATTCGGGATTATGTCCTTTAACATGCTTCTGGGCGTCCAACCGGGTCTTTCACAAATGCCGGGCGGGCGCGCGTTCGGGCAAGATGACGCAATCATGTTACCGCTAACTTTCAGCCGGGGTTATTGCTCATTTCCCTTTCTTGCGCAACTCCACTATCTGATGCGCTCGGGAGATCACACATCTATGACATATGTACCATTTTTTGTGCATGGAGAGAATCGTTCATCGCGCTGGCTGATCACCTGCGATCACGCGACCAATACCGTGCCGCCCGATCTTGGTGGCACACTCGGCCTGCCCGACGCCGATATGTCCCGCCATATCGCCTATGATCTCGGTGCTGCCGGGGTGACGCGCGCCTTGGCAGATGCACTGAACGCACCGGCGATTTTGTCGAACTTTTCCCGACTGGTGATTGATCCGAACCGAGGCGAAGACGATCCGACCTTGCTGATGCGTCTCTATGACGGCTCTGTTATTCCCGGCAACCGTAACGCCGACGCAGAGGAAAAAGAGCGCCGGCTCAACGCATATTACCGTCCATACCACGAGGCCTTGTCGGAATTGGCTGCGCGGCGTGACGACACAGTCATTGTCGCGATCCATTCCTTCACGCGGCAACTGAAATCCCGACCGAGCCGCCCGTGGCATGTGGGTATCCTACATGCATATGACCGTCGTCTATCCGATCCATTGATTGCCGCTTTGGAAGCAGAGCCCGACCTCGTCGTAGGCCGCAACGAGCCCTATCCCGGCCACTTGCCTGGCGATGCAGTTGATCGCCATGCTTTGCATCATGGCCGACTGAACACACTTATCGAATTGCGCAATGACCTGATTGAAACCGAAGCAGCACAAGCGGCATGGGGTGAACGCCTTGCACCGATGCTGATTTCGGCTTTGACACAGGTCGCGGACTGAACCGGAGTACACTGAGATGGACGAAAAGACCCAAATCGAAATCGAAGCAGCCGCGTTTCGCCGTCTGCGCCAGCATTTGATCGAAGACCGCCCGGACGTACAAAACATCGACATGATGAATCTTACGGGTTTCTGCCGGAACTGCCTGAGCCGTTGGTATCAGGAAGCAGCCAACGAGCGCGGGATCGAAATGGACAAAGACGCCGCGCGCGAGACATTCTACGGCATGCCGATGTCCGAGTGGAAAGCGCGCTATCAAACCGAGGCATCGGATACGCAGAAAGCGGCCTTCGAAGTGGCGTTCAAGGAGAACGTTACAGATAAAGAAGGCTGATCACTGTAACTGGGCGATGCGCCAACGCATCGCCCGTTTTGGTCAGCCACACCGCGCCTAGCGGTTTGCGCCCGGCACCCAAAGCACGTCGGCTTTGCCATCGTCATTGGCAATTCGCGCCGCCACAAAAAACCAATCGCTCAGCCGATTGAGGTACTTAACTGCCGCCGGGTTGACACTCTCCATCGTAGCAAGTTCGACGGTCAAACGCTCCGCGCGTCTTGCGACTGTCCGGCATTGGTGCAGGTATGCGGATAGAGGCGAACCTCCGGGAAGAATAAAGCTCCGTAGAGGTTCCAGCCGCCCGTTCATAGCGTCAATTTCGGCTTCCAGCCGGTCCACCTGAGCCGCGACAATTCGCAGCGGCGTGTATTCCGCCTCGGCGTCCTTCTCCAGATCTGGCCGACACAAGTCTGCACCTAGATCAAAGAGATCGTTTTGGATACGCGACAGGTTGGTGTCCAAGTCACCGTTCGCTTGCAGCCGCGCCAGCCCAACAACCGCATTCAATTCATCGACCGTGCCGTAGGCCGTGACCCGCATCGAATGCTTTGCCACCCGGGCACCATTGCCCAGAGCTGTTTCGCCATGATCACCGGTTTTGGTGTAAATTTTATTCAGTACAACCAACGTTCACTCTCCCCTCAACCAGACGAAGAGCAGGATCAGCACCACAGCCACAAACTGAGCAATGATGCGCCAGCGCATCGCCTTGTTGGCATATTTCTTGTTGAAGTCCCCACCCTTCGCAAAGCTTCCAATGCCGAACAACAGAACTGCAACCACCGCCAAACAGGCAATGGCCGCGATGATAAACAGTGGGTCTTGCATCATGACGGGGTCTTCCTCTGGATTGATGTTCCCGGGGATGTAGCCGTATCGCGGCCCAAGGCGAATGAAAAGTCAGCCTTTGGACAAAACCCAGTCCAGCGCGCGAGTCGGAAGAACCCGGCGTGCCAGTGCCATTGCCGTTGTGGGCGTCGTTACCCGGTAGCGGGCTCTGGGGCGCTTGGCTGTCAGTGCCTGCACCACGACATCAGTTACAGCAGACGCCGGCCATTGCACCTTAGAACTGCCACCCTTTTTTAGCAGTTCAAGCAGTGAGTCTTCGTACTGCGCCCGGCGCACCGAAGATTTCCAATCCACCCACTTTTCAAATTGTTTGATCGCGTTGCGTCGAAACTCGGTTTCGATTGGCCCCGGCTCAATCAGCACAATCTTGATCCCGGTGTTTGCCATTTCCATACGCAAAACATCAGCATAGCCCTCAAGGGCAAACTTTGTCGCCACATAAGGCCCACGGTATTTCATACCAACCAGCCCCAGTACTGAGGAGTTCAACAGAATCCTGCCTGACCCGGCGCTGCGCATGGATGGGATCAGGTGACGGTTAAGATCGTGCCAGCCCAGAAAGTTTGCTTCAAACTGGCTCCGCATGCCGTCCGCCGGGATATCTTCAAGCGGTCCGGGCAGCGCGTAAGCACCATTGTGAAAGACGGCATCAAGCCCGCCGCCCGTATCTCGCAGAACCAACTTTGCACAACGCGCGATGCTGTCCGGGTCTTCGTAGTCCAGTTGTGGCGCGGAAAAGCCCTCGGCGACCCGCGCCTCGCAGTCAGATTGCGCGCGGCAGGATGCAAAAACCGTCCAGCCCAGCGATTTTAGTCGCCGGGCGGTATCGAGGCCGATCCCTGAAGAGCAGCCGGTGATCAGGATAGATTTCGAATGCACGTCAGTTTGCCGCGGTCACAAGCCAATCTGCAACATACCCTTCGTCGCCACTTGCTGCATTGCGAAGGTGCAACCAGCCATTGCCGTCGTCACTGAGCACCTCCACCATATCATTACGAAGAAGCTTGCCGACAACCGCATAATCTGTGCCGGGTCCGGCGCGGAGATTGACGCGATCCCCGTCTACAAAACGGAGGTCCATCGCAGGCTCTTGCTCGACTACGGCGTCTTTGAGTTTCAGCGTCGGCGGTTCCGGGCTCACAGCCGCGGTATCAGGTTCACGTGCAACCGGCGTGACGACAACCGAGGCGTTTGAAACAACAGGATCAATGACATCACGCGCAGGGGTAATGTCCGTCAGGGATGTGGTCGATGTGTCGGCGCGTGCGACGATTTCAGGCCGATCACTTGACGTTTCCACCACAGGAGTGGGTTCAGCGAAAATCACCAAAGATGTCTCGCCGGGTTCAAATTCGGACCCTCCCGAAAGCTCATAAAACGTCATCGCCATGACCGCGAAAGCGACCAAGATGTACTTGTTCATTACAACCCCCAAGGTGCACAACTCACCCAACACGTGTGCAGGAATACCTCGATTCTCCATTCACTCCGAAGGGGAAAGAGAAAAAATATTCCCGCAATTGCTTTACGGCCTCAGAGGGGGTGAGTATCACATCATCTATGGTTGATGACGTCGATGACCCCAAGATGCCCCCCCGCGATTTTGCGGAACCGCTACGCCGAGCCATCGGTGAGCGGTACCTGACTTATGCCTTGTCGACGATCATGCACCGGGCGCTTCCCGATGCGCGTGACGGGCTCAAACCCGTGCATCGCCGTATCCTATATGCAATGCGCGAACTGAGATTAAGTTCCTCCGGTGGCTTCAGAAAGTCTGCCAAGATCAGCGGCGACGTTATGGGGAATTACCATCCTCACGGGGACGCCGCGATTTATGATGCGATGGCCCGTTTGGCGCAGGATTTCGCGGTGCGCTACCCGTTGGTCGACGGTCAGGGAAACTTTGGCAATATTGACGGCGACAACCCGGCGGCTGCGCGCTACACCGAAGCACGCCTTACTGCGGTGGCTGAAGCTCTGCTGGATGGGCTTAACGAAAATGCCGTCGATTTCAGGGCAAACTACGACGGCACGCTGGAAGAGCCCGTTGTTCTTCCGGCTCAGTTTCCGAACCTTCTCGCCAACGGCGCATCAGGCATCGCGGTGGGCATGGCGACGAATATCCCGCCGCACAACATCGCCGAATTGATCGATGCTTGCCTGCATCTGATCAAGGTGCCGGACGCACGCGACGACACATTGCTCAACTACGTGCCGGGACCGGATTTTCCGACCGGTGGTGTGATCGTCGAGGACCGCGAAACGATTGCGCAGGCGTATCGCACAGGACGTGGCTCAATCCGGTTACGATGCAAGTGGGAGGTTGAAGATCTGGGTCGTGGTCAGTGGCAAGTCGTTGTGACCGAGATCCCGTATCAGGTTCAGAAGTCGAAGCTGGTCGAACGGCTGGCCGAGTTGATCCAGACAAAGAAGGTGCCGATCCTCGCAGATATCCGTGATGAATCCGCCGATGACATCCGCATGGTGCTGGAGCCGCGGTCCAAGAACGTGGACCCGGATGTTCTGATGAACATGCTGTTCCGCAATTCCGATCTGGAAACGCGGTTCAGCCTGAACATGAACGTACTGATTGACGGTCTGACGCCCAAAGTTTGTTCGATGAAGGAAGTCCTGCGTGCCTTCCTTGACTTCCGGCGTGACGTTCTGATCCGGCGCAGCCAGCACCGGATGGACAAGATTGACCACCGCTTGGAGGTCTTGGAAGGCCTGATTGTTGCCTTTCTGAACCTTGACCGCGTGATCGACATCATTCGCTACGACGATGATCCCAAGGCCGCTTTGATGCGCGAGGATTGGGGCAAGGATCACCCGCGCGCTCGGGACGAGGCCGACTACGTGTCGCCTCCTATGGTGTCTGACGACGACCAACTGGGTCTCACCGAAGTACAGACCGAAGCAATCCTGAACATGCGCCTGCGCAGCTTGCGCAAGCTCGAAGAAATGGAGTTGGTCGCCGAACGCGACCGCCTGATGGAAGAGCGTGCCGGATTGGAAGACCTGCTGGAAAGCGGAGACCTGCAGTGGGAGGCAATTTCAAACCAATTGCGCGAAACCAAAAAGACCTTTGGCAAAAACTACGCGGGCGGCGAGCGACGCACCACCTTCGCCGAAGCCGGTGAGGTCGAGGATGTCCCGATTGAAGCGATGATCGAGCGCGAGCCCATTACTGTCGTCTGCTCGGCGATGGGATGGATTCGGGCGATGACAGGGCATATCGACCTGAACCGCGAGCTGAAATTCAAAGATGGAGATGGTCCGCGCTTTATCTTCCACGCGGAAACGACAGATCGGTTGTTGGTTTTCGGGTCCAATGGCCGCTTTTACACTGTTTCGGCAGCCAACTTGCCAGGCGGGCGCGGCATGGGAGAACCTCTGCGTCTGATGGTGGACCTTCCGAACGAAGCCGCGATTGTCGATTTGTTCATCCATCAGCCTGACCGGAAGCTGCTTGTCGCCTCAAGTGCCGGAGATGGGTTTGTGGTGCCGGAGAATGAAGTCTTGGCGCAGACGCGGGCAGGCAAGCAGGTTCTCAACGTCCGTGGCGATGTGCGGGCCAAAGTATGCAAACCGGTAACCGGAGATGCGGTTGCAGTTGTAGGCGAGAACCGCAAGGTTCTGGTCTTTGCTCTGGACGAACTACCTGAGATGGGGCGCGGTAAAGGCGTGCGGCTGCAAAAGTACAAGGACGGGGGCCTGTCGGATGCAACCACCTTCACCTTGGGAGAAGGCCTCACCTGGCGCGACCCGGCCGGACGCACACGGACAGAAACCGAGCTGGCCGAGTGGACAGGAAAACGTGCTGGAACGGGACGGATGGCCCCCCGCGGTTTCCCACGAGACAACACCTTCACATGATGCCGACATACTGACGACCGAGGTTGTCGGAACGCGCGGTGCGCTCTTCTGGCTTGCACTGAAAACCGGTTTTTTCACGGTTCTGACACTAGGCATCTATCGCTTTTGGATGCGCACTCGGCTTCGAAGATGGTATTGGTCGGCGATCCGTCCCGGGGGGCATCCTCTTGAATATGTAGGCGACCCGCTGGAAAAACTGCTTGGGTTTCTCTTCGCGGTTGTCGTGCTTGCATTTTACATCGGCATCGTGAACCTGATCCTGATGTTTGCGAGCTTTTCGCTCTTTCAGGGTAATTTCGCTGCATACGCGACAAGCCTGATAGGCGTCGTTCCACTCTGGTTCTTCGCCCAATACAGAGCGCGCCGGTATATCCTTGCCAGGACACGGTGGCGCGGACTGCGGTTTGGTCTGAAGCCCGGCGCATGGGGCTATGCATGGCGTGCAGTGCTGCATTGGCTCGTGACCATTCTCAGTCTTGGATTGTTGCTGCCGCGCATGACGTTCTGGCTGGAGAAGTACAAAACCGACCGCACCTTTTTCGGTACTGCGCGCATGGACCAGGGTGGTAGTTGGACCATGCTCTATCCTGCAATGAAACCGATGTTTCTCGCCCTTGCCGTTGCTCTGGCTGGGGTTGCAGCAATCCTGTCCGAACACGTACCCGCAGGCTTCGGATTGTGTATTATTGCAAGCTTCATCGGGGTTTACGGGCTTGTCTACTACCGCGTCGAAAGCTTGCGGCGACTGACACAGGCCAAAACAATCAACGGTGTTCGGTTTACCCTGTCACCAAACGCGTTTCGTGTGATGATGATATATCTTCTGGGCTCGCTTTTGGCCGCAGCAGCCGTATTCATCCCGTTTGTCATACTGGGCCTGCTATTGCTTTTGATCCAGTCGACAGAGTTACTTGCCGAGATGGACCTCAATGACATGGTTGCTCCGATAAACGGTCTGGGGCGCTATGCGATTATCGTGCTGAGCGTGATGATCTATTTCACGATCTTCTTGCTCTGGTCTGCACTGACCAATGCGTTCATCACCTATCCCGTGATCCGCCACTACTTCTCCTCGCTTACACTGGCTCCGGCCTCTGCAGCAGCGCGGATCGAGCAACGTCCGCGCGATGAATTTTCCGAAGCGGAAGGATTTGCAGATGCTCTGGATGTGGGGGCCTCTCTATGACTGTCTTGCGCGTAGGTCACACACCAGACCGCTTCTCTGCGACAGCCACGTATTTTAACGGCTCACGATCCAGCGCCGCCACCGTGGCGCTCACCATTGATGAGGACACGCAGTCGCTTGTCGGTCTGGTGCAGGACGGCACGGAAATCCATTGGCCTTTGACCGATATCCGCCAAGCGCCCGATCAGGCCGGCGGCGACCAAATGGTGCTGCAACTGTGTGATGACCCTGTACAGCGCCTTGTCCTTTCCGATTTTGAGCTGGCGCAGAGACTGCCAAATCGAAAAAAACGTCCGAAAATCACCAAACGTGGGCCGTTGATCGGTTGGGCCATGGCAGCCGTCGCCTCGGTTGGACTGATCATCTTTGTCCTTGTGCCTGCGATGGCCAACCAATTGGCGCGTTTCATCCCACCCGAAGGCGAACGCGCCTTGGGCGAAGTCACACTGCAACAAATCCGCACAGCGCTAGATCAAACCGGGCTAAACCCCGTTCCTGTCTGCAGCAGCCCAGAAGGTTTGGCAGCACGGGAAAAAATGGAAGAGCGACTTCAATCGGCACTGCCTGAAACCCAATCACTGCACGTGTCGATCCTCGACCATGAAATGATCAATGCATTTGCTCTGCCGGGCAATTACATCGTTTTCTTCAGGGGCTTGATTGAAAAGGCCGAGACACCCGACGAGGTGGCCGCTGTCTTCGCTCATGAGATCGGACATGTGGTCAGCCGTGATCCGACACGACACACGCTGCGCTCTGCGGGATCGCTTGGGGTATTGGGTCTGCTTTTTGGCGATTTCGCGGGGGGTGCCGCCGTTCTTCTGTTAGCCGAACGCCTGATCGAAGCGCAGTACAGCCAAGAGGCCGAAGCCGACGCAGACGTTTTTGCCCATTCCGTGTTGGTCGACGCCAAGATCGCCCCCGAGGCGCTAGCCACGATGTTCGAACGCTTTCGCGACATGGGTGGCGAAGCAAGCCCCTTTGTTGCACATTTCCTCAGCCATCCGTCGCTTGGTGACCGTATTCAGGCTGCACGGGATGCAACGCCCCCCGGTTTCGAGGCGCTTCCCATTTTGTCTGCACAGGAATGGCGCGCCCTGCAGAACATTTGCGATTGATGCGCCATCACAGCATCGCGCGAGGCAGATCTTGAAAAACGCGACGTCCGATGGCGCTAACGTGACGATTTTGCCCTGTTTCCCCTGTTCAGGGTTGGGTATCCCTTGCCCGGAACGAAACGTCAGAATCGCAGATTTCCCTGTGATCCCAACGAGAGGAACGCGCCCATGAAGGTCTTGGTACCTGTCAAACGCGTGATTGACTACAACGTGAAAGTTCGCGTCAAAGCGGACGGATCCGGTGTCGATCTCGCCAACGTCAAGATGTCGATGAACCCCTTTGATGAGATCGCCGTAGAAGAGGCCATCCGTCTGAAAGAGGCGGGCAAGGCCGACGAAATCGTGGCCGTCAGCATCGGCGTCAAGCAGAGCCAGGAAACGCTAAGGACTGCGCTGGCCATGGGTGCCGATCGTGCGATCCTCGTTGTCGCTGCCGATGACGTGCACACCGACATCGAACCGCTTGCCGTTGCGAAAATCCTTGCCGCGATCGTCAAGGAAGAAGAGCCGGGTCTGGTGCTATGCGGCAAGCAAGCCATCGACAATGACATGAACGCCACCGGCCAGATGCTGTCGGCTTTGCTGGGCTGGTCTCAGGCGATGTATGCCAACAAAGTAGATGTCGACGGTGACAGCGCGGTCGTGACCCGCGAAGTGGATGGCGGTCTTCAGACTATCAAGGTCAAAATGCCGGCGATCATCTCGACCGACCTGCGTCTGAATGAGCCGCGCTATGCGTCGCTGCCGAACATCATGAAGGCCAAGAAAAAGCCGCTCGATGAAAAGACAGCTGCTGATTACGGCGTCGACGTGAAACCGCGCCTTGAGATTGTGAAAACCTCTGAGCCCGAAGAGCGCGCAGCAGGGATCAAGGTCGGCTCTGTAGATGAACTGGTCGCGAAACTTAAAGAAGCGGGAGCTGTGTAATGGCTGTTCTTCTCATTGCCGAAATCAACGATGGCGCTCTGGCAATGGACGCCACCGCCAAAGCCGTGACCGCCGCAAAGGCGCTCGGCGACGTTACCATCCTCGCCGCTGGCGCGACAGCCAAGGCAGCCGCAGACGAAGCGGCAACGATCGATGGTGTGACGAAGGTTCTTCTTGCTGAAGATGATCTCTATGGTCACCGCCTCGCGGAGCCGGTTTCCGCGTTGATTGCATCTCTGGCCGGCGATTATAGCCACATCGTTGCTCCTGCGACGACCGATGCCAAGAACATCCTGCCACGCGTTGCAGCGCTTCTGGATGTCATGGTGATCACCGATGTCACTGCGGTTGTCGATGCTGATACGTTTGAACGCCCGATCTACGCAGGCAACGCGATCCAGACGGTGAAGTCCTCAGACGCGACCAAAGTGATCTCGTTCCGGACATCGACATTTGACGCGGCCGCGACCGGCGGCTCAGCAGCGGTTGAAGTGATCGCCGCTGGCGAAAACCCGGGTCTCAGTGAATGGATCGAAGACAAGGTTGCCGAAAGTGACCGTCCCGAACTCACGTCCGCAGGCGTCGTCGTATCGGGTGGTCGTGGCGTCGGGTCTGAAGATGACTTTGCAATGATCGAAAAGCTTGCGGATAAGCTCGGCGCGGCCGTCGGTGCGTCCCGCGCAGCTGTCGACTCGGGCTTTGCACCGAACGATTGGCAGGTTGGCCAGACAGGGAAGGTCGTTGCTCCTGACCTTTACATCGCTGTGGGCATCTCGGGTGCGATCCAGCACCTTGCGGGTATGAAGGACAGCAAGATCATCGTCGCGATCAACAAAGACGAAGAAGCGCCGATTTTCCAAGTCGCCGATTATGGACTTGTCGCGGATCTTTTCGAAGCTGTGCCGGAGCTCACCGAAAAGCTGGGGTGACACGGCTACTTCCAAAATCAAGCGGCGCGTCTTGTGCAAGGCGCGCCGCTATTTATTTCAGCGACGACCATATCGCCGTGGACACCACATCACCCGCGCGTTTGTGAGCCAACGCCCCGGGGAGGTGCGCGGCGCGTGCCACCTCCAAGGGTGGAACATCAAGGCATTCATCGACAACACGCCACGTCTCTGGCACGGCTTCGACCAGACGGTGCACATATGGCGTCAAAGCGCTGAGCAATTCGCGTGTTGGCTGCATTTCATCGGTTTGCGGTTTCGATTTATTATCCGCTAGCGGCACTGGAGCGAACCACATCAGGTACACGTCTCCGTTCATCTTGGCGATCAGCGACCGCATCCGCGCTTGCCATGCGGTCTCGACTTCTTTTGCGACAATGCAGAAACGCTCGGGGCAGATCGCATGGAGGCGGGTCAGCAAATGCCGTGTGAAATGAATTTCGGTGAAGTCCATCTCAGGAAAGAGCGACACCAAGGCAGAAGATGCCTTTAAAAATCGATCATTTCGCCGTGGATGTGTAGCGTAGAATCTGTTCGATGTGTTGTGGAGTCCGCTCAACTCGATCACCACAACCTTAGCGGTAGCAGCAGTCACTAAAGCGCCAGCGTCGTTCAGATAGGCGTCCACACATCCGTTTTCTACGCCAAGGTTGACCACCGTGCTTCCAATCTGTGCTTCAACCAAATCCGGCCAGGGCCGCAGAATATAGCGCCCATAAACGCCACACCCGCCCAGACACGCCACATATGGGGAACGCAAGGGCCTACTTGGCCCACGAAACCACAAGCGTGAATCATTGTAATGACACGGCACATAATCAATGCCGTGGCTGCGTGCGGAGGAAATCTGCATTCTCCCACCCCTTTTCTTCACCCAAAAAGGAACGTGCCGCGATTCGGTTCCCAAAACGCTAAAGTTAAAAATCGCCAGATTGCCTCAATCCGCCTTGCAGCCCACTTGCCCACAAGTCATTGTTGCCACGAAACGAACGGAGCTCTTGCATGACGGTCAATTCAATCGGCGTGGTCGGCGCTGGCCAGATGGGAAACGGGATTGCGCATGTCATGGCTTTGGCAGGATATGATGTTGTCTTGAACGACATCAGCGAAGACGCCCTGCAGCGCGCCATTACCTTGATCGAACGCAATTTGGATCGGCAAGTCAGTCGTGAGAAGATCACACAGACGGACCGCGATCAGGCGATGGCCCGTATTGTTATCACACAAGAACTGCCACAGGTCGCCCAAACAGATCTGATCATCGAGGCCGCCACCGAGGAAGAAGCGATCAAACAGAAGATCTTCGATAGTCTTCTTCCGCATCTCGGCGAAAATACGATCCTGACCTCAAACACTTCTTCGATCTCGATCACGCGCCTTGCAAGCCGCACGGATCGGCCGGAAAAATTCATGGGATTTCATTTCATGAATCCGGTGCCGGTCATGCAACTTGTCGAATTAATCCGCGGCATCGCCACCGACAAAGAGACCTATGACACCTGCCTGGGCGTCGTCGAAAAGCTTGGCAAAACGGCGGCCTCTGCCGAAGATTTCCCCGCCTTCATCGTTAACCGCATTCTGATGCCAATGATCAACGAAGCGGTCTATACGCTCTACGAAGGCGTAGGGAATGTGAACTCTATTGATCAGTCGATGAAGCTTGGCGCCAACCACCCGATGGGTCCGCTCGAACTCGCTGATTTCATCGGGCTCGACACCTGTCTTGCAATCATGAATGTGCTGCATGACGGGCTGGCTGATACGAAATACCGGCCCTGCCCGCTTTTGACGAAATATGTTGAGGCCGGATGGTTGGGTCGCAAAACCCAGCGTGGGTTTTATGACTACCGTGGTGACACGCCGGTCCCCACCCGTTAACCGGCTCTGCCCAGACCCATCGTCGTCTCACGCAGCGACGCGACAAACTCACGACTCCGGCCGGCGAAAGCTTTGATGGCATCTGGAGCAATTGGCTCACCAACAATTGGGGCTTGCGGCTTACCACAGGCGTGAATGACCTCATGGATCAGAAGCCCCTGCCGCAACGTCGCCGATAACTGGTTTGCGATCTGATATGCACGAGAGTTTTGACCCGGGAAGTAAATAGGCACGACAGTGGCACCAGACCTTTGGATCAGGTTTGCTGTGAACGGGTTCCACGTTCGCTCAATAGCGGGGCCAAAATACGTATCGCTCGATGCCACAACGCCTGACGGGAAAAGTGCGATGACGCCACCCTGCTTGAGATGAGACATCGCGCGACTGCGCATCTCGAGACTTTGTTCCCGCGCATCTTCTTCATGCGGAAACGGCACCGGGATCATGAACTCTTCGATTTCGGTAACGCCTGTCAACAAGGACCGCGTCAGGATTTTGTAATCGGTCCGCACACGTCCGATCAGTTCGGCAAGGATCATCCCATCGACAAGACCATGTGGATGGTTCGCAACCACGATCACCGGCCCATCTTTTGGAATGCGCGCGATTTGTTCCGGTGGCGTCTCCAGGGCGATTTTCATCAGACCCAAAGCCTGCCCCCAAAACGCCTGCCCTTCAGCAGGCCCCATACGTTCAAATCGACGCACGAGACGCAAAAGCGGGATCTTTCCCGTCATCCACTCCATCGCGCGGATCGTGTTGGCTTTCCACGGATCGGTGAACGTATTTGCATAGCTCAGCTTGCGCTTATCATACGGCTGGTCAACCGGCTCAGCCGGACCTGCATCTGACGATGTGTGCTGGTAGCTTTCAACCATGCGGCAGCCTGACGTCCTTTTCCGGTTGGTCCAGCCGACCCCGAAGATCAGCAGTCCTCTCCAAAGCGGTCGGCCACCAAGGTTTCGATAGCGGCGGCGAGGGCCTCTGCGTCTGGCCCGGAAGTGACGACCTCAATAGAGCTTCCTTTGGAGGCTGCCAACATCAAAAGCCCCATGATGCTGTCGCCACAGGCATTCATTCCGTCTTTGCGAACCTCGGCCGTCGCATCAAAACCTTCGACAACTTCGACCAGTTTGGCCGACGCCCGTGCGTGCAAACCTTTTTCGTTGATGATTTTCAGAACGCGCTGCGCCGTAGCGGTCATGATGCCGGGCCTCCCTAACCCCTGTAATCAGGCGCTCTGATCCAGGGTTATGTCTTGGCTGTCAATGTATTTCCGTCCGGCGTCGAGTGCAGCGCGCACAGCCTCTGGCACGGATTTGTCGCGGCTTTTCGCCAATTTGATCAACATGGGCAGATTTGCGCCATAGACGATGCGTCGGTTTTCCGGTTGGCACGCTCTAAGGCTTAGATTTGACGGTGAGCCGCCAAACATGTCTGTGACAATGACCACCCCTGCACCGGTATCGACTTCATCGGCCAGACTGCAAATCTCGTTCTGTTTGGCATCGCGATTATGGTCTGCGTCGATCGACACTGCCGCCATGCCGGGTTGATGACCAACGACATGCTCTACCGCGGACAGATACTCCTGCGCGAGCCCCCCGTGCGCTACAATGACGATCCCAATCAAGCCGTCTTCCCTCCAAAATCCGGCAGGACAGCGCTGCCAGATGGCGCAATCCCCAGACGCGCTAGTTCCTTGTGGCCAATTGACACCCGCCAGCCACGCTCTGCAAGGGTTTGAGCCAATTGTTCCCCAACGACAACCGAACGGTGTTGCCCCCCAGTACACCCAACCCCGATTGTCAGGTAGGTTTTCCCCTCACTTTCGACCTCTGGTATCAGAAATGTGAGCAGATTTTCGACACGCTCGAGAAACGCCGACGTTCGAGTGTCGCTGTTTACGTAGGCCCGCACATCTGCGTCGAGCCCAGTTTTTTCGCGCAAGCCTGTTTCCCAATGTGGATTTGCCAGAAACCTACAATCAAAAACCATGTCGACGCCGTTTGGAATGCCGCGTTTGTAAGAGAACGTCTGGATGGCCACTGAAAGCTTTTCAGATGTCGCATCTGCAAACCATTGATGCATTTCTGCCTTGAGGTCATGAGGTGACAGCAAGGATGTATCAATAAGGATATCGGCCCGTCCTTCTACGGGGGCAAGCAACTCGATCTCGCGCGCGATGCCCGTTTCCGGCGTCTCGCCTTGCGCCATCGGATGCCGGCGCCGGGTTTCTGAGAACCGGCGCAACAGGACATCAGGTCGACAATCAAGGTAAAGTAACGTGGCGTCGCCTTCTGTTTTGCGGAACAAATCATCCTGCAAATCAAGCAAGCGAGACAACGAGAAGTCACGATTTCGGACGTCAATCCCCAGCGCGAGAGGACGCGTCAAAGGCTCACCCTCGAATAGTCGGGGAATCAGACTCAGGGGAATATTGTCAATTGCCTCGAACCCCAAGTCTTCCAGAACATGGATTGCAGTACTGCGACCTGCGCCTGAAGGGCCCGTTACGAGGACCACACGAGGTGAAATGGATTGGGTCGTCATTCAAAATTGTCCATGCTCAACGCGAACCGTCGGCGCGTCCATCACCTCTTAGATATTGCAAAACGGCGGCAGGAAAATGCCCGGAGCGCACATTGTGAAGCAATGGAAACCTGCGTGACAGATAGGTGATGGACCGGTGTTTCGGAAGGCGCGCTGTTTCGATGTGGTCCATATCAACCACAAGTCTAAGCGGGACAGCCGACCGATACTCAGCATGCAAGAGCCCTACCCCGCGCGCTTCGATCAAGCCACAAAGAGGTTCGGGGCAAGAGACCACTACCTTTTCTCCGGATGCCGACAAAACGACCCGATCGTCCGCCACCAGCGTCGCGCCACGGACCATCATTTCAAGCGCAAGAGATGACTTTCCACTGCCCGATGTACCTATAACAAGGACGGATCGGTTCCCCAATGCAACCGCAGTTCCGTGTAAAACAAGCTGTTCCGCATCTGGCATGATTGCGCCTAAAGCGGCAATCCGACGACAAATCGCGCGCCAAGGGGTTCAGACGTCGCGTCCGCTTCGGTTGGACGGATATTCTCGGCCCAGATCACGCCGCCATGAGCTTCGACAATTTGTTTCGAAATGGCGAGTCCCAACCCGGAATTGTTGCCAAAATCGGTTTCGGGACGCTGTGAATAAAAGCGTTTGAAAATCTTTGTCAGGGCTTCATCAGGAATGCCGGGGCCCGTGTCTTCGACAACAATCAGAACCCGATTTTCCCGGCGCCGGGCCCACAGTCGGATTGCATCACCATCCTCACAGAAACTGATCGCATTTGTGATCAGATTGACGAAGACCTGAGCAAGCCGCGCTTCAAGCCCATGCACAAGGATCGGCCGATCTGGAAGATCGGAAATGAATTCAATCCCCTGCCGCTTGGCATCATCGCCAAGGAACTGAGACAGGTTCTTCAGCATCTCTAGGAGGTTAAATTCAGCTTCTTCCTCTTTCACCAATTCGCTGTCCAGCCGCGACGCATTGGAGATATCACTCACCAATCGGTCCAGGCGCCGCACGTCGTGGTCAATGACATCAAGCAGGCGATCTACCTGATCTTGCCGCTTTGCAAGCCGCAACGTGCCCACAGCCGACCTGAGCGATGCCAAGGGGTTTTTGATCTCATGCGCAACATCCGCAGCGAACTGCTCGTTCGCATCAATCCGGTCATACAGAGCGGCGACCATACCACGCAGAGCACCGGACAATCTGCCGATTTCATCGGGTCGCGCGGTCAAATCCGGGATACGGATACGCCCAGAAGCCACGTTACGGCGGTTGCGGTCGCGACCAACTTCGGCGGCGTCAGCCAGATTGGAAATCGGATTGGAAATCGTTGAAGCCAGCACAAGGCTTAGACCGATTGATACGAGCGTGGCGATGACGAACATCTGCAGGACGTTTTCGCGTTCAAGACGCACGGCCGCATCAATCTCTGGCGCGTAGCTGACCAAAGCGACCGTACCAGCGACCCCGGTCGCGACTTCAATCGGGCTCAGAGCGGTGAAGATCGTCTCACCGTTGGGGCCCTCAGACCGTTCGACGCGCGTCATTGTAGGATCTGTTTCTTCGATCTGACGACGCAAAATGTCTTCGAGCGCAAGCGGCTGAAGACCATTGGGCGACTGGAACATCGAGGACACGCTACCCCACACTGTCAAAAGAAAGTCAGAAATGACTGTCCTCTGACCAGAAGCGGCGCCGCCGTTTACCACAGTTGCCGTACCCTCGTTGCTACCAACCAGAAAGCGCGCGGCATCAAAAACAAAAACTTGAAGCCCGGGCCGCATTTCAAGGTTGTCGAGCGTGTCCGATACATCCAGCCCCTGACCTGTTCCGAGATTTACGCTCGTCGCACGCAGCACCTGCGCTTCGAAGACATCAGCGATTAGCTCCGCTTCAACACGGACAGATTCTGCTTTTTGCTCCGCCAGCGTATCACGGGAGGAGTTCAGGAACAGGATGCCCGCAACAAGGAAGTTGAGGGCAACCAGATTGAACGTGATGATCTTACGAGTGAGCGGGGATCGGTTGAGAGAGAACAGCCCGCGTTTTTCACGGTTACTGCGTACTTCGGACTCGACGGTTCGGTCGGGGGCGACCCAGTCGTCCCCGAGCACCACATCCGCATCCTTGCGCCCGGCGTCTTTACCGTGGGTCACACCCTCAACCAATGTCATGGTCATTCTTCGTTGTAACGATACCCGATACCGTACAGCGTTTCGATCGCCGAGAAATCATTGTCGACCGAACGCATCTTCTTGCGCAAACGCTTGATGTGGCTGTCGATCGTACGATCGTCGACATAGACCTGATCGTCATAGGCCACGTCCATCAGTTGGTCGCGCGATTTTACAAAGCCGGGTCGCTGAGCAAGTGCCTGAAGCAACAGGAATTCCGTCACCGTCAGCGATACATCCTTACCTTTCCACGAAACCGAATGGCGCAGCGGATCCATCGTCAGATTGCCCCGCACCATGAGCTTGGCCTCTTCGACTTCGCCCCCTGCGGCATCGCCGGAAATGGCATCCTGACGACGCAGAAGTGCGCGGATACGCTCGACCAGGAGACGTTGTGAAAACGGTTTCTTAACATAGTCGTCCGCGCCCATTCTAAGGCCCAGAACCTCATCAATCTCGTCGTCTTTGGACGTGAGGAAGATCACCGGCATTTTGGATTTCTGACGCACCCGCTGCAGCAGGTCCATACCATCCATCCGGGGCATCTTGATATCAAAGACGGCCATATCCGGCATCTTTTTGTTAAACGCGTCCAACGCGGCCTGTCCGTCATTATAGGTCTCAACCTCGAAGCCCTCGGCCTCAAGTGTGATCGCGACCGATGTCAGGATATTCCTGTCATCGTCCACAAGGGCGATTTTCGACATGGAGTTTGTTCCTTGTACTGCTCTTAATTATGCTTTTTTCGGGTATTATGGGTCTTTTTTCCGTTTGCGCCAACTGCATTTTGCGAATCACCGTGCGGTGGTGGTCATATTGAGTCGGAAAAATCCTTACAGATGGCTAATTTGCATCACACGTACCGATCTGCAGCGCGTATGGTTGCGCTAAACTCGTTTTGGTTGCGCTAACTGCGCGATTGCGTCCTGTTCAGCTTTGGAAACGACATGCTAAGAGGCGGTTACCCCCGGCGCACTGCCGCGGGTGGGGCGCGCAGCAGACGTCCCTCTGCAATACCGCCGCAATGAGCGCGGCTACAGGAGCTTGGCAAATGACATTTGGACGGGTGAACCCGGAATTCCGGCTGGAAGATCAACAGATCAACGGGCTTGGCAATGTCTATTACAACCTCACAGAGCCTGCTCTGATCGAAGCAGCGCTGAAACGCGGCGAAGGTACGCTGGGCAATGGCGGTGCGTTCCTTGTCACCACCGGCAAATTCACCGGTCGGTCCCCCAAGGACAAGCATGTGGTCAAGACCGACAGCGTTGCTGACACGATCTGGTGGGACAACAACGCCCCCATGTCGCCCGAAGGATTTGACGCGCTGTATGCCGACATGCTCGAGCACATGAAGGGGCGGGAATATTTCGTGCAAGACCTCGTTGGCGGGGCGGATCCCAAGCACTCCATCGATGTGCGCTTTATTCAGGAACTCGCATGGCACAACCTTTTCATCCGCCACATGATGCGTCGCCCGGAGCGTGAAGATCTCGACAGCTTCACAGCCGACTTCACGGTAATCAACTGCCCGTCCTTCCAAGCAGATCCCAAGAAGCACGATTGCCGGTCCGAAACCGTCATCGCGATGAACTTCGACAAAAAGCTCATCCTCATCGGCGGAACCGAATACGCGGGCGAGAACAAGAAATCGATCTTCTCGCTACTGAACTACCTGCTGCCCGAAAAAGGCATCATGCCGATGCACTGCTCTGCAAACCACGCCGTCGGCAACCCGGTCGATACTGCGATTTTCTTCGGCCTTTCGGGCACTGGCAAGACCACGCTTTCAGCAGACCCGAACCGCGTTCTGATCGGGGACGACGAACACGGCTGGTCAGACCGGGGCACCTTCAATTTTGAGGGAGGCTGCTACGCCAAGACGATCAACCTGTCGGCTGAGGCCGAACCGGAGATCTACGCAACCACCACCAAATTCGGCACCGTGATCGAAAATATGGTGTTCGACCCCGAAACCTTTGAGCTTGACTACAAAGACGACAGCCTGACAGCCAATATGCGCTGCGCCTACCCGCTCGACTACATTTCCAATGCATCATCGACGGCGCTTGGCGGACACCCGAAGAACATCATCATGCTGACCTGCGATGCGTTTGGCGTCCTGCCTCCCATCTCGCGTCTAACGCCGGCACAGGCAATGTATCACTTTCTGTCGGGCTTCACCTCCAAAGTGGCAGGCACAGAACGTGGTGTGACTGAACCGGAGCCCACATTCTCGACCTGCTTTGGCGCACCGTTCATGCCACGCCGGCCCGAGGTGTATGGCAACCTGCTGCGCGAAAAGATCGCTTCGCATGGTGCAACATGCTGGCTGGTCAACACCGGCTGGACCGGTGGCGCCTATGGAGCAGGCGAACGGATGCCGATCAAGGCAACACGCGCCCTTCTTACGGCCGCCCTTGACGGAAGCTTGGCCGAGGCCGAGTTCCGCAAGGATCCGTATTTCGGCTTTGAAGTGCCGGTCAAAGTCGAAGGTGTGCCAGATATGCTGCTCGACCCGCGCCGCACCTGGAATGACAAAGAGGCCTATGACGCACAGGCTGAAAAACTCGTTCAGATGTTTGCAGACAATTTCGCTCAATACGTCCCTTACATTGACGATGACGTGAAGGCGGCAGCCATCGGTTAAACCACCTGCGTCGAAAGGCGCTTGGAACCAGGAGGGCGAGCGCACCATGATTATGGTGTACTCGCCCTTTGTTTTTCTGCGGTTGCAAGACCTTGTCCGCCGCATAGCAGCAATCCTGCGCGAAAGATTGAAACAATATAAGACCTTCTTTGGTATTTTTGTTGCGCTGCACCTGCAAAATCGCTATCCAACGGCAAAGTTGAAAAGGACACGATTCATGGCCCACGACGGACAAGACCTGACCCTGACCACAGAAACGATCCTGCCGGACCTTCTGAAACTGACCGCCGCCGCGGTCGAACCGGCAAACGCTATTCTGGACCTCGCCAATTCCCGCGTTCGTGCGATGGTCGAGTCTGAAGGCCGCGTGTCCGGAGGGTTGATCGAAGAAAATCAAACAGCCGCGCACGGGCTGGCATGGTTGGCCACCTATGTAGAATCGCTACGCCAGATGCAGGGTTGGGCCGAACGCCTGACAGCCGACGGCAAATTCGGTGACGTTGAACAATTGATCCACCAGATCGCCTTTGGGGAATACCTCTGGCAGATTTACGGCGGCATCCAGATGAACCAAGGCGAAGTGGTCCGCCTTCAGGATATCGGCCTTTCGCAGGATGACATGCGCGCCTTGATGACCGCCGAAGTCATCCAGCTGACCCAAAGCGGCAACACTCAGAGCGCCCGCGTGCGTCTTGTCGAACTCATGCAGGAGCGCAGCGCAGAGTTGACCGTAGGTGCCTGTGGCCTTGACGATGAACTCGACATGATCCGCGAACAATTCCGCCGCTTCTCACTTGATAAGGTGGAACCCTACGCGCACGAATGGCACCTCAAGGATGAGCTCATCCCGATGGAGATCATCGACGAACTGGCCGAAATGGGCGTGTTCGGCCTGACGATCCCCGAGGAACATGGCGGTTTTGGTCTGACAAAGAACTCCATGTGCGTCGTGTCCGAAGAACTGTCGCGCGGCTACATTGGCGTCGGATCGCTTGGCACACGGTCCGAGATCGCTGCTGAACTGGTGATCGCTGGCGGCACGGACGAACAGAAAGCCAAATGGCTTCCGGGTCTTGCCTCGGGTGAAATCCTGCCCACAGCCGTCTTTACAGAACCAAACACCGGTTCCGACCTCGGGTCGCTGCGCACCAAGGCCGTCAAAGACGAAAACGGTGATTGGGTTATCAACGGCAACAAAACGTGGATCACCCACGCCGCCCGCACCCATGTCATGACCGTTCTCGCCCGCACTGTACCGGACACCACCGATTACCGTGGCCTGTCAATGTTCCTCGCCGAGAAAACACCCGGTACCGATGAGCAGCCTTGGCAGGATCCAGGCATCTCCGGCGGTGAAATCGAAGTGCTCGGTTATCGCGGCATGAAGGAATACACGCTCAACTTTGACGATTTCAAAGTGAAGGGCGAGAACCTGCTCGGCATGGAGGAAGGCAAGGGCTTCAAACAGCTCATGGAGACCTTCGAGTCAGCCCGCATCCAGACTGCCGCCCGTGCCATCGGCGTCGCGCAATCAGCCCTCGACGAAGGCATGAAATATGCGCAGGATCGCAAGCAGTTCGGGAAAGCGCTGATCAGCTTCCCGCGTGTCGCGTCGAAACTGGCGATGATGGCAGTCGAGATCATGATTGCGCGTCAGCTGACCTACTTCTCGGCCCGAGAAAAAGACGAAGGCCGCCGTTGCGACCTCGAAGCGGGCATGGCCAAGCTGCTCGGTGCCCGCGTGGCATGGGCCGCCGCGGACAATGCACTGCAAATCCACGGCGGCAATGGTTTTGCTTTGGAATACAAGATCAGCCGCATCCTGTGCGACGCGCGCATCCTGAACATCTTTGAAGGGGCCGCAGAGATTCAGGCACAGGTCATCGCGCGGCGGCTGCTGGGCTGATCGGCGTCAGATAAACCGAGATTGTAAGGCTGGGCGTATTGCCCGGCTTTTTCTGTCCGGAGCACGTCCCGGGAATCTGAATCAAATTCCGGCACGCACTGGAATGCTTTTGCGACACAAACATATCGCAGGTGCATGATATGAGCTGGAAAGCCCAACCCACTGCCCGATGCTCCGACACTTTGGCGAGATGAAGATCAAACCTGTCGGAATACGCATTCAAGTTGATGAGGCGCGTGCGCTCGATATGGCTGCGAACGGCGAAGGTCATTGCACCGGCAAACGCAATCCGGCCAATGGCATGCTTCGCGAGGCCACGGACTCCAATGGCCACGGAAACGTTACTAGCGCGCCATTCATCAATGATGTGCCCGCATGGTTGGCAAGGATGGACCGGACCGGTGACAGAATGGTCACCACGGTCAATTTCGACCGCGCTTAAAGCCCAGCGCCCGACACTGGCAATTTTCCGTCAACGGAAAAAACCGGACGCGTCGACGCGTCCGGTTCTGCCCAGATCACCCGTCTTTGCGGATGACCTCGTTTTTGGGATCATAGGGGCTGTCTTCGACCACTTCGGCATCCCAAAGCTGGTTCAGCATTTTGACCTTGAGCTTGGTCCCCGGAACCGCCAGCTCTGGCTTCACATACCCCATCCCGATGGACTTCCCGAAGGCCACCGAATAACCACCCGAGGTCAGACGACCAACACGGGTTTCACCATCATAAAGCGCCTCGCGGCCCCATGGATCGGCATCCTCCGGCCCGTCGATCAGCAGCGTGCAGCACTTGGAGCGCACACCGGTGTCGACCATCGCATTTTTGCCGTGGAAGTCCTTGTCGAGGTCCACAAAGCGCGGCAGATCGGCTTCCAACGGGGTCGCATCACGGCCCAGTTCGTTGCCGAAGGCACGATAGGACTTCTCCTGACGCAACCAGTTTTGCGCCCGAGCACCAACCAGCTTCATATCGTGCTTGGCACCCGCTGACAGCAGCTGATCCCACAGATAATTCTGCATCTCGATCGGATGATGCAGCTCCCAACCCAACTCACCGGTATACGCCACACGGATCGCTCGCACCGGGCACATTCCCAGCTCGATATCGCGGCAGGTCAGCCACGGGAACCGCTTGTTGCCCAGAACGGTCTCGGGATCGGCGTCCTTGACGATCTCCTTGAGCACATCGCGCGACTTGGGCCCGGCGATGGCAAAGACACCCCACTGGGTCGTCACATCCTGGATCTCGATATACCCGAATTCACCTGCCTTATCCTCAGCGGCCTTGCGCAGGTAGTCGGCGTCATAAGCCGTCCATGCCCCGGCAGACACGAGATAATACTCGTTCTCTGCCAAGCGGACGATGGTGTATTCCGTCCGCGTCGTGCCTTTCGCTGTCAGCGCATAGGTCAGGTTGATCCGTCCGACCTTGGGCAGCTTGTTACAGGTGAACCAATCTAGGAACTGAGTTGCGCCCGGTCCTTTGACCACATGCTTGGTAAACGCGGTCGCGTCGATCAGACCAACGCCTTCGCGCACGGCTTTGGCTTCGTCTACGGCATATTGCCACCAACCGCCGCGACGGAACGAACGTGCGTCGTGGTCAAAGTTTTCATCCGCATCGAGCGGACCATAGTAGTTCGGACGCTCCCAACCATTCACATGGCCAAACTGCGCGCCCAGCGCCTTCTGCCGGTCAAAGGCCGGAGCCGTACGCAGCGGACGGCACGCCGGACGCTCTTCATCCGGGTGATGAAGAATATAGACATGCTCATACGCCTCTTCGTTCTTGCGCGCGGCGTATTCGGTGGTCATCCAAGAGCCGTAACGCTTGGGGTCAAGCGAGGCCATGTCAATCTCGGCCTCACCTTCGACCATCATCTGAGCCATGTAATAGCCGGTCCCGCCCGCAGCCGTGATCCCAAACGAGAAACCTTCGGCCAGCCACATGTTCCGCAGGCCCGGTGCCGGTCCGACCAACGGGTTGCCATCCGGCGTGTAGCAGATCGGTCCGTTGAAATCGTCCTTAAGGCCAACGGTCTCCGACGACGGAATCCGATGAATCATACTCATGTATTCTTCTTCAATCCGATCAAGATCGAGCGGGAAGAGATCGGCGCGGAAACTGTCCGGCACGCCATATTCGAACCGAGCCGGAGCATTGCGCTCATACGGACCGAGGATCCAACCACCGCGCTCTTCACGCACGTACCACTTGGCATCTGCGTCGCGCAGAACCGGATGCTCACCGTTTGATTTGCGCCATTCGACAAGAGCGGGGTCCGGTTCTGTCACGATGAACTGATGCTCAACCGGGATGGCCGGTATCTTGATCCCCAATAGTTTCGCGGTGCGCTGTGGGTGGTTGCCGGTCGCCGTCACAACATGCTCGGCATGAATGATGATCTGCTCCTCGGACGGCACGAGATTGCCGCCCTTTTCGACCATCTTCGTACAGGTCACATTCCAATGATCGCCGGTCCACTCAAACGCATCCGCCTGCCATTTGCGTTCGATCATCACCCCCCGCTGACGAGCACCCTTCGCCATCGCCATCGTAACATCGGCTGGATTAATGTAGCCATCAGTCGGGTGAAAGATTGCGCCGACCAGATCGTCACAATGCACAAGCGGATACCGCTCCTTGATCTGCGCAGGCGACAGCCATTCGTATGGCACACCACAGGTTTCTGCGGTCGACGCGTAGAGCATGTACTCGTCCATACGTTCTTTCGTCTGCGCCATGCGCAGGTTGCCGACAACCGAGAACCCCGCGTTCAGACCGGTCTCTTCTTCAAGCGTCTTATAGAACTTGATCGAATAGTCGTGGATGTGGGTCGTCGCATAGGACATGTTGAAGTAGGGCAAGAGGCCCGCAGCATGCCAGGTCGAACCGGATGTCAATTCATCCCGTTCGAGCAGCATCACATCCTCCCAACCGGCACGGGCAAGGTGATAGGCAATCGAGGTGCCGACAGCGCCACCACCGACAATCAAGGCTTTGACATGCGTTTTCATGGGTCTTCACTCCAAGGCGTTTGACCCTGTGAATACCCGTCGCGAAAAGCAGCCACCAAACTGACCCGACACGTTGCAGCAGGAAAACGACGCGCAGTCGTTTCCCGCCGCTATTGCAGCACGCGCGCCCTTGGAAGAAGCGACCTGTCAGGGGCTCGCGACGGCGCTTCATCCGCCTGTAGGACGGCTGCATCGATCAGGTCTTCCGGTAACTGGGCAGACCCGGATGGAATCAGGCCAAGCGCGACCAGATCGATACCTACGGAACTCAGCACTCCCGTCCCGTCGAGCATGTGAATACCGCGCATAGCAGCGCCCGCAGTGGTACCATACAGATCAAAAGCGATTTCAGCCTTTGTGCCATGCCGATCAAGGACGGACGCTCTATAGTCCAAAAGCGTGTAGTCATAAGCCTCGGCTTTTGCCTGGCGGATGTAGTCCCAAGTGCCCCAGCACCGCGACGACCCCGACTGCGTAAAATCCCAGCAAAAAGACGTTTTTGGCCAATTTAGCTATCATACAAGCCCCACACGGAAACGGGGTTGGGATAAATCCACAAAGCGATCTCAATACGCTTCAATCGGGATAATTCGGAGGCATCTCTTGGACGCTGTGTTCAAAGCGCTGACAACCGACGGTTTTGAAATTCAGCCTTTACGGTGAAGAAACAATCTGCTCCCGCCTGTAACCCTGCGTCGATTTCGCCGCGAGTCGTGTTCTGTGGCAGATTCACGCCGGCCAAGCATGTTCTGGCCCTTTCGCACCTGCGAAACGAGACCTATAAGACCCTCGGCTTACGACCAACAGAGTCGCGGGCCTGAGGATTATTGGCGCGGGGCAGATCTCAGATGCTTGGACTGGACAAAATGTTGGGCATGTTTTCATCGGACATGGCCATCGACCTTGGGACAGCAAACACGCTGGTCTACGTCAAAGGGCGCGGGGTCGTTCTGTCTGAGCCGTCCGTTGTGGCCTATCACATCAAGGATGGGCAGAAAAAAGTCCTCGCTGTAGGGGAAGACGCCAAGCTGATGCTGGGTCGGACTCCCGGAAGCATCGAGGCGATCCGCCCCATGCGTGAAGGCGTTATCGCTGATTTCGATGTGGCCGAGGAGATGATCAAGCACTTCATACGCAAGGTGCACAAGCGCTCGACCTTCTCCAAACCCAAGATCATCGTCTGCGTGCCGCATGGTGCAACCCCGGTTGAAAAGCGTGCGATCCGACAGTCGGTTCTATCCGCAGGCGCGCGCAAGGCCGGGCTGATCGCCGAGCCCATCGCCGCCGCCATCGGCGCTGGTATGCCCATCACCGATCCGACCGGCAACATGGTCGTCGACATCGGTGGCGGCACAACCGAAGTTGCGGTTCTATCGCTGGGCGACATCGTCTACGCCCGTTCGGTTCGCGTGGGTGGTGACCGCATGGATGAAGCAATCATCAACTACCTGCGTCGTCAGCAGAACCTTCTTGTGGGCGAATCGACTGCCGAACGGATCAAGACCTCTATCGGCACCGCCCGCATGCCCGACGACGGCCGTGGCAGTTCCATGCAGATTCGCGGCCGTGACCTGTTGAACGGGGTCCCCAAGGAAACCGAGATCAGCCAGGCTCAAGTGGCCGAAGCCCTGTCCGAACCCGTGCAGGCAATCTGCGAGGCGGTGATGACAGCGCTTGAAGCGACGCCTCCTGATCTTGCAGCGGACATTGTCGACCGCGGCGTGATGCTCACCGGTGGCGGCGCACTGCTGGGCGATCTCGATCTGGCGCTGCGCGAACAGACCGGGCTTGCGGTCTCCATCGCGGACGAAAGCCTGAACTGCGTCGCCCTCGGGACAGGCAAAGCACTGGAATACGAAAAACAGCTGCGTCACGCGATTGACTACGACAGCTGATCTGACCACCAATTTGTCGAAGAGTATGTTAGAAGTCCGCAAGACCTGACCTGCAGACCGCATCCCTCTTTTCGGTTTGCACGTGAAGGGGAGAGTATTGGCAAAGAACGGCACGAATAGCGAAGACTTCACAACACCGCTGCGGCGCCTGCTGTTGGCGGTTGTTATTCTATGCCTCCTTGGTCTCTTCTTCGTCTGGCGCATCGACAGCCCGCGTGTCGAACGCTTCCGCGCCGCCGTGATTGATACAGTGATGCCAAGCTTCGATTGGGCAATGGCGCCCGTCACGGCCACCGTGAACATCGTTCGCGACTTCCGCAGCTATCAGCGTATTTACGAGCAGAATCAGGAACTGCGCCGAGAGTTGCGCCAAATGACAGCTTGGAAGGAAGCGGCGCTGCAATTGGAGCAGGAAAACGCCAAGCTGCGAGACCTGAACAACGTCCGCCTCGATCCACGCCTGACCTATATAACAGGTGTGGTGTTGGCTGATTCCGGCTCTCCGTTTCGCCAATCTGTACTGATCAATGTCGGCTCACGCGATGGTATTGTTGACGGATGGGCAACAATGGACGGCACCGGCCTTGTCGGGCGCATTTCGGGCGTCGGGCCCAACACCAGCCGCGTGATCATGTTGACCGACGCGACCAGTCGCATCCCGGCAACAATTCAACCTTCTGGGCAGCGCGCGCTGATAGTTGGTGACAACACGTCCGCTCCACCTATCGACTTTCTGGAGAACCCGGATCAGGTGCGCCCGGGCGACAGAATTGTCACGTCAGGCGATGGCGATGTTTTCCCACCCGGACTGTTAATCGGGCAAGTCGCGCAAGACCCCGGCGGTCGCCTGCGCACCCGACTTGCCGCCGATTACGAGCGGCTCGAATTCTTGCGGGTCCTGCGCGATCACGGCGCGCGGCGCGTGTCAAACCCATCCGCTCTGATCCTTCCGGAAACACCACCAGGCGAGACGAATGCCGCCGCAACAGGCACGGATCAGTGATGGACTCGGGGCTGCTGCAAATCTGGGGAATGCGCCTTCTCTTTGTTCTGCTGGCGCTGCTGACCCTGTTCTTCCATCTTCTCCCCCTCAACCCCGCGCCCAGCCAATGGGCGAGCCCTGATGTCTTGGTGGCACTGGTATTCGCCTGGGCCGTGCGCAGACCTGAATACGTGCCGATCATTTTGGTCGCCGGTGTGATGCTCCTTGCAGATCTGATGCTGCAACGCCCGCCGGGCTTATGGTCCGTGCTCGTTGTCTGTGCAGCTGAATGGCTAAAGTCCCGCGAACGGCGTCAGCGCGAGACGACATTTGCCCTTGAATGGCTGACCTTCGCAGGTACCCTGATTGTGATCACGATCCTCTACCGTACGGTCATGATGATCCTTATCATCACACCCGGAGCGTTTATGCTGAGCTTTGTGCAGGTTGTGATGACAATCGCTGTATACCCAGCGGTGGTGGGCGTTTCCTATTTCCTTGCCGGAGTGCGTCGGTCGGCACCCGGCGATGTCGATCGGTTGGGGCGAACCTCATGAGACGAGCGCCAAAGGACACAGCAGAAAGCATTCGCAAAATCTCGCGGCGCGGGCTGATCCTGGGTGGCGTGCAACTTGCCTTCGCGGGGGCTTTGGGGCTGCGCATGCAGCATCTGCAGGTCGATCAGGCCGACGAATTCCGCCTGCTTGCCGAAGAAAACCGCATCAACATCCGACTGATCCCACCCACGCGCGGCCAGATCTTTGATCGCAATGGAGCCATCCTCGCCGGCAATGAACCCTCGTATCGCATCACAATGGTCAAGGAAGATGCCGGAAATGTCGATGATGTCATCGCAAGGCTGTCCGCTCTCGTCGAACTCGATGAAGACGAACTGAACCGCGCCTTGACGGAAATGGACCGAAGCGCGCCTTTCCTGCCCGTCACTGTGGCAGAACGGGTCACTTGGGAGGATATCAGTCGCGTTGCCGTCAATGCACCGGCACTGCCGGGTGTCACTCCCGAAGTCGGTCTCTCCCGCGTCTATCCACGTCGTGGCGACTTTGCTCATGTCGTCGGATATGTTGGTCCGGTCAGCGAACGAGATCTCGCGCGCTACGAAACGCCTGATCCAGTGCTTCGCATTCCCCGTTTCCAAATCGGCAAGGTGGGCATCGAGGCCCGCCATGAAGAAGTGCTGCGGGGACGCGCGGGGGCCAAACGTGTCGAGGTCAATGCCGTCGGACGCGTGATGCGCGAATTGGACCGCCGCGAAGGAACACCCGGCGCAGACATGCAGCTGACCGTAGACAGCAAACTGCAAAGCTACATCCAGGCCCGGCTCGGTGAAGAAAGTGCCTCTGTTGTGGTGATGGATGTACAGAACGGCGACCTGCTTGGCATCGCCTCGTCTCCCTCATACGACCCCAACAAATTTGTACGCGGAATTTCGGTCGCCGATTTTGCCGAACTCCGCGACAACGATCACAGACCATTGGCCTCAAAGACCGTTCAGGACGCCTATCCGCCCGGCTCAACCTTCAAAATGGTGACGGCGCTGGCCGCGATGGACGCTGGTGTGGTGGCACCGGATGAAACGGTTTGGTGCCCCGGCCATATGGAGGTGGGCGGTCGCCGCTTCCACTGCTGGAAGCGCGCGGGTCATGGTCATATGAACCTCGAACAATCGCTGCGCGAAAGCTGCGATGTCTATTACTATGACCTTGCCCTCAAGGTCGGCATCGAACGGATTGCCGAGACCGCCCGCAGGCTCGGGCTGGGTCATGCGTTCAACATTGGCATGTCAGCCGTGACCCAAGGCCTTGTCCCGAACAAGGACTGGAAAGAGCGTGAACGCGGGGCTGGCTGGGTCATCGGGGACACAGTCAACGCATCTATCGGACAGGGCTTCGTGCTCAGTTCCCCATTGCAGCTTGCAGTGATGACAGCGCGCCTCGCGACCGGAAAAGACGTTGCACCACGGCTGGTGCGACGAATTGGCGGGGTCGAGCCGACCTCAGAGGCAGGACAGGATTTGGGGTTCAACGAAAACCACCTCCGTCAAATCCGGCGTGCGATGTACGCGGTCAGCAACAATCGGCGCGGCACCGCCTATGGATCGCGCATCATCGAGGAAGCGTTTCGCATGGCCGGCAAGACCGGCACCAGTCAGGTTCGTAACATCACCGCTGCCGAGCGCGCACGTGGCGTGACCCGCAACGAGGATTTGCCGTGGAACCGGCGTGACCATGCGCTTTTTGTCAATTTTGCTCCGTTCGAAGTCCCCAGGATTGCGGTTTCCGTGGTCGTGGAACACGGCGGTGGCGGTTCAGCGGCGGCCGCGCCAATCGCGCGCGACGTCACGCTTCAGGCCCTCTATGGCGAGGATCCCCCGTTGAACGCGTATCCTTCCAAAGACCGCGAACGCATCCGAACGCAACAGGAACGCCTGCAGCAGGTCCTCCGTGAAAACGATCCGGACGTCCGGAGCCGCGCATGAGCTATCTTGAATATACCGTCAAGACCGTCCCAAGCGGGTGGCGCAAGATGCTGTTCATCAACTGGCCGTTGGTGATCCTGCTAACCGCAATCGCGGGCGTTGGCGTCTTGATGCTCTACTCCGTTGCTGGCGGATCGATGTCACCTTGGGCGGAACCGCAGATGAAACGCTACGCGCTCGGGCTGACCGTGATGTTCATCGTTGCGATGGTGCCAATCTGGTTCTGGCGGAATATGTCTGTCTTGGCCTACCTCGTGGCGCTTGCGTTGCTGGTCGCTGTCGAATTCTTCGGTGCGGTCGGCATGGGTGCGCAGCGCTGGATCGACCTTGGTTTCATGCGCTTGCAGCCGTCTGAGGTGATGAAGATCGCGATGGTGATGGTGCTGGCAGCGTATTACGATTGGCTGCCAATCAAGAAGACCTCCCACCCGTTCTGGGTGCTGGTTCCGGTCTTCATTATCCTTCTCCCGACTTTCCTTGTCCTCACCCAACCAGACCTCGGCACGGCCATCCTGCTTGTTGCGGGCGGAGGCTTGATGATGTTCCTGGCGGGCGTCCATTGGGCATATTTCGCCACGGTGATCGCTATCGGTGTAGGCGGAATTTACACTGTGTTCGTCAGTCGAGGCACAGAATGGCAGCTGCTCAAGGACTACCAGTTCCGACGGATCGACACGTTCCTCGACCCTTCCTCTGATCCGCTCGGTGCCGGCTATCATATCACACAGGCGAAAATCGCAATGGGCTCGGGCGGCTGGACGGGACGTGGCTTCATGCAAGGCACCCAATCGCGTCTGAACTTCCTGCCGGAAAAACACACCGACTTCATCTTCAACACTTTGGCCGAAGAGTTCGGCTTTATCGGAGGCATCTCTCTGCTGATCCTCTATGTGCTGATCCTTATCTTCTGCATCGTGTCCGCCCTGCAAAACCGCGACCGCTATTCTTCGCTTCTGATCCTCGGAGTCGGCGTCACCTTCTTCCTGTTCTTTGCCGTCAACATGTCGATGGTCATGGGCTTGGCCCCGGTCGTCGGCGTGCCCCTGCCATTGGTCAGCTATGGCGGATCGGCGATGTTGGTCTTGATGCTCGCGTTCGGCTTGGTACAGAGCGCTCATATCCACCGACCGAGGTAAGCCATGCCGATCAATGTCCTCTTCGCCGCCCACGAAAAACGCTGGGCGCAATACGAAGCCCCTTTGCGCGACGCTCTCGACGAGATCGGCGTGGACTACGCGCTGGCCACGGACATACCACCGGCAGAGGTCGACTATATCGTCTACGCGCCCAACTCGCCGGTGCAGGATTTCACTCCCTACACACGGCTAAAGGCGGTTTTGAACCTTTGGGCCGGGGTCGAAGATGCTGTCGGCAACCCGACCCTCAAGGTGCCGTACGCCCGCATGGTCGATGACGAAGGCCTGACCCAAGGCATGGTCGAATGGGTCACGGGTCACACTCTGCGCCACCATCTGGGGATGGACGCCCATATCGTGAACCCCGATCATAAATGGGTGCCCGATGCGCCACCGGTCGCAGCGGACCGTCCGGTCGGTATCCTTGGCCTCGGCGAACTGGGCAGTGCCTGCGGTCAGGCCATCGCGCGGCTTGGCTTTCCGGTCAGTGGCTGGGCCCGAAGCGCCAAGCAGATCGACGGCATCACCTGCCATACCGGCACCGACGGGCTGCACACCGTCCTGCGTCAGTCGCAGATCCTGATCCTGCTCCTGCCCAGCACCCCGGCGACCGAGAACACCCTCAACGCCGAAACGCTCGCGATGTTGCCCAAGGGCGCGTTCATCATCAATCCGGGTCGCGGCCCATTGATCGACGACGATGCTCTGCTAGCAGCTTTGGACTCTGGCCAGATCGCACACGCAACGCTCGACGTGTTCCGCGTCGAACCCTTGCCGCAAGACCATCCGTTCTGGGCGCACCCCCGCGTCACCGTCACGCCGCATATCGCGTCCGAAACGCGCGCGCCCAGTGCCTCCCGCGCCATTGCAGAGAATATCCGCCGTGGCGAAGCCGGTGAGCCTTTCTTGCATCTTGTGGACCGGGACGCCGGGTACTAAGCCCGCACAAACCTATCAGGAGCTGCCGCCATGAAATTTGACCGTTCGGTAAAAATTGCCCCCTCCATCCTCTCTGCCGACTTCGCCAATTTCGGAGCGGAGATCCAGGCGGTCGAAGCACAGGGTGCTGACTGGATTCACGTCGATGTCATGGATGGTCATTATGTGCCCAACATCACCTTCGGCCCTGCCACCTGCGCCGCTATCCGTCCGCACATCAAGACGGTGATGGACGTGCACCTGATGATCGCTCCGGTCGATCCCTACATCCAAGCCTTCGCCGATGCCGGTGCCGACGTCATCACCGCCCATGTTGAGGCCGGTCCGCACATTCACCGCACGCTTCAGGCCATCCGCGCGACGGGTGCCAAGGCGGGCCTTGCCCTCAACCCCGGCACCCCGGCCGAGGCGGCAGCCCCCCTGCTGGACCTCGTGGACCTGATCTGCGTGATGACCGTGAACCCCGGGTTCGGCGGCCAGAAATTCATCCACTCCTGCGTTCAGAAAGTCACCGAACTGCGCGAGATGATAGGCGACCGCGAAGTCCATATCGAGATCGACGGCGGCGTCGATCCCTCAACGGCTCCGCTGGTTGTGGCAGCCGGTGCAGACGTTCTGGTCGCAGGCTCTGCAGTGTTCAAAGGCGGCTCGGTCGACAACCCCGTCCCCTATGGCGAGAACATCCGCGCGATCCGGGCGTCGGTCTAAGGCTCGACCTCGAACACATTGATCCACTTGGCGACGATGGCGGGGCGCTCGGCCCCGTCGATCTCAACCGTCACATCCCATGTCACGTCATAGCGTCCCGGTTTTTCCACCACCTCCGAGACGCTGAACCGCCCTCGTATCCGCTGCCCTGCCCGCACCGGGCTGACAAAACGAATTCTGTCAAAGCCATAGTTCAACCCCTGCACCATGCCGGGGATCTCGGGCTGGACGTCATAAGACATGGCCGACAGCATCGACAGGGTCAGGAACCCATGCGCAATGGTTCCGCCCTGAGCAGCCATCCGCTCTTCATCCAGATGGATGAACTGCCAATCCTCGGTCACATCGGCAAAGGCGTTGATCCGGTCCTGCCCGATCTCGTACCAGCGCGACAGGCTGGGCGGCATGTTTTGCAAAAGGTCAGCGGACATCCGGCAGCACGTAATCGGCAAACTGCTGGCGCAGCGTGAGCTTGGACACCTTGCCCGTCGCGGTCAGCGGCAGCGCATCCACGCACACCAGATCGTCCGGCAACTGCCACTTGGCAAAATGCGGCTCCATAAGGGCATGGATATCGGACAGAGTCGGCTGACATCCCTGTTTCGGCACCACCACCAGCACCGGGCGTTCATCCCATTTCGGATGCGCAATCGCGATCACGGCGCAATTGGCAACTTCGGGATGCGCCATCGCGACATTCTCCAGATCAATAGAACTGATCCATTCGCCCCCGGACTTGATGAGGTCCTTGGAGCGATCCTGAATGCTCAGATACCCATCGGGCGAAATGCTCGCCACGTCGCCAGTGCCGAACCACCCTTCAGAATCAATGGCGGCCTTGGTCGCGTCTTCATTGTTGAAATAGCCGGAAATGACTGCGTTGCCGCGCACGTAAAGCTCACCGACCGCTTTTCCGTCATGCGGCAGGCGCTGCCCATCCTCACCGACAATCTTGAGGTCCACGCCAAACATGCGCCGCCCCTGCAAAGATTTCCGCGCCATGCGGTCCTCGAACGGAACGTCATCCATCGTTTTCGGCAACTGGCCTGTCGTACCCACCGGGCTCATTTCGGTCATGCCCCAGGCGTGGCAGACGTCAATGTCCATCTTCTCGAAGAACTCGATCATGCTGCGCGGCGCGGCGGACCCGCCGATCACCACTTGATCCAAGTACGAAGGCGGCTTGCCACGCGCCTCGATCTCGGCCCGCAGGCCCAACCAGACGGTCGGCACGCCCCAGCTTGCCGTGACCTTCTCGCTTTCCATCAGATCATAAAGCGAAGGCCCGTCCAGCTTGCCCCCCGGCATGATCAGCGACGCCCCGACGATGGGCGCGGCGTAGGGCATGCCCCATGAATTGACGTGGAACATCGGCACGACCGGTAACAATCGCGCGCCTTCGTGCAAGGAACGCGGCAGCGTCACCGCAATGAAAAGCGCGTGCAGCACGGTAGAGCGATGGGAATACAGCGATCCTTTGGGATTACCCGTGGTCCCCGAGGTATAGCACAGCCCCGCCGCAGTCTCTTCCGGCAGGTCGGGCCAATCATACTCGGTCGGGTGCGGCGCGATCAGATCTTCGTAGCAATGCAGGTGCAACGCGGATGTCGGCATGTGGGCGGCATCGGTCATCACCACCAGCGTCAGACCGGACGGCAGGTGATCCTTCAACGCCTCAAGGATGGGCACAAAGGTCAGGTCGACAAACAGCACCCGGTCTTCCGCATGGCCGATGATATAAAGCATCTGTTCGGCAGACAGGCGCGGGTTGATGGTATGGCACACGGCCCCCATCCCGGAAATCCCGTAATACAGCTCGAAATGGCGATAGCCGTTCCATGCCAATGTCGCCACGCGGTCGCCCTGCTGCACACCCAGAGCATCAAGTGCATGCGCCAATTGCGCAGTCCGTTTGAGAGTTTCGGCATAGGTCTGGCGGTGCAGGTCGCCTTCGGTCCGAACCGACACGATTTCCCCGGCACTGTGAATTTCAGCGGCGTAGCGAAGCAGTTCGATCACCGACAATGGCCGGTTCATCATCATCCCGTGCATCAAGCCCTCCCTTGCCTTCTGCCCTATCGTTCCAGATACACTGAGCATCCGACCGATCGCGCGCAACCCCTAACAGTGAGGAAGCAATCTCATGTCCGACACGATGTCCCGCATCACGCTGGCCCGCCGCCCAAAAGGTGCTCCTGCGCCCGAGGATTTCAAACTGGAAACAGGCCCGCTGCCCGCGCCCTCCGACGGTGAGGTGCTGATTGAAGTCACCCACCTGTCTCTTGACCCCTACATGCGGGGCCGCATGGACGATGTGAAAAGCTATGCGCCCTCGGTTGATCTGGGCGGCACCATGACCGGTCAAGGCGTGGGCCGCGTGCTTGCAAGCAAGGCAGACGGGTTTGCCGAAGGTGACACCGTGACCGGCATGACCGGCTGGGCCAGTCACGCCTGCCTGCCGGGCAAGGACCTGCGTAAACTTGACTCTTCGCTGCCGCCTTCAACGGCGCTTGGTGTTCTCGGTATGCCCGGCCTCACAGGCTGGGTCGGCCTCAATGAATTCGGAAAACCCAAGGCGGGCGAAACGCTTGTCGTGGGAGCCGCCACCGGGCCGGTTGGCTCCATGGTCGGGCAATTGGCAAAACAGATGGGCCTGCGCACCATCGCCATTGCCGGAGGTGCCGAGAAATGCCGTCTGGCTACTGAGACCTTCGGCTTTGACGCCGCTATCGACCACCGCGCCCATGATGACGCCGCATCCCTGCGCAAAGCGATTTCCGAGGTCGCACCAGATGGCGTGGACATCTACTGGGAAAATGTCGGTGGTCAGGTGCTCGAGGCCGTGATGCCGCTGATGAACGTGCACGGGCGCATCCCGGTCTGTGGCATGATCGCATGGTATGGCGGGTCGAACATCGCGCCCGAAAACCAGCTTCCCGGCATGTGGCGCAGCATCTTGGTCAAACGCCTGAAAGTGTCGGGCTTCATCATCTTCGACCACTGGAACCAGTACCCGGCCTTTCTTAAGGATGTCGGCCCCAAAGTTGCGGCGGGTGAGATTGCCTATCTCGAAGACGTGGCCGAAGGGTTGGAGAACGCACCAGACGCCTTCATCGCCATGCTCAAGGGCGGAAACACCGGCAAGCAGATCGTCAAGCTCTAGAACTCGGCTTCGACCTCAAGCGCCAAGGGGGCGGCGGGTGTCGCCCTCAAGTCGTCCACTTGCAACGGCCCGCTCGGCTTTGACAGCCGATTGCGCACCACCCAATACAGCCGGGTCTGTGCGCGCGTGATGGCCACATAGGCCAGACGTTTCCACAGGGGCTGGCCCGCCTCGCTGCGGCCCATCCGGGCGGCAGCGTAAAGATCAGGTGCAAAGACCTGAACCTCGTCCCATTGCGAGCCCTGTGCCTTGTGGATCGTCACGGCAGCCCCATGCAGGAAGGTGGCGCCCATGCGAGCGGCAAAGGGAATGAACGGCTCTTCCTCGTCCGGCTTTTCGATCTTCACAATCGACGCCGCCGACACCTGCGGGTCTTCGGCACCGATCACATGCAACCGCGAAAATCCCGGCTTGCGACCCGGCCCAAGGTAGATCACCTGTGCGCCCTTGATCAGCCCCCGCGCCTCAAGGTCCAGCCGTTTCTTGCGGTGCTTCAATGGCAATTCCAGCCCGTCGCAGATCAGAGGCTCGCCTTCCAGAAGCGAATCCTCCGGCGCACCATAGACCGACCGGAACGCGTTGATCAGCCGGATTCGCGTCGCGTTGCGCCACACCAACACCGGAGACCGCGCCATCAGATCGACCTCGACGCGCTGGCCAAGCACCACACGATCATCGGCCCGCGCGATGTCCTCGACCATGCGTTCGAACCCATCGAAACTCAGGTCCGGATCGGCCAAAGCATGCGCCAGATCCAAAATGGGGTTGTCCGCGTCCTGCCTATGGATGCGGTTCAGGTTCAGCACCTGGCTCGGGGCCAAAGTATCGAACACCATCTTGCCCGATTGGTTCACCGGTGCGAGCTGTGCCGGATCACCAAAGAGCAGCAGGTTCGGGAAGATCTCGCGCAGATCCTCGACCTGCCGTTCGTCCAGCATCGACGCCTCGTCGACGAACCCGATATCCAACGGGTCTTCGCGCCGCTTCCAGCCGGTGATGAAATCGGACCCACGCAAACCCGCTGCGGCCAAAGCCGCCGGGATCGATTTGTGCGCCTCGTACGACATCTGCGCCCGCGCGAATCCTTCCTCAGTCAGTCCCTCAATCTCTGGCTGATCGCCATTGCCCATCAGCCACTCGGCAATGCGCTCGTATTCGGGGTCATAGACCGGCGTGTAAAGAATGCGGTGAATGGTCGTCGCGGGTACACCGCGCATGCGCAGCACAAACGCGGCCTTGTTCGTCGGCGCCAGCACCGCCAGCGTCCGGCGGTCTTTGCGACGACGGCCTTCGTAATCGCCCGACACCACCTCAACACCCGCCGCCTGCAAGGATTTGGACAGTTCGGCCAATAGCAACGTCTTACCCGACCCCGCCTTGCCTGTGATCGCCATGATCTTGGTCTTGCCGTCGCGCGGTGGCAGCAAAAGACCGTCGTCAAGGTCAATGCCCGCCTCGCGCAGCATCTCGGCCACCGCATCGTGGGCAGCAGCCTGATCTTCGGAATATGTGAGCGCGGGCAAGGTCATGCGCGAACCCTATAGCGCCCGCGCAGCAGGCACCAGCGTCAGGCCGCGCTAAGATCGCTCTGCGGCACTACACCACCGAAGGCCGCGTTGAACCAATCGCGCGACGCCTGCAATGGAATGCCCGCGACCCGCGACACCCGCTTTTGCGCCGCCTCACTGAACTCCCACAGCCCAACGCTGATTGCCGCACGTCCCTCGCCCTGCGTGCCCAGCACCTCGGGCGCTGCCCCGATCCGGTTGTAGATCCGCACCATACGCGCATCGAAAACGCCGACGAAATGCTTGATTCCAAATCCCTGCATGATCTCGCCCCCGGCCAGCATCAATGCCGCCGCCGTGCCCGGTTCGGCTTTGCGCGACAGGCAAAACCGTGTGCATTCCCAGATGAACGGGCTCTGAAATGGAACCCCATCCGTCAAATCAAGAAAATGCTCGCTGACCATTGTGCGCCCCGTGGTCGGCAGAAACCGCATCGACCCTCCATGCATGCCGGTCTCAGTTTCCCAAATCACATAGAGCGGATTGAGATCGTCATACGCATCACGCTCCTGCCCGTCCGCGTTTACTTGAACCTCCCACCCAAGCCGCGTTTTGAACTGGTCCGCGCGATCTTCGAACATGTTGCGTGCCAGTTTCGGATTGTCGATCAGTTGATCAGCGTAGAGATATCGAATCATGCAAGTGCCCTCCGTTGCCGGCGGCACGCTCATGCTTAAAAGTGAATGGATGCTTCGGGAACCGTACGTTGCGCGCGAGAAAGCGAACCTAGCGCAGACGAAGTTTGTAGCGCCCAATTACACTATAATCTGTCCACGCGCCATAGCACGCGCGACCGCATGTGTCGTGTTCAGTGCTCCCAACTTGAAACGGGCGCTTTCGATGTAGACGCGCAGTGTATGTTCCGAGATCGCAAGCGTTTCTGCAACCTGCGCGCGGCTGTAGCCCACCGCCAGGAGCGTCATCGTTTCCACCTCACGGGGCGACAACGGCTGAGTCGGTTCGGGCTTGCGCCCCGGCTCGAGCTTCAGTGCCGTTTGGTTGAAATAATGCGCCAGCAGGATCAGGTCGCGCCGGTTGAGTTCGGTAAAACTGGCCCATTGATCATCATCACAACTATGGCTGACCGTAAACAACGCGAACTGTCCATTTGGCCCACGGATCGGAATGGAATACCCCTGATGCCCAATGCCATGCTCGGCCGCGTCCTGCATAAAAGATCGCGCGGCCTTGCTCGACCAATCCAATCTTTTCCAGTCAACAGGATGAAACCGCTGGTAACAGCCGATCACCACAGGGTCGATGCGCAGATACCCCTTTTCCAGATACCGGGCGACCCATTTGGGGTCATACGTGCCGCAACCATATTGTTCTCCGTTGCTCGACACCCAATGGTAAACCATGTCGTCAACGGCATAGTAATCACGCAACCACTCAATAACCGCCTGAAGCGCGTCAAGATGTTCTGCGCACTCCAACCGCGCTATCACATCGTCCAACTGCGGCACTCTCTCCAAAAAGCCCACGGTCTATCCCTTTGCCGCGCGCTCCGATCTCGGCCTTGGCAACCACTTGCGTATCATCAAGCTTGGCTGCCAAGGCGTCCAGATCATTCGCAACCGCGAATGTCTTGAGATCGGTGAGCACATCTATGATCCAGTCATGTCCCATAACAGCGTCACCTAAAGATAGTTAACAGAACGTTAATACAACTATAACATGTGTCACAACAGTGACAAACTCCCTGATTCCAACTCCCCATTTCTGGCGAGGCAGAGAAACCACGTGCCATTTCAAACTGCACCGTTTCGACGTAAAAAGCCCGCAGGACAAAGCCTGCGGGGTCTTTCTAACATCGAGAGGTAAGCAGAAGGTTACGACCGGGCCGCAAGTGCGTCCTCGAAAGTGCGCAAACCTGTCTTTGGAGACTGAACCAGCACAGCCATGTTGCCAGGCTTGTGTTCATTGCGCAGCATTTTCGTATGGGCCTGCGGGATCTCATCCCACGGAAACACCTCTGACATGCACGGGTCCAAACGGCGCTCGACCATCAGCTGATTGGCCGAGGCGGCCTGCTTGAGATGCGCAAAGTGCGAGCCCTGAAGGCGCTTTTGGTGCATCCACATGTAGCGCACGTCGAAGGTACAATTGAACCCGGTGGTGCCCGCGCAAATTACGACCATACCACCCTTCTTGCACACCAGTGTCGAGACCGGGAAGGTCGACTCGCCAGGGTGTTCGAACACCATGTCCACATTGTTGCCTTTGCCGGTGATATCCCAAATGGCCTTGCCGAACTTGCGCGCCTCGTTGAACCATTCTTTGTATTCAGGCGTGTTCACTGTGGGAAGCTGGCCCCAGCAATTGAAGTCTTTGCGATTGATAACGCCTTTTGCACCCATCGACATGACGAAATCACGTTTGTCTTCGTCCGAGATCACGCCGATCGCATTGGCCCCCGCGGTATTTGCCAGCTGGATCGCATAGGACCCCAAGCCACCCGAGGCACCCCAAACCAGAACGTTCTGCCCCGGGCGCAGCTCGTGCGGTTGGTGCCCGAACAGCATCCGGTAAGCGGTGGCAAGTGTCAGCGTGTAGCAGGCGCTTTCTTCCCATGTCAGGTGCTTCGGCCGCGGCATGAGCTGCTGCGCCTGAACGCGGGTGAACTGCGAAAACGAGCCATCATGGGTCTCATAGCCCCAGATACGCTGCGTCGGGCTGAACATCGGATCGCCACCGTTGCATTCCTCATCGTCGCCATCGTCCTGGTTACAATGGATCACAACCTCGTCGCCCACTTTCCAGCGCTTAACCTTGTCGCCGACCTTCCAGACGATGCCGGACGCATCGGACCCGGCAATGTGATAAGGCTGCTTATGACCATCGAAGGGGCTGATCGGCTGGCCTAGACCGGCCCACACACCATTGTAGTTCACACCTGCCGCCATCACGAGAACCAACACCTCGTGACTGTCGATCTCCCACGTGTCCACAACTTCGACTTCGAACGCGGTTTCCGGTTCGCCATGACGTTCACGACGGATCGCCCAAGCGTACATTTTCTTAGGCACGAAACCCAATGGGGGCATTTCGCCGATCTCGTACAAGTCTTTCTCAGGCGCATCATACGCCGCAATACCGGTCTGCTGGTCCAGAGCCATTGGAGCCTCCTAGGGTCATATACTGTCTGCCGCAACGCAGAATCGCGGCGTCTGACCCTGAAATAGGACCCGCTTTGAAATTATGCAACAAGATTTAGGTCTTTTTTGTAATTTTATGACCGAGCGAACGCAGAAAAACATTTGCAGCCGCAGAATGCTATCTCATCAGGTGCTTGATGGAATTTGCATAAAACTGAGCGAGGTCTTCTTTCGCCGGAACAAGGCCGATCCGGCCCGCATGCTCTTTCAAGAGCCCTCTTTCGCGAAGATTGCGGAGACCAAATTCCACTGCGTAATCTCGGTTGTTCCGCGGCAGATGGACCTGTGCCCCTTCAAGCTCGTGCAGACTCCCGGCGACAGCCGCCTCAAGCTCATCACGCGACATCGACCCGTTCTTTAACAACAAGGAAGCAATCAACGGGACCGGCAAAACAGGGACCGCCGCTGCGATCCGGCTCATGATTTGCCCGGAAATCGCATCTGGTGTGTTCTCGGATGTCTCGACTTCGCTCAGCAGCAAAGGCTCGCCGAAACTGACTGCAGCATACCCGAACCGGTGAAATTTGCCCGTCACCCGCAACCAAATCTGCCGCAGAACCGCACGGAATACGACGCTGATCCGCGCGCGGAACTTCCGCTCGCCTTTGCGCTGCGCCGCCAGAAGGATCGTGTCTTCAAGAACCCTGTCATAGTTCAAGGCGACGGGAACAAATACAACATCGCGGTCCGCCTGTGCCGCGCCTTCCAGTATGTATTTCAGGATCCCAACCTTCGGCTCGGTGAGACTGCCGTCAAGGCTCAGTCCACCTTCAGGGAACACGGCTTGGGTCACCCCTGCCGCAGTGGCCTGCTGTACGTATTTAGCCAGCACCTT
>QCWH01000001.1:214416-236891 GCA_003149565.1 Marivita sp. XM-24bin2 | reverse complement strand
CCAGACCCGCGCCCATTCGCCCACTGCGTAAGACAAAGCAGACCGATCCGCCGCCAAATAGGTCACCAGCACATAATCCATGTTCGACCGGTGGTTCATCACAAAGACGACCGTCGCGTCCGGATCAACCGACGCCAGCCCCGCATCCTGATGCACCATGCGCACGCGATAAAGAGAAGTGCTGAGGAACCGCGCGGCGCGAATGGCAAAGCCAAAATAGGCCCAGGCCGAAAATGACGGCACGATTTCTTTCGCATAGCGTCGCGCCCGCTCGAACGCGACGTCCTCGCGCACACCTTCCGCTTCGGCATGCTCAACAATCGCTTGGGTAATTTCGGGATCATAGACCAAGCGTTGAATCATGTCCTGTCGCCGCAACAGCTTGAACGGTTGGATTGGCCGCTCAAGCCGCGCATTCAACCGTTTGACCGCACGCTCCATGCGCCTGCGAAAAAACCAGCGGACCGACGGAAACAGGAAATGCGAGGCAAAAGTCACCGCCGCAAAAAGCAGGATCAGAAGAAAAGCCCAAAGTGGTAAAGTCACCTGCGTTGTCATGAGAGCACTCTTTCAACGAAGTCCGAACAGGTAAACAGCAAAGCGCGGCACAGGCTGAGCGACCACATTCAACTTATGGCCTTCATGCGACAACGGTCGTGCTTTTCAGGCGAAACCATGATGAAATATGCTGTCTCGCAGCAAACCTCGCCTTGCCGCAGCGCGGCGAATTGACAGAGACATAAAATTTCGCGTATGCATCACAACACGCAACAAGATTACAATTCGAATCCCGCCTCTGACGGAGCCGACATGACCGACGCACAGACCCCTTCCCGTGACCGCCCGTGGCTCATCCGCACGTATGCAGGCCACTCCACCGCACAGGCCTCGAACGCGCTCTACCGTTCAAATCTGTCCAAGGGGCAAACCGGTCTGTCCGTCGCTTTCGACCTGCCCACGCAGACGGGCTACGACAGCGATCACGTCCTCGCGCGCGGCGAGGTCGGCAAGGTGGGCGTGCCGGTCAGCCACCTCGGTGACATGCGCACGCTCTTTGACCAGATCCCGCTGGAACAGATGAACACGTCCATGACGATCAACGCGACTGCTCCATGGCTGCTCGCGCTCTACGTCGCCGTGGCAGAGGAACAGGGCGCAGACGTGTCGAAACTGCAAGGCACAGTGCAGAACGACCTGATCAAGGAATACCTGTCGCGCGGCACTTATATCTGCCCGCCGAAACCATCGCTCAAGATGATCGGGGACGTGGCTGAATACTGCTACACGCACATTCCGAAATGGAACCCGATGAACGTGTGTTCCTACCACCTGCAAGAGGCGGGCGCGACACCGGAACAGGAACTGTCTTTCGCTTTGGCCACCGCCATCGCCGTTCTCGACGAATTGAAACCCCGTGTTCCCGCCGAGGATTTCCCCGCGCTCTGTGGCCGCATCAGCTTTTTCGTCAACGCAGGCATCCGCTTTGTGACTGAGATGTGCAAGATGCGCGCCTTCGTTGATCTCTGGGACGAAATCCTCGAGGAACGCTACGGCGTCACCGACGCCAAATTCCGCCGCTTCCGCTATGGCGTGCAGGTCAACTCGCTGGGCCTCACCGAACAACAGCCGGAAAACAACGTCTACCGCATCCTGATCGAGATGCTCGCAGTGACGCTTTCGAAGAAAGCCCGCGCCCGCGCAGTGCAGCTTCCCGCGTGGAACGAGGCGCTTGGCCTGCCGCGCCCGTGGGACCAGCAATGGTCGATGCGGATGCAGCAGATCCTCGCCTATGAAACCGACCTTCTGGAATTCGACGATCTCTTCGACGGCAACCCGGCTGTCGATGCCAAGGTCGAAAAGCTCAAGGAAGGTGCCCGCGCCGAGCTTGCCAACCTCGACTCCATGGGCGGCGCAATCGGGTCCATCGAATACATGAAAGGCCGTCTGGTCGATTCCAACGCCGACCGACTGAACAGGATCGAACGCAATGAAACCATTGTCGTCGGTGTGAACAAATGGGTCGAAGGAGAACCAAGTCCGCTGCAAACCGAAGACGGTGGCATCATGGTGGTCGATCCAGCTGTCGAGCAGGAACAGATCAACCGCCTGAACGCATGGCGCGCCGAGCGTGACAGTGCTGCCGTGCAAAAAGCCCTTGCCGATCTGCGCGCCGCCGCAAAGGAAGGCGCAAACGTCATGCCCGCCTCGATCGCCTGCGCCAAAGCCGGTGTCACCACCGGCGAATGGGCAGGAGAGATGCGCGCGGTTTATGGCGAGTATCGAGGTCCAACCGGTGTGTCGAAATCCGTGTCCAACAAGACCGAAGGTCTTGACGACATCCGCGAAGCGGTAAACGCCGTCAGCGACCGTCTGGGTCGCCGCCTCAAGTTCTTAGTCGGCAAACCCGGCCTTGACGGTCATTCCAACGGCGCCGAACAAATCGCTTTCCGCGCACGCGACTGCGGCATGGACATTGATTACGAAGGCATCCGCCTCACCCCCGATCAGCTCGTTACCGCCGCGCAGGACAATGAGGTCCATGTCGTTGGTCTATCAATCCTGTCCGGAAGCCACATCCCGCTGGTTGAAGACATGATGAACAAGATGCGCGAGGCAGGCCTCGGCCACATCCCTGTGATCGTGGGCGGCATTATTCCCGATGAAGATGCCAAGCGCCTACGCGCGATGGGCGTGGCGAAAGTTTATACCCCCAAAGATTTTGAATTGAATGCCATCATGATGGACATCGTCACACTCGCCGATCCAAAGGCCGTCGCAGCCGAGTAACCGACGAAACAACTTTCCCAACACAGGTCCAACGGGTACGGTCCCAGCCGTACCCGTGATTTTTTTGGATCCGATAGATGAAAAAGGTTTTGGCCACCGCACTCTTAGTAGCCCTCCCCGCAACCGCATTCGCAGAAACGCAATTGGAACGCCTCGAAAGCATTTCCGAAAGGCTGAACGATGCGATGTTCTCCGCAATGATACGCATGGTCGCAAAGGAAGGTGGCAACCCCGAACCGCTGCGCGCGGCGATGCCGGATGGGACCTGGGATGATGCATATCGCGACGCAGGCGCATGCATACTCGACAGATATACGGACGCGTCCAGCGCGTCCGCTGTCGATACAATGCTGGATGAGATGGAGGCCTTTATTCCCCGATTGGACGAGATTGATCTCGCCGCGATGGGAGAAGGACCAAGTTTCCTTCCAGAGGGTGTGTCCGAAGACTATTCAATGACCGTGAATTCGGAATGTGGCCTGACGGACATCATGATGGAACGTATGAGTGAATCCGGTTTCATGGCTACAATGATGCAATCCATGAGTGGGAAGTGACGCTATTTCGCACCAAAACAACCCACATTTGCGGAAACTCCCTTAAAACCAACTCATGCGGGAAATTCCTCACTCTAAACTGCGCGTTTTATCTTCTCGAATTGACTTTTGAAAAAAGCCGCTTAAGCCGAACGCACCACTCAAAAGCAAGAATTTCCCGGAGGGATACATGAGCATCGATCTCAACAATATGTCAAAAGACGAGCTGAAAAAGCTCATCAAGGATGCCGAGAAAGCACTCAAAACGATTGAAACGCGCCGCTTGAGCGAAGCGAAAAAAGCTGCGGAATCCGCTGCAAAAGAATATGGCTTTTCTCTTGATGAACTTCTGGGCCGCCCGCAAAAGAAGGGCTCCAAAAGCGAACCGAAATACAAGAACCCCGCAGATCCTTCGCAGACATGGACCGGAAAAGGCCGCAAGCCGAACTGGGTCAATGACGCATTGGCATCCGGCAAAACGATGGAAGATCTGAAGATCTGACATGACAATCCACATCGGCGCACAGCAAGGAGATATTGCGGAAACGGTCCTTATGCCTGGGGATCCGTATCGCGCCAAATGGGCTGCAGAAACCTTTTTGGACAATCCGCGTCTCGTAAATGAAGTGCGTGGCATGCTTGGTTTCACCGGCACTTGGAATGGACATCCCGTCACAATCCAAGGCTCTGGAATGGGCATGCCATCCTTGTCGATCTACGCCAACGAACTGATCCGTGAATATGGAGCGAAAACCCTGATCCGGATTGGCTCGTGTGGGGGAATGCAACCGCATGTGGGTATTCGTGATGTCATTCTGGCGATGACGGCCAGCACATTGAGCACACCCTCTCGGGGCATTTTCAAGGAATTGAACTTTGCTCCTTGCGCGGATTGGAGTCTTTTGAAGGCCGCTGCTGAAGCGGCCGACGCGAAAGGCACCAAGACGCATGTCGGCGGCATCTACTCATCAGACGTGTTCTATGACGAACGCCCCGATCTGAACGAACAGATGACCCGTCACGGCATTCTCGGCGTCGAAATGGAAGCTGCGGAACTCTACAATCTCGCGGCGCGCCACTCGGTCCGTGCATTGGCAGTTCTGACCGTGTCAGACCATCTCCAGACTGGCGAAGCTTTGCCTGCAGAAGACCGCGAACGCAGTTTCGGTGACATGGTGGACATCGCCCTTACCGCCGCGTTCGCCTGATAGAAAACTGACCGGGACATCCACCAATGTCCCGGCCATTTCCAATTCCCGCCACATTCCTGTGCCACGCAGAGGACATGCCGAATTGGGTCTTTGACATATACGTCCTTCTGACAACCCGCGTGCCGATCCCGCGCATGCTCTTTCTGTTTAGCGTGATCACCCTGTCGCTATTCACTCTAACAGGGCATCACCACGCCACTCTGAGCGAAATCGGCCTTGTCCTGCCTGTTATGTGTGCCCTCTTCGGACACGTGGCAGTGGTTGCCGTGCAGATGCCGGACACTCTCAAAACGTATGACCGCATTGGCCTTCCCAATGCAGGTGGCAAACTGATCCTTATATGGTTGGCAGCTTATGCCGGCGCGATGGCGCTGCCATCGCTCGAAGTTGCACAAGCCGCTCTTAGTATGGGTGTTGCGATCTACTTGTGCCTCTTCGTCGTCACGTTCTATTTCTTCGGCGACGGCGACAAGGTTGGCTGGTTTGCACGTGATTGGGACAACGGCCAAACGAACGCCGCCAACTGGCACGTTGCACGTCTCATTGCGCTGATCTTGCTGAATGAAATGGCAGCTCGAAATGGCACCGCTTTCGATTGGATCATTGCCATCACGCTCGGACCGATTTCTCTGCACTACCTAATGTACTGGACGATCGTGGCCACGCATCCCTATGACCGCACACGCCCTCACGACTAACCTCGCCCGTGGCTTCTGTCATAGCCGTTGACGGGAGGCGGCATCCAACCTTCCAGCGCGCCCTCGGCGGGCTGCAAAACCTCGACCCGCAACGGATAGCAAGCGGCCGCATCGCTCGTATGTTCCGCCGAGCAATCCCCACCGGGACAGGCCGACAACGCCCCCAGAAGATCAATCTCGGCAAAGAAAGTCAGATGGTCGCCCGGCCGCACAGGGCTGGCCTTCATGAAGTATTGCCCCGTATCCCGCGTGAACCCGGTACACATGAACACGTTGAGCACGTCATGCACATGAGGCTCTGCCTCTGCCAAAGACAGACCAGTGGCATCCGCGAGTGCCCGCGTGAGGTTCGAATGGCAGCAATGGTGGTACTGCACTCCGGACAGCAGGTTGCCAGTATACGGATCACAGCGCGTGCCAATGACGTCATGCACAGCCCCGCCATAGGCGTCGATCCCGTACCAGCCCAGCGTGTCTTCCACGATGGTCGCCATAGGGCGCAGCGTCGGGAAAGACGACCATAGCCGCTCACCTGTGGTCACATGCGTGCCGTGCAAAGCACGTGTCTTGCCAGAGTAGAACCGCTCGGACAGGTCATGGGCGTTCCAGAGGTTCAAATCCCCGACCTGCGGACCATCCACACTCACGATCCGAAAGAATGATCCCGCAGGAACATGAAAGGTACAGGCCTCACGCGGCGCGGCAATCGCCACTTCCGCCACCTCGGCCCCGGCCAAAGCACGCGCATAAAGCGCCATGTCCGGCACCGGCAGCGTGTCATTAGGATAGCAAATCACCGGCGCAATCGCGCGGCGGGCTTCGGCATCTTCAGGAACATGTGTCGTGCCGCCATGATTGGAACCAGACGACGTCATGCACAAGCCCCGTTTAATGCGCCCGGTCGAACACCTCGACCGACAGAACCGTGGGCAAGTGCCGCGCGATCCTTGCTCAGCCTGTACCACAGTCTTGCGATATGAGAATAAAAGTGCACCTGGATGTGCCAACCAATACCGGTCTTTTCGCCAATGACAAAACCGATGAGTTTTGGCGAGTCTTTGCCCCAGTGCTCCGAGCACTTGTCGCGCGGTTCACCTCGAACAAGTGAACAAATTCACCACGCCCGGAATTCGAACCCCGCCTGCATCGTCGAATTCCTCGAATGCGAGCCGTACCGCGTCTTCAATTGCAGCTTCGTCAGCTTTTGTGCCGCTGTAGGCCTTGATGACGCGGGCAGCGGGACCAACCTTGCTGGCTGCCCGCGCCGCGCCTGCCACCCCGCCCGGAGGTGTAAGCGCAATGTCCACCGAACACGCCTCGATATTGGAAACGTCAGCCCGGGCCATCAGATCAACCACCCGATCACAATCCTGGAATGCGGTCGGCCCTGGGGCATCGGGATCACCTTTTGGCTGCGGCCCCAGCTTCGCCTCAGCCGCATATTTCGGAATAGAAAACCATGGGTTCTGTGCGATCGAAGCCCAACAAACAAAAACCATCTTCCCACGATCATTCAAAGCGCGCGCCAGATTCTGAAATGCTGCAACAGTGTCTGAAAAGAAGCTCATCCCCAAGCGAGACACGAGAAGATCAAAAGCCTGATCGGAAAATTCGTATGTCTGCGCATCTGCCAAGACGAACGACACGTTTCCCGCGCCTGCGACCTCCGCCCGGTTGGTTGCTCGGTTCAGGAGCGGATCGGAGATGTCTACACCAAGCACCCTACCATCCGGAACACGCCACGCCGCTTCGATGGTGCTCGCACCTGTTCCACATCCGATGTCGATGACGTGGTCAGTCGAGTTGATCCCAGCCGCATCAAGCATCATGTCCAACATACCAGCCATCGCAGTATCCAGTGCGTGCTCGTGTTCGATCCATTTCAGACCTGCCGGAGACGTCCAATAATCAGACTGGGCCTTGTTTGCGTGCACGAAAACAGCCTCCTTTTTTATCAATCCCAGCAGTAGCCTAGCATGGCACCTGCTGAGCTGAGAAAAAATAGAGGCTTCTGCCAATAGGCTTGTGACAATAATTTTTGGTTAACAAGGGCGGGAACCGCCATGATGCCCTCCCGCAGATGGCGGGAGGGTAGCGCCGTTCAATGAGACCCGATAGCGCGTTGCGCAGGGTCAGATGGCAATCACATCCAGCGGCGGGAAGCCGTTGAAACCGACCGATGCATAGGTCGATGTATAGGCACCGCAGTTGCGGATCACGATGCGGTCGCCCGATTGAAGACCCAGCGGAAGCTGTACCGGCTGCTTTTCGTAAAGCACATCCGCGCTATCACAGGACGGACCGGCCAGAATGCAGGCACCGGTCGGCTCGTGGTCACGGTCGGTGATGAACTGGTAACGGATCGCTTCGTCCATGGTTTCTGCAAGGCCCGAGAACTTGCCGATATCGAGATAGACCCAGCGGTGCAGGTCGCTGTCCGACTTGCGCGAGACCAGAAGCACTTCGGCGGCAATCGCACCCGCTTCGGCAACAAGGCCGCGACCCGGTTCTGCCATGATCTGCGGCACATCACCGAAACGGTCATGGATCTGGCGCATCACGTCAGAGGCATAGTTTTGCGGCGCGTCCAGCTCCTGACCGTGAAAGGCAGGGAACCCTCCACCGATGTTGAGCAGCGACAGCTCGAACCCATCCGCCTTTAGCCCATGCCACACCTGGGCCACTTGATCGAGCGTCTCACCCCACATACGTGCTTCGCGGGTCTGCGAGCCGACGTGGAACGACAGACCAACCGGCTTCAAGCCCAGTTCGATGGCCAGCGCGAAGAGCGACGGCGTCTTCTCGAGCGCACAACCGAACTTGCGCGACAGCGGCCAGTCGGCGTGCAGCGACCCCACGATCAGACGGATATACACCTCTGCTCCCGGCGCGTGCTGTGCCAGCTTGTGCAACTCTTCTTCCGAGTCTGCGGCGAAATGGGTGATGCCGATCTCATGCGCCCAGGCAATGTCCGACGGACGTTTGATGGTGTTGCCGAAGGACACGCGCGACGCATCCGCCCCGGCGTTCAGGCACATTTCAATCTCGGCGCGCGATGCGGCGTCAAAGTTGCTGCCCAGTGCGACCAGTGTTTCAAGGATTTCCGGCGCCGGGTTCGCCTTGACCGCATAGTGAATGCGTGCACGCCCCAGACCCTGTGCCAGAGCAGCGTATTGACGCGCAACGGCTTGGGTGTCGATCACGAGCGTCGGACGCTCAAAACGGTGGCTCAGGATGAAAGCCTCTGCACGAGAGACAGATGTTTCTTCGCGGGCGGAAAGCCCGGTTACGTATGCGTTCATTGGTCATCTCCAATAGACCCGGCCATTCCGGTTTCCCGGCACAGACCGCTCAGTTCTTTCAGAGACGTTACCGTCGCTACGTAACCGCGTGGGTGCATCATCTGCTTGCCCACCTCGCCAGAGGCGCGTGCGTTGGCGTCACTTGTGGCGCATATGGGATTGATTTTGAGTCGGTGCAATAGAAAATTTGATGTGGACTCACATTTTTTGCGAGGGACCGTTTTCGTGCTTCAAACACACAAGCGGGCTGTCCTCTGACGCCATCTCAGCGCCGCAAAATGCGCAGCGCCATGCCCCCGGTGCGGTCCGCCGCCACCGGCACTCACGTGTCAAAGTCGTCGTTTTGCGCCGCCAGTACAGATAGGCCAGCACGCCGAAAAGCAGCAGGATCAGAAAGATTGGCATTCGTTCTCGTCACATGTCCTTTGGGAAAGTTAAAGTCAGTTTTGATTGATCGGCGTCGCACAAGCCAAAGCCCATGCCTCACCTGACACAATTGCAAGGCTTTGAACGACTCTCAAAGCGCAGTACCTTTTCCGCAATTTATTTTCTGATTTGGAGAGATGTCATGGCGGTGGATCGATTTCCTGAAGAGTATAAAAAAGTAAAATCAGCGCTCCGTTCGCGGAGTTTCAAAGACCCTTTGAAATCAGAGATGAAGGACCTCAAAGGCTGCCTTCAAGCACGCGGACCCAAGACTGACATGGGTCCGAAACTCGATGCGCTGCGCACCAAATTGAAGACCGGCGACGAGGCAGCGAATATTCTAGCCGCGGCGGGCATCGCTGAGGGGTCGAACACAGCTCTCTCCACAAAGCAGGTCGAAAACGTGGCAAGCATTAAATTCCTGCGGCACATGTATCTTGGAGCAAGCACTGGCGCACAGACCGTCTGGGTTCATTCCAGCCCGAAAACCTGGAAGAAATATGGCTGGGAAATCATCAAAGCTGCAGGCACCTCATCGACATCTCTGAAATCCAAACTGGGTGACAAGGAAGAGTTCTTCGACGCCGACACCAGATCCAAACTCTGCGAAGCGACGCGTCTTGGCGCAACCTGGATTCAAAAAACTCTCCTTGTGCTCAGCGAAGTCGAAACCAAACCGGAAGCCCGCGAAAAACTGGACCGGTGGTTTGCTCCGAGCGACGACAAGGTAAACAAGACTGTCAAAAAGCTCGAAAAAGGTTTCAAGAAAATACAGAGCACGCTCAATGACACCCATGTCGTTTTGACCGATCACCCTCCAGAGCGCGGCGACTCCAGCAAGGAATATACCGAGGCCTATGTCATGGTCGCGGCTCACAAACCCAAGACCGTTTATATCGAACAGGCTTTATCGAGCAATTTCGATATCTCTGTGCTTCACGATATGAAAAAGAACTGGGCCCGCGTTATTGTGCATGAATGCACGCACCTTGATCTGTCCACGACGGACGAACAATATGCATGGAAAGGCATTAAGCCGGGTACTAAGATCACAGCCGAACAGGCCATTAAAAATGCTGACAGCTGGGCATTTTTCGCCGCCGATTGCGGTGGTGCGCTGGTGGCCGGAGATATCACGCGTGCCCTGAACGGCACCGGCGGATCACTCACAAAGCTCGACGCAAACTGGAACTGAGTCCATGACCAAAATCCCCGGCACGGATCCTATCAGTCGACGGACAGTTCTAGTTGCAGGGTTGATCACCTCACTATCCGTGCATCTTGCCCCGCGGAAAGGAAACACAAAAATGAGCCTGCTCAGCACTCCAACAGCGGCCGAACCCATTATTTTGGATGGTCGAAAATACACGCCGGTTGAGAACGGGTCCGCGCTGGGTCTGCCGCAAAAGACCGGCTATCTTTCAATCATCGACGTTGAAGCAATCGAACTGCTTTTCGTCATTCAGATCTTTGAAGTCTCAGACCCAGAACGCACGGACAGCGTTCCGGAACAAATCACCGAAATGACTCATGACCCGACGCAAAACAGGCTTGTTCTCGCGACCAGCGAAGGCAAACGATTCGCTCTCGACTTGCAGGGTCTCTCTGTCTCGAAGCTCGCACCCTGACCGCGTGCGCCACAAGTACAGTCGTGACGTTCATTGCCCTCACGCTGTCCACAAAAAAGGCCCCTGCTCGTCATGCTGCAGGGGCCTTTTTTGACCGTTTGGTAAAAAATCACATCGTTTAGACGTGACGCTCAACCATCATCTTCTTGATCTCGGCAATCGCTTTTGCAGGGTTCAGACCCTTCGGGCAGGTCTTGGCGCAGTTCATGATCGTGTGACAGCGATAAAGCTTGAACGGATCTTCAAGCTCATCCAAACGCTCGCCCGTTGCCTCGTCACGGCTGTCGATGATCCAGCGATAAGCGTGCAGCAACGCGGCCGGCCCGAGATATCGATCACCATTCCACCAGTAGGACGGACACGCAGTCGAACAGGACGCGCACATCACGCATTCATAGAGGCCATCCAACTTCTTGCGGTCTTCGATTGACTGCTTCCACTCTTTTGCGGGACGGTTCGTCTTGGTCTCCAGCCACGGCATAATCGACGCGTGCTGCGCGTAGAAATGCGTCAGATCCGGGATCAGGTCCTTGACCACCGGCATGTGTGGCAGCGGGTAGATCTTCACGTCGCCATCTATCTCGTCGAGACCGTAGATACAGGCCAGCGTGTTGATTCCATCGATGTTCATCGCGCAGGATCCGCAGATCCCTTCGCGGCAGGACCGGCGGAAGGTCAGCGTCGGGTCGATCTCGTTCTTGATCTTGATCAACGCGTCCAGAACCATCGGACCACACTTGTCCATGTCAACGAAGTACGTATCGACACGCGGGTTCTCGCCATCATCCGGATTCCAGCGATAGATGCTGAACTTGCGCACATTGGTTGCACCTTCCGGCTTGGGCCAGGTCTTGCCCGTGCGGATCGTGGAATTCTTGGGGAGCGTCAGTTGAACCATGTCTCTCTCCTTAGCGAAGCAAAGCTGGCAGGCCCTCGGCCGCCAGGCAAGTCAGTGTCTCGGGCTTCGAGACGATGTCGGTCACGATCTGCACCGTGCTTTCCGTGGTCCCGGTCACGCCGTCGAGCGCCAGCGCGCGGATCTGTACGGCACTCGCATTCTCGATCACGCAATCGAGCGCAGGTTCGAGCGGCACACCGGGGAACCGCTCGACAAGCACCGGCGTAATCGCCGACCGTGCCGCATCGCGCGCAATCTGGTCCTGCTGCTGTACGGAACAGCCCCCCAGAACCAGACATGCGGCGACAGCCAAACGCATCAGAACGTCCGTTCTTTCGGCGCGATCTTCTTGAGGTTGATGCCCCCCTGCTCTTCGGTCGTCAGCGGCTCTTTCACTACCGGGCGGTAGGTCAGCTCGGTCTTGTTGCCCTCGACCCGTGCGATGGTGTGCACGCGCCAGTTTTCATCGTCCCGCGTGGTGAAATCCTCATGCGCATGCGCACCACGGCTTTCCTTGCGCGCCTCAGCCCCGGCAATCGTCGCCAGCGCGTTAGGCATCAGGTTGGTCAGCTCAAGCGTTTCCATCAGGTCGCTGTTCCAGACAAGGCTGCGGTCGGTGACCTTGAGGTCGTCCATCTTGCCCGCAATCGCGACCATCTTGTCGAGACCTTCCTTCATGGTCTTCGAGGTACGGAACACGGCGGCATCAGCCTGCATCGTCTTCTGCATCTCAAGCCGCAGTTCGGCGGTCGGGATCGTGCCCTTGGCGTTGCGCAACCCGTCGAAGCGGTCGAACGCCTTGTCCACCGACGCGGTGTTGGTTGACGGCACAGCGCTGTCGCGGTCCACAACCTTGCCCGCGCGGATGGCCGCAGCACGGCCGAACACCACGAGGTCGATGAGCGAGTTCGATCCAAGACGGTTCGCACCATGCACAGATGCACAGCCCGCCTCACCCACGGCCATCAGGCCGGGAACAACCGCGTTGGGGTCATCCTTGGTCGGGTTCAGCACTTCGCCCCAGTAGTTGGTCGGAATGCCGCCCATGTTGTAGTGGACCGTCGGCAGAACCGGGATCGGTTCCTTGGTCACGTCAACACCGGCGAAGATCTTGGCGGACTCCGAGATGCCCGGCAGACGCTCGGCCAAGGCCTCTTTCGGCAGGTGCGACAGGTTCAGGTGGATATGGTCACCCTCGGCGCCCACACCACGGCCTTCGCGGATTTCCATGGTCATCGAGCGGGACACGTAATCGCGCGGTGCCAAGTCTTTGTAGTTCGGCGCATAGCGCTCCATGAACCGCTCGCCTTCGGAGTTGGTGAGATAGCCACCCTCCCCGCGCGCCCCTTCGGTGATCAGACAGCCAGAGCCGTAGATGCCCGTCGGGTGGAACTGCACGAACTCCATATCTTGAAGCGGCAGCCCCGCGCGGGCGACCATGCCGCCACCGTCACCGGTGCAGGTATGGGCCGAGGTCGCGCTGAAATAGGCCCGGCCATAACCGCCGGTCGCCAGCACCACCATCTTGGCGTTGAAGACATGCATCGTGCCGTCGTCCAGCTTCCAGCAGACAACACCGGTGCAACGCCCATCGTCAGACATCACCAGATCAATCGCGAAATACTCGATATAGAATTCCGCGTTGTTCTTCAGCGACTGCCCATAAAGCGTATGCAGGATCGCGTGACCGGTCCGGTCCGCCGCCGCACAGGTGCGCTGAACGGGCGGGCCTTCTCCGAATTCGGTGGTGTGGCCGCCAAACGGACGCTGGTAGATCTTGCCTTCCTCGGTCCGCGAGAACGGCACGCCATAATGCTCAAGCTCGTACACCGCCTTGGGCGCTTCACGGGCGAGATATTCCATCGCATCCGTATCACCCAGCCAGTCCGACCCTTTGACAGTGTCGTACATGTGCCATTGCCAGTGGTCCGGGCCCATGTTTGACAGTGATGCAGCGATCCCGCCCTGCGCCGCAACGGTGTGCGAGCGTGTCGGGAACACCTTGGTCACACACGCAGTGCGCAACCCCTGTTCGGCCATGCCAAGCGTGGCGCGCAGACCCGCGCCGCCTGCGCCGACGACCACGACGTCATATTCATGCGTCTCGTATTCGTATGCAGCCATGTTGCTGGAAACTCCGTGTCTCAAAGGGCCATTTTGGCGATTGCAAAGACGCCAATGGCGGCCGCGCCGTAGCTGATGCAGGTCATGCCAAGGATCAGGATTTTCTCCCAGATACCGTGCACATAGTCTTCGATCAGAACCTGGAAACCGTCATTGAAGTGCTTGAAGCCCACAATCAGGGTCAGTGCAGCAATGATCGCCGGGAACGGACGCGCATAATAGGCCTGAACCTCTTCGAAAGAAGATCCGAGGATGCTGCCGAAGGTGAAGACAAAGAACGGGATCAGGATCAGCAGCGCGACAGACGATTTCTTCATCGCCCAGAAATGCTCGGTTCCGGATTTTGCGGCACCCCATCCGATGGCGCGTTTGCGGTCAGTCAGAAAAGCCATGATCCTCCTCCTTTACCAAAGCACGACGACGGAAAAGATGGTGAGAACGCCAGAGCCGATGACAACCATCCAGCCGAGCATTTCAGCCTTGTCGATTTCCAGCATCTTGGCGTTGTCCCAAATCAGGTGCCGAATGCCGGCCAGCGAGTGATACCACAGCGCCCAAAGCGACAGGAACATCACCAGATCGCCAAACCAGCTTGTAACAAATCCGTTGGCGACGGCGAAATATTCCGGCCCGGTAGAGGCCGCGAGCAGCCACCAGACGATCATCAAAGCGGCAACAATCAACGCGTTGCCGGTGATCCGCGTGAGGATCGACGTGATAGAAGTCAGCTGGGGGCGATAAACTTGCAGGTGTGGTGACAGGGGGCGATTGCCCCGATTGACGTCAGCCATGATCTGAGTCCTTTCCGGTTCCTGACAGTCTTTTTATTGCTTTTAAAAGCTGTGTCACGCCGACCGGCCACCCCTAGGCGCGGTTTTTTGGCGCAACTTACCAGATTTCGCGGTAATTGTGATCACACGTACAAAAACTGTGATCACAAAAATTACTGGGAGTGGTTTCAAACGCGCGGCACAGCACTTGCGTTAACGCTAACACATCAAATTGCCTGCCTTGGTTCGACTCGCATCGGCGTATAGAAACCGCCAAACAGCTCTCAAGGCTCTAACATGCGGTACAAAACCCGCAGGTGATCCTCGAATTCTTCACACATGATTATCGACTGATCCGACGGATCGTAAAACGCATTTGCTTCGCCACATTCGCCCGTGATCACCTCCACCCTGCTGGGAAATCCGAAATCCGCATTCAGCGCTTCGACCTCAGCTTGAATGATCTTCGCAGTGACACTGTTAGCCACCTCTGCCGAAAACAGCATTGGCACCCCGCCCTCGCTTAGTTCATCGAACACGCCACCCCAACTATCGACCGCCAGTTCGTATTCCTCGACACAATACTCCGCCCGCTCCTCGGGCAGCTCCATGTCCTCGGCAAAATCGTCCCGCGTGTCGGGATCACCGCCATAAAACAGACAGACCGTGTTGTAGAACCGCTGCTCATCCGGCCCGTGCGTGTCCCAATAGGGCACCGGGTACTCCGCATTCACCACGGCCTCGGCCCAGAACCCGTTGGCCACGTCATAAGCCATGCTCAATGCCCAGTCAGGCTCGAACAACTCGTCAATCAAAAGGATCGACGCCACATCAGCAGCGTCTTCCTCCTGACCGAAGACCGGCATCTGCATCACGTCGATCAGGGCATGCCCCAGCTCGTGATAAAAAATCCCAAGGATATTCGCTTCGACGAAAGCATCTTCTGCCTCGTCTGCCATCACCTGCGACGTGGCCATTGCGACGGCGACGCTCAGTATCCGAATAACCACGCCAGAAATCCAAGCCCTACCGCCACCAGTAACCCCATCGCCAGGCGCCACGGCGTTTTCACACCCATGTCCTGTTCAACACGACGCGGCACGACTGTGGTGGGCACGGCGACGACGACAGTCGCAAGCAAGATCACCAGATGTGGCCACGCCGCCCCGGTTGGAGCCGCCAGCCAGATCAGCGCCAAAAGGCACAGGCCAAACCCGGCAAGACTTGCCCCCCAAACGCGGTACAACGCCTCGATCACACGCTGCGTCCCGGTTGAGACGGTGCCATCCTGTTCGATGATGGTCCGGTGATATGCAAGGGGCGCTGGCGACAGACCATATTTTGCAGCGACCAGAACGGCCGCCAATGCCGCAAGCGTATAAAGGCCAAGACTGATCATAACCGCATGTGTCCCCCAAGGTTCCAGACAGCCTACAGGCAATGGCCTGTAATCCAAAACCGAAACTCAAAGGATGCAGGATCAGAGCGGCATCAACGCCCAATAATCGAGATCCAGCAGAACATGCGGCAGGTATTTCCCGTCCTCCCCCTTGAGGTCCATCGACCCGCTCGCCGAGGTCGCCACCAGCCGCAACCTGACAGCCCCCACACCGGGGGCCGAGGTTTCCGCCTTGTCCAGCACCTCGGACCACGCGCGTACCGTTGTGCCGCTGAAACACGGGTTCGCATGCGCCCCGCCGTTCAAGCCGACGATCATCTGCGCATTCGCCAGACCGTTGAACGACAGTGCCCGCGCCATGCTGATCACGTGCCCACCATAGATCAGCCGCTGCCCATCGGGCCGGAACGTCGCATCGAAATGCACCTTCGCGGTGTTCTGCCACAGCCGCGTCGCCATCATGTGCTCGGCTTCCTCGATCGTCACGCCATCCACATGGTCGATCTTCTCGCCAATGGCATAATCGCCCCAGCGATGCGGCTCGCCCGCCAGTTCGAAATCGTAGTCTCTAAAGTCCAACCCGCGCGGAATGGTCAGGTCGTCCACGGACAGCGCAGACTTCAACTCTGGCACCACGGTTTCCGGCGCGGATGCATCCGCGTCGCGCTTGCGCACCATCACCCAGCGCACATATTCCATGACCAATTGGTCGTTCTGGTTCAGACCGCGCGTCCGCACCCAGACCACACCTGTCTTGCCGTTGGAGTTCTGCTTGAGCCCGATCACCTCGGATTCTGACCGCAGCGTGTCACCCGCATAGACCGGGGTCAGCCAGCGTCCTTCGGCATAGCCGAGGTTCGCAACCGCGTTCAGCGACACATCAGGAACCGTCTTGCCGAACACCACATGGAACGCGGCCAAATCATCAATCGGCGACGACGGCAGACCACAGTTCTGCGCGAAAAGGTCCGACGAATAAAGCGCATGCCGCGCCGGATAAAGCGCGTGATAGAGCGCCCGCTCCCCACCCGACACCGTGCGCGGCGCGGCGTGGCGGATCACCTGCCCGACAGAGTAATCCTCGAAGAAACGGCCTTCATTCGTTTTCGTCATCGCTACGCCCTTTGTGGTGGTCGCGGGTCGGTCGAGTGTGTCACTGTTCGCCAAGTTTCATCTCCGGGCTGTAAGGTGTGTCGATCTCTTTGGTCACCGCCTGCCCGCAACGCATAACACCATTGGCATGATCGAACGCATAGATGGGATCGCCATAAAGCTCCCACCCCTTGCTCAGGGCCAGCGACACCTTGTGGCAAAAGGCCGAGGTGTCATCTTCGGTTAAAAGTCTGTAGATCTTCATGGTTTACCCCGGAAACGGCCAAACGCCGAGCCACGCGTGAATGCCAGCCATCAGCCCGAACATCACGAGCGTGATCACAACAAGCACCACATCTTTCTTGGCTTCACCCGGCTGCGGACGGTCCCAAACCGGTTCGGCCTTGTTGATCAGAATCACCTCGAGCACCGCCCAGGCCAGCAACCCACCGAAGAGAATGATCGACGCCAGATCGCCATTCACCAACAGGTGCGCCACGGCCCAGATCTTGACGGCGGTCAGTTGCGGATGCCGCATCTTGCCACGCAGACGGCCCGTCGTGGCACTCATACCAAAGACAAAGACAGCAATCAGCATCAGCAGGTTGTTGATGTGCACCATGAAGGCGGGCGGATACCAGACGGGGATAAACTCGGCCCCGCGATAGCCCCAGATCATCAGGCCAAGGCTGATAAGCAGCAGAACCGCCACCACAGCTTTGCCTTTGTCGCCCATCGCCGCGCGCTGGTCGGGCGCGACACGCTTGAAAGTATGGGCCCCAACCCAAATCAACAGTCCGAGAACAAGAAGACCCATCATGGCTTACCCCGCTTGGATGGTTTCGATTGCCTCTGCTTTTGCCAGTATTTCACGCGCCGTGGCAACGTGAAGGTTTTCAACGATCTTGCCATCGACCACCGCAACCCCCTGCCCTTCGGCCTCGGCGGCTTCAAATGCCTCGATCTGGCGGCGGGCAAGGTCGATCTCTTCCGGCGCGGGCGCAAAGGCGGAATTGGCAATATCCACCTGCGCGGGGTGGATCAGCGTCTTGCCATCGAACCCCATATCGCGGCCCTGCACACATTCCGCCTTCAGGCCCTCATCATCCTTGAACGCGTTATACACACCATCCACGATCACCAGACCTTCAGCCTTGGCCGCCAGCAGGCACATCGACAGAGAGGTCAGCAACGGCAAGCGATCCGGGCGGAACCGGGTCTGCAATTCCTTGGCAAGGTCATTGGTGCCCATCACCATACCCGCCATCTTGGGATGCGCTGCAATCTCCACCGCATTCAGCATGCCGCGCGGCGTTTCCATCATCGCCCAAATCGGTAGATCGCCGGTGATTTCGGCCAGCGCATCCAGTTGCGCGGCGCTCTCCACCTTTGGTAGCAGCACCGCATCGCAATCCATCTCGGCCACGGCTTCTGCGTCAGCACGGCCCCAGTCAGTGTCCAGCCCGTTGATCCGCACGATCCGCACCCGCGCTCCATAGCCGCCCGCGGCCAGCGCCGCCTTCAGCGTTTCCCGCGCAGCGGGCTTTTCATCGACCGCGACCGCATCTTCGAGGTCAAAGATGATCGCATCCACCGGCAATCCCCGCGCCTTGTCCAAGGCCCGGTCCTTTGATCCCGGAATATAAAGAACCGAGCGATAGGGGCGGCTGCGCATGTCCATGGCGGTCTCCTCAGACAGTCTTGAGTAATAATATTGCGCACGAGAGCTACATTCTTTTGCAAAAACTGCAAGGGGTGATCTGCCGCACCGCAGAAAAAAGCTGCTGCACCCGCATTCCGTACGGTTCGTTAACCATATGTAAGGCCCCCCACCGGACGCTTTGCCCCATCACAGCCGGAAAAGGGGTAAGGCGATGAAACGAGATTTCTGGAAAATGTCGGTGCTGGCCATTGGCGCGCTGATGGCATCCTCGACACTGACACAGGCACAGCAGAACTGCGCGGCACGCGATCTTGTGATAGACCGACTGGCCGGCGCTTATGGCGAAACCCGCCAATCCGTTGGCTTGGCGCAGAACAATACGATGGTCGAGGTCTTCGCCTCCACCACGACCGGAAGCTGGACAATCACCGTCACCAACGCGTCCGGCCTCACCTGCCTTGTTGCCAGCGGTCAGGCGTTTGAACGGATCACGGAGACCCTGCCGACACCCGCTGAGGACGCCTAGATCAGCGCGTCGAAGATCAGCTTTGATCCGGTCACCATAAGCAACACATAGGTCAGACCGAAAAACACCCGTTCGGGCACGACATGATGTGCCCGAACACCGAGATAGGTGCCCAAAATCGCAAACGGCGCCAACGCAAGGTTCAACGTCAGCGTCTCCAGCGTGAAAAATCCCATCGCGGCATAAATCCCCGCTTTCAGCACGTTCATCGCCCAGAAGACGATCACTGTCGTCGCCTGAAACGCGGTCTTGCTCAGCTTTCGCCCCAACAGATACACCGCTGCCACGGGCCCGCCCGCGTGGCTGACGAAACTGGTGAAACCCAGCGCCACACCTGCGGACACACCCGCCGTCGGTGACATCGGGCGCTCTCCGATCTTCACCCAGCCTGCCGCCTGCACCAATTGCCAGATCACGAACCCGATCGAGATGCCCCCGATCAGGAACCGGATTGCGTCGTCATCGGCCCAGCCAAAGAACAGCGCGCCCAAAAACGTGCCCGGCACCCCGCCCCACAAAAGCAGCCGTGTTTCCGGCCAGCTCCACTTCTTCCAATAAGCGGGCAGGCTCGCCACATCGATCAGCATCAAGAGCGGCAGCATGATCCCCAGCGCAATCGCAGGCTCCACCACCAGCGCCAGAATCGACGCGCTGGCAAAGGCGGCACCCGACCCGAAACCGCCCTTGGAGACCCCAGCAAACACCACCGCGGGAACGCCCAGCGCAAAAACTGTCCAGCTCAGAGCGTCCATGAAACCCCCACTTTCCCACGACATTTCATTGACATATCTCGGCCTGCCCCGACCCGCCAGCCAAGACGTGCCGCTCCGCCGCACTTGCGAAATAGCCCAAGTCGGACTAGCACAGCGCAAATTCAAAACGGACCGGAGACAAATTCCATGGCCAGACCCAAGATTGCCCTCATCGGCGCGGGACAGATCGGTGGCACCCTTGCTCACCTCGTGGCACTCAAAGAATTGGGCGACGTCGTGCTTTTCGACATCGCTGAAGGCACCCCAGAAGGCAAAGCGTTGGACATCGCCGAATCTGGCCCGTCAGAAGGCTTCGACGCGCGCCTCAAGGGCACGCAGGACTACGCCGACATCGCAGGCGCCGACGTGTGCATCGTCACCGCTGGTGTACCGCGCAAGCCGGGCATGAGCCGCGATGACCTTCTTGGCATTAACCTCAAGGTCATGAAGTCCGTGGGCGAAGGCATCGCCGCCAACGCACCGGACGCGTTTGTGATCTGCATCACCAACCCGCTCGACGCGATGGTTTGGGCACTGCAGCAGTTCTCTGGCCTTCCGACCAACAAGGTCTGTGGTATGGCCGGTGTTCTCGACAGCGCCCGTTTCCGTCACTTCCTGAGCCTCGAATTCGACGTGTCGATGAAAGACGTCACCGCTTTCGTGCTCGGCGGCCACGGCGACACAATGGTTCCGCTGACACGCTACTCCACCGTCGCAGGCATCCCCCTGCCCGATCTGGTGAAGATGGGCTGGACCACGCAAGACAAGCTCGACGCCATCGTGCAGCGCACCCGTGACGGCGGCGCAGAAATCGTGGGCCTCCTGAAAACCGGCTCCGCCTTCTACGCCCCCGCGACCTCTGCCATCGAAATGGCCGAAGCCTACCTCAAGGACCAGAGACGCCTCCTGCCCTGCGCGGCCTATTGCGACGGCGAGTTTGGCCTCGACGGCTTTTACGTCGGCGTGCCCACCATCATCGGTGCCGGTGGGATCGAAAAGGTGGTCGACATCCAGCTGGCAAAAGACGAGCAAGCCATGTTCGACAACTCGGTCAACGCCGTCAAAGGCCTTGTCGAAGCATGTAAAGGCATCGACGAAAGCCTCGCGTAACGCTGTAGGCTTGAACGGTATTGAAAAGGCGGCCTCTCGGGGCCGCCTTTTTCAGTTAGAGCGTATCCAGCAGTTCGACCGGATCCCTGAGTTCGAAATTCTCGTAATATCCGCCAATCCCGCCGTCGAAATCCGTCAGCTTTTCGTCCATGAACTCTTTGACCAAAGCGTCGTACTTCTTTGACAACACTGTACTGCGCGGGTTCAGATTGCGGATCACAACCAATCCAGTCGGAGCCGCAGAAGCAACTTCAATCTGCAAATCGGGCCGATAGCGTTGCAAGATCAGCAGGGTCTTCCAAACGTCCCCCGTCCACTGGCCGTCATGAAACTCGCGAGTCGCCATGTAGTCGGTCGTCGGACAACAATCGTGCAGAGCGATCACACCATCTTTTGACATATGCTTTTCGGTCGCGATGAAATCGCGCAACAAGAACTCAAACAGATGCATGCCGTCCAGAAAGGCAAAATCGAGACTGATATTATTCTTCTTCAGAAACCCGCTTTCAAAGAATTCATCGCTGGTTTGCTGAAAAAAGAACATCCGGCGGCCGGTGGCATTGACCGCCGGAAACTTCAGTTGAAACTTGGGGTCCACCGCGATTGTGTTGCACTTGGCCAACGCGAGGCTCTTGCCGGTAAAAGTGCCGACTTCAAGGTACCAGTCCGGTTTCAACTTTTCGTGCAACCGGCTCAACATCCGAAAATATCTCAACCCGTTGATCGCAGGGATCGGCAATTCGTCGACCATGTCTTTCATGCCTTTTTTCTCCAATTTGTTGAGCCGCAATTGCTTAAGAAACTGCGGGCGCTCCGCCTCGCTCATGAACCCGTGCTGTTTCGACCGCCCCAGATATTGAGAAGCCGTCAAGTCCGCCTCGCTCGGGCATCGCCAAGCGTCCTTGTCCGAAAGAAGTCCGTGCTGCAGAAATACGTCTTGAAGTTTACTGAAGTCCAAAGCGATCAAGGCCGTATTGTCAGCCCGTTCCTGAGGCCAAATAACATCGTCGATCACGTCGACAGGAACGACCGTCGCCTTGGTGAAACTTTTCAACTGGTTCGCAATCAGAGGTGGCATCTTGGTGCGACGCTGCAAAACAAACACCTTTGCATCATTCCGGATGGAAAAAGGCAGGATGTGCAGCGCCGATCCATCTGCCGCAATCACGATGTCGGCCTCTTTGTAGACAGCAAGCTGTTCCCGCAGCGTCAGCGTTTCGGGCGCGACGACATCAAAACCCGCCTTTGCAAGGTTATCCTCCAGAATATCTTCGCAGAGGTGCCGCCCCGATGTGCCTGATAGCCTGTCCCGCGTCACATAAATCTTGCGTCCAAACCTGGAAGGCGGAAGCTCTGGCACTCGACCTCGCATCCAGTCGACATATACATCGGGAGCAGCACAGGTCGTCACCTCACTGAACAGGTCGGGCGCGGTGTACAGTGCCTCGACATGTGTGGGCTGACGCAGGATGACATAGTCGTTTTCAATGCCAAGCGTATCGAGAAGCGTCCGCAGAAAGGCATGCTCGTCGTGAACATACATCACCGACACG
>QCWH01000001.1:207630-213831 GCA_003149565.1 Marivita sp. XM-24bin2 | reverse complement strand
ACACTCAGTCGCCCAAAGCATGCCCAGACTGCGCGTGATGACATGTCCAAACTGCGCTGAAACCAGCCCGCAGAAAAGCCACTCCCCCTTGAGCTCTGCCGCATCATCAAGAGCGGCATCGCGAACATCCTTGGTGGCCAGCGTCGCGCGATGCAGCATGCGCATTTCCGTGTTGGGAAGCGGCTCACCAGCGCTGTCAAAGACACCGGCATGAAAACGAGGGCCGGTGCGGACATTTCGACGAAACGGCACGACAAACGCATCCTTGTTCCGCGCGACTTGGTCGAAAGGCAACTCCGACAGCCCCAACGGCGCACCGGTCTCCGGGCACGTTGCGAATGCGTGCAAACAATCGTTCATCTTACTGCGTAGTCCTCAACGTGCCACTTTGATCCGTCAAACGCGGGTGGCTTGGTGCAAACGGTATGCCGCATACGCAAATTCAGTCAACTGACGGGCAAATCAAAAGATTCGGGTGTGTCTGGTCTGCAAGCAGACATTTTGAGACGGACAAACCCAATTATGTGATCACACGATTTTTTAGTGTGATCACAAATGTCGCTTTTTTTGCTCCAGAAGGCCGGTGCGGCAAAAAAACCGTTAAGTCTTGATCGCTAGAGCTCTTATATCGCCACAAATCGCAGCAAGAAACGGGACAGTTGACCGATGAACATCCACGAGTATCAGGCGAAAGCCCTGCTACGCAGCTATGGCGCCCCGGTGTCGGATGGCCGCGTGGTCCTCAAGGCCGAAGAGGCCAAGACCAAAGCAGGCGAAATGGACGGGCCGCTCTGGGTGGTCAAGGCCCAGATCCATGCAGGTGGCCGCGGCAAGGGCAAATTCAAGGAAGAAAGCGCTGGCGAAGCTGGTGGTGTTCGCCTTGCCAAGTCGGTTGAGGAAGCCGCCGAAGAAGCCAAGAAGATGCTGGGCCGCACCCTTGTGACCAAGCAGACCGGCGAAGCCGGCAAGCAGGTCAACCGCATCTATATCGAAGACGGATCGGGCATCCAGACCGAGATGTATCTCGCCCTTCTGGTGGACCGTCAGACATCCCGCGTGTCCTTCGTGGCCTCCACCGAAGGTGGCATGGACATCGAGGAAGTCGCGGAAAGCACACCTGAGAAAATCCTAAGCTTCTCCGTCGATCCAGCCACCGGCTACCAAGCGTTCCACGGCCGCCGCATCGCGTTCAACCTCGGCCTCGAAGGCAAACAGGTGAAACAGTGCGTCGCGCTGATGGGCACGCTCTACAAGATGTTCGTTGAAAAAGACATGGAGATGCTCGAGATTAACCCGCTCATCGTCACCGATGAAGGCGATCTGAAATGCCTCGACGCCAAGATGGGCTTTGACGGCAACGCGATCTATCGCCACCCGGACATCGCCGAACTGCGCGACACGACCGAGGAAGACCCGAAAGAGCTTGAGGCCTCCAAGTACGACCTCAACTACATCGCTCTGGACGGGGAAATTGGCTGCATGGTCAACGGCGCGGGCCTTGCCATGGCGACGATGGACATCATCAAGCTCTACGGCGCCGAGCCTGCCAACTTCCTCGACGTGGGCGGTGGCGCGACCAAGGAAAAGGTCACCGAGGCGTTCAAGATCATCACCTCCGACCCGCAGGTCAAAGGTATCCTCGTCAACATCTTCGGCGGCATCATGCGCTGCGATGTGATCGCGGAAGGCGTGATCGCGGCGGTCAAGGAAGTCGGCCTCAAGGTGCCACTGGTTGTGCGTCTCGAAGGCACAAACGTCGAAAAGGGCAAGGAGATCATCCAGAACTCCGGCCTCGACGTGATCGCCGCGGACGACCTCAAGGACGGCGCAGAGAAGATTGTGAAGGCGGTCAAAGGCTAATTCGTAGGGTGCGTGATCTCACGCACCTTCCCGGAACGATTGGTGCGTGAGATCACGCACCCTACTTAGGAGAACGCCACATGGCAGTCCTCATCGACGAAAACACCAAAGTGATCTGCCAGGGCCTCACTGGCTCGCAGGGCACATTCCACACCGAACAGGCCATCGCCTATGGCACGAAGATGGTCGGCGGTGTGACGCCGGGCAAAGGCGGGATGACGCATCTCGACCTGCCGGTCTTCAACTCGGTTCACGAGGCCAAGCACGAAACCGGCGCGAATGCGTCCGTGATCTACGTGCCGCCACCCTTCGCCGCGGATTCGATCCTCGAGGCCATCGACGCCGAGATGGACGTGATCTGCTGCATCACCGAAGGCATCCCGGTCATGGACATGATGAAGGTCAAGCGCGCACTTGAGACCTCCAAGTCGATCCTGATCGGCCCGAACTGCCCCGGCGTCATCACACCTGACGCCTGCAAGATCGGCATCATGCCCGGCCATATCCACCGTCGCGGCAGCGTTGGCGTTGTGTCCCGCTCCGGCACGCTGACCTATGAGGCGGTCAAGCAGACCACAGACGTGGGTCTGGGCCAGTCCACCTGCGTCGGGATCGGCGGTGACCCGATCAAAGGCACCGAGCATATCGACGTGCTGGAATGGTTCCTCGCGGATGACGAAACTGAAAGCATCATCATGATCGGTGAAATCGGCGGCTCTGCCGAAGAGGAAGCTGCTGAATTCCTCGCGTCCGAAAAGAAAAAGGGCCGCTGGAAGCCGACCGCAGGTTTCATCGCGGGCCGCACTGCCCCTCCGGGACGTCGCATGGGCCACGCTGGTGCAATCGTGGCAGGCGGCAAGGGCGGCGCGGATGACAAGATCGAAGCGATGAAATCCGCAGGCATCGTCGTTGCTGAAAGCCCCGCCAGCCTTGGCGAAGCGGTGCTGGAAGCCATCAAAGGCTAAGGCCAAGGCCGGGTAGACGCCCCGGCCTACGAAGATGAATACTGTAGGCCGGGCATGTGCCCGGCTTGCGCACAACCAGAAAGCCGCGCGACAGCGGATCACGTGATCCGCTTTCCTGCTGCTTGATCAGACCGGTTCGGGAGGACCACAAAACATGACGGATCAAAGCCCAAATGATCTTTTCCACGCCTCCAGCTTCATGCAGGGGCACAACGCGGCGTATCTTGAACAGATGTACGCGCGCTATGCCAACGACCCAAGCGCGGTCGATGAGGCGTGGCAGGCGTTCTTCCGGCAACTGGGCGATGATGATGTCAGCGTCAAGAAAGAGGCCACTGGCCCAAGCTGGGCGCGCGCCGATTGGCCGCCGCAGCCCAATGACGACCTGACGGCGGCTCTGGACGGGCAATGGCCTGTCGCACCGGCCGAAGCGAAGAGCGCGGGCGACAAGATCAAGGCGAAAGCACAGGAAAAGGGCGTCGAGGTCACGGACGACGCCATCCAGCGGGCCGTGCTCGACTCGATCCGCGCGCTGATGATCATCCGCGCCTACCGCATCCGGGGGCATCTCGCCGCCGATCTCGACCCGCTGGGCATGCGCGAACAGACCCCGCACCCCGAGCTTGATCCGAAATCCTACGGATTTACCGAAGCGGACATGGATCGCCCGATCTTCATCGACAACGTTCTGGGCCTCCAGATCGCGTCCATGCGCGAGATCCTCGACATTGTGCGCCGAACTTATTGCGGCACCTTCGCGCTGCAGTACATGCACATTTCCGACCCCGAGCAGTCCGCATGGCTCAAGGAACGGATTGAGGGCTACGGCAAGGAAGTTGCCTTCACCCGCGAAGGCCGGAAGGCCATCCTGAACAAGATGGTTGAGGCCGAGGGCTTCGAGAAATTTCTCCATGTCAAATACATGGGCACCAAGCGCTTCGGTCTGGATGGCGGCGAAAGCCTGATCCCCGCGATGGAACAGATCATCAAGCGCGGCGGCAACCTTGGCGTCAAGGAAATCGTCATCGGCATGCCGCACCGGGGCCGGCTGTCGGTTCTGGCCAACGTGATGCAGAAGCCCTACCGCGCGATTTTCAATGAATTCCAGGGCGGCAGCTTCAAGCCCGAAGATGTCGATGGCTCGGGCGACGTGAAATATCACCTCGGCGCTTCCAGCGACCGCGAGTTTGACGGCAACTCGGTCCACCTTTCGCTGACCGCAAACCCGTCACACCTCGAAGCGGTAAACCCGGTTGTTCTGGGCAAGGTGCGCGCCAAGCAGGACCAGATCGGTGACACAGAACGCACGCAGGTGATGCCGATCCTGCTGCACGGCGACGCGGCCTTTGCCGGTCAGGGTGTTGTGGCCGAATGTTTTGCGCTCTCCGGCCTGCGCGGTCACAAGACCGGTGGCACGATCCATATCGTGGTGAACAACCAGATCGGCTTCACCACCGCGCCGCACTTCTCACGCTCCTCGCCCTATCCGACGGACAACGCGCTGGTGGTGGAGGCACCGATCTTCCACGTCAATGGTGACGACCCAGAAGCAGTCGTGCACGCCGCCAAAGTCGCCACCGAGTTCCGCCAGAAATTCGGCAAGGACGTTGTCATCGACATGTTCTGCTACCGCCGTTTCGGGCACAACGAGGGCGATGAACCGATGTTCACCAACCCGTTGATGTACAAGAAGATCAAACAGCAGAAGACCACGCTGTCGCTCTACACCGAACGTCTGGTCAAGGACGGCCTGATCCCCGAAGGCGAAATCGAGGATATGAAGGCCGCATTCCAGGCGCACCTGAACGAGGAATTCGAGGCGGGCAAAACCTACAAGCCCAACAAGGCCGACTGGCTGGACGGCCGCTGGAGCCACCTCGACCGTCAGGACAAGGACGACTACCAGCGCGGCCAGACCGCCATCAACCCCGAGACCTTTGCGCAGGTCGGTGAGGCCCTGACCCGCCTTCCCGACGGCTTCCCGTTGCACAAAACCGTTGGCCGGCTGCTCGAGTCCCGTAAAGAGATGTTCGACAAGGGCGAAGGCATTGACTGGGCCACCGCCGAAGCCCTCGCCTTTGGCTCTCTGCTCACCGAAGGATACCCGGTCCGCCTTGCCGGTCAGGACAGCACCCGCGGCACGTTCAGCCAACGGCACTCTGGCATCGTGAACCAGGAAACCGAAGAGCGCTACTACCCGCTCAACCACATTCGTGAAGGGCAGTCGCGCTACGAAGTGATCGATTCTGCCCTGTCAGAATACGCGGTGCTCGGGTTTGAATATGGCTACTCGCTGGCCGAACCGAATGCACTGACCCTTTGGGAAGCCCAGTTCGGCGACTTCGCCAACGGTGCGCAGATCATGTTCGACCAGTTCGTCAGCTCGGGCGAAAGCAAATGGCTGCGCATGTCGGGACTTGTCTGCCTGCTGCCGCACGGGTTTGAGGGCCAGGGCCCGGAACACTCGTCGGCGCGCCTCGAACGCTTCTTGCAGATGTGTGGACAGGACAACTGGATCGTCGCCAACTGCTCGACCCCGGCAAACTACTTCCACATCCTGCGCCGTCAGCTGCACCGCAGCTTCCGCAAACCGCTCATTCTGATGACGCCGAAATCGCTTCTGCGTCACAAGCTGGCGGTGTCGAAAACGGATGAGTTCACCACCGGGTCGAGCTTCCACCGCGTGCTCTGGGACGACGCGCAATACGGCAACTCGGACACCACATTGGTGAGCGACGACAAGATCAAGCGCGTCGTCATGTGCTCGGGCAAGGTCTATTTCGACCTTCTTGAGGAACGCGACGCCCGTGGCATCGACGACATCTACATCCTGCGGTTTGAACAGTTCTACCCGTTCCCGGCCATCTCTGCCGTGAAAGAGCTCGAACGCTTCCCGCAGGCCGAGATGATCTGGTGCCAGGAAGAGCCGAAAAACCAGGGAGCCTGGACATTTATGGAACCGAATCTGGAATGGGTCCTCGGCCGCATCAAAGCCAAGCATCTGCGCCCACGCTATGTGGGCCGCGCCACATCGGCCTCCCCGGCAACGGGTCTGGCCAGCCAACACAAAGCACAGCAAGCCGCGCTCGTGAACGACGCGCTGACGATCGAAGGGAACTAAGACATGACAACCGAAGTGCGAGTGCCCACCTTGGGTGAATCCGTGACCGAGGCCACGGTCGCCACATGGTTCAAAAAGCCGGGTGACAGCGTTGCCGTGGACGAAATGCTGTGCGAGCTGGAGACCGACAAGGTGACGGTCGAAGTACCGTCGCCTGCGTCCGGCAAGCTGGCCGATATCGTGGCGAACGAGGGCGACACGGTCGGTGTAGACGCGCTTCTGGCGAATATCGCCGAAGCCGGTGAGGCCGGATCG
>QCWH01000001.1:171715-206742 GCA_003149565.1 Marivita sp. XM-24bin2 | reverse complement strand
CGAGAAACGCCCCTCGGAAGAGGCCAAGCCCACACCCGCCACAGCCCCCTCGGACGACAGCGGGTCGTCCATCGACGTGATGGTGCCGACGCTGGGGGAATCGGTCTCCGAAGCGACTGTCTCGACCTGGTTCAAAAAGGTCGGTGACACCGTGGCGCAGGACGAAATGCTCTGCGAACTGGAAACCGACAAGGTTTCGGTTGAAGTTCCCGCGCCCAGCGCCGGTGTCCTGTCGGAAATTCTCGCTGAAGAAGGCAGCACGGTATCAGCCGGTGGCAAGCTTGGTGTAATCGGCAGCAGCGCCGGTGCTGCGGCATCGGCCTCAGCCGCAAATGTCCCGGGCAGCGATGCCGCCAAGGGCGAACAGTACACCACACCCGATGCAGGCAATGGCCGCCCCAACGCCGATGTCGAAGACGCTCCCTCCGCCAAGAAGGCCATGGCCGAAGCCGGCCTCTCCGCCGATCAGGTCAAGGGCTCGGGCCGCGATGGCCGCATCATGAAGGACGATGTGGCCAAGGCCGTGGCGGCCGCCGCCTCTGCGCCTGCACAGACCTCGGCCCCGGCTTCCGCGCCACGGGCACCGGTCAGTGCGGATGACGCCGCACGTGAGGAACGGGTCAAGATGACCCGTCTGCGCCAGACCATTGCCCGCCGCCTCAAGGACGCACAGAACACCGCCGCGATCCTGACCACCTATAACGAGGTCGACATGACCGAGGTCATGGCGCTCCGGAACCAGTACAAGGACCAGTTCGAGAAGAAACACGGCGTGCGCCTCGGCTTCATGTCCTTCTTCACCAAGGCCTGCTGCCACGCCCTGAAAGAGGTGCCGGAGGTCAATGCCGAGATCGACGGAACGGACATCGTCTACAAGAACTCCGTCCATATGGGCGTCGCTGCGGGCACTCCGCAGGGTCTGGTGGTTCCGGTCATCCGCGACGCTGATGCCATGAGCTTTGCCGAAATCGAGAAAGCGATTGCCGAAAAAGGCCGCCGTGCCCGCGACGGCAAGCTCAGCATGGCCGAAATGCAGGGCGGCACCTTCACCATCTCCAACGGCGGTGTCTACGGCTCGCTCATGTCCTCGCCGATCCTCAACCCGCCGCAATCGGGTATCCTTGGCATGCACAAGATCCAGGACCGCCCGATGGTCATCAATGGCGAGATCAAGATCCGCCCGATGATGTACCTGGCCCTCAGCTACGATCACCGCATCGTCGACGGCAAGGGCGCTGTGACCTTCCTTGTCCGCGTGAAAGAAGCGCTCGAGGATCCGCGCCGGTTGCTGATGGATCTGTAAAAACGGCGCGTGCAAGCACGCACCCTACCACAGCGTAGGGTGCGTGATCTCACGCATCACGGGATGCGCCCATGACCCCCGAACTCACCGCCCTCACCCTCGCTGCCCTGCTGCAAGTGCTGCAATTCGCAGCCTATTCCATCACGGCGCAACTGCAGGTGGGCACGAAAAAGGCGCTCGGCCCACGTGACACGCCGGTGCAACTGACGGGCAAGGCAGGCCGTCTGCAACGGGCGATGAACAATCATTTCGAAGGGCTGATCCTCTTCGGCATCGCCGTCATGGTGATCACCTATTCAGGCCAGGGCACCGGCATGACAGCGATTGCCTCGGCGCTCTACCTCGCAGCGCGGGTGCTTTACGTACCGGCCTATGTCTTCGGCTGGGTACCGTGGCGGTCGGTGATCTGGGCGGTCGGCTTCCTCTCCACCCTTTACCTCCTGCTGACTGCCCTCATGTAGCTTCTCTGTTTCGAAAATACCTCGGGGGAGTCGCCCGAAGGGCGGCGGGGGCAGAGCCCCCATGACCCCGGCAACGCAAAAGGAAAACTCAAATGGCACAATACGACGTCATCGTCATCGGCTCCGGCCCCGGCGGCTATGTGGCCGCAATCCGCTGCGCACAGCTGGGTCTGAAAACCGCCTGCGTCGAAGGCCGCGAGACGTTGGGCGGCACCTGCCTGAATGTGGGCTGCATCCCCTCGAAAGCGCTGCTGCATGCCAGCCACCAGCTGCACGAAGCCGAGCACAACTTCGCCAAGATGGGCCTCAAGGGCAAATCCCCATCCGTCGACTGGAAGCAGATGCTCGCCTACAAGGATGACGTGATCGGCCAGAACACCAAGGGCATCGAATTTCTGTTCAAGAAGAACAAGATCGACTGGCTCAAGGGTTGGGGATCTGTCCCCGAAGCGGGCAAGGTCAAAGTCGGCGACGACGTGCATGAGGCCAAGAACATCATCATCGCATCAGGGTCTGAAGCATCCTCCCTGCCGGGCGTCGAGATCGATGAAAAGGTTGTCGTGACCTCCACCGGCGCGCTGGAGCTGCCGAAGATCCCGAAGAAGATGATCGTCATCGGAGCTGGTGTGATCGGTCTTGAACTGGGGTCTGTCTACAGTCGGCTGGGCACCGAAGTGCATGTGGTCGAATTCCTCGACACGATCACTCCCGGCATGGACGGCGAGGTGCAAAAGACCTTCCAGAAGCTGCTACAGAAACAGGGTCTGAAATTCACCCTTGGTGCGGCGGTACAGAAGGTGGACGCCTCCAAATCCAAGGCGAAAGTCACCTACAAGCTGCGCAAGGATGACAGCGAACATCACATGGAGGCGGATGTCGTGCTCGTCTCCACCGGGCGTCGCCCCTACACCGATGGTCTGGGTCTTGATGCGCTGGGGATCGAGATGTCGCAGCGTGGCCAGATCAAGACCGACGCCCATTGGCAGACCAATGTCAAAGGCATCTACGCCATCGGCGATTGCATCGACGGCCCGATGCTGGCTCACAAGGCCGAAGACGAAGGCATGGCCTGCGCCGAGGTGATCGCGGGCAAGGCGGGGCATGTGAATTACGGCGTCATCCCGGGCGTGATCTACACCCATCCCGAGGTGGCGAATGTCGGCCAGACCGAGGAACAGCTTAAGGAAGCGGGCCGGAACTACAAGGTCGGCAAGTTCAGCTTCATGGGCAATGGCCGCGCCAAGGCGAACTTCGCCGCCGACGGCTTCGTGAAGATCCTCGCCGACAAGGACACCGATCGCATTCTCGGCGCGCATATCATCGGTCCGATGGCGGGCGATCTCATCCACGAGATCTGTGTCGCGATGGAGTTCGGTGCCTCTGCCGAAGACCTGGCACTGACCTGCCACGCCCATCCGACCTATTCCGAAGCGGTACGCGAAGCGGCGCTGGCCTGCGGTGACGGTGCCATCCACATGTAAACGCATGTTAAGGTGGAAGCCTTTTCAAAAAGGCTTCCACCAAGCACGTATCAACGTGCTTGCCAACGCGGTTTTGAAACCGCGTCACCAAGGCTCTTCGAAGAGCCTTTTCTGTCTCTGAAAGAAGCGGCGCCGCCCCGGTGGGCTGACGGTCTTCCGAAATATCGGGGATCGCTCCCCGGACCTGTGCCCGCGTCAGGGGCCTCATGAAACCGGTTTCTCAAGGTCGGGGCGTCACCCCCTGGTGGAAAACCATCGTTCATATCGCGGTGTGGGAGTGACCCTCTCCGCTCGTTGCGCAACGTCGGAGCAGATTGTGCCGTAAGCGTTAAGGTTTTGGAAAGCGACCGTACGGTCGCGCTACCACATACGCGGAATGGCGTTCACTTCGTAATTGGCGTCATACTCCGGACCTCCCATCGCGCCATCGGTCATGTCGGCGAGGATCTCACCCACCGTAGGCAGACCTTCAGGCACGGGCGCACCGTCCCACAGACCCGAGCGCATCAGCGCCTTGGCGCATTGGGTATAGACCTCGGACACTTCTGTCACGATCACGGTGGCGGGCAGGATGTTCTTCTTCTCGAAAGACGCCCGCAGGTCCTGATCATCCGTGATCCACGCTTTGCCATTCACCCGCACCGTGGTATTGGTGCCGGGGATCATGAACAGGAAGGCGATGCGCGGGTCTTCGACAAGATCGCGCAGCGCATCAAGCCGATTGTTGCCGCGCCAATCGGGCAGCAGGATCGTCCGCGAGTCCGCAACCCGCACCACCGGGTCCACATCTCCGCGCGGCGTGCCATGTGTGCCACTGGCGCCAGCCGTCGAGATCACACAGAAGCGTGCCGCCTCGATCCATCGACGGTAGCTTGGGGTCAGATGGTCAGCCACCTTGCTCAGGGAGGCGGGGACCGGCGCATCATAGAGCGCCTCCAGTTCAGCGATGCTCTCAATGCGGCGCATGGAATCCTGCCTCTTCGTTCAGTCGGTTGGACGCGGTCTCAATCCGGGTTTCAAGCAATTTCAGGAATTCGTCCCGCGCCATGCCCGGCTGGATCGGCTCCAGAAATTCAACAACTGCCGTGCCTTGTTTGCGATAAATCCCGCGCTTGGGCCAGAAAAGCCCGACATTGGCCGCCACGGGCACGCAGGGCTGACCCAATTGTTCATAGAGCACGGCCGTGCCGATCTTGTACGGCGCTTTGACCCCCGGCGCGATGCGGGTGCCTTGTGGGTAGATGATCAGCTGCCCCCGCGTCGCCTTGCCTTTGCGAACGGCCTCCACCATCTGCTTGATCGCGGCGGCCCGCTTGCCACGGTCCACCGGAATACAGCCGATGCGCAATCCGTACTGACCGACGATCGGAGAATAGATCAGGATGCGCTTCATGATGAACTTGCCCGCCGGGATCGCCGAAAACACCATGAACACATCGAGAAAGCTTTGGTGTTTCGACGCAACGACGCATTCATAGTCCGGCGGCGTGCCACGGATCTCCATCCGCAAGCCAATCATGAACGGCGCGATCCACTGCACAAACCGGCATACGCTCATACAGGCCACCCGCGCGCCGCGCTGAGACACCAGCGCCCACGGGAAAAGCACGATGCCCACGACGGCAATCGACGCATAGACCGTGACGATGTAAATCAGCGACCGGACCCACTGAAGCGCATATGCCATCAAGCCAACTCCTCAAGAACGCGCCCTGCTGCATAGCGTGTGGCGAGGAAGGCCACCAGTCCTGACAGCGGCGGAATGAGGACCACCCAGACCCAGCCAAAGCCCTGAATGCTGAGATCGGTCAGTACACCCGCCGTGTCGTTGCCCGAAGGCACGAGGAACAGCGCGACAATCCCCAGGAGGGTGCCAAATGCAGCCCCGGTCAGGGCGCGCAACGCAAAGCGGCGCACAAAGGCGCTGGCGATGTAGGTGTCGGTGGCCCCGACGAGGCGCAAAACAGCAATCACCTGCGCGTTCGCGGCAAGCGCCGCATTGGCCGCAAGCGTCACCATCGCAGCGGTCGCGGTCGCGATCAGCAGGATTGCCGCCCAGCCCAACAGCCGCAGACGCGCCGCAGCATCAATGAGCGGACGTCGCCAGCGGGCGTGATCGTCCAGGACAGCAGCAGGCGCTTCGGCCGCGAGCCGCAAACGCAACCCTGCCGCGTCATAGCCGTCATCGGTTTCTGTAATGTCGATCAACTGCGGCAAAGGCAGGTCGTCAATCGGCAGATCAGCTCCGAGCCAAGGTGCAAGCAATGCGCGCTGCTCATCAAGCGTCAGGGCGCGGGCATCGACAATTCCCGGTGTGGTGCGCAGCACCTGTAGCGCGGCCTCGGTCTGGGTGGCGACCTCTCCCGCCGGCGCGGAGATGCGCAGCGTTGAAGATTGTGCCAACTCATTGCCCCAGCGGTCCGCAACCCGACCTGCTGCCAACGACAGAGCGAGTGCAAATACTGCCAGGAAGGCCATTGCAAAGGCGCTGAACAGGGTCAGTCGCGCCGTAAAACCCGTTGGCGGAACAACCCGATCCGCCCGCTCGTCAAATTTGAGCATCCGGGTGGTGGCGCGCAGATCGACGTTCATAGATCGGCCCCCGCCATCTGCAGCCTTCGGTTCGAAATACGCAGCACACGCGTCTGCACCTGTGCCTTGGCCGCCCGGATCAGGCCAAGATCGTGCGTGGCAACCAGGATGGTTTTGCCCATCCGGTTCAATTCGACGAGCAGTGTCAGCAGACGCTGCGACATCTCCCAGTCGATATTTCCGGTTGGTTCATCCGCAAGGATCACATCCGGCGACATGATAACCGCGCGGGCCAGGGCCGCTCGCTGGCGTTCGCCACCCGACAGTTCCGGCGGTAGCGCATTGGCGCGCGATGTCAGCCCGACCCAGGCCAGAAGCTCTTTCAGATTGGCGTCGGACGCATTGGGGTCCTGCCCCGAAACGGTCAGCGGCAGGGCGAGATTTTCGGTGACAGGCAAATGGTCAAGGAACTGGCAGTCCTGATGCACCACCCCGATCTTGCGGCGCAGAAGCGCCACGTCGTCCCGGCTGAGCCCGCGCACGTCGCGGTCGAACAGACGCACATGCCCGCCGGTGGCCTGCAGCGCACCGTAGCACAGCTTCAGAAAGGTGGTTTTGCCCGATCCAGACGGCCCGGTGAGAAAGTGAAATGATCCCGGAGCGACACTCAGTGTCATGTCCGTCAACAACTCTCCGCCGCCATAGCTGTAGGCCACATTTTCCAACTCGATCACAGCGGTCTTGTCCCTGACACTGGTTCGGCGCTGTTGTGCCTGAGCATCGTGAGGGTTTCAATGCGACGGACGGGTCAGAATAGGCATTTACATGCGGATTGCCGCGCCTATGCTGCCGGCTCAACTAAGAGCACGTGGGACGGTCGCAAAATCAAAGGCCGTTCGAGTAGAGGCAACGGGCTAGATGCGACTGAAATGTCCAAGTTGCGGGGCACAATACGAAGTTCCCGACGATGTCATTCCCGAGGACGGTCGGGACGTCCAATGTTCCAATTGTGGGAACACATGGTTTCAAACCCGTGATACCACCGCCACGCCCGAAGCCATGGCCGCTGCTGCCAAGGCTCCGAAAGAGGCTGTCTGGCATCCCGAAGTCGATGCGGATATCGACGATCGGCCTTCGGTGAACCAGGAAGCTGCGCCGGGCACCAGCGCCCCACCGAGTCCCCCCAAGCGCCGCGAGCTTGATCCGTCTGTGGCAGACATCCTTCGTGAAGAGGCCGAGCTCGAAGCGCGCGCGCGTCGGGCGGAAACCAATGCGCTTGAAGAACAGCCCGACCTTGGACTGCAGGAACCTGAAGACGAGGCCGCCAAGCGGGCGCGTCAGGCGCAGGAGAGGATGCAGCGTTTGAGGGGCGAAGACCCGCACGCAGCGGCTGCGGCGGCCGCCGCATCGGCTGTCTCAGAACGCCCAAAGTCGCGCCGGGACATGCTGCCCGATGTCGAAGAGATCAATCAGACCCTGCGCGCCTCCACCGAACGTCGGGAGATGCGCTCGGTTCAGGCCGATCTCGACGACGATGATGAAACGTCCGGCGGTTTTGGACGCGGTTTTCTCTACACCATTCTGTTTTTCGTCATAGGCACGGTGCTCTACGTCTATGCACCGCAGCTGGCAGAAGCCGTACCGCAGGCGAAAGCGCCTCTCGAATCCTACGTGACGATGGTGGACCAACTGCGGATCTGGCTGAATACTCAGGTTGAAACGCTGACCGGAATGGTCAGCGGTGCGCCGAGCGAGCCACCCGCCGGAGATGGCAGCTAGACGCTGAAACAAACGGCAGGACCGCTGAACCGGACCAATATTTGGACTTATCTGTGCCGAATGTCTGGCCCTAACGCCACATCCTTGATCTGATCAAGATATACAAAGCAGAGAGCCGACAGGCATCTGGCCAATTGTGATTCTCAAACGGAGGTGACGACCATGGACGGTACATTGTCCCAAAACGATCTTTCCCACGTGGTCGAAGCTGACCGCGCCCATGTCTGGCACCATCTGATTCAGCACAAGCCGTTCGAGACAAATGATCCCCGGATCATCGTCGAAGGCAAAGGCATGCGAGTCTGGGACCAGAAGGGCAAAGAGCATCTGGATGCCGTGTCCGGCGGTGTCTGGACGGTGAACGTGGGCTATGGCCGCGAAAGCATCGCGAAGGCGGTGTATGACCAGTTGCTTAAGCTCAACTATTTCGCAGGGTCTGCCGGTTCGATCCCGGGCGCGCTTTTCTCGGAAAAGCTGATCTCGAAGATGCCGGGCATGACCCGTGTTTACTACACGAACTCCGGGTCCGAGGCGAACGAGAAGGCCTTCAAGATGGTCCGCCAGATCGCGCACAAGCGTTATGGCGGCCAGAAGCACAAGATCCTCTACCGCGACCGCGATTACCACGGCACCACCATCGGCTGTCTGTCGGCAGGCGGTCAGGACGAGCGCAACGCGCAGTACGGGCCGTTCACGCCGGGCTTTGTGCGCGTGCCGCATTGCCTTGAATACCGCGCCGCCGATCAGGGTGCACCGACCGAGAACTATGGCGAATGGGCGGCGGATCAGATCGAACAGGTGATCTTGCGCGAGGGGCCGGACACCGTGGGTGCGCTCTGCCTTGAACCGGTGACAGCCGGTGGTGGCGTTATCACTCCGCCGCAGGGCTACTGGGACCGCGTGCAGGAGATTTGCCGCAAGTACGACATCCTGCTTCATATCGACGAAGTGGTCTGTGGTGTCGGCCGGACGGGCAAGTGGTTCGGCTATCAGCAGTACGGCGTGCAGCCGGACATGGTGACGATGGCCAAGGGTGTGGCCTCGGGCTATGCCGCGATCGCCTGCCTTGTGACGACCGAGGACGTGTTCTCGATGTTCAAGGACAATGCCGACGATCCGATGAACTATTTCCGCGACATCTCGACCTTTGGCGGTTGCACAGCAGGTCCGGCGGCAGCGTTGGAGAACATGCGCATCATCGAGGATGAAGGCCTGCTCGACAACACCACGGCAATGGGCGAATACATGCTCGACCAATTGCACGCGCTGGCGGACAAGCATACCGTCATCGGCAACGTGCGCGGCAAGGGTCTGTTCCTTGGTGCCGAACTGGTCGAGGATCGCGAAACCCGTGCGCCGATGGCGGAAAAGCGGGTTCAGAAGGTTGTCGCCGACTGCATGCAACAGGGCATCATCATCGGCGCGACCAACCGCTCCCTGCCCGGCTACAACAACACGCTCTGCTTCAGCCCGGCGCTGATCGCCACCAAGGATGACATCAACCAGATCATCGCATCGGTTGATGAGGCTTTGGGACGCGAATTTGGGTGAGTGACCCTCTGATCACCGGTCAGCGCGACAACGCGCTGGGCCAACCTGTCGGCTTACCTCTGGCAGACACATCGCCCCGCCCGGTGCCACCGCGCACCAATATGGTGGGGCGATATTGTTCTGTGGTACCGTTGTCTGCGGATCACGCAGATGACCTCTACACCGCATTCCGCGCGGACCTGGACGACCGCATCTGGACCTATCTGCCCAACGGACCTTACCATGACCCTGCCCAGTTCCGTGCATGGCTAAGCGAGGCGATCCAGAAAGACGATCCGTTGATGCACGCCATCGTCGTGGATGGCCGGGCCGTGGGCCACGCCAGCTACCTGCGGATCGCTCCGGCCAGCGCCTGCATCGAGGTGGGATTCATCAACCTGTCCCCTGCCTTGCAAAAGACACGCGCCGCGACCGAGTTTCAGTTCCTGATGATGCGGCGCGCGTTCGATGAACTCGGCTATCGCCGCTACGAATGGAAATGCGACGCGCTGAACGCGCCATCGCGGCGTGCCGCCGAACGGTTGGGGTTTACCTACGAAGGCACGTTCCGGCAGGCGACGCATTACAAGGGTCGCAATCGCGACACGGCGTGGTTTTCGATCATCGACAGCGACTGGCCCGACCTGAAAGCGCGGTTCACCCGCTGGCTGGACCCTGCAAATTTCGATGCGCGAGGACGTCAAAAGCTTGGCTTGTCCGCTGTGTGACCCAAGCGTAACGTCACTGTTAGGTCCCAATTCCACCGCTTGATCTGCGTGCGACAAAACCTATCCCATTGTAAAAACCCGCGACCCTTGGGCCTTAAACATGAAGAAATCACGCGGCACCCCTGCAATATGTGCAATGGTGTTCTTTGCGATTTGCGATAAGAGAGGGTGAATGTTAGCGCTATCTACGCCACTGACCCAAGCTTGAACCAGACCTGGAAGAGCATGAAAACAGAAATTTTGAACCGCCTGAAATACTCCTTGGGCAAAGATGCCGAAAACGCCTCGACCTATGATTGGCGGATCGCTTTGTCGCTGGTGCTACGCGACCAAATGGTCGAAACGTGGTTTCGTTCTACCAAGGAAACCTACGCGGCCTCACCAAAGCGGGTGTATTATCTGTCGATGGAGTTTCTCATCGGGCGGCTGATCGAGGACATGATCTCTAACCTGCGAATGGAGGACACGGTCAAAGCAACGCTGTCAGAGCTGGGCCTCGATTTCGACACCATCGTGCATGACGAACCGGACGCCGCCCTTGGGAACGGTGGTCTGGGCCGGCTGGCCGCCTGTTTCATGGATTCGCTGGCGACCTTGGGCATTCCGGCCTTTGGCTATGGTATCCGCTATGAACACGGGTTGTTCGAGCAAAGCTTTGCGCAGGGCCAGCAGGTCGAAAAACCCGAGACATGGCTGACCCAGCGTCATGCGTGGGAGTTCGAGCGCCCGGAATCGCAGTACCGCATCGGCTTTGGCGGGCATGTCGATCATCACGAAGGCAAGGCCTATTGGCACCCCGGTGAAGTGGTGATGGCCACTGCGCATGACACGCCCGTGGTTGGCTGGAACGGCGCATGGGGCAACACGCTGCGCCTATGGTCGGCGGAACCCGCCAAGGAGTTCGATCTCGAAAGCTTCAATCGCGGTGATTACCTCGCTGCCGGGCGGTCCGAGGCGCTGGCGCGCACGATCAGCCGCGTTCTCTATCCGGACGACACCACGGAAAGCGGCAAGGAACTGCGGCTGAAGCAGGAGTATTTCTTCACCGCCGCATCGATCATGGACCTGCTGCGCCGCTACCTGAAGGATCACGACGACATCCGCGCCCTGCCCGATTACGTGGCGATCCAGCTTAACGACACTCACCCTGCCATCGCCGGGCCGGAACTGGTGCGCATTCTGGTGGACGAGCACGCCATCCCGATGGACGAGGCGATCCCGCTGGCGCGCAAATGTCTGGCCTACACCAACCACACGCTTCTGCCTGAAGCGCTGGAACGGTGGAGCGAACATCTCATGGGCCGAATCCTGCCGCGCCATATGGAGATCATCCGCGCCATCGAACATGCACATCAGACCGAACACCCCGGCAGCCCGCGCATCCTTGAGCATGGCGATGTCCGCATGGGGGAACTGGCGTTCATCATGGCGCACAAAGTCAACGGCGTGTCGGCGCTGCACACCGATCTGGTCAAGGAAACGGTCTTTGCCGACCTGCACCGCATCCACCCGAACCGGATCATCAACCAGACCAACGGCATCACGCCGCGCCGCTGGCTTTATGGCTGCAACCCGTCGCTGCGGCACCTTATCACCGATACGATCGGTGAAGGCTGGGTGACGGACCTTGAACAATTGACCGCGCTCAAATCCAAGCGTGATGATGCGGCGTTCATCGACGCCTTCACCGCCTCAAAACGCGAGAACAAGGTCAACCTGTCCAACTGGATCGGTCAGACGATGGGTGTCCCGCTTGACCCTGACGCGATGTTCGACGTGCAGATCAAGCGCATCCACGAATACAAACGCCAGTTGATGAACCTTTTGGAAACTGTCGCGTTGTGGAACGACATGCGCGACAACCCGAACGCAGACTGGACTCCCCGCGTTAAGATTTTCGGCGGCAAGGCAGCGCCGGGATATTTTGTGGCCAAGGACATCATCCGCCTGATCAATGACGTGGCGGCGGTGATCAACGCTGACGAGGTGACGGGCGACAAGCTCAAGATCGTGTATCCACCCAACTACAACGTCACCATGGCCGAACGGCTGATCCCTGCGGCGGACCTGTCGGAACAGATCTCGACCGCCGGCAAAGAGGCGTCTGGCACCGGCAATATGAAATTCGCCCTGAACGGTGCGCTGACCATCGGCACGCTGGATGGGGCGAACGTCGAGATCCGCGATCATGTCGGGTCGGAAAACTTCTTCCTCTTCGGCCTGACCGCGCAGGAGGTGATGGAGCGCCGCACCCATCACGGCTATTCCCGCGCCGCCATCGAGGCCAGCCCGCGTTTGCAACGGGTGCTGGGCCAGATCGCCGAGGGGCGTTTTGCACCGCACGATCCAAGCCGCTATCATGGGCTTGTGGGGATGCTTTATGACCATGATTATTTCCTCGTGACCTGCGATTTCGACAGCTATTTCGATACGCAGCGCCGCGCCGACACCGCCTATCGCAACCCGGCGAACTGGGCAGCGATGGCGGTCGTCAATACGGCAAGCATGGGCTGGTTCTCGTCGGACCGCACGATCAAGGGCTATGCCCGCGACATCTGGGGGGCCGAGAGCCTGACCAAAGCCAAACTTGGGAGAACGGCATGACGGGAGCGGCTGCGCTGATCGACGACGCCACGGCCCAAGCGATTGCGCAGGGGCGGCACGGTGATCCGTTTGCAGTGTTGGGCCTGCATGAGGTGGCTGGCACTCTGGTCATGCGCGCGATGCGACCCGAGGCCGACAGTGTCGAGGTGATCGACAGCAAAACCGGGCGGGCCTTGGTGACGTTGGAGCGCGTGGCAGACGGCCTGTTCGCCGGCGCGATCCCGCGCCGGAAAAAGCGGTTTCCCTACCGTCTGCGCATGACACGCGGAAGCCATGTGTGGGAAGAACAGGACGCCTACGCCTTTGGCCCCAAGCTGGGCGAGATGGACGAGTACCTTCTGGGCGAAGGCACACATCACCAGCTTTGGGATGCACTTGGAGCGCATGTCTGCACACATGAAAGCATAAACGGCACGCATTTCGCGGTTTGGGCTCCGAATGCCTTGCGCGTCTCTGTCGTCGGCGACTTCAACGGCTGGGATGGCCGCCGCCACGTGATGCGCCGCCGTGGCGCGACGGGTGTGCACGAGATTTTCCTGCCTGGCCTCGGCGATGGCACCGTTTATAAATACGAAATCCTTGATGGCGCCGGCAATTTGCTGCCGCTCAAGGCTGACCCCGTGGGGTTTGGCGCAGAAATTCCACCTGCCACCGCCTCGGTCGTGCGCGACTTGCGCGGGTATGACTGGTCAGACGCCGGGTGGCTGTCCAAGCGCGGGGCAAAGCACAAGATCGCCCAGCCCATTTCGATCTACGAAGTGCATCTGGAAAGCTGGCGGCGCGTCCCGGAAGAGGGCAACCGGTCGCTGACCTATCTCGAACATGCGACCATGCTGGTCGACTACGCCCGCGAAATGGGTTTCACCCATATCGAACTCACACCCGTGTCCGAATATCCATTCGGCGGGTCATGGGGCTATCAGCCCGTGGGTCTCTTTGCGCCGACATCCCGTTTTGGCACACCGCAGGAGTTTCGCGCCTTTGTCGATGCCTGCCACAAGGCGGGCCTTGGCCTGATCATCGACTGGGTGCCGGGCCACTTCCCGACCGATCAGCACGGGCTTGGCCGCTTCGACGGCACACCGCTTTACGAACATGCGGATCCCAAGGAAGGCTTCCACCCTGACTGGAACACGCTGGTTTACAACTATGGCCGGACAGAGGTGCAGAACTTCCTGATCGCCAACGCGAAGTTCTGGTTCGAGGAATATCACATCGACGGTCTGCGCGTGGATGCCGTGGCCTCCATGCTCTACCGCGATTATTCGCGCAAAGAGGGGGAATGGGTCCCCAACAAGCATGGCGGGCGCGAGAACCTTGAGGCCATCGCCTTCATGCAGCGCATGAACGAAACAGTCTATGCCGCCGATGACAGCATCCTCACCGCTGCCGAGGAAAGCACGGCCTTTCCAGGCGTCAGCGCCCCGACCAGCACAGGCGGTCTGGGATTCGGGTTCAAGTGGAACATGGGGTGGATGAACGACACCCTGCGCTACATGGCCGAAGACCCGATCAACCGTAAATACCACCACGACAAAATGACCTTCGGGCTGCACTACGCGTTTTCCGAAAACTTCATCCTGCCAATCAGCCATGACGAGGTGGTGCATGGCAAAGGCTCGATGCTGGGCAAGATGCCCGGTGATGATTGGCAGCGCTTTGCCAATCTACGGGCGTATTACGGGTTCATGTGGGGGCATCCCGGCAAGAAGCTTTTGTTCATGGGTTGCGAATTTGCCCAAGCGCAGGAATGGAACAACGAAACCAGTCTGGACTGGCACTTGTTGGAATATCCGCCGCATCAAGGCGTAAAGAACCTCGTGCGCGATCTGAACCACCTCTACGCCAGCACACCCGCGCTCTACGAGAAAGACAGCAGCGAAGACGGCTTCCGCTGGATCGACGGCGGCAACGCAGCGGAGTCAGTGTTTTCGTGGGTGCGCAACGGCAAGGACGGCAGCGCGCCGGTTCTGGTGGTGTCGAACTTCACACCGGTGCCGCGCACCAATTATCGCATCGGTGTCCCGCATAAGGGGCACTGGGCTGAAAAGCTGAATACCGATGCCGCACTCTATGGCGGTACCGACACAGGCACGCCCAAAGGCGCTGATACGCAGGATCAGTCCATGCACGGCTGCCCATATGCAATCGAGATAACCGTGCCACCATTGGCCACAGTCTTCTTTCAACTTGAGGAGGTTTGAAAGAATGACATTTAAGGGGGAGAAATCATGAAGGAAGACAGGTTCAGCCTGGCGCAACAATCCATGGCGTTCATTCTTGCAGGCGGTCGGGGGAGCCGCCTGAAGGAAATGACCGACATCCGCGCCAAACCCGCCGTCTATTTCGGCGGCAAGACCCGCATCATCGACTTTGCCCTGTCCAACGCGGTGAACTCGGGCATCCGGCGGATCGGCGTCGCAACACAGTACAAAGCGCATAGCCTGATTCGGCACATGCAGCGCGGCTGGAGCTTCTTCCGGGCAGAGCGCAATGAGTCGCTCGATATCCTGCCCGCCTCGCAACAGATCAACGAGGACAATTGGTATAAGGGCACCGCAGATGCCGTGACCCAGAACATCGCGATCATTCGCGGCTACGGCCCGAAATACGTGCTCGTTCTGGCGGGGGACCATATCTACAAGCAGGACTATTCCTTCATGATCGAAGAGCATGTCCGCTCTGGCGCCAAGGTGACGGTGGGCTGCATCGCCGTGCCACGCGAAGAGGCCAAGGGCTTTGGCGTCATGCATGTGGATGACAATGACAAGATCCTCGAATTCGTAGAAAAGCCAGCCGATCCGCCCGCCATGCCGGGCGACGAAACCAAGTCGCTGGCCAGCATGGGCATCTACGTGTTCGAGGCCGAATACCTCTACGAGATCCTCGAAAAGGACGCGCAGGATCCAAACTCGGAAAATGATTTCGGCAAGGACATCATTCCGGGGATCGTCGCAGAAGGTGGCGCGCGGGCGCATCCGTTCAGCCGCTCTTGCGTGATGTCGGGACTTGAGACTGAACCCTACTGGCGAGACGTGGGAACCATTGATGCCTATTGGCAGGCCAATATCGACCTGACGGATTTCGAACCGAAGCTCGATATTTACGCAACCGACTGGCCAATCTGGACCTATTCGGAGCTTACCCCACCCGCGAAGTTCATCCACAACGAGGAAGGCCGCCGTGGTCAGGCGGTGTCATCGATGGTGTCGGGTGGGTGCATCATTTCGGGCTCGTCGCTATATCGCTGCCTGCTTTTTACCGGCGTCAAGACACACTCCTATTCGCAGCTCGAAGGCGTGGTCGCCCTGCCCTATGCCGAGGTTGGCCGCCGTGCGTACCTCAAGAACGTGATCCTTGACCGGGGCGTGAAAATCCCGCCGGGGCTGATCGTCGGTGAAGACCCCAAGGAAGACGCCAAGCGGTTCCGCCGGACTGAGAACGGCGTTTGCCTGATAACGCAAGCGATGATCGACAAGCTGGGAAAGTGACATGAAGGTCCTGATGGTCGCCTCGGAATGTGCGCCTTTCGTGAAAACGGGGGGACTGGCGGACGTGGTCGGCGCTCTGCCCGGCGCTTTGGCGCGGGTGGATGTGGACGCGCAGGTGGTGCTGCCCGCCTATCCGCCGCTGTTTCCGGTGCTGCCAGAAGGCGAAGAGGTCGCGCGGTTTGACGACCTGCCCGGTGGGCCGGGGCGCCTCGTTCGGGCAACCGTACATGGCATTACGCTTCTTTTGCTGGATGCGCCGCAGCTTTTCGACCGGCCCGGCGGTCTTTACGTCGATGAAAACGGGCGGGACTGGTCCGACAACCACTTGCGTTTTGGCGCCTTGTCGATGGCCGGTGCGCGGATCGCGATGGGGGCAATCGAAGGCTATCAGCCGGATGTGGTCCATGCTCATGACTGGCAGGCAGCGCTTGCGCCCGTCTACATGCGCATGGCGGGCCGCGACATCCCCCGTTCGATCATCACCATCCACAACATCGCCTTTCAAGGCCGGTTCGGGCCGCAGGTCTTGGGACAGCTTCAGCTCAAGACCGATTGGTTCCACCCTGAGGGTCTCGAGTTCCACGGCGATCTGAGCTTCCTCAAAGGTGCGCTGATGTTCTCGGACCGGATCACCACTGTCAGCCCGACCTATGCGCGCGAAATACTGACACCAGAGTTCGGCATGGGTCTGGACGGTGTACTGCAAGCTCGGTCCGGTGCGCTGAGCGGAGTGCTGAACGGGATCGACACCGAGGCGTGGAACCCGGCCACGGACACGGCGCTAGCGCAGACCTATGACGCCAAGACGCTCAAGCGCAAAGCCGCGAACCGGGTCGCGCTGAGCGAACGCTTGGGGTTGGAGACACGGAGCGACGCACCGCTTTTCTGTGTCGTGAGCCGCCTGACCAATCAAAAGGGTCTGGACGCGTTGCTTGAGGCCGTACCGCATTTGGTGGACCGCGGCGCGCAATTGGCGGTGCTGGGAACCGGCCAACCGGACCTCGAAAAGGGGTTCCGTGATGCCGCGATGGCCCATCCCCGTCAGGTCGCCACTCATATTGGCTATGACGAAGCGTTGTCGCATCTGTTCCAGGCAGGCAGCGACGCGATCCTGATCCCGTCACGGTTCGAGCCCTGCGGCCTGACCCAGCTTTACGGTCTGCACTACGGCACATTGCCGGTTGTGGCACGGACAGGCGGGCTGGCAGATACGGTGATTGACGCAAATGTCGCGGCGATCGTTGCCAAGGCTGCCACCGGCTTTGTGTTTCACGAAGTCAGCGCGAACGGGCTGGCAGCGGTCATCGACCGCGTGGTCGAGGCCTATGCCGACCCGAAACTCTGGCAATCCATGCAGCGTGCCGCAATGCGTCATCCTGTAAGCTGGGACAGCTCTGCCCAAGCCTATCATGACCTTTACACCGAACTTGTCTGATGACCTATCACGCCACCGTTTCCGCAACCCTTGAACCCGGCTCTCCGTCGCGGTTGGGCGCGCATTTCGACGGCGGTGGTACAAATTTCGCGGTGTTTTCGGAACATGCGGAACAGGTGTCGCTGTGCCTGTTTTCACCCGATGGCACCCGCGAAGAGATGCGCCTGCCGTTGCCCGAACGCACGGGCGCGGTGTGGCATGGGTATCTGCCGGGGGTGCAGCCCGGAACGGTGTACGGCTATCGCGCGTCCGGGCCTTATGCGCCTGAGGCCGGGCACCGGTTCAACCGCAACAAGCTGCTGATCGACCCGTACACCCGCGAGTTTCATGGTGTGTTCACCGATCACACGGCAACGTTTGGCTATCTGCATTCCGCGCCCGAGGGTGATCTGTCCTTTGACAGCCGCGACAGCGCGCCCTTTGTGGCAAAATCCGTCGTGTCGGACCCGGCGCTGTTTCCGCTGGACGCACGTCCCCTGTCCAAAGGCTGGCAGGACACATTGATCTATGAGGCCCATGTCAAAGGGTTGACCATGCGCCACCCCGGGGTGCCTGAGGCCCTGCGCGGCACTTATGAAGGGCTGGCCTCGCCTGCCATGCTGGACCATCTGACAAAGCTGGGCGTGACGGCGGTGGAGCTGTTGCCGGTGCAGGCAATCAAGTCCGAAGGGGCGCTGTCGGGGCGCGGGTTGATCAATTACTGGGGCTACAACACTGTGGGCTTTTTCGCCCCCGAACCTCGCTACTTCGGCCCCGAAGGCGTGCGCGGGTTCCGCGCGATGGTAGATCGGTTCCATGCCGCCGGGATCGAGGTGATCTTGGATGTGGTCTACAACCATTCCGCCGAGGGCGACCACCTTGGCCCCACCCTTTCGTTCCGGGGGCTCGACAACGCGTCCTATTACCGCCTGCAGGACGATGCCCCGCGGTACTACGTCAACGACACGGGCTGCGGCAACACGCTGAACGTGACACATCCGTTTGTCACGCGCATGATCCTAGACAGTTTGCGCTTTTGGGTGCAGGCGATGGGGGTCGATGGCTTCCGCTTTGATCTGGCCACAACGCTCTGCCGTGAGGCGGATGGGTTCGACCGGACCGGGCGCTTCATGACCGCGTTGCGGCAGGACCCGGTGTTGGCCGAGGTCAAACTGATCGCAGAGCCGTGGGATATCGGCCCCGGTGGGTATCAGCTGGGCGGTTTTCCGGCCAAGTTCGCCGAATGGAACGACCGCTACCGCGACACCGTCCGCAAGTTCTGGCGCGGCGATGCGCATGGCGCGCAGGAGCTGGGATCGGCGCTGCTCGGCACGGCCTATATCTTTGACAAACGTGGGCGGCGGGTGTGGTCGTCGGTCAATTACGCCGCCTCGCATGACGGCTACACGCTGGCTGACACCACACAATACGAAGAGCGCCACAACGAGGCCAATGGCGAGGGCAACCGCGATGGGCACAAGGTCAACTACAGCGACAATTTCGGTGTCGAAGGGCCGAGCGACGACACCGCGATCCGCGCACAGCGTGCCAGACGCCGGCGAAACATGCTGGCCACTGTGTTCCTGTCGCAGGGCACGCCGATGCTCCTGGCGGGCGACGAAGGTGGGCATACCCAGAACGGCAACAACAACGCCTATTGTCAGGACAACGAAACCACTTGGATCGATTGGGCCTCGCTGGACCCGGAACAGATCGCGTTCACTGCGGCACTGTCGCGCGTGCGGCGGAACAACCCGGTTCTGCGGCAGATGGATTTCCTGCACGGGGCCACACGCGAAACCGACCGACGCAAGGACGTCGAATGGCGTGGGTTCGACGGTAAACCGCTCAACTGGGGCGATGCCGAACTGGCCGCGCTTTGCCTGCACCTGCGCGGCAATGCTGAAAGTGTGGCCGGCAAGGTCATGACCGACGAGGTGTTTCTCGCGTTCAACCGGACGGGGAGCGACCTCGACCTGGTGCTGCCTGCCACATCCCCAGACCTATGGGTGCGTGAGATCGACACCTCGGAAACAGCCCAGACACCGACGCCTATTGTCGGGGAACGTATCCGCGTGTCCGCGCAATCGGTAAGCGCCTTTGTCCTCAAGCGCGGGTCAGCGCAATGAGCAGCGCCGACGACAACTTGCGGGCCTTGGCGGAGGCGCAGGGCGTCTACCTTGACTTCTTTGATCTGCATGGTGTCCGGCACGAGGCCAGCCCGGACACGTTGCGCGCCTTGCTCAGGGCGCTGGGGACGGACGCGGACAGTCCCGCACTTGTGTCCGAGGCTCTTGCGGCTCGGTCCGCGCAAGGCGGTCCAGAGGAGATCATCGCCCTTGCGGGCGATCCGATCCAGGCGCCTGTGGCCCACGCCTGTGATTGGGCCTTGATGGATGAGGCCGGGTCTGTGCTTGCCGAGGGGCGGGCAAGCGGGGCCATCGACCTGCCGCGCCTTGGAGTTGGATATTACACCCTGCATTTAAGTGGCGCATTCGAGAGTCAGAGCTTCGTCATGGTCCGCCCGCACCGTGCGCCGGATCTGGCGACACAGTCGCGCGCAGACAGGGGCTGGGGCACCACCGGCGCGCTGTACGGCTTGCGATCTGACACAAATGGCGGGCTGGGAAATTACACCGATCTGGGAGCCGTTGCAGCGACCTTCGGGCACGCGGGGGCGCAATTCCTGGGAGTTAACCCGCTGCACGCGCTGGGCTGGGCGATGGACGAGATCATCAGCCCCTATTCGCCGTCGCATCGCGGAATGTTCAACATCGACCATATTGCCGTCGAGGGTGGGTTGGGAGCAACGCCCGAGGCCGATCTCATCGACTATGCCGGGTTCCGTGAACGCCATCGCGAAGCATTGGATGCGCAGTTCACGACGCGCGACACCACCGCGTTTGCGGCTTGGTGCAAGACCTGCTCTGAGGAGACCCGCCAGTTCGCGGAGTTCGAAGCAATCAGCGAAATCCACGGGCACGACTTCCGCACATGGCCCGCCGCACTGCAAACACCCGGAGCGGCGGCACGCAACGCTGCGGGGAAACGGGCTGAGTTCCACCTTTGGCTGCAATACCTCGCCGACACCCAGATCAACGCGGCGCAACAGGCCGCGACGGCGTCTGGCATGTCACTGGGGCTGTACCTCGACCTTGCCGTGGGGCCGCGCCCAGATGGCGCCGAGGTCTGGATGAACGCGGACACGATTGCCAAAGGCGTCACCATCGGCGCCCCACCCGATCACCTGAGCCCTGAAGGCCAATCCTGGGCGCTTGCGGCCCATGCCCCCGGACCTTTGGCGCGCGCGCGGTATGCACCGCTGCGGTCGATGCTGCGGCGGCTTATGGTCAAATGTGGCGTGCTGCGGATCGACCATGCGCTGGGGCTGTTGCGCAGCTATTGGCTGCCCGATGATGGCAGTCCGGGTGGGTACATCACGCAGCCGCTCGACTCGCTTCTGGCCGTAATTACCATCGAAGCGCATCGCGCGGGATGTCTGGTGGTCGGTGAGGACCTTGGGCTGGTGCCCGACGGGTTCCGCGAGGCGATGAACGACGCCGGGCTTTACAGCTATGCGGTCTGGCAGTTCGAGGCGAACCATTTGGGTGAAATCCTGCCCCCTGACACCCTGCCCCCATACAGCCTTGCCTGTTTTGGCACCCATGACACACCTACGCTAAACGGGTTTTGGCATGGCACCGATATCGAGTGGTGGCAACGGGTGGGCTGGTTATCCTCTGGTGACCGCGCCGCGCGGCACAGCCAGCGGGCAAAACAGCGCGCGAGCCTGAGGGATGTTTGCGCCATTCCGAGCACCGCGCCGATTGGCGAGATCGCCGACACGATCCATCGCGGACTGGCGCAGTCTCCGGCGGCGCTGGTGTCGGTCCAATTGGACGATGTATTTGGCGCGCTTGAGGCGCAGAACCTGCCCGGCACGATCACCGAACACCCGAATTGGCGGCGGCGGCTGAGCGTGCCTGTCGAGGCGATGGAACAGAGTGCGGCCTTACTGCATATTTCAAAGGTGATGCGAGAGGCGCGCGGCGCACCCCAACACCACGACGACACGGACCATCCCAAGGAGGTACCCGCATGACGATCCTGACCCAGACCTGCACCCCTTTCGAGGGCCAGAAGCCCGGCACCTCGGGCCTACGCAAAAAGACCCGCGTGTTTATGCAGCCCGGTTACGTGGAATGCTTCGTGCAGTCGATCTTCAACGCAATCGGTGGCGTTGCGGGCAAGACGCTGGTGATCGGCGGGGATGGACGATACTTCAATGCCGAGGCGATCCAGACGATCCTGCGCATGGCCTCGGCCAATGGCGCGGCGCTGGCGATTGTGGGTCAAGGGGGCCTCTTGTCCACTCCGGCCGCGTCGAACCTGATCCGCAAGCGCGGCGCGGATGGCGGGCTGATCCTGTCGGCCAGCCACAATCCCGGCGGCATCGATGAAGATTTCGGGCTGAAGTACAACATCTCGAACGGCGGTCCCGCGCCGGAGGCGATCACTGACGCGATCTTTGAGCAGACGAAGTCGATCAGCAACTACAAGACGCTCGACACCGCAGACATCGACCTTGCGAAGATCGGGACGGTGGCTCTGGGCGAAATGGCGGTGGAGATCGTCGATCCGGTCGAGGATTACGCCGCGCTGATGGAAGAGCTGTTCGATTTCACAGCACTTCGGGCGCTGTTTTCCAGCGGCTTCACCATGAAGTTCGACGCGATGCACGCGGTGACCGGACCTTATGCCAAAACCATTCTGGAGGACACTCTGGGCGCGCCTGCGGGCACTGTTCTGAACGGTGTGCCGTCGGTGGATTTCGGCAAGGGTCACCCCGACCCGAACCCGATCTGGGCCAAGCCGCTGGTCGATCTGGTGATGTCCGAGGACGGACCTGATTTCGCGGCTGCGTCTGACGGGGATGGCGACCGAAACATGATCCTCGGGCGCGGAGTGTACGTCACCCCATCGGACTCGCTTGCCCTGCTGGCCGCCAACGCGCATCTGGCCCCGGGCTATGAGCGCGGTATCGCGGGTGTCGCGCGGTCAATGCCGACAAGCCGGGCTTGTGATCGGGTGGCAGAGGCTTTGGCAATCGAGTGTTTCGAGACACCGACGGGATGGAAGTTCTTCGGCAACCTGCTTGATGCCGGGCGTGTGACGCTCTGCGGCGAGGAAAGTGCAGGCACGGGCAGCGACCATGTGCGCGAGAAGGATGGGCTTTGGGCGGTGCTGCTGTGGCTGAACATTCTGGCGATGCGCAAGATGTCGGTGAAGGACATCCTGCAGGACCATTGGCAAACCTATGGCCGCAACTACTATTCACGCCACGATTACGAAGCCGTGGATGCGGCAGCGGCGAACGGGTTGATGGCCGACCTGACGGCGAAAGTCGGCGATCTAACGGGGCAGACGTTCGGGGCCTGCACGGTTTCGATGGCAGACAGCTTTTCCTACCACGATCCGGTGGACGGGTCGGTGAGCCACAGTCAGGGGCTAAGGATCAATTTCGAAGGTGGGGGGCGCGCGGTGCTGCGGTTGTCTGGCACCGGGACCGATGGTGCGACGCTGCGGGTGTACCTTGAACGTTACGAGGCACCGGACGGGGATCTGAACATCGAAACACAGGCGGCACTAAAGGACATCGCAGAGGCGACAGCGCTGATCTGCGAATTGACCGAGCGCACCGGAAGGACAACGCCTGACGTGATGACCTGAGCGGGCAAGCCCTTGCGGAAGGGCTTGAAGGACTTTCGAAAGTCCTTCGCCCTACCCCCGCTGGACGCGCAGGCGGGACGCGCGGCGGGTCAGCATTTGGCGGCGGATGAAGGCCACGACAAAAAGCGCGCTGAGGATCAGGATAATCGTTGGCGCAGGTGCGCTGTCGAGAAAGAAGCTGAGGTAGGTGCCCAGCAGCATCGCCGCCATGTTGACCCCGACTGCAACCCAGAGCATTGCCTTGAACTGTCGCACCAACAGTAACGCAATTGCCCCCGGGGCGATCAGCAGGCCGATGGCGAGGATCAGGCCAGCCGCCGACAGGGTCGCGACGATGGTCAGAGACAGGGCTGTCAGCATCCCGTAATGCAGCGCGTTGACCCAGAGGCCGGATGCCTGCGCCTGTGCGGGGTCGAAGCTGTGCAGTAGCCAGTCTTTCCATTTGAGCACCAAGACCCCGGCGACCAGCGCCGAGATGATGCCGGCGGTCCAAAGCTCGTGCGGCTCGACCCCCAGCATGTTGCCGAACAGGATGTGATCGAGATGGGCATTCGTCTCGACCGAGACATAGAGCACGATGCCGAGGCCGAACATGCCAGAGAAGACCACGCCCATCACCGTGTCTTCTTTGACCCGGCTGTTGGTGGACAGATAGCCCGTTGCCAGCGCGCAGATCATCCCGGCGGCAAAAGCTCCGAGGATCAGCGGGATGCCCAAGATGTATGCCAGAACGATCCCCGGCAGCACGGCGTGGCTCACCGCGTCGCCCATCAGCGCCCAGCCTTTGAGCACGAGAAAGCAGGAGAGCAGCGCAGTGGGCACTGCCACCATCATCGAGATGAGGAAGGCGTTTTGCATGAATGCAAAGCGGAAGGGCAAAAGCAGCGCTTCAACGTCCATCATGCACCGCCTTTTGCAGGATCGGCCTGTACCAGACTGTCTTTCGGCCCATCGCGCAAGGCTGCTTCCGCCTTCCGGCGCGCGGCGAGCAGGCCGTGCTGCGGGGCAAAGACAAAAGCCACAAGAAAGATCAGCGTTTGCAGGCAGACGATGATGCCCCCCGTGGCGCCGTCAAGGAAGTAGCTGGCATAGGCCCCGGTGAAACTGGTCACCGATCCGATCAGCACCGAAGTCACGATCAGGCGTGGGAAGCGGTCGCAGAGCAGGTAGGCCGTGGCCCCCGGTGTCACCACCATCGCGATCACCAGAAACGCACCCACGGTCTGCATTGCCGCCACGACGGAAGCCGACAGCAGCACAAAGAACACCGCCTTGAGCAGTTGCGGCCGCAATCCAATTGTGCGGGCGTGGTTCTCGTCAAAGAAAGTGACCATGAGGTCCTTCCATTTGAGCAGAAGAACCCCCAGCGACACAAAGCCAATGAGCGCAAGCTGCACCGTGTCCTCGGGGGTGATGGCAAGAATGTTTCCCATGGTGATGGTCTGCACAGAGACCGAGATCGGGTTCACAGACACCATGAAGAGGCCCAGCCCGAAGAATGACGTGAAGATCAGGCCGATGATCACGTCAGGCTTGAGGCCCGAGCGTTCCGACAGGAAGAGCATCGACCCAGCCGCCAATCCGCCCGCGATGAATGCGCCCAATGCGAAAGGCAGGCCAAGGATGTAGGCCCCTGCCACTCCCGGGACGACCGAATGGGCCAATGCATCACCGATAAGCGACCATCCTTTAAGCATCAGATACGCCGACAGGAAGGCACAAACCGCCCCGACGAGGGCGGACACCCACATGGCATTCACCATGTAATTGTAGGTGAAAGGTTCGAGCAGCAGGTCCATCACGACTTGCTTTCCGTGATCTGGGTCTTGTCTCCATATTGCACCAGAGGTCTCTCGTCATCGGTGAAGATGGTGATCGCGCGGGCGTCTTCGTCGTCGTGCAATGCGTCGCCGCCCAACGTGAAGTGACGCAGCACTCCGCCGAACGCTTTTTCGAGGTTGTCCCGTGTGAAGGTGGTTTCTGTGGGACCGTAGCTGAGAACGGTGCCTTTGACCAACACGGTCCGGTCGCAGAATTCCGGCACCGAACCAAGGTTGTGGGTCGAGACCAGCATCACGCGGCCTTCGTCGCGGAGTTCGCGCAGGAGCGCGATGATCTGGTCTTCGGTTTTCACATCAACACCGGTGAACGGCTCATCAAGCAGGATCACCTGCCCGTCCTGGGCCAGCGCACGAGCGAGGAAGACGCGTTTGCGCTGACCGCCCGACAATTCGCCAATCTGGCGGTGGCGGAACTCTGTCATGTTCACGCGTGTCAGTGCCTGATCAACGGCTTCGTGGTCGGCGGCTTTGGGACGACGCAGGAACCCCATCTTGCCGTAGCGCCCCATCATCACGACGTCTTCGACCAGCACGGGGAAGGCCCAGTCGACCTCTTCGGATTGCGGCACATAAGCGACGAGGTTCTTCGCCAGCGCGTCTTTCACCGTCATGCCAAGGATGCGGATCTCGCCCTTTGCGGCGGGCACAAAGCCCATGATTGCCTTGAAGAGCGTGGACTTGCCTGCGCCGTTGATGCCCACCAGCGCCGTCACGGTGCCGCGAGGGATTTCGAAACTGGCATTCCACAGCGCGGTGTGACCGTTTCGGTAGGTGACCGTCACATCCTGTGCCGAGAGCCCATCTTTGACAGGATGTACGGTGGTCTTCGTCGTTTGGCTCTGCTCATCGAGCATGATGTTTCCTTGGTATCGCAGGCCGGTGGCCTGACATGGGTGCGCCCGCAGCCTTGCAACTGCGGGCATCGGTGTTCAGTTCGGCGCCACCTCAGTTGGTGATGGCGGTTGTCAGACCTTCGGCAACGGTGCGCGTCGTGACAGACAGCAGGTCAAGATAGGTCGGCACCGGACCGTCCGCCTCACTCAACGAATCGACATAGAGCACGCCGCCATAGGTGACACCGGTTTCACGCGCGACCTGTTCCGCCGGAGCGGTGTTCACGGTGCTTTCGCAGAAAACGACGGGGATGTCATTCTCGCGAACGCCGTCGATCACTGCGCGCACTTGCTGCGGTGTACCAACTTGGTCAGCGTTCATCGGCCAAAGATACAGCTCCTTCAGCCCCATGTCGCGGGCGAGGTAGCTGAACGCGCCTTCACAGGTCACCAGCCAGCGCTGGTCTTCGGCGATGGACGTCACAGCATCGCGAAGCGGTTCGATTGTCGCGCGCAGTTCGTCTTTGTATCGCGCGGCGTTTTCGGCATAGAGCGCCGCATTTTCCGGGTCCGCATCTGAAAAGGCTTTTGTGATATTGTCGATATAGATCAGCGCATTATCCAGACCCATCCACGCATGCGGATTGGGTTTTCCCTCATAGCTGCCCGATGAGATCGAAATCGGGTCAATGCCTTCGCTAAGCGTCACCGAGGGAATGTCTTCGAGATTGGAGACAAATTGTTCGAACCAAAGCTCGAGGTTGAGCCCGTTCCAGAGAATCAGGTCGGCGTCATAGGCGCGCACGATGTCCTGAGGGGTCGGTTCATAGCCGTGGATCTCGGCCCCCGGCTTGGTGATCGACACCACTTCTGCCGCGTCCCCGGCCACGTTCGCCGCCATATCAGCCAAAACGGTGAAGGTGGTGACCACTTTCATCTTTTCATCCGCCGCAGCGCCGCTTGCGCAGGCTGCAAGCAGGCCGACTGATGCCAGGGCTTTAAGACTCCGTCTCATTCTTTCGAACCTCCATGTTGAGTATGTCTACATCATTTTGAAAATGCAAATCACTCGCAATTAGGTAGTTAACGGAATCGGACCGGCAAGGGTTCCAAAGAAAAACAGGCAGGTTCCCGCCGTGGGGATTTTCCTGCGTAACACCAATATATCTGAGAGATCAGTGGTGAGCCGTGCAGGATTCGAACCTGCGACCCACTGATTAAAAGTCAGTTGCTCTACCAACTGAGCTAACGGCCCACTGGCGCGCTGTCTAGAAAGACGCACCGAGGTGGTCAACCCCCAAAACGGCACAATCGAACGCTAAGTGTCAGAAAGCTGGTGCACGGCCGTTTTGCTGCACTGGAAAGATGTATGCGACAGGCGTATATGCGCGGCCATGATGACCCAAGCCACAGACCATATCGCCTTCATGAAAATGCACGGCCTTGGCAATGATTTTGTCGTGCTCGATACCCGTGAACGTCCGGTGGTGATGACCGCTGCGCTGGCGAAAGCGATTGGGGACAGGCACCGGGGCGTTGGCTTTGATCAATTGGCGCTCATTGAGCAGGGCGATGACGGAGCGACAGCGCATCTGACGTTTTACAACTCCGACGGATCGACTGCTGGCGCGTGTGGCAATGCCACACGCTGTATCGCACGGCATCTGATGGATCAGGGGCAGGTTCCGGAAGTCGTGCTGACCACCGAACGCGGTCAACTGATGGCCTGCGATGCGGGAAACGGGCTGACCTCGGTGAATATGGGACATCCGCAGCTGCGCTGGGACGAGGTGCCACTGGCGCGCGAGATGGACACTTTGGAGCTGCCCATCGATGGGGCCCCAACGGCAACCGGCATGGGCAACCCGCATTGCACATTCTTCGTCGATGACGCCGATTCGGTTGACCTTGAAGCGCGCGGGGACGAGATCGAGCATCATCCGCTCTATCCACAGCGTACCAATGTGCAGTTCGCGAGCCTCGTCGGTCCCGACCACCTGCGGATGCGGGTGTGGGAGCGTGGCGTGGGTGTCACGCTGGCCTCGGGATCATCCTCTTGCGCCACGGCTGTTGCGGCAGCACGGCGCGGACTGACCGGACGCAGCGTGCGCATCGACCTCGATGGCGGGCGGATCGAGATTGACTGGCGGGACGATGGCGTCTGGATGACGGGGCCGACCGCGCATGTGTTCAGCGGCACGTTTACGTCTGACTGGCTGGAGCAGGTGTCGTGACACCGCCGAAGTTCACCACGCTGGGCTGCCGCCTCAACGCGTATGAGACCGAGGCGATGAAAGACCTTGCCGCACAGGCGGGGCTAGAGAATGCCGTAGTGGTCAACACCTGTGCCGTGACAGCTGAAGCGGTGCGCAAGGCGCGGCAGGAGATCCGCAAGCTGCGTCGGGACAACCCGAACGCCAAGCTGATCGTGACCGGCTGTGCCGCGCAGACCGAGCCCGAGACCTTTGCCAAGATGCAAGAGGTCGATGCGGTGATCGGCAATACCGAAAAGATGACGCCGGACACGTGGAAAGGCCTGGCGGCCGACTTCATCGGTGAGACCGAGGCGGTGCAGGTCAACGACATCATGTCCGTGACGGAGACCGCGCAACATCTGATCGACGGCTTTGGCACGCGGTCCCGCGCCTATGTGCAGGTTCAGAACGGCTGCGACCACCGCTGCACCTTTTGCATCATCCCGTATGGTCGCGGCAATTCGCGCTCGGTGCCTGCCGGGGTGATTGTGGATCAGATCAAGCGGCTGGTGGACAAGGGGTTCAACGAGGTGGTGCTGACCGGGGTCGATCTGACCTCCTGGGGGGCCGATCTTCCTGCGCAGCCAAAGCTGGGCGATCTGGTGATGCGCATCCTCAAGCTGGTCCCTGATCTGCCACGGCTGCGGATCAGTTCAATCGACAGCATCGAAGTGGACGAAAACCTGATGCAGGCGATTGCGACCGAACCGCGTCTCATGCCGCATCTGCATCTGAGCCTTCAGCATGGCGACGACCTGATCCTCAAGCGGATGAAGCGCCGCCATCTGCGCGACGACGCGATCCGCTTTGCCGAAGAGGCCCGCAAGCTACGTCCCGACATGACCTTTGGCGCGGATATCATCGCCGGATTCCCGACAGAGACCGAAGCGCATTTCGAAAACTCGCTGAAGCTGGTCGAAGAGTGCAACCTGACGTGGCTGCATGTCTTCCCCTACTCGCCGCGCGAAGGCACACCGGCTGCACGGATGCCCCAAGTGGACGGACGCGCGATCAAGGAGCGTGCCGCACGATTGAGAGCGGCTGGTGAAGCTGCAGTGTCGCGCCATCTGACGGCGCAGCAAGGGCGAACCCACAGCGTACTGATGGAAGCCCCGGATATGGGACGGACCGAGCAGTTTACCGAGGTGAGGTTTGCCACTGAGCAATCGGTGGGGCAGATCGTGCGCGCGACGATCATCGGACAGGACGGACATCAACTGGTTGCCTGATCCGAGCGGGCGCGTTTGCGTGAACGCAAACGGTCGATGCGTCGACGCATCGACATGGCTCACAACGGCGGGAAAATTACGCGCGGGCAATTGCACCGCTCCGACAATTCAGCCAAAACCCCGGAATGACGGATCAATCTCGCGCGCTAAGCGTCCACCTTCTGACCGCAACCGGGGCTGTTTTTGCCATGCTGGCGCTGTTGGCGGCGGCTCAGGAAGAGTGGTCAATCATGTTCTTGTGGCTTGTTGTGGCCTTTGCTGTTGACGGCATCGACGGGCCGTTGGCGCGGAAATACGATGTAAAGACCAACGCCCCGCGGTTTGACGGCGTGCTGCTTGACCTGATCATCGACTATCTGACCTACGTCTTCATCCCTGCCTTTGCGCTGTTCCAAAGCGGTCTTTTGCCTGGATGGACCGGCTGGTTCGCGATCATCGTGATCACCTTTGCCTCAGCCATGTATTTCGCCGACAGCCGGATGAAGACGTCAGACAATTCGTTTCACGGCTTCCCCGGCTGTTGGAACATGCTTGTGCTGGTTCTCTTTGCCATTGAACCCAATTTCTGGGTCTCATTGGCGCTGGTGGCGGTGCTGGCCGTGGCGATGTTTCTGCCACTCAAATTCATTCATCCGGTGCGGACCGAACGCTGGCGCAACCTGTCCCTGCCGATCGCCTTGGCGTGGACCTTTTTTGCCGGATGGGCGGCGTGGGTCGATTTCCACCCCGAAAGCTGGGCGCATTGGGGCTTGATCGCGACATCGGTCTATCTCGTACTTGTCGGGATCGTTCAGCAGATTGTACCCATGCACGGTCGCTGATTGCCTTTCGCGCGAAAGTGGCGCATCGCTGCGCAATGTTCGTGCCCAAAGCCCACAACCCATTGCTTGCCGCGTTTCTGACGCTGTGCGCTTCTGCATTTGTGGCCGGCACGACACTGCTGGCCAAGATGCTCGGCACGGATACGCTGGGACCGGCTCTGAACCCTTTGCAGATCAGCCAGGGACGGTTCGTCTTTGCCTTTCTTGCGATTGCTCTGGCGGCTGTGGTGATGCGGCTTCAGTTCACACCAATAGCGTGGAAGACGCATACGCTTCGGGTGGCGTTCGGATGGGGCGGCGTCACACTCATGTTTGCGGCTGCGGCGTTTATTCCGCTGTCGGATGCCACTGCCATCAGTTTCTTGAACCCGGTGATTGGCATGCTGCTGGCGATCCCGCTGCTGGGCGAACGGGTGGGACCCGTCAGATTGGGTGCTGCGGCCATCGCCCTGTGCGGCGCGATGATCCTGCTGCGACCAACGCCGGACGCGTTTCAGCCAGCCGCCCTGCTGGCCTTCGGTGCGGCCCTGTCGCTTGGCTTTGAAGTCATTGTGATCAAGCGTCTGAGTGGCCGGGAAGGTCCGTTGCAAATCCTGTTGATCAACAATGTCATCGGCGTCGGCATCGCATCAGCCGCTGCGGTTTGGGTGTGGATCACACCCACGCCGCAGCAATGGCTGGCGTTGATCGGAATTGGCGTGCTGATGGCCTTGGCGCAATCCTGTTTCATCAACGCGATTGCCCGCGCCGATGCCAGCTTTGTCGGGCCTTTCTTTTACGCCACGCTGGTCTTTGCCGCGCTCTACGACTTTGCCGTGTTCGATGTTCGACCCGATACGGTCTCTGTCATGGGGACGCTGATCATCCTGTGTGGTGCAGGGTTATTGGTCTGGCGCGAAGGCCGGATCAGGCCTTCAGCCGGTAGCCCCGTCGGAAAAATAGCCACGCCACGAGATTGACGATCAATGTCGAGACCAATGCGACGACGGCACCAAGAACCGGGCTGCTGTCCGACACGCCAATTATTCCCCAGCGTACCCCATCGATCAGGTAGAAGATCGGATTTGCATGGGTGATGTCGTTCAGGAACGGCGGCAAGGCTTCGACCGAGTAAAAGGTGCCGGACAGGAAAGCGAGCGGGGTTACGATGAAATTCGTGATCGCCGCCATCTGGTCAAACTTTTCGGCATAGATGCCCGCGACCATGCCGATGCCGGACAGAAGCGCGCCACCGACAATGACAAAGTAGAGTGCGACCAACGGATGCTGCGGCACGATGCCAAGGAACAGCCAAAGCGCGAGCGCAATCGCCACCGCAACCATCAGCCCGCGCGCAACGCCGCCGGCGAGATAGCCCAGCACAAGCTCTCCGGCAGACAAGGGAGGCATCAGCGTGTCGACGATGTTACCCTGCACCTTGGACACGACAATCGAGGATGATGTGTTGGCAAAAGCGTTCTGAATCACGGTCATCATCAGGATGCCGGGAGCAATGAAGGTGGTGAAATCGACACCCATTACCTCGCCGCGACGGGGACCGATGGCGATTGTGAAGATCAACATGAAGAGCCCGGCCGTGACCAATGGCGCAAGAAGTGTCTGGGTCCAGACATTGAGGAACCGCAAAATTTCCCGCTGGCCAAGCGTGTAGAGTCCCAGCCAGTTCACCCGTCCGAAGCGGCGTTCATTCGAGGTGGCCTTTGCCGTCTGCTGCATTGAGAGCCTCTTGACTGTCAGTGCGGGTTGTAACTCTCCCGCGCATGATTAGAATAAGGAGCGACTTAGAGATTTCGGGCGGCCAACGCAAACGGCCGCTCTTTTTGATGGAGGGCACGATGTCCTGGACCGATGAACGTGTAGAGCTTTTGAAAAAGATGTGGGGCGAAGGTCAGTCGGCGAGCCAGATCGCCAAGGAGCTTGGCGGCGTGACTCGCAATGCCGTGATCGGGAAAGTGCATCGTTTGGGCCTGTCGAACCGCGCCGGCGCCGTAGGTCCTGCAAAGGCCGAAACAAAGCCCGCGCCCAAGGCCGAAGCAAAACCAGCCCCAAAGCCTGCGCCCAAACCGGCGCCTGCTCCCAAACCAGCGGAGCCAGAGGTGATGATGGAGACCAAGTCCGCGACGCCACCACCCAGCCCGCGCCGTCAGATCATTCCGGCCGGTCAACCTCTGCCACCGCAACCCTCGGCCAATGAAATCAGCCCGGAAGCGTTGGCCAAGGTGAACGCGATCGAAAAGAAGGCCAAGAAGCTGACCTTGATGGAACTGACGGAAAAGACCTGCAAATGGCCGGTTGGCGACCCCGCGACACCGAATTTCTGGTTCTGCGGGCTGCCGGTTCAACAGGGCAAGCCATATTGCGAAGCGCATGTGGGCGTCGCATTCCAGCCCATGAGCTCCCGCCGCGACCGCCGTCGGTAAATCCACAGTCGAAATTCAAAATATGGGGCGGCTTGACCGCCCCTTTTTCTTGGCAAAACTTAAGCCTCAGACGATCACCACACGTCAGGACGGTTCAGTGCCGGCACGCAAACTGACGGTCCGTTCAAACGTGTGAGAGGGGCGTCTGTCAGAGATTGCGCAATCCACCCTCCCGGCATGCTGAGCGGAAGCGGTGCAGGCACGGTTTCAACCGTCACAGGATGGAACCCAACCTGTCGATAATATTTCGGATCACCATAGGTGACGATGACGTCCACACCTTCTTTGCGCAAATCCTCCAGCGCATTCTGCAGCAGGCTTTGCCCGACACCCTTGCGCTGATGAACCGTCGCCACAGCCATTGGCGAAAGAATGAATGCACGTCGTGGATCATCGTCGAAACGGAGCCGCGTGAAAACGACACAGCCGCACAGGAAACCTGCCTCCTCTGCAATATAGACGCGCAAATCATCAGGCGGGGTTGTCTCTAGCAGCGCGCGGGCGAGGTCATGGATCAGGTTTCCCTCTTCGACACCTTCCGAGTCAGTGAACGTATTTCGGAACAGGTCTGCGATATTCCGGTTTCGTCCGCCGCTATACGGTGTGAATTGCATGTCTTTGTCTGTCGTCCCTTGCCGTCAGTCACCACATACGAGGTCCACGACCATGACACCATCTGCTCCACCTTCGCAAAGGTCGCAAAGTCTTGCTCCAAGAACCTTGTGGGTCGGATGATCAGCATACGCAGCAAGTGCCTGCCTGCCCCGAAAACGGATGACAAAGCCGTCTGTCACAGCAGGTGATTTGTTCTCGAAGTCATGGTTGGCGCCAAAATCGAAAGCCAACACCCCATCAAGCGTTTGGCTGAAACCAGCAAGATCTGAGAGGATGGCCGTTCGATCCGCCTGACTTGCGTCGCTGTTAAAGCTGCAGAAAACACAATGTAGGATCATGGCGGTCCGGCCTTGTCGCTTTTAAAACTAGGTTCAAGATCTACATGCCTCGCAGCCAGCCAGAGAACGCTGAGTATCACAGCACCGAAACCGGCATAGGCGGTAAGGACACGGCTCAGATCCGCCACTGGCATCTCTCCGACATCGCTGACATTCCGGGAGGCGAGCCACAGGCTAGTGGCAAAGGCGATCCTGCCGACAAAGCTTTGGATCGACAGATAGGTGGCGCGCATGCCATCGGTCAGAAGGGGCTGCGTGGTGGCAAGGATGAAAGGCCGCGACAGGCTGTCAGGCACCATGCGCAGGAACAGAATCGCGATAGCAAGAAGGCTTTGATTCAGGGCGAGGACGGCGCAGAGGCCAATCTGCAAGCCGAAAGCCAGAAGAAGTGTCGGTGCTAGACCGAAACGTTGACGGATCTGCGGTGCCGCGAAGGATGCCGCAACGGACACCGCCATCATGATGGAGGTCACGACGCCGCTGACAAGCGGAGCCTCACCAGACAGCCCTACGGATTCGAGTGCGCGCAGAATGAATGGTTGCCCGAACACAAAAGGCACATGCGAAAACCCGTACATCACGACACTCAGAGCAAAAAGCCAAAGCAGAACAGGTTTCTGAAACGCAGCAGCAATGGCTTTGCCGACCGGTTCCGCAGTGACGTCATCCACCTGATGCGGACCATCTCGCAGACGCAGGGCCAGAAGGAGCATCACCACGAAAGCCAGACCGCTGAGCACAAACGGCAGCACAGGCGCTACGCGCGCAAGCAGCCCACCTGTGACAGCCGACACCATGAGTGCGGCAAAGGTAAAGCGCCAGAGCCGGAGTTCGAACGCCTCAACCTCGTCCTGCCGACCCTCGGCGGCCAAAGTTTCGTACAGAAGGCTGCTGTCGGTTCCAGATGCAAATGCGATTGACGCGCCAAGGAGGATCTGGGCAAGCGCGAATGCTGCGAAACTGTCGCCAAGACTAAAGCAAACCATCGCTGCGAGCCCGGCAATGGCAGACAGCGTGAGCGTGATGCGCCGTCCTACCTTATCCGACATGTAGCCCGACGGCACCTCAAACACCGTCGTACCGATGTCATAGACCGCATAGAGCAGCACGGCCTCGGAGGCCGAAAGGGTGTCTTGCAGGAACAGGAACCATGTCGCCTGCCAGAACAGCAGGTTCTGCGCGAATTTCAGCCACGGGAGAATTGTCAGATTTCGGGACAGGGACGCGTGCTCGATGGCGGGCCTCCGCGGTGATCTGGCTTAACCGAAACACAAACCGCCCCGATATAGCAAGTCGCCTTTCATGACATGCCGGAGCTTGTGTTGATCATCGGGCCTTCCCCTGACCCGGTCTTGGGCTTATATGCCGCGCATGTCACAGAACCCCCCTTCCCTGCGCCCTGACCTGGCTCCGTCCGCCCGGATCACAGAGGCGCCCCGCGCCGGACAGCCGACAATTGGCATGGTCTCGCTTGGTTGCCCCAAGGCCTTGGTGGACAGCGAACGCATCCTGACGCGGCTGCGCGCCGAAGGGTATGGGATCAGCCCGGATTATTCCGGCGCGGATGCCGTAATTGTGAACACCTGCGGATTCCTTGACAGTGCCAAAGCCGAAAGCCTTGA
>QCWH01000001.1:146007-171398 GCA_003149565.1 Marivita sp. XM-24bin2 | reverse complement strand
AAGCCCTGGCCGAGAATGGGCGCGTGATCGTAACCGGCTGTCTGGGTGCCGAACCGGAATACATCACCGGCGCGCATCCCAAGGTGCTGGCCGTCACAGGCCCGCACCAATACGAGCAGGTTCTGGACGCGGTGCACACTGCAGTGCCGCCGGATCCTGATCCGTTCATCGACCTGCTGCCCGCTTCGGGTGTGAAACTGACGCCGCGCCATTACAGCTATCTGAAGATTTCCGAGGGCTGCAATCACAAGTGCAAGTTCTGCATCATTCCGGACATGCGCGGTCTGCTGACCTCGCGCCCGGCAAAGGCGGTCCTGCGCGAAGCCGAAAAGCTGGTCGAGAGTGGCGTGCGGGAATTGCTGGTGATCAGTCAGGACACCTCGGCCTACGGCACGGATTGGAAAGACCGGGACGAAAAGTTCCCGATCCTGTCGCTGGCCCGTGACCTGGGATCGTTTGGCGCTTGGGTGCGGATGCATTACGTCTATCCGTATCCGCATGTACGGGAGCTTATCCCGTTGATGGCCGAGGGGCTGGTTTTGCCTTACTTGGACATCCCGTTCCAACATGCGCACCCCGACACGCTGAAACGCATGGCCCGCCCCGCAGCGGCGGCGCGGACGCTCGACGAGATCGCAGCGTGGCGCGACATTTGCCCTGACATCACCCTGCGATCGACTTTCATCGTCGGTTATCCCGGCGAGACGGAGGAAGAATTCCAGACCCTGCTCGACTGGATGGACGAGGCGCAGCTGGATCGCGTCGGGTGCTTTCAGTACGAAAACGTCGATGGTGCGCGGTCGAACGCGCTGCCGGATCATGTACCGGATGAGGTCAAGCAAGATCGCTGGGACCGGTTCATGGAAAAAGCGCAGGCCATTTCCGAGGCCAAGCTTGCGGCCAAAGTCGGCAAGCGCATGGATGTGATCGTTGACGAGATCGACGAAGACGGCATCGCCACCTGCCGTACCAAGGCGGATGCTCCTGAAATCGACGGCAATCTGTTCATTGATGAAGGGACCGAGCGGCTCTCGGTTGGGGACATCGTCTCTGTCGAGGTCGATGAGGCGGGAGAATACGACCTCTGGGGCCGGCTCTGAGCAATCGCCGCCCATGACCTTTCGTGTCGGAAACACACCTTCTGTCAGATCGGCCATCCTCTAGTCTGAACCCAGTTCAAAATGTCGGATGACCGGCGGGCGAATGAAATGCTGGACTAAGCAATAAAACCCGCCTCGGTCCTGCAATCGCGCATGCGTGAGGAAGGGATCAGCCATGCGATTCACCTCAGAGAGTTCCATTGCCTACCTCGCGGTTTTCTGGGCGAGCGTGTGATTGCCGCACCCGACGGACAAGAGGCTGCGCGGGCGGGTGACACGCCGCAGGTGATCTACGCCGATCTTGACCCGGAGAACGTGTCGTGGGCGCAGGATCGGGTGCCCTATTTGTCTGAAATGGACTCTCTGCGGTTGAAGTGAGCGCGACAAGCGAACCTATCGACCACTGTCGCAGAAACGGTTCGGGCGCACCCATCTGGTCACGGTGTCACGCCACGTTGCCGGGGCAAGGTTTAAGCCTAACTGCTGTGCTAAAGGAGGTGTCCGATGTCTGAGACCCGTGTGCTTTACAACGATCAATGCCCGGTCTGTTCGTTTGAGATCAATCATTATGCGACCTACGCCAAGCGCAATGGGTTGCCCATTCGGTTCGACGATCTGAATGGGCCGGATCGAGAATCTTGGGGCATTGATCCCGATACCGCAGCGCGCCGCCTCTACGTGCAGCGCGATGGGGTGTTGTATGACGGAATTCCCGCGTTTCTGGAATTGTGGCGCGAGATGCCGCGCTATCGCTGGTTGGCGCGATTTGTGGGTCTTCCGGGGGTGCGCCACATGGCTTCTTTTGGATATGATCATGTTTTGGCACCGCTGATCTACCGCTGGCACCTGCGTCGCAAAGCGCGGCAGGTCAGCCAATCAGGATAACCACCCACGCCACTCCGGCAGCAAGCGCGGCCACTGCCACGCCGGCGCTGCCCGCATCCTTGGCCCGTTTGGCCAGTGGGTGCTCATCCGTCGAGATATAGTCGATGGCATCTTCAATCGCAGTGTTGAGCAACTCTGCCGCGAGGATCAGCAGTCCCAGTGCCAGGATCACGGCGCGCTCCACCGGGCTCAGCGGAAGAAAAAAGGCCAGTGTGGCAGAGACGAGATTGGCCCATACCCAGCTTCGAAAGCTGTGCTCGTTTTGCCATGTCGACATGACCCCGCCCCAGGACCAGAGGCAGCGCAGTTTAAGTCGCCTTAGAAACTCCATTCGCAGCCTATTGCGTGTTGTCGAGGTAGTGGCGCACGCAATCCTGCACGTGACGGAACCTGTCTCCGCCAAGATGTTTGCCGCCGTACCACCGGGTGACAACAATCACGTGATCGGTTAGGCCTTCACGTTCGAGCATTTGCAAGATGATCTGGCCAGCGCCACCTTCACCATCATCGTTCTTGAGCGGCGTACCGTCGGAAAAGACGACCGCCCAAGTATTGTGCGTGGCTTTGGCGTATTTCTTGCCGCGTTTCAGGGCCTTTAGGAACTGATCCACCTCTGCCCGGTTTGCTGCCGGACCGCCGCTGACCGCGTATTTGGACCCGCGATCCGAAATGACGCCTTCAAACTGTCTCATCTTCCAGATGCAGTTTCATATCGACCAGAACTTGCTGCAGGGCGAGAGTCTCGCGCAACAGACGCCGCGCTTCGTTGGCGCTGATGACACCGTCTTCGATGGATTGATGATACTCCGACATCAGCATGGCAAATCGCTGGCTGAGAGCGACCACATCCGAATTCACGCCACCCTTCCTAGATTCATTGTCGCGACGTTGATCAAAGGACAGAGTGATCCCATTCAATTCTGCCAGCGCCGATGTGACATGCGGGTAGCTGGATTTTTGCTCAAGCGCAGCCACAGCATCGACGGGCATAAAACGATCTGCATGCTCATCATGATCTGCATAATAGCGCCCGAGCGTCGCTTTGGATTTGCCGGTGAGTTCGCAGGCCTTTTCAATGCCCACGTCTTTTACAAGCAACTCGGTGTGTTTCTTCAGATACGGACCAAACGATGGCATGTCACACCCCCTACTCTACCCCTGACATTGGGAACGCGCCTGCCTCTTTCCCCTTAAATCCATCGTAACGCAATTGCATTGGTGTTCCAGATCCCAATTCGTGGGTCTCAAGGCACACTGAAGACATATCCCTCGTCCTTCGGTGCAGGAGGCGCCATCGGTTTTCTGCGTTGCGTTGCGGTTGCCACGGGCACAGTGACCACTCACGAACGTCACCGTGGCGCGCCCTGGCCTGCCTCTCTTGCGCGAGCTCTGCGGTTGGGGCACATGGCTGCGCATGGCAAAGCTTTACTTCAACTACTCCACCATGAACGCGGGCAAATCCACCTTGCTGCTCCAGGCCGCGCATAACTACGAAGAGCGTGGAATGTCGGTCTACCGCATGACCGCTGCTTTTGATGACCGCGCGGGACAAGGCAAGATCGGGTCGCGCATTGGCTTTGCCCGAGAAGCCGATACCTTCCTGCCGGACGACAACTTGTTCGCGCGGATAGAAGACGTGATGACGGACACGGAATTGTCCTGCATATTTGTCGATGAAGCGCAGTTCCTGACCCCGGATCAGGTTTGGCAACTGGCAAGGGTGGCTGATGATCTGGGTGTGCCTGTCATGGCCTATGGGTTGCGTGTAGATTTCCAAGGGCAGCTTTTTCCTGGCTCAGCCACGCTGTTGGCGCTGGCGGATTCACTGCGCGAGGTGCGCACGATCTGCCACTGCGGGCGCAAAGCGACGATGGTCGTACGCAAGGACGATCAGGGCAATGTGCTGACCGAAGGTGCGCAAGTGCAGATCGGCGGGAACGAAACCTATGTCAGCCTCTGCCGCAAACACTGGCGTCAGGAGACCGGCGCGCAGTAACGAAAAAGTTCCGTGGAATACGAAAAATTTTTCTAGGAACATTGTCGATCAGACGTGGTTGTGCCTCCAGAAGCAACGCAACCCAGGAGGATGCAATGACAACCAATAAACTTTTCGCAAGCGCACTTGCCCTGACAATCGGTACAACTGGCGCATGGGCTGAAAGCCATTCGTCGAACGACACGGCAACCATGTCGAACGACACTGAGACGACCCAGATGGCGTCCAATGAAGACATGTCGCTTGACGATCCGGCAGCCCTGATCCGCACGCGCGACATCACAGGTGGCAACATCTACACCATGAATGCCGCCAACGATGAAGGCTGGTCGGTCGATACGGTTCATTCTGAGATCGGCGCCAACTGGAACGATATCGGCGAAATCGAAGACATCGTGCTGAACAAAGACGGCCAGACGGTCGGTATCGTGGCCGAAGTCGGCGGTTTCCTCGACATTGCGGACAAGCATGTGATGATTCCTGTCTCGGATGTGAATCTCGTGGCTGTTGACGATCGCACCTATGCGTTCTTGACCAAGCACAACGAAGAACAACTGGAAGAGATGGAATCGGTCGACGAAGGTTTCTGGAACTGATTCAGACCTGTCTGACGATTGAAAAGAGGGCTTTCGGGCCCTCTTTTTCTATCTCCGGGGTCAGCACTTACGCGCGTTCGACAAGAACAGACCCAACCGAATATCCAGCACCAAAGGAACAGATAACACCCCGATCTCCGGGCTGCATGTCGTCCGAGTATTTCGAGAACGCGATGATCGACCCGGCCGAGGATGTGTTAGCATAATCCTGAAGAATGTTTGGCTGCTCTCCCGCTTCGGGTGTCCGTCCCAAAACCTTTTTGCCGATAAAGTCGTTCATTGTTTTGTTGGCTTGATGCAACCAGAGCCGCTTGAGACTGTCAGCTGCCCATCCCTGGTCCGCCAGATGTCCGGTAATATGGGCAGAGACCATTGGCAGCACTTCCTTGAACACTTTGCGACCGTTCTGCATGAACTGCATGTCGCGCCGATCTTCCATCTGGTCGCGTGTGCGGCGCAGGAAGCCATTGTTGTTGCGAATATTGTTCGAAAACTCAGTGGCGCAGCGCGTACCGTGAATGGTGAAATGCGAACCCGTGGCGTTAGCGTCGGGTTCAATCACCACCGCTGTTGCCACGTCACCGAAAATGAAGTGGCAATCCCGGTCCCGCCATTCAAGATGCGCCGAACAAATCTCTGGGTTTACCACAATAGCACATTTGACCGATCCGGATCGCACCATATCGGCGGCGGCCTGAATGCCGAACGTGGCGGAGGAACAGGCGACGTTCATATCAAACGCAAAGCCGCCTGCCCCGATCAGTTCCTGAATCTCGACTGCAATCGCCGGATAGGCACGTTCGTGGTTTGACGCGGCGCAGATCACCAGATCGACTTCGGACGCATCCCGTCCGGCCTGTGCCAGCGCTTTTGTGATCGCATTGACTGCCATTTCCGCCATGATCGAAGGTTCTTCATCTGACCGCGCGCGCAGGTGCGGAAACATCCGGTTAGGATCAAGCACACCCGTTTTGTCCATGACAAATCGTTGTTCGATGCCCGAGGCAGAGACAATAAAATCTGCGCTGGAATGCGGGACCGGTTCTGCTTCGCCGCGCGCGATTGCCTCGGCATTGTCTGCATTCATACGGTCTGCATATGCGTTGAACGCGACCACAAGTTCGTCGTTGGTGATGACATGTTCGGGCGTGAAAACGCCACTTCCGGTAATGGCGGGCTGGATCATCGGTCAGGTCCTTTTTGCGTGCCGGGACCAGACTGCAGCAATGCCACAGGGTCAAGAGCGACGCTACGCAAGTTCGGAACCTCTGCTCTGCGGCACGCGTTTATCATCCAAAGGAGGTTAACATGGACCGACTATCAATCATACTTACCCTGATGAGCGGGTCACTTATCACTGGCACGCTTGTTACAACGGCCTTTTCAATGGGCTATTATTCTTGGTGGGTCGTGGGCGGCGCCGCTGTCATTGGCTTTCTCATGGCATGGCCCAGCGCGTATTATGTCTCGCGCCTGATAAAGAACAACGACCCTCAATGGTCTCCTGACCGAAAGCCACACGAACATGGCCCGATCCCCCGTATCGGAGAGCGTGAGGTCTAGACGGGGTTGGGCAACGGGTGGCCCTTCTCAAAGGCTATTGCATTGTCGACCGCCATAAGACCCATCGCGGTCCGCACTTCCAGTGCGGCCGTTCCAAGATGCGGCAAGAGCGTCACGTTTTCCATATCGATGAGCGCCTGCGGCACTCTCGGCTCGAATTCGTAGACATCCAAACCAGCCCCTGCAATCCGGCCCTCTGAAAGGGCTGCAATCAAATCAGCTTCTTTGACCACATCCCCGCGCGCAATGTTGACCACATGCGCGTGGGGCTTCATTGCGTTCAGGACAGATGCGTCGATCAAATGATGGGTATCTGCCCCGCCGGGCACGGCGATCACCATCACATCCACCTGCGCCGCGAGGTCGCGCAGGTCAGAGATTTGCTCTGCCGGGAAAGACATCTCTTTCGGAGACCGGTTGTAGTATTTTACAGACATGCCAAAGCCGAAATGCGCCCGTTGGGCGATGGCTTGGCCAATGCGCCCCATTCCGACCACACCCAACATCTTGCCGGACATATGCAGGCCCAGGAGCTGCGTTGGATGCCACCCCTCCCACTGACCTGCCCGGACCATCCGTTCGCCTTCGCCTGCCCGGCGGCACGTCATCAGCATCAGCGTCAAAGCAATATCGGCAGTGGCGTCTGTCACGGCACCGGGAGTGTTGGTGACCTCGATTCCGGCAGTACGCGCTGCAGCGGCGTCAATATGGTTGTACCCCACTCCGAAATTCGCGAGCAGCTTTGTCCGCTTGTCAGGTACAGAATCGAAGATGTCCGCGCTGTAGGCATCACCCAATGTCGGCAGCACAACGTCATAGTCGGACAGGCTCTGGATCAGTTCCTCTCGATTAAGCGGCGCGGTGTTGTCGCGCACTGTAACGTCGAACACCTCCCGTGCTCTATCAAGAACCGCATCGGGGAGTTTGCGGGTGATCAGCAACTTCAGCACAGGCGCGCTCCATTTGGTGTGTCCTTGTCGGGTACGGCCAAGATGATGGCCTGGTTCGCATCGTAGAACCCGAGCACCAGTGCTTCAGACATGAACGGCCCGATCTGGCGCGGCGGAAAATTGACCACGCCCATCACCTTCTTGCCGATCAACGTGTCCGGGTCGTAATGAACGGTGATCTGAGCCGAGGATTTCTTGACCCCGATTTCGTCCCCGTAGTCGACCCAGAGCTTGATCGCGGGTTTGCGTGCTTCTGGAAACGGCTCTGCCTGAACGACAGTTCCGACACGTATGTCCACCTTCATGAAATCTTCAAACGTGATCTGATCAGCCATTGGCCAACTCCTTGGACCGCTTTGTTGCTGCATCTATGGTCTGCGCAATGAGCGGCGGCAGGCCCGTCTCTTCATCCATCAGCACGTTCAACCCGGCCTGCGTGGTGCCATTTGGGCTGGTGACATTGACGCGCAGCTGACTGGGAGTTTCGCCTGCCTGCATTGCCAGCGCACCGGACCCGGCAACAGTGGCTTTGGCCAAGGTCATGGCCAGTTCAGGCGCCAACCCCTGCGCTTCCCCGGCATGCGCAAGACATTCAATCATGTGGAACACATATGCGGGACCCGACCCGCTCAGCCCGGTGACTGCATCCATTTGGTCTTCCGTCTCAAGCCGCACCGTCTGGCCAATGGCCGACAGCAAGGTTTCCGCCATCTGCATCTGCTGTTCGGACACATGCGCGTTACCAATGATCGCAGTGATCCCCTGCTTTACGGCGGCAGGTGTGTTGGGAATGGATCTGATGACCGGAGTCTGCGCGCCGAGCATCCCCTCGAAAGTGGCAATGGTGATCCCGGCGGCAACCGACAGGAATAGCGTGCCGGCATTTCCGAGGGGGGCCAGCGCCGGCAGCGCCTCCCGCATGATCTGTGGCTTGACGGCAACCAGCACGATGGCCGGGTGTTCGGGCAAATCCGTATTCAGGTGTACGCCCTGTGCCTGCACCCAGTCAGACGGGTTAGGATCGCTTACCCAGACCGAGCCTGCCGGCAACCCTCCGGCCAGCCAACCTTCAAGCATGGCCGACCCCATCTTGCCACACCCCAAAAGAACAAGGCCGCGCTTGGCGATATCGGAATTCTGCATGATGCCCCCCACGTTATGCGTTGGGGCCCAGTGTTACGCGCGCCCGTAGGCCTCTGCAATGGCGACCTCAAGCGCATCTTGCGGATCACGGTTGCCCCAGACAACCAGCTGGAACGCCGGGTAATAGCGCTCGGCGCTCATCACGGCGCAATTGATCATCGTATCAATCTGTTCAGCGCTGGCCACATTGCCTCCGGCTAGAACCAGTCCGTAGCGATAGACCATCAGCTTGGCCTCTTCCCAATAGGTAAAGGCCCCAGCCCAGCATTGATCGTTCACGAGATTCAACCCGGCATGCAGCGCAGGCATCCGCTCGGCGGGCGGCTCCATGTCGAAGGTACAGATCAGGCGCAAGGTCTCGTCATAGGGCGACCAGGCCAACGTGATCGAATAGGTCCGCCATTGCCCTTCAACCGCCATCGCGATCTGGTCTTCCGCGATCCGGTCGAAATCCCAATCGTGATGATTGGCGATCGTCTCAACAATGTCGATCGGATGAATATCGTCTTCAAGATACTGTTCGGACAGGGCCATGATGCCGCCTCCTGTTGCCTGTGCGGAAAGGGGGACTGCGCCCTACCTTTCGGTGCCTGCTCTAGGGGCTGCGTTGTATCACTGTCCCCCTACAACATATGCTGCATGGGCTAGAGCGCTGCGTAAAGCGCTAATTCGGGGATAAGCCCAATAAGTTGTGGAGAAGTCCAACAGATGTGGTGGACGCGAATAGTGCCACAAATTGTGGATAAAATCATCGAAAAAGTGCGGTTGCGCCTTTTGGCAAGTGAAACCGCGATGAGAACGCATCATCGAGGCGTCACGACAGGTCTTTTCAACCCGAGGCCACAGCTGCCGAAAATTCAGGCAGAGCTGCTCCGGGCACAAACACAGCCCCGCTTCTCTGTTTCGAAAATACCTCGGGGGAGTCGCCCAGCGGGCGACGGGGGCAGAGCCCCCGCTTTTTCACTTTGAAAAAGGGGCGATGCGTTTTCGCATCGCCCCAGTCGGATTGGCGCAGCCAATTCGAAATCGCGTCAATTCAGGGACGCCATGAAGTCATTGACCTCGGTCAGCGTGAGGTATTTCTGCTCTTCGATGCCACCTTCCGAGAACACCCAAGTGACCGCAGGGGCCGACACATCACCGTTCTTGTCGAATTGAACATTTCCGGTCGCACCCTGGTAAGACACGGTGCCGCCGCCGTCGAGCAACTCTTTCGCCTTGGCAAAGCCTGCCGTATCGGCCGTGACGGGTGTACCATTCGGGTCGGTGATCGATGCGACCTTGGCGGCGATATCCGCCCCGGTGGCATCCTTGCCCGCCGCATGCATCGCCATCAAAGCGATCATGGTGGCGTCATAGCTGTTGGCCAGACCCGGACCGTTCGGAGGTCCATCGAAACGGGCGGTGTAGGCCTCGACAAAGGCATCCGCAGAATCGGTGCGCGGCGAGGCGGTGTCGGTTCCGGTGAAGTTGCCAAGGAACTGCATACCGACATTCTCCTTGAACTCATCCGACTTCAGCGCGTTGGCCGCGATCATGTTCTGGGTGCCGCCAAGCGAGATCCACTCGCGCACAACCTGCGTGCCTTCTTTGGGGTAGAGCGCCATGTAGATCGCATCGGGGTTGCCTTTCAGCGCTTCGGTCACCTCGGCCCGGTAGGAGGCCTGTGCGTCATTGATGGCGATGGACGCGGTCACGTCGATGCCCAGCGCTTTCAGATCATCTGCAACCAGCCCACCGATGTCCTGTCCCCAGTCGTCGTTCTTGTAGAACACAGCCACGGATTCGTAGCCCGCATCACGCGCAACCATTGCGCCAACAGCGGCCTGCACGCCAGAGGTGGCGAAGGTGCGGTAGAAAAGACCATTGGTCTTGCCCTCTTCGGCCAGACGCGTGAAGGCGGTGGACGAGGAACAGCAGGACATCTGCATCACGCCTGCCGGCACCGTGACCGAGGTCAGGATCGGCATGGAAACACCCGAGGACACCGCCCCCAGCAAGAGCTGCACGCCATCCAGATCAACCAGCGCCTTGGCCGCGTCGACGCCGACTTTGGGATCGACCTGTGTATCGCGCAGCACCATTTCAATCTGGCAGCCTGCAACACCGCCGGTTTCGTTGGCGATGTCCACGGCATATTGCGCGGTGGCGGCGATGGGCTTGCCCCAATCAACCGATGTGGGCAGCACGGCACCAATCTTGGTCGTGCAGACCTGCGCGGCCGCATCGGTACCGAAGCTGGCAAAGCCGGCCGCAAGGCCCAAGGCAAGGGCAGATGTCTTAAGTCCGTTCATTCCATAACTCCCAGTTCTTCATGTGTTGGACAGTCTTGATTTATTCTTGGCAGATTGTGACACGACCAGTTTTTCCGGGAAGAGCCCCTGTGGTCGCCACAGCAGCATCCCCACGATCACAAAGCCGATCAGCACGAACTGGATCGACCCGGTATAAAGTTGCACCTCCAGTGGTGCGAAACGCGACAGCGCCCAGCCGCTGGCAGTCCATGCGGCCCAGATCAGGAACGTCCCCATCACCGCGCCCTTGTTGTTGCCTGCACCACCGACGATCAGCATCGCCCAGATCTGGAAAGTGAGGATCGGCAGCACGTCTTGTGGGCTGATGAAGGCATAAAACGTGGCATAGAGTCCACCGGCAAGGCCCATGATCACCGATCCTGCAACAAAGGATGTGAGGCGGACACGCGACGGCGATTTGCCCAGCGACTGAGCGGCGGTCTCGTCTTCGCGGATGGCGCGAAGGAGGCGCCCGAACGGGGATTGGATCAGCCGCTCGAGAAACAGATAGGTGGCGATCAGCAGGATCAGGACAAAGACGAAGAAGGCGAGGTTATAGGTGAACCCGTTGCCCAGCGTTTCGCGCAAAGGCCGTTCGAACCCACGGATGCCCTGCGCACCGCCAAGAGCGTCGGTATTGCGCATCACGGTCTCGAAGGCGACGGCGACGCCGAAGGTCGCGATGGCGAGGTAATCGTGCCTGAGCCGGATGGTCAGAAGCCCGACGATCCAAGCGACAAGCCCGGCACAGGTCATGCCGCCCAAAAGGGCCAACAGGTACGGCAAACCGAACCCACCCAGCTGCCCCGCCTGCGGCGTGCCGCCAAGGATCAGCGTGCCATAGGCGCCTGCCCCGAAGAACGCGACGACACCACCATTAAAGAGGCCCGTGTTCCCCCATTGCAGGTTCAGCCCCAGCACCGCGATCGACAGGATCGACGCAACCGTGGCGAAGAAGACGAGGTAGGAAATAATCCCGATCATGTGCGCTCTTCCCCGAACAAGCCATGCGGGCGCAGGATAAGGACCGCGAGGATAATGAGGAACGGCACCGCCGGGCTGTACCCCGAGGGCAAGATCACCAGCGCAAGGTTGGAGGCGAGACCCACGAGGAAGCCGCCAAGTACTGCCCCATAGATGCTACCAATGCCACCGACGATAGTGGCGGCGAAGATCGGCAACACCAGATCGCGGCCTAGCACCGGGTTGATCTGGTTGGTGAGGCCATAAAACACGCCTGCCGCCGCCGCCAGACCTCCGCCGATCAGCCAGATCAACACGATCATGCGGTTGAGATTGATGCCAGAGACCTGCGCCAAAGTCGGGTTCTCGGCCACCGCCCGTAGGCTGTAGCCGAAGGTGGTGCGCGACAGGACGAGATGCAGGATGAACATTATCAGCAATGCCGCCACCAGCGTGAACACCTGATCTGGCTTGATCAAGAGGAACGGATCGCGGCTGACGACGATGGCGAAAACGATGTCCTGTGAATAGAGCTTTGGGTTCAGGCCGAAGATCAGGCCGAGGATATTGCGGATGATCATTGCGACGCCGAAGGACGCGAAGACCATCGACAATTCGCCGCCCTTGGCGCGGACGCGTTTGAACACGAGCTTGTCGACCGCGACAGCAGAAAGGCCCGTCAGCGCCATCGACAGCAAGAGCGCCAGGGTCAGCGACCATGTGAGGCTGAGCGGCGGGATCGCCTCGGGCAGTGCGGGGTGGATCGCGCCAAAGAGGCCGTCGAAGACCAAAGCGGCATAGGCCCCGATGGACAGCAGTTCGGCATGCGAGAAATTGGCAAAGCGCAGCATGTGCATCGCCATGGTCAGGCCAATCGCGCCCAGCGACAGGATCGAGCCGACCAGAACTCCGTCAACAAGGTTCTGGATCATGCGTGTGTCACCCGCTTGCCGCCAAGGTAGATCTGCCCGACCACCGGATCGTTCAGCAGATCCTGCGCCGCGCCGTCGACCTGGTTGCGGCCATCGGCAAGGATGTAGCAGTGATCCGCCAGCCGCAGCGCCTGTTTGACGTTCTGTTCGACCAGCAGGATTGTCACGCCCTGCTCGGTCAGGGATTTCGCATATTCCAGGACCTCCTGCGCCGCCTTTGGGGACAGCCCAGCAGACGGTTCATCCATGAGGATCACCGACGGGTTGATCGCCAGCGCCATCGCGACGGCGAGGAATTGGCGTTGCCCGCCAGACAGCGCGCCCGCCTTTTCGCTTTGCTTGTCCGCCAAGGCCGGGAAACGGGTAAACAGCGCCTCGCGCCGCGCTGCCGCATCTTTCCCGGCATTGCGCAGGACCAGATCGAGGTTCTGGCGGATCGTCAGCGAGCGGAAGATGTTGTCGGATTGCGGGACATAGGCCACGCCCAGCGCGCCCATGCGGTCGGGGCGCGGGTTGGTGATCTCGGCTCCGTTCAGATGGACCATGCCTCCCGAAACGGGAACCAAACCGGCGATCGCCTTGATCAGCGTGGACTTGCCCGCACCATTGGGGCCGATGATGACGGTTACCCTGGCGGCTTCGGCGGATAGGGAAACGCCCTTCAGGATGGGCAGATCGGGCACGTAGCCCGCAACGATATTCCGAGCCACCAGAGCCGTCATTCGACCTGCGCCCCCAGATAGGCGTCAAGAAGAACAGGATTGCTTTGAGCGTCAGCAGCGGTGCCTTCGAACACCTTGCGGCCCTCGGCCAAAGCAATCACCGGATCGCAATGCTGCATGACGAAATCCATGTCATGTTCAATGATGACAAAGGTTTTGCCGTCGCGGTTCAATTCTTCGATCTTTTCGATCAGCGTCCGTGTCAGGCTCGGGTTCACCCCGGCAGCGGGTTCATCGAGCAGGATCAGCTTCGGGTCGCCCATCAGGATGCGGGCCAGTTCCAGAAGCTTCATCTGACCGCCTGAAATTTGCCCCGCCGCCTGATCGGCTAAGGGGGCGAGGGTGACAAAATCGAGCACCTCTATCGCGCGATTGCGAATCGCCGCTTCCTGATCCCGCATTTTGGTGGCGCCAAAGAACGACCCCCAAAGGCGTTCACCCACCTGCGCCATGGGTGCGAGCATGACGTTTTCCAGAACGCTCATCCGCGCAAAAGGGCGCGGGATCTGAAAGGTGCGGCCAAGTCCGAGGCTGAACAAAGCATCGGGGGAGAACCCGGTCACGTCCTGACCGTCAAGATGCACGTTACCGCTTGTTGGCTTCAGCATCCCGGTCAGCACGTTGAACAGCGTCGTCTTGCCCGCGCCGTTGGGGCCGATCAGACCGGTGATCGTGCCCGCATGAATGTCGAGCGACACGTCATTCACAGCGCGAAACTCGCCAAAGGTCTTGCTGACGTTCCGGATGCTGAGGATAGGGTCAGCCATTGGCACCATGGACCGCGTCGTTGGGGTTGGTGTTCAGGTTGTATTTCATGATCCGGCCATGGCGGCTCGTCCGGTCTCCTTCGAGCGAATAGACATCGCCCTTGGGACCATCGGCTTGATCGAGAACGGCACTGATGATCGCGTAGTCATCCGGGGCAAGGGCGCATTCGAAGGTCTGGAGCGTCTGCGGCAGATGCCGGGCGTAGCGCGCACCGACAATGGCGGCCGCGACTTGCGGTTGATCCAGCACCCATCGCGTCGCGATGGCAGAGAGCGACACGCGGTACTTGTCACCAACAGCCTTCAATGCGCGGAGAAGCGATTGGAACCGTTCCCACGGGCCGAACTCATCGATGATCAGGCGATACTTGATGAGGCTGCGGTTTTCGAACTCGAAACCGGGATCGGGTTGATCCAGCCATTTTTCAGTAAGGAAGCCGCCCGCGAGTGTGCCATAGCAGATAAGCTGCATGTCATTCTTCGCGGCCCAGTCGACCAGACCGTTGGCGGGGCGGCGGTCGAGCACGGAATACTGCACCTGAGCGGACGCGATGTCGAACCCGGCATCGACGAAACGCTGCATCGCCTGTCGGTCCCAATTGGTCGTGCCGAGGGTCTTGATCTTGCCCTCTTTGCGCAGGTCCTTGAGCACCTCGAGGGACTCGACGGCGTTGCCTTGGGACAGGTCCCACCAGAAGAACTGCACGAGGTCGAGCTGATCGATCCTAAGCCGTTGCAAAGACCGGTCCACGATCGCGGTCACTTCGTCCGGGCGCAGATCGGCAAGGCGGGTGAGGTCCGGCACCAGCTTGGTATGTACGCAGACACGGTCCGCCACCGAGGCCCCGCGTCGTGCACGCAGATCGGCGATGAAATCCCCGATCATCTCTTCGACTCCGGTGTAGATGTCGGCGCAGTCGAAAGTGAAAAGACCCGCATCGACAAAGGCCTCCATGTCGCGGATCGCTTGCGCGCGGTCCACCGGGCCGTGGTCGCCTGCGAGTTGCCAGCCGCCACGGATCACGCGGCTGATCGTGTGGCCGGGGCGCAGATCGGTGGTCTCAACAGTCATATTTCGTCTTTCCAGTAGGGTGTGCCGCGCTGGTCCGGCAGACCGGTGGTCTCGGAATGGCGGAAGATACGTTTGCCGGTGCGCGTAACCCGGAACCGGCCGCCGCAATTGGGATCGGGGCAGGCGATCTCGGCATCGGTGGACATCCAATCGTTAGGAGACGTCGGGCGCTGTTTGGCGGGCAGCAGAGGCAACAGAGCGGCCAGCGCGTACATCGAGACTTTTTGTTGGTTGTCGAAGATCAGCAATTCGCCTTCGACGCGGAAGCTTTCGCCTTCGATGTGACGGCACACAGAGGTGCGGTCGCCCACCACGGTTTCGACGCGCAAATCGTAAAGCCAGAAGTCATCCGCGTCCTGCGCCGCACCCATCGTTCCCCGAATGCGCGGTTTCGCGCGTTTGTTCCCTGTTGTTAACTATATGGTTGGTGGGATCTTTCGGGCTTGTCAAACGGGTTCAGGGCGGCAACTCATTGGGCGACAGCCAAAAAGGACCGATCCTGTGACCCAACCCGACACCATCGCCTTGAGTGACCACCTGACGATCCGCCGCGCGCTGGTGGGGCTTTGGCAGGTGGCCGATATCGAGAAAGATGGAGATATCATCGACCCGGATGTGGGAGCGGATCATCTGGCGGCCTATGCCGAGGCTGGCTTCGACAGTTTCGACATGGCGGATCACTACGGCACGGCGGAATTGATCACCGGGGCGCTCTTGAATCGTGGGGTCAAGGCGACCGTCGGCACGAAGTGGTGCCCCGTGCCCGGCCCGATGACGGCAGAGGTGGTGCGCGCGGGGGTGCAGGAGCGGCTTGATCGGTTGGGAGTGGACCGCGTCGACCTATTGCAATTTCATTGGTGGAGTTTCGAGCATCCAGCTTGGCTCGATGCGCTGCACGAGATGGCGAAGCTGCGCGAGGAAGGTCTGATTGGCGAGATCGGTCTGACCAATTTCGACGCGGCGCACCTGCATCTGGCTTTGGCCGACGGCGTTCCGATTGTCAGCAATCAGGTGCCCTGTTCGCTTCTGGATCGCCGTGCCACGGGACCGTTGTCCAAGGTCTGCGCGCAATGGGGCGTGAAGCTCTTGTGCTATGGCACCTTGCAGGGCGGGTTCCTGTCGGAGCGTTGGCTGGGCAAACCAGAACCGGACGAGATCACCGACTGGAGCAAGATGAAGTACAAGCGCTTCATTGACCATGCCGGGGGGTGGGACGCTTACCAAACGGTATTACAAGCGGCTGCAGATGTGGCGGCAAAGCATGGCGTGTCCATAGCCAATGTGGCAACGCGGTGGGTTTTGGAAAATGAGGCGGTCGCGGGTGTCATTATCGGTGCGCGACTTGGGGAGGCGCGGCACACAGACGATAACCTCAAGCTGTTCCAATTTGCGCTGGACGAAGAAGACCATGCCCGCCTGAATGCCGCTTTTGCAGTGACCACACCCCTGCCCGGAGATTGCGGCGATGAATATCGCAAGCCGCCCTTTCTGACAGCAAGTGGCGATTTGAGCCATCACCTCGACACGATGCCGAACGCCATGACGGTCGAAGATGTCCCGAACAGACCCGGCGAAAAGCGGGTGCTGTCAGGCAGCGAGTGGGAAAACATCGCTGGCTATTGCCGCGCGCACAGGATCGGGGATCGCATCTTTGTGTCGGGCACAACGGCCACAGCTGGCGTCGACCGCGCTGTGGCCCCAAGGGACGCAGGCGCGCAGACGACCTATGTTCTGGACAAGATCAGCGCAGCACTGACCGCGCTTGGATCGAGCATAGAGGACGTTGTCCGCACGCGGGTCTTTATGAGTGATGCTGATGATGTGGTGGCTGTGTCCAAGGCCCACGGGCGCATTTTTGCGGACATCAAACCAGCCAACACGCTGTTCCAGATAGGTCAGTTGATCGGTGATTACAAAGTCGAGATTGAGGCCGAAGCGATTGTTCGGCCACACGCATTATGATGACTGCCTATCTGCTTCCAGAGCATCCAAACGTGCTTTCAGCGTCTCATTCTCTTCGCGCGCCTTCATCGCCATCGCACGAACTGCATCGAACTCTTCACGAGTGACAAAATCGCGATCCGCCAACCAACGGTCGATCATGGATTTCATCGCGGTCTCGGCCTCGTCTTTGGCGCCCTGAGCCACGCCCATCGCGTTGGTCATCAGCTGCGACAGATCTTCGAATACCTTGTTGCGGGTTTGCATAGTTTTCTCCGGCGTTTGCTTGAGCTCTATATGGGCGTCACCCTCATGCGGCACAAGGTTGACTTCGCCGCAGACCAATGAACATCTGCGCTCATGTCAACTGGCTTGCCTTTTCCGAATGTTTCGCCCGAACTGTTTTCGATCTCGATTTTCGGGATGGAATTTGCGCTTCGCTGGTATGCGCTTGCCTATATCGCGGGCATCCTGATCGGGTGGCGGATCGCTGTCGCTGCCGTGAAGCGCCCGACGCTTTGGAGCAAGGACACACCTCCAATGCGCCCGGAACAGGTCGAGGAATTGCTGACCTGGGTGATCCTCGGGGTTATTCTGGGCGGTCGTCTTGGCTTCGTTCTGTTTTATCAGCCGGGATATTACTTTAAGAATCCTTTGCAGATCATTGCTGTCTGGCAGGGGGGCATGTCGTTTCACGGTGGTTTGATCGGCGTGATTCTGGCTGCCTTCATCTTCAGCTTGCGAGCTGGGCTGCCCTTGCGCCCGACTGCTGACATGATGGCGCTTGCAACACCGCCGGGTCTGTTGCTTGGGCGCATATCGAATTTCATCAACGCCGAGCTTTGGGGGCGCCCAACTGACTTGCCCTGGGGCGTGCAGTTTCCCGGGAGTGCTGCGCAGGCCTGTGGTCAGGCGGTAGGCGAGATTTGCGCTCGGCATCCGTCGCAGCTTTATGAAGCGTTGCTGGAAGGTTTGCTTCTGGGCGCCGTGCTTCTTTGGCTGGCCTTCAGACGGGGGGCACTCAAGGCGCCCGGGCAGATCACGGGTTTGTTCATCGGCGGCTATGGGGCAGCCCGTTTTCTGGTCGAATTTGTCCGTCAGCCAGACGCGCAGTTTATCTCTGACGGTAATCCCCTTGGTCTTGCATGGCACATCGGCGGGTATGGTTTGACGATGGGGCAACTTCTATCGGCCCCGATGATCGCCATCGGCGTATATCTCTTTGTAACGGCGAAGCGCGCATGACCCCTCTCGCCGAAATCCTTGCAAAGCAGATCAAGACCACTGGTCCGATTACGCTGGCAGAATATATGTCCGTCTGCCTGCTCCATCCCAAGTACGGATACTACACAACGCAGGACCCACTGGGTTTGGACGGTGATTTCACAACTGCACCCGAGATCAGCCAGATGTTCGGGGAACTGATCGGCCTGTGCCTTGCGCAATGCTGGATGGATCAGGGTTCACCAGACCAGTTTGCACTGGTGGAACTTGGCCCGGGACGCGGGACCCTTATCGCAGATGTAATGCGCGCCACGCAGCATGTGCCGGGATTTCATATTGCCGCCGACCTGCACCTGGTTGAGGCTTCCTCCCGGATGCGCGATTTGCAAGCCAAGGCCCTACCAGAGCACAGGCCAACTTGGCACGACAGTGCGGAGACACTTCCGCACGATCGTCCTGTCTTCGTGATCGCCAACGAATTCTTCGATGCCCTGCCGATCCGGCAATTCCAACGGGATCCGAAGGGATGGCGCGAAGTCATGGTGGGGGTGTCCGAAGACGGCGGGCTCCAACGCGGCCTGAGTGATCCAGCGCCCATTGACGCGTTGAAAGCGCGCCTGGAGGACACTGAGCCCGGCGCTTTGGTGGAAACCTGTGCGCATGGAACAGCTGTGGTCGATGCCTTGGCGCGCCGGATTGCCGAACAGGGCGGAATGGCCCTCATCGTCGACTATGGCGGCTGGCATTCTGACGGCGATACGTTTCAGGCCGTCAGGGGACACCGCCCAGTTGATCCATTCGCAGAACCCGGGCGTGCCGATCTGACGGCGCATGTGGATTTCGAGGCTTTGGCACGGTCAGCACTGCTTGCGGGGTGCGCTGTCAGCCAGTTCACCAAGCAAGGCGTCTTTCTGGAACGATTGGGTATCACAGCCCGCGCGCAGAGCCTTGCAAAGGGCCTTGGCAACGAAGCGCTTGAGGCGCATATCACTGCACATCGGCGGTTGACCCACCCCGATGAAATGGGTTCCCTATTCAAAGTGCTGGGTCTCTATCCCGGCACCGAGTCGCCACCGCCCGGACTGGATCCATGACGCTGGAAATCATCACGTCAGACAGCCTCGGCCCGCTCCGCCATGGGTTTTTCACACGGCGTGGAGGAGCGTCGTCCGGAGTGTTCGCCGGATTGAATTGCGGGGCGGGCTCGTCGGACCAATCTGACGTTGTCGCTATCAACCGTGCGCGTGTGGCCGACGCGATGGAGGTGCCCGGAGACAATCTCGTCAGTGTGCATCAGGTCCATTCCGCTAAGGTCGCGATTGTCGACGGCCCGGTTGGCACACCGAAGCCCCAAGCCGACGCAATTGTGACCAAGACACCGGGTGTGGCACTTGGCATTCTGACGGCAGATTGCCAGCCTGTTTTGTTTGCAGACCACGCCGCAGGTGTAATCGGCGCAGCTCATGCTGGTTGGCGCGGAGCATTGGACGGTGTGCTCGAGGCCACAATCGATGCAATGGTCGACCTTGGAGCCGAGCGAGAGTCAATTCGGGCGGTCATTGGACCCAGCATCAGTCAGCGAGCCTATGAGGTCGGTCCGGAGTTCCTCGACACGTTCTTGGCTGAAGACCCGCAATTTGCACGCTTCTTTGTGAACGGGTCGGACGATAAGTTTCATTTCGATTTGCCCGGGTTTGGGCTGCATAAGTTGCGCAGTGCTGGCGTTGACGCAGAATGGACACGGCACTGTACATATTCTGACCCGGATCGTTTTTATTCCTATCGGCGCTCGACGCATGCTCAAGAGGCCGACTATGGGCGTCTGATTTCGGTGATCCGCCTGTAGTGGCGCCAAATTCAGATTGGCGCTCTGCCTCAATCAATCACAGGAATACACCGGGATTGTCCACGTTTGGTCACAAACGCGCCCAATTGCGCAGGCTTATTGGCGTCAACACGGAACGAAAGACCACCGGAGCAGTCACATGTCGCGTACGTCGAAATTCATCGCCTCTGTTGTCGCAACCTCCAAAGAGGAATTGCCGGTCCTGCCCTTTCAACGCGGGGCAGCGCGTAAAGCCATGTTTGATCGCATCAAGGCAGAGGCGGCCAATGAAGCCGTTCAACAACGCGCCTGAAGACAGCTCTTAAGTGCCAGAATATGCCACAGTGACCTCCAATTGTGGCAAGGGTGTTCGACCAATTTAGACAATAGCGCCTGATAACGAAAATTGGCCGCGGTTTCGCGGCCAATTTTTTATGTTTTTTGACGAATCAAATATCTTTGAGGCAGGTTCATCCTGCTGAGATTGCACCGTCCTTCTGGTGTTGTTGGTGGGGGCCGACACGGATGTGACCTGAAGTAAAAGGTATCACATGGCTCAGACCTCGACCGATCGCACTGCGACAACAGATTTCAACGCCTACGCAGTTTCTCAGGATAAAGTTGCCACGTTCGACGGGCAGCCTCGACGCGACACCCCTCTCACCCGCACCATCGAGGCTGCCGCCCTTCTGTCAGATAAGTCGGTTTCCGAGTCCACGTTCACTGTTCCTGCTTCTTCCACGTTCGAAGCCTGTGCCGCCGCATTTGCACGCGGCACGCTGATTTCCACCGTCATGGGCCCCATTGCGGTCGAAGACTTGATCCCTGGGGATCTGGTGGAAACACATCGCGGCCCCCAGCCTGTCGTCTGGATCGGCAGCACTCCCTACCTGCCAGATTTTGGCGGGGAGTCGTCCTCTCTCACACATTTGCTCCGTTTGCCGGGACTGGGCATGGACCAAAGCGATTTGCTTTTAGGTCCTGCCGCCCGGTTGGTGATCCGGCAGGATCGATTTACCGATCTTCTGAACTGCGATGCAGTCCTGGCTCTTGCGAACGACTATATCGACGGTGATCGGGTCCTGCGCATTACACCGCCCGGGCCTGTGCAGTTGTATCATTTTGCGTTGCAGCGCCATGGAATCATTCGTGCCAATGGGCACGAGCTGGAAAGCTATCATCCAGGCCGGATTTCTGCAGCGGATGCTGGCACATTGGTCCGCAGCGTGCTGCAGTCGATGTTCATGCATCTGGATGATCTTGAGGGTTTTGGAGATCTCGCTTTCCCGCGAACAACCCGCAGCATCATCGAAACGCTACGGGTCGCTTAAGCGAATAAGCTCTTCGGTAACTGCGAGGATCAGTCGGCGTCGCCCAACCGCGCTTCAAGCACATCGAAAGGCACGCCGGGTTCGTCTTTTGCACCACGGATGACAAGGGATGTTTTGACGCTTCCAACATTCGGCGACGTCAGCAAATCCCCCGTCAGGAAGCTTTGGAACGTGCTTAGGTCGGGCGCGACACACTTCAGAATAAAATCCACCTCGCCGTTCAGCATGTGGCACTCCCGTACGAGCGGCCAGCTACGGCAGCGGTCCTCGAATGCACGCAGGTCCGCTTCCGCCTGACTTTGAAGGCCGACCATTGCAAAGACCTGCACCTCGAACCCAAGCTCTCTCGGATCGACCTCGGCATGATAGCCTCGAATAAAGCCCTGTTCTTCAAGAGTTCGCACACGGCGCAAACAGGGTGGCGCTGAAATGCCGACCCTTCGGGCAAGTTCGACATTGGTCATCCGGCCATCTGCTTGAAGCTCTGCCAATATCTTGCGATCTATTGGATCCAACCGGTGTGTCGGCATTCGAAGCATTCCCCGCTTTTTTCGGCATTATTATACTACCAACAATCTGCGCGCAATATTGTTTCAACGATGCGCAATAATCTTAAACAAATAACGCGGAGATCGATGATCATAATTGGTCGTACGCATTGATTTGCGAAGACGGCGATGGACGCATATATGCGGGGGACACGAGAATGACTGACTGCTCTGACGCGAGGCTGCCCCCATGTCCGACACACGCCACACGAAGGTTCTGATCATCGGCTCCGGCCCGGCTGGATACACAGCCGGTGTCTACGCAAGCCGCGCTATGCTAGAGCCAATCCTTGTACAAGGTATGGAACCGGGTGGACAATTGACCACAACGACCGAGGTCGAAAACTGGCCAGGAGATACCGAAGTTCAAGGACCCGACTTGATGGTCCGAATGGAAGCCCATGCCCGCGCCATGGGAACCGAGATCATCGGCGACCTAATCACTTCGCTTGACCTGTCAAAGCGCCCATTCACGGCGCAATCTGACAGTGGCACGGTTTACACTGCAGACGCACTCATCCTCGCCACCGGAGCGCGGGCAAAGTGGCTGGGTTTGCCGTCCGAAGACGCATTCAAGGGCTTCGGAGTTTCGGCATGCGCCACCTGTGACGGGTTCTTCTATCGTGGCCAAGAGATCGTTGTGATCGGTGGCGGCAACACAGCCGTTGAAGAAGCTTTGTTCCTGACGAACTTTGCCTCCAAGGTCACGCTGATCCATCGCCGCGACGAATTGCGGGCCGAGAAGATTCTTCAGGATCGCCTGTTCAAGAACCCCAAGATCGAAACACTCTGGCACCATCAGTTGGACGAGGTTTTCGGCACCGACATGCCTAAGGGAGTCGAAGGCGTGCGGGTCAAGCATGTCGAAACTGGCGAAATCACCGAGATCCCCTGCAAAGGCGTGTTCATTGCAATCGGCCATGCCCCTGCCAACGAATTGGTGAAAGATGCGCTTGAGACCCACATGGGCGGGTATGTCGTGACAAAGCCAGACAGCACAGAAACCTCAATTCCCGGTGTCTTTGCAGCGGGCGATTTGACCGACCACAAATACCGCCAAGCCGTCACATCGGCAGGTATGGGGTGCATGGCCGCACTTGAGGCAGAGCGCTTTCTTGCCGAACAAGGCGACGATGAGGGCAAGGACGTGTCTGAGCCGTTGGGTTATGGCGCTGAGGCACCGGCAGCTGAGTAGAGCGGTCATCGGGGCCGGTTGTTTACACCCGGCCCCCTTCCTTCGATTTTCGTCGTTTTAAGTAAACCATCGTCAAAACTGGCGCAAATTCCGCACATCTTCCCGAATTGCAGCGCTATGAGCCCTTGTTACTGGACTTCTGTCCTGATGCAGGCGTAACCAGCGCGCAAATTGGACAGTGAGCAGAACAATGTACCCGCAAAACCTTGCCCCGATCCCGGAACTATATGTTTCCTACGACAGCGCTCAGAAGCTGAAACAGGAGGCGGCGCAGCTTGTCAGCCATGACCTGACACCCCGCCAGATCTGTGATCTGGAACTTCTTATGAATGGCGGCTTCAATCCGCTCAAAGGGTTTCTGAGCGAAGAAGATTACGACAGTGTCGTTGAGAACATGCGCCTTGCCGATGGCACCCTCTGGCCGATGCCGATCACGTTGGACGTGTCGGAATCCTTCGCGGACAGCCTTGAGATCGGTCAGGACATCGCCCTGCGTGATCAGGAGGGCGTGATCCTTGGCACCATGACCGTGACCGACCGCTGGGTGCCGAACAAGGCGCGCGAGGCGGAAAAGGTCTTCGGTGCAGATGACGACGCCCACCCCGCGGTGAACTACCTACACAATACAGCGGGCAAAGTTTATCTGGGCGGTCCGGTGACCGGCATCCAGCAACCCGTGCACTATGATTTCCGCGCCCGTCGCGACACGCCGAACGAACTGCGCGCCTATTTCCGAAAGCTGGGCTGGCGCAAGGTGGTTGCGTTCCAGACCCGCAACCCGCTGCACCGGGCGCACCAGGAACTGACCTTCCGTGCCGCGAAAGAGGCTCAGGCGAACCTGCTCATCCATCCGGTGGTGGGCTTGACCAAACCGGGCGACGTGGACCACTTCACCCGCGTGCGCTGCTACGAGGCGGTGCTGGACAAGTACCCACAGTCCACCACAACAATGTCCTTGTTAAACCTTGCCATGCGGATGGCCGGCCCGCGCGAGGCGGTTTGGCATGGGTTGATCCGCAAAAACCACGGTTGCACGCATTTCATCGTGGGCCGCGATCACGCTGGACCGGGAAAGAACTCGCAAGGTGAGGATTTCTACGGCCCCTATGATGCGCAGGAGTTATTCCGTGAGCATCAGGAAGAAATCGGCATCGAGATGGTCGACTTCAAACACATGGTCTATGTGCAGGAGCGCGCCCAGTACGAGCCGATGGACGAGATCGCCGACAAGGACGACGTGACCATCCTCAATATCTCGGGCACCGAACTGCGTCGCCGTCTGTCGGAAGGTCTGGATATTCCGGAATGGTTCTCATTCCCCGAGGTCGTGGCAGAGCTGCGCAAGACCAAGCCGCCGCGGTCGCAGCAAGGCTTCACCGTGTTCTTTACCGGCTTCTCGGGCTCCGGGAAATCCACCATTGCGAACGCGCTTATGGTCAAATTGATGGAAATGGGCGGGCGTCCCGTCACGCTGCTCGACGGGGATATCGTCCGGAAAAACCTGTCATCCGAATTGGGGTTCAGCAAAGAACACCGCGATCTGAACATTCGCCGCATCGGCTATGTTGCCTCTGAAATCACCAAGAACGGCGGCATCGCCATCTGCGCACCGATTGCACCCTACGCGGCCACGCGGCGCGCCGTTCGCGAAGACATCGAACAGTTTGGGGCATTCATCGAGGTGCATGTGGCCACAAGCCTTGAGGAATGCGAACGCCGGGACCGCAAGGGCCTCTACAAGCTCGCTCGGGAAGGCAAGATCAAGGAATTCACCGGGATCTCCGACCCTTACGATGTGCCGGAGAACCCGGAATTGCGGGTCGAGACCGAGAATGTCGAGGTCGACAACTGCGCCCACCAGGTGATCCTGAAACTGGAAAGCCTTGGACTGATCGCAGGTCAGTAAGCGCGGGGCGTCTGGCTATCGCGTCTCACACTCTAAAAAATGTCGGGGTGAAAAATCACCCCGACGCATCACATTCACCAGTCTACGTCAGATGAATCAGTGCACAGTCACTGGTGCAAAATCATTTTGACGCGCCAACATAAAGGCCAGCTTGCGGTCCTTCACAAGCGCCAAGCGTTCTCCATCTGCGCGGTGAACAGCGTAGATGGTATCCGTATCTCCGACCTCATTGCGAACCTCATCCGGCAAATCAGCGACAGCGACTGGCCGCACGTAAACAAGGTTGGACTGGTCTGCGTCTTTGAAATCAAACGGCGTATTCATGGTCTACCCCTTCCTGATCTGGATTGTCTGAACCACGGTCTCGGGACGCAACAGGGTCAGATCGACATGCAGCAGCCCGTTTTCCATAATCGCCTCTCCCACTTCGACGCCATC
>QCWH01000001.1:70284-145278 GCA_003149565.1 Marivita sp. XM-24bin2 | reverse complement strand
CCCGCGATGCAGAAAGACGCGGTCCGCAGTATCATCTTGCTGCCGACCTCGGATCACAAGCTGTCTATCCTCAACGGTGATGGACAGATCTTGTTCCCGAAAACCTGCCACAGCCAGCGTTATTCGATACGCGCCTTCGGCGGTTTGTTCGATGTTGAAGGGAGGATAGCCCTCGTTGCCGGATTTCGCAGTTCGTTCCAGCAAACGCTCTAGCTGTTCAAAGCCAAGCAGATGGGGATAGGATCCCAAGGTTAATTTCGTCATCGACACGTCCTTTGGTGCAAGCGACTGTGTTGGTACGGCCCCATTCTGGCGACCGATCTGTTAGAAATATGGGGGCGCACAAGGCAAGACGCAAGGGCTTTGCGGAATCGCTGAATGGCGCTATCTTCTGGGTCTAAGCCACTTTTCGGGGACCGCGCTGCATCATGAATGCTCCTACTGATCTGTCGATGAAAACAGATGACGTCCTCAGGGTCGAGCTTGAGGTCTTTCGTCGCGAGCACCGCGATCTGGACGAGGCCATTCGCGCCATGCAGCAGACGGGAACAGCAGATCAGCTAACCTTGCAGCGCTTGAAGAAGAAAAAGCTGATGCTGAAGGACAAGATCGCCCTGATCGAAGACCGGCTCCTGCCGGATATCATCGCCTGACATAAGCGCCGAGTTGCGACCCGTTCCGATCTGGCTATAGTGCGCGCTCCGAATACCTGAAGGGGCACGATGCCATGTCAGAATCGATCAAGGTCGGCATCATCATGGGAAGCCAGTCGGACTGGCCCACGATGAAAGAAGCTGCCGATATGCTGGATGCATTGAACGTGCCCTTTGAGGCCAAAATCGTATCTGCACATCGCACGCCAGACCGGCTTTGGGACTACGGCAAGACAGCGGCCGAGCGTGGTTTGCAGGTGATTATCGCAGGGGCCGGCGGCGCGGCGCATCTTCCCGGCATGATGGCGTCGAAGACACGCGTTCCGGTTATTGGGGTACCCGTGCAAACCCGGGCCCTGTCAGGTGTCGACAGCCTTTATTCGATCCTGCAAATGCCGCGCGGCTTTCCTGTGGCGACGATGGCGATTGGGTCAGCCGGTGCCGCCAATGCTGGATTGATGGCCGCGGGCATTCTGGCGCTACAGGATGCCGCTCTGGCAGCCCGCCTCGACCAGTGGCGCGCCGATCTCTCGGCCTCCATCCCCGACGCCCCTTCTGACGACGGATAACACCATGACGCTTGCGCTTCCCATCGGATCAACCATCGGCATTATCGGCGGTGGGCAATTGGGCCGGATGTTGTCGGTCGCTGCCAGCCGCCTTGGCTTTCGATGCCATATCTTTGAGCCCGGTGCCAACCCTCCGGCGGGGCACGTCGCCGATCAGGTGACCACAGCCGCCTACGACGACGAAGACGCCCTGCGCGCCTTTGGAAAATCTGTCGATATCATCACCTACGAATTTGAAAACATCCCGACCGCCGCTTTGGACCTCTTGCAGGACCTTGCTCCCATTCATCCCGGGCGTGAAGCGCTGCGCGTCAGCCAGGACAGATTGACGGAAAAGACGTTTCTTCAGGAATTGGGGCTGCAAACAGCCCCGTTTGCAGATGTCACCGATGCAGCGAGCCTTGAGGCGGCGTTGGATAAGATCGGCACGCCGTCGATCCTGAAGACGCGGCGTTTTGGCTACGATGGCAAAGGGCAGGCCCGCATCATGTCACGTGAGAATGCCGCGCAAGCCTTGGCCGACATGAACGAAGCACCCGCCATCCTGGAAGGCTTTGTTGATTTTTCGCACGAAGTGTCGGTGATCGCTGCCCGCAGCCTGGATGGTTCTGTGGCCGCGTTCGACCCCGGCGAAAACGTACATAGCGATGGCATCTTGCGTACCACCACCGTCCCGGCCCGACTGACAGCCAGTCAGCGAACCGATGCTGTCCTCTTGGCGGCCAAGATCGCCAATGCGCTTAACTACGTCGGCGTCATGGGCGTGGAGTTGTTTGTGACGCCCAACAACCTGATCGTGAATGAGATCGCGCCGCGCGTGCACAATTCCGGGCACTGGACTCAGAACGGTTGCAGCGTAGATCAATTCGAGCAACACATTCGCGCCATCACAGGATGGCCTTTAGGTGACGGTCAGCGCCACACGGACATTGTCATGGAAAATCTGATTGGCGATGATATGGATCGCGTCCCGGACTTGGCGAAAACACCGGACTGTGCCCTGCATCTCTATGGCAAGGCGGAGACCAAACCGGGCCGCAAGATGGGTCATGTAAATCACATCAAACGCGGGTGAGTTTTACCACCCGTTCAAAAAGCGTTCCGCCACCACCCCGGTAAGATGCGCAACCCGTCCCGCCACGATTGTGGCCTCCACGCGGCGTGTTTCGGGGTCTACGACGATCAGGTCGGCCCGTTTGCCAGTCTCAAGGGTGCCGCGATCTGCCAGCCTCAAGAGGCGTGCTGGCCCTGAAGAGAGCAGATCCCAAGATTTTGCAAGATCGCAAAGCCCGAGTTCCTCAATTCTAAACGCGGCGCGCAGAGGCGACGGGTAGTGATAATCTGATGCCAAGGCATCGCATAGGCCACATGCAATCAACTCGGACGCTGCAATATTGCCTGCATGACTGGCGCCCCTCACGACATTCGGCGCGCCAAGCACGATATGACCTCCGTCGTCACGGGCGGCCTGTGCGGCTTCCAGCGTTTCAGGAAACTCGCTTACCGTTGCGCCACGCTTCGCCCAGACCCTGCGATCATCAAGCGTATTGTCATCGTGACTGCCCAGGACGAGACCTTTTCTGATGAGCCGATCCGTCAATTGATCCAGCGCGGCCGGAACATCGGAGGACCGCGCATGCAGATCCTGCATGAGTGCCAGATGCGCCTCGGGGCTGCGCCCACTCTTGAGCGCCTGTCCGGTCAGACGGGGCGGCTTCCGTCCTTCCGCCAGCCGCTGATGCGGCAGGTGATCGTTAAAGACCACATAAGAGATTCCAAACCGCTCGATCGCCGCTTCGGCACGGTCAAATTCATCTAGAAGATGCGTTTCAAGACGCAATTGAAGCCGCATGTCGACCGCGATCGTGTCCCGAACAACAGACACGCTTTCGAACACATGCTCGGCAAAATCCGGTCCGCGCATGCCTCCTTCCCATGAGAAGAATTGCGCCAGCACAGCTGTGGTGATTCCGTTGGCAGCCAACTCTGCAGCGGCTGCGACAACGCCGTGTTCGGCTTCCCGCAATGCGCCACGGCGCGGTGCCATATGCCGCTCGAACCCATCGCCATGCGGATCGACGATACCCGGCAAAACCAAATAACCGGACAGATCAACCTCGCGGCCTGCCGGAGTTGGCTGAATGTAGCCCTGCGATATCGAGACCGGTGCCTCTGACCACCCCTCCGGGGTCAGCACCCGTGCTCGGACAAGCGTGCAGTCAAGGCTCATTCGTGGCCTCCGGACAAAGGCCTAGCATACATTTCAAGTCCTCAGAATTGATCGCGTCAGTCCAATCCAGCTCCGGGTCAAAGCGACCGGTGCGCAGAAACAGATCGACCTGCGCAATGACAGCAGGCGCTTGCATGATGAAGGTATGCGTGACGGGCACCGTCAGATGCGCCCGCATCCCCTCAACCTTTGTCGAGGCGACTGACACTTTGCCGTCATCGGGTCCGGGGATGATATTCGAAAAGATCGGATTGAGCGACCGCGTGCCTGCAATGACGCCCAATTCGAAATCGACCGGCGGCAGAGACTTGGGTACATCATCGGGTGACGTCCCAAGTTGCAGACCAGCAGGTCCGTTGACCCATTCAAACAGCTCGAGCCCGCCCAATTCATCGACCAGTTCGCTGCCTTGATTTGGCGGGGCAAGCATCACGACACGCCCCAGATTGGGTGGGCGATTGTCTTTAAGCCAAAACCTCAAAAGGATACCGCCCATCGAATGGGTGACAAAGTGCACGCGCTCGTCACCGCAATTCTCGATCGCAGTAGGCAACGTTTCTTCAACCAGCGTCTGGATCCGCGCCGTCGTTGATGGATAGCCCGGAGCTTTGGCGGTGTAGCCCTTGGCCTCAAGAACCGATTGCATCAATGCGAACGAGGTCTCAGTGCGCGCGAGACCGTGCAATAACACCACGCAGTCTGCGCGCGCGGGAGCCGCGGACATCACAGCAAGGGCTGCGGCAAGAGTAAGAACAAGCTGACGAAACATGGCTTTCAGATACGCATTGACGGACGCTTACGGAAGGGTCTACCTGCGCGACGTGACGGCCATCAATACGCCACCGAGCACAAGCAATGCCGCGACGATCAATCGCGATGAGACAGTTTCTGACAAGAGCACTGCCCCACCTGCAATCGCGATGACCGGGACAGTTAATTGTGTGACGGCAGCCGTGCTACCACGAAGATGCGGCAAAACCGTATACCATAAGGAATAGCCAATACCCGAGGTCACGGCTCCGGCGAGGATCGCCATCGCGACGCCGAACAGGCTCGCAGAGGCGAAATCGATTCCGCCGAACAGCAGCACTGCGAGGGCCGCTCCACTTCCTGCGATTGCAGCGGAAATACAAAAGTTTGCAGCCGTCGCGCCCAAGGCATCCGAAGTCCCGCGCCCGTTGAGCGAGTAGATACCCCATGCAACACCGGCAATCGCCATCAGCATCGCATGCGACAAACTCGGCGCGGCAGAGTGGCCGGGCCATAGCAGCCATACAAGGCCCCCAAACGCAACAAGTGCCCCCGCCCAGCGGCGTGCAGATGGACGTTCCCCAGCGATCAAGGCGCCAGCAAACATCGTGATTTGAACCAGGCCAAAGAGGATTAGCGCGCCGAGCCCTGCATCAAGGCTTTCATATGCAAGCGAAAATCCAAAGATGTAGACAAGCAGCGAGACCACACCCACCGACCGGCCGCTACCCCCGAACGTCAAACGTCGATCCCGCATTATCACCAGAGCAGCCAGCATGACGGCCCCGGCACATAGCCGTACGACTCCAAACGCGAGAGCATCAATATCGCCATCAGCCAAAGCTACCCGATTGAGGATCGAGTTCGATGCAAAGGCTATCAAGGTCAGGACTGTTAGCAGGATGATGTGCATGCAATTGGCTAACGCGTCGCGAAAGCAGTTGCCAGCCACCAATTTCGGCACTCACATCAAAGTTCTGAAAGGAAGAGCGATCGTTACCGCGATCGATATCTTGCGACCACAAAAAGACAAAGGCGCCCGAAGGCGCCTTTGCTTTATATCATCAGCTTGGGCTGACAGATATCCGACAGGATATCCGCTGTTTACATCATGCCGCCCATGCCGCCCATGTCGGGCATGCCGCCACCTGCAGCTGCGCCTTCTTTCTGCGGCTTGTCAGCAACCATTGCTTCGGTTGTGATCAGCAGACCAGCAATCGAGGATGCGTCTTCGAGTGCGGTACGCACCACCTTGGCCGGGTCGATCACGCCGAACTTGAACATGTCGCCATATTCGTCGGTCTGCGCGTTGTAGCCGAACTTGAGGTCTTCGCTTTCACGGATTTTGCCAGCAACAACGGAACCGTCGACGCCTGCGTTCTCTGCGATCTGGCGCAGCGGAGCTTCCAGAGCCTTGCGCACGATAGCGATACCGGCGTTCTGGTCGCTGTTTGCACCTGTCAGACCGTCGAGGTTTTTCGCGGCCTGCACCAGTGCAACACCACCACCCACAACGATACCTTCCTGAACAGCAGCACGTGTCGCGTTCAGAGCATCATCGACGCGGTCTTTACGCTCTTTCACTTCGATCTCGGTCATGCCGCCAACGCGGATAACAGCCACGCCACCGGCGAGTTTCGCAACACGCTCCTGCAGCTTTTCACGATCATAGTCAGAGGTGGTTTCTTCGATCTGGTTGCGGATCTGGGCAACACGTGCCTCAATCTCGGCCTTCTCGCCTGCGCCATCAACGATGGTTGTCTCGTCTTTGGTGATCTGGATTTTCTTGGCCGAGCCAAGCATGTCCATTGTCACGTTCTCGAGCTTCATGCCGAGGTCTTCGGAGATGACCTGGCCGCCTGTCAGGATCGCGATGTCCTGCAGCATCGCCTTACGGCGATCGCCAAAGCCCGGCGCCTTCACGGCTGCAATCTTGAGACCGCCACGCAACTTGTTGACCACGAGGGTCGCAAGTGCTTCGCCTTCAACGTCTTCTGCAATGATCAGCAGCGGTTTCTGCGACTGGATCACCTGCTCGAGCAGCGGAACCATCGGCTGAAGCGAGGACAGCTTTTTCTCGTGCAGCAGGACCATGCAGTCATCGAGCTCGGCCGTCATCTTGTCAGCGTTGGTGACAAAATAGGGGCTGAGGTAGCCACGGTCGAACTGCATACCTTCGACGACGTCGGTCTCTGTTTCGAGGCCTTTGTTCTCTTCGACGGTGATAACGCCTTCGTTGCCAACCTTCTGCATCGCGTCCGCGATCTGGCGACCGATTTCGGCTTCGCCGTTCGCAGAGATCGTGCCAACCTGAGCAACTTCGTCGCTGTCGGTCACGTCGCGTGCTGCCGATTTGATTGCCTCAACCACTTTGGAGGTCGCGAGGTCAATGCCGCGCTTGAGGTCCATCGGGTTCATACCAGCTGCAACCGACTTCATGCCTTCTTTGACGATGGCCTGTGCCAGAACGGTTGCTGTGGTGGTGCCGTCACCGGCTTCGTCGTTGGTGCGGGAAGCAACTTCCTTCACCATCTGCGCGCCCATATTCTCGAACTTGTCTTCCAGTTCGATTTCCTTGGCCACGGACACACCGTCTTTGGTGATACGCGGTGCGCCGAAGGATTTGTCGAGCACAACGTTGCGGCCTTTCGGGCCGAGGGTCACCTTCACCGCGTCGGCGAGGATGTTGACACCCTTCAGCATGCGCGAACGGGCGTCTGTATTGAATTTTACGTCTTTTGCAGACATCGCTTAGTCTCCACTAATGTAGTCAGAGGTGTTGGTTTGGAACCACGACGGGTGTTCAGGCAGCTTTCGCTGCTGCGTCGTCCGTGATGATGCCGAGGATGTCCGACTCCTTCATGATGAGGAGTTCTTCGCCATTGACCGTCACTTCTGTGCCCGACCATTTGCCGAAAAGGACCTTGTCGCCGGCCGAAACGGCCATCTCGATCAGCTCGCCACTGTCTTTGCGCGCGCCTTCGCCACACGCAACAACCACGCCTTCTGCCGGCTTTTCTTTGGCGCTATCTGGAATGATCAGGCCACCAGCAGTTTTTTCGTCACTTTCAACGCGACGGACCAGCACGCGGTCATGAAGCGGTTTGAATGCCATCTTCGAGTCTCCTTGCTCAAAGGTTTCCACTAAAAGTCCCTCGCTCCCCGAAGGACTGTTGTCACTCTCTCTAGTCGAGTGCTAACGGCGGATAAGTAGGCATGGCGCTTAGTTGAGTCAACATTGAACTCACGAAAATTTTGAGGTTCTTCGTGCGCTTCTGACGTGGGGATCAATAGCTCGGAGAGCGCTCTGCCCAACCTGCAAATACTTTCTCCAAGGCCACGACGACGTAATAGAGCACAATCCCCATCAGCGCCAAAGCGATAAGAACAGCAAACATCAGCGGATAATCCGAGTTGGTTTTTCCAGAGTCAAATAATGCGCCCAGTCCCCGCCCATGCGGCGACACGATCTCCATAAGATTGGTGCCGATGAAAGCCAGAGTGACCGCAACTTTCAACGCTCCAAAAAATTCGGGCAGGGTCTTGGGAAGGGCGATTTTCCAGAAGATTGTGGTGCGCGATGCACCCAACGACCGCAGAATATCGCGGTATTCCGGTTCCAATGTACTCAGACCGATGGAGACCGACACGGCAATGGGAAAGAATGAGATCATGAAGGCGATCAACACCGTGTTAAAGTTATGATCACCGACAAAGAGCAAAGCAACAATCGGTACCACCGTCGCCTTTGGAATGGCATTAAAGCCGACGAGCAGCGGGTAGAGCGCATCGCGCATCAAACGCGAGAACCCCATGATCATCCCTAAAAGCACACCGAAAATGATTGCCAGCACCAGCCCCACAACCGTACGCCATAGCGTCTGCCAGCCCATCACTATGAAAAGCTCCCAGTAACGTGCGTAAGCTGGCGGCAGATCGGATGGCGAGGCCATCACGTAATTTGGCCAACCGTTGGCCCAAACCAACAGCTCCCATAGCAAACCAAAGATCAGAATTGCCGCGACTGGAACAAGGATACTGCGAAGACTCATTGGACGGCCTCTTTGTGATCCGTCCGCCCCTGCGCAATCTGGATTTGGTGGCGCAAAATATTCAGCGCGTCCGCCGATTCAGGTGTGTAGAGATGCTCAATATCACGCTGCCCTTTGAGATGGACATCCATGACGTATTGCGTCTTTGCAGGTCGGCCTGACAACACAACAACCTGATCCGCGAGGAAAATCGACTCACGCAAGTCATGTGTAATCAACACGCCCGTGAACGGTTCTTCTGATTTGACCTTATGCATCGTTTGCCAAAGGTCCTCGCGGGTAAACGCGTCCAACGCACCGAAAGGCTCGTCCAGGATCAGAACTTCCGGTTTGTGGACGATGGAGCGGCACAAGGATGCCCGTTGACGCATGCCGCCTGACAACTCGCTTGGGCGCTTGCCTTCAAATCCCTCGAGACCAACCAGAGCCAGAAGCTTGCGAGCGCGCTCCTCCTGTTCACGCTTCGACATCTTCGTTGGTACGATTTCGAGAGGCAGCATGACATTCTGCAAGATCGTGCGCCATTCCAGCAGAACAGGGTTCTGAAACGCCATCCCGACGATCGACTTTGGCCCCTTGACCAACTCTCCGTGAAGCCAGACCTCTCCGTGATCGGGCTTCATCAAGCCAGCAACAAGCCGGGTCAAAGTAGATTTTCCACATCCGGACGGACCAACTACGGCCGCAAAGCCGCCCTCCGGCACACTCAGCTCAAGACCATCCAAAACAGGGAGCGGCCCATCCTTTGTTTGATAGGCATGCCGCACACCTTTGATTTCGATTAGATTTTTCGACACGTCGACCGCCTGTCTTGTGGGCTGGCCGAATGACTCGGCCAGACCGTCTTAGCAAATTACTTCAGCATACGCTCGGAAGCATCGGGCAGATAGGCATCCGTGAAGTAGAGGCTGGCGTCCGGAGCGTTCTGGAATTCATAGGTCTGCGCAATCTGTTCAAGCGCCTGCGCCATACGTTCCGCGTCGATGCCGCCAATGCCATTTTCCATCGCATAGTCGGTTGCAACATTGGCGTCGATGGCAAGTTGCAAGCGGCGCTCCTCGAGGTCGGCATCGGCAGCCGGGTTGCGTTCGATCAGGCTGGCGATAGCCGCTTCGGGATCAGCAATGGCATCTTTCCATCCGGCCGCGATTGCCCCGAGGAAGCCTTTGATGATCTCCGGGTTCTCAGACGCGTAATCGGTGTTCACGATGACCGCGTTTCCATAGAGAGCAAGGCCGTAATCCGCCATCAGAATGGTGGAAATATCGTCCTCGGGAACGCCAAGACGCACGAGGTTCAAGTACGATGAAAACGAAAACCCCGTAACGGCAGCGACGTTGCCTTCGGCAAGCATCGGCTCTCGCGTCGGGAAACCGACGGGTTCAACCGTGATTGCATCGACGTCAAGATCGTTGGCAATGGCAAAGGCCGGGAACTGGGCCCAAGCGCCATCGGGGGGCGGTGCGCCAAGAACGCGGCCCTCAAGATCCTTCGGAGTTTCGACGCCAAGCGACTTACGGCCGATGATGGCAAATGGCGGCTTGTCGTAAATCATCATGGCTGCGATCACGGGCGCGCCTGGGTTTTGATCGAGGAACTTGATCAAAGAATTGATGTCCGCGAAGCCCACCGGAAATGCCCCAGTGGCGACCTTCGGAATGGCGTCGAGCGATCCCTGTCCGGCCGAGATCTCAACCGATAGATCGGCGGCCCCGAAGTGACCTTTGTCGATGGCGACGAAATACGGCGCTGCCGGCCCCTCGAATTTCCAGTCGAGAGCAAACGGTACATCCGTTTGCGCGAAAGCAGCCCCAGTCAGGCTCAAGGTTGCAGCAAAAGCCGCGAGAGTCTTTTTCAGCATGTGCGTATCCCCATTTTACCGGCGTCAACCTGCGTCAGGTCCTGGACGAACAAAACGCAAAGCAACCCTTTCTGTGCTTTGCGATGCCGCCCCAAAGCACAATTGCATAATTATTTTGCGCTCGCACAATAATTATGCGCAAATTGTGAGCTTAGCTCAGGCTGTCCCCCCAATCGGCCAAACCCTGTCGACCCTCGGGCGCCAAATCGTAGACGCCCGTATCCACCCTACGGAACCAGCCATAATGGTTATCCCGCATCAGCGTTGTTGCGTTTGGAACACCCGTCGCCTTGGCGACAATCGCACCTTTCTCTGCACCCGCTTCCGCGAGATACATCGCACAGCGCAGCGCATCTTGCCGGTAAGCTGTCACGATCCCATGCCGCGTGGCTCCGCCCGCATTTGGGTCTCCCTCCAGACGGTGGAACTCACGCAGAAGCTTCTCACGTTTGGATTTGGTCTTGCGCGGTGCGTACGGTGCCGGGTCGCAATGCACTTCGACAACGCCGTCGTTCCGCACCGTAAGGAACCCCAAACCCAATCGACGGCACAGTATGCGATTCTCGCGCAAAGCCCTTCTTGCGTTACGCCCAGTGGGTTTGAGAACTGCGATATAGACAAGATCCGTCAACCGAAGCCGAGTGACAGCCTGGTGATACAGGGTCAGGTTTAGCCTGAGCTTCAACTCGACAATGAGGGGATCTTCGTCACCACGAATTGCAACCAGATCAACAGCACCGACCTCACCCTTGACGGTATAGCCCTGCGCCTCGAGGTAGGCCTTCACATGCGGATAAAGATCGGCTTCACGCTCCATCCTGTATCAATGCGCGACCGGCTTGCTGCTGACAAGTATAGCACCTAGCTTTGCGGAGCTTACGTGCAGAAGGACAGCCCGACATGCTCCGCGTCTTGATATTCCTATGCTCTTTTTGGGTGGCCCAACCTGTTTTGGCGGCATGCTCTGGCAATGACTTGCGCGCAACGCTCGGCCCAGAGGAGCAGGCGCGACTGCAATCCGCCCTAGACGGCACACCCTATGCCGAAGGAAATCATTGGCGCGCGACCCGAGGCGATGAAGTACTCCATTTGATCGGGACGATGCACCTTGCCGATCCCCGCCTGAACGCGCCTCTTGAACGCCTAAGGCCCACGATTGAAGCGGCAGACCTTGTCTTGCTCGAAATGACAAAAGAAGACGAAACTGCGCTGCAGGAGCGACTGACAACTGACCCGAGCCTTTTGCTGATGCAGGACACCACCTTGCCAGAACTGCTCGATGAGGACCAATGGGAACAAATGTCAGACGCCTTAAGCGCAAGAGGCTTGCCGCCATTCATGGCAGCACGCTTTCAGCCTTGGTATGTGTCTGTCCTGCTTGCCGTTCCACCCTGCGCAATGTCCGAAGACCTGTCCTCCGGCGGCATGGACGCCTTGATTGAAGACATCGCGGCGGCCCAAGACATACCGCGCGCGGCTCTGGAAGACGTTGAGACAATATTTACCACCTTCGCCGATCAACCGCGTAACGTGCAGATCGACATGATGCTTTCTTCACTGGTCGATCCAGCGATCAACGCAGACCTATTCGCAACCCTTCTGGCAAGCTATTTTGACGAGGCACCGGCGGAAGGGTGGGGAATGTCGGCACTCCTTGCCGAACGCTACAGTCCAATCCACGTTGAGACCGCAGCAAACATCTTCGAAACGATGGAGAAAGAACTGCTGATCGACAGGAACCGCGCATGGATTCCGGTGCTGCTTGAAGCAATCGCAGCGCACGATACCGTGGTGGCCGCCTTCGGCGCGGCGCATCTGCCGGGCAAGGAGGGTGTGCTGGCACTGCTTGAGGCAGAAGGCTTTACCTTGGAAAGGCTACCCTTTTGACACGACGCGCCCGCGCACTTGGCTGTCTTCTTTCAACAGGAGGCCAAGCGCAGCCATCGTAAGGACAACTCCAACGAGGATAAGGCCCGGGGGCAATGGCCGACCTAAAGCCATTTCCCAAAGGATTACCCAGCTCGGCGTGAGATATGTGTACGCCATGACCTTGGCGGACGGCAGGCGCAGAGTGGCATATTGTAAAAGGAAAAAGGTCAGTGCACTCGCGAAAACAGCGGTATACCCAATAGTCACCCAGACAATTGATGGCAGCGCCGCCCACCGGGTTGTGATCAAAGACGGATAGCCAACGACCAGCAAAAGCACAGCGCCCGCGAAAAGAACACCGAATGTAAACACAGCCGGCCGTTCCCCACGGTTGAGCCTTGGCACCAGCGGCGCATAGGCTGCATGTGCGACGCATCCAAAGAAATAGATGACCTCACCCCGTCCGATCTCGAAGTCCAGTAAAGCCGAAAAGTCGGCCCGGAAGATCACCCAAAGCGCGCCAACCCCGCCAATCGCAAGGGCAGCCGCCATACGACCGGTCAGAACCTGTTTCAGCAACAACCAGCCAAATCCAGCCGCTAAAAGTGGCGTCAGGGTGAACACCGCAGCCATTGAAACCGGTGCTCCGGTCTTCAACCCTTCGAACATCAGGACAAAATAGGCGACAAGGAAAACTGCAAGGAAGGGATATCGCCAAGGGGCTTTGAACGCAGTCCGATCAATGCCTCCTGTTGCAAACACGACCAGACCAAGAATGGCCGCTGCAATCACGAAGCGCACCGCGTTTAGCGCGTCCGGTGCGATGTGCGGGGCCGCCATTGACCCAAGCGAAAACGACCCGGCGACGAGCGCCGAGAACGCCAACATGGCCAAATGCCCGCGACGCGCTTCGGTCATGTCAGGAACACGGGGCGTCGAAGACTGAAACTGCCTCTTTAAGATGCGCGAGCAATGCCTGAACCTTTGCCGTACGATGAAGGTCGACATGGGTGACCAGCCATAAAGGCGCGGCCCATTCCTCGAGCGGCGGCATCACTTCGACCAAGTCATCGTCCCTACAGCCAAGCGCCACCGGCATGAAGCCGATACCTGCACCGCTCTTAACCGCAGAGATCATGCTGTGTGTGTCGGTTGCGCGAAAGACAACACGCTCATAAGGCACCTTGGAACGAAGCCACCGCTGAAAGGGTGCTTTTCCGTCCGGGTTGTCGTTGGCGACGAACACGTGATCCTTCAAGTCGCTTTCGTCTTTCGGCAACCCGTTCCTGTCGACGTAGGATTGCGACGCGTAGAGGCCGGTCTTAAGCTTTGTCAGCGGCTGCACCACATTGTCGGGTTCATCCGGAGCGGAGCCTGCACGGATCGCAACATGAGCCTCACCATACTCCAACCGAAACACGCGGGCATCAGTGAGGTATCGGACGACAACATCGGGATAGTGCTCCTTAAATTCCGTCAGCACCGGCACAAGGAACGAGGAAAGTTCGATGATCGATGTCACAATCAGATCACCACTGACATCGGCACCGCGACCACGGATACGTCCGACAAGTTGGTGCAACTGATCCTCGGTGGTTTGGGCCACGCGCGCCAGATCTTCACCGGATTCGGTCGGCGTGTAACCGCGCGCATGGCGCTGAAACAGTTTTACGCCCAACCGCGACTCCAGCGCGTCAATGTGGCGAATAACGGTGGCATGGTGGACGCCCAAAACCTCGGCGGCGCCGCTGACAGTGCCTTGTCGTGCCACTTGGTACGCAGTGCGTACCTCATCCCAATGCTCCATGATCCACTTCCTGTGCAAATGCTCACATCTGATGCGCACTTCTTCGTATTTTGTGCGCTGAGACAATACCTAAGTAGTTGCCACAGACAAACAAGTTCGTGAATGGAGACCCCTGTGACCAATACCATTTTGCAGATTGATACATCCGCTCGCTACGACGGCTCTGAAAGCCGCGCCCTCACAAAACGCATCGTGGATCGCCTTGCGCCCGCGACTGTTATTCACCGGGATCTGAGCACCGGGATGCCGGCCATTGATGGGCCGTGGCTTGCCGCAAACTGGATGCCAGAAGACCAACGGACCGACGAAGATCGTCAAATGCTGGCACTCTCAGACACCCTCATTGAAGAAATCAAGTCGGCCGATACCCTTGTGATTGGCGCACCGATTTACAACTTCGGCATTCCAGCCACACTCAAAAGCTGGGTCGATCACGTGGCGCGCGCCGGGATCACGTTCAAGTATTCCGAAGCCGGCCCGCAAGGTTTGATGACCGGAAAGCGCGCCATTGTCGCGATAACCTCTGGTGGGACACAAATCGGCTCGGATATCGACTTTGCCAGCGGCTACCTGCGCCACGTTTTGGGCTTTATCGGCATCACGGACGTGCAATTTGTTGCAGCGGATCAGCTTGCAATCGACGCCGACGCCTCGCATGCCAAAGCCACAGCCGCGCTTGAGGCCATCGCGGCCTAAGGCTTGCCTAGGCGCGTGGGTTGACTCTGCGCGCCTCTTTGCCCTAAACGCCATTCAACTCCGGGAAGTCTAACTTTCCGGTCCCTTGGACCCATGTCCGGGATCGCCCCCCACCAGCGTGTTACGCCCGTGGGGGCGTTTGACGTTTGGTATATGAGCCGTTGGCCCTTACATCGGGGGAGCAACCAGTGGCAAAGGAGGCGAAAGCCCATGTTTGAAAATCTGTCCGACCGCCTAGGCAGCGTCTTTGATCGGCTGACCAAACAGGGCGCGCTGTCCGAGGACGACGTCAAAACCGCCCTGCGCGAAGTTCGTGTGGCTCTACTTGAGGCGGACGTCTCGCTGCCAGTGGCGCGTGACTTCATCAAGGCCGTGCAGAGCAAGGCAACCGGTCAGGCCGTCACCAAGTCGATCACGCCGGGCCAGCAGGTCGTAAAAATCGTTCATGACGAACTCAAGCATGTTCTGACGGGCGATGAAGACCCCGGCAAACTCAAAATCGACAATCCGCCCGCACCGATCCTCATGGTCGGACTGCAGGGTGGCGGTAAGACGACGACCACTGCCAAAATCGCCAAGCGTCTGAAAGAGCGCGACGGCAAAAAGGTCCTGATGGCCTCGCTCGACGTGAACCGCCCGGCAGCGATGGAGCAGTTGCAGATCCTCGGCGTTCAGATCGGCGTCGATACCCTGCCTATCGTCAAGGGCGAGGATCCGGTCGCCATTGCCAAGCGTGCCAAGACACAGGCGTCGCTGGGCGGTTACGATGTCTACATGCTCGATACCGCAGGCCGTCTGTCCATTGACGAAGAACTGATGGCCCAGGTCGAAGCGGTTCGCGATGTCGCCAACCCGCGCGAAACGCTGCTGGTGGTCGACGGTCTGACCGGTCAGGACGCGGTACATACCGCCGAAAACTTTGACGAACGCATCGGCATCTCCGGCGTCGTGCTGACCCGGATGGACGGCGACGGCCGCGGCGGCGCGGCACTCTCGATGCGTGCGGTGACCGGCAAGCCGATCCGCTTTGTTGGTCTCGGCGAAAAGATGGACGCGCTCGAAACCTTTGAGCCGGACCGGATTGCAGGCCGCATCCTTGGCATGGGCGACATCGTGGCGCTGGTCGAAAAGGCGCAGGAAACGCTTGAGGTCGAACAGGCCGAGCGCATGATGAAGCGCTTTCAGAAAGGTCAGTTCAACATGAACGACCTCAAGATGCAGCTTGAACAGATGATGAAAATGGGCGGCATGGAAGGCATGCTGGCCATGATGCCTGGCGCACAGAAGATGCAAAAGCAGATGGATGGCGCAGGGATCGATGACCGCATGCTGCGCCAACATATTGCGCTCATCAATTCCATGACCAAGAAGGAGCGCGCCAACCCGCAGATCCTTCAGGCCAGCCGGAAGAAGCGCATCGCGGCGGGCGCCGGCATGGAGGTCAGCGACCTCAACAAGCTGCTCAAGATGCAGCGCCAGATGTCCGACATGATGAAGAAGATGGGCAAGATGGGCAAAGGCGGCATGCTGAAACAGGCCATGAAAGGCATGTTCGGCAAGGGTGGCATGCCCGAGGGCATGGACCCCAGCCAGATGGACCCCAAAGCGCTGGAACAGGCGGCCAAGGCGATGGGCCGCAAAGGTGGCTTCCCCGGAATGGGCGGAGGCATGGGCCTGCCTCCGGGCCTCAGCGGGTTCGGCAAGAAGAAGTAACTCTTGATGCGAGAAGCCCCCGTCATAACCACGCCGCGGTTGCGTCTGCGTCCACATCGCATGGACGACATGGAAGCCTTCTGGGCCTTCTATCAGACGCCGCGCGCCGCCTACGTGGGCGCTCCCAAGAACAGGACACACCTGTTCTATGGGCTTTCGTCCGAAGTGGTTGCGTGGGACTGGATGGGTCACGGGGCGTGGGCCGTCGATACGGCTGAGGGCGAGTTTGTCGGTCAGGTCGCCATCACCCAACCGCCGCATTTTCCGGAACGCGAGATTGGCTGGACATTGTTTGAGAATGCCGAAGGCAAAGGCTACGCGACCGAAGCGGCGACCGCTGCGCTTGGATGGGCTTGGGAACAGGGCTTTGACACCCTTGTCAGCTATATAACCCCCGAAAACGTGCGCTCGCGCGCACTGGCCGAACGGCTTGGCGCTATTCTGGATGCGAACGCCCCGCTGCCCGACGGCGAAACTCCCGAGGAAACCGTCGTCTACCGGCACAGCCCGGACATCGACGGCAGCCCGGAGGCCTATGCATGAGCCTCACGAACGCACCCGTCCTTGAAACCGAACGCCTGATCCTGCGCGGCCCACAAAAGGCCGACGCCGAAGCGATGATCGCGTTCCTGATGGACGACACCCGCGCACAAGGCTTTGGTGGATATACCAACCGCTCGGACTCGTGGCGCTGGTTCACGCTCAATGTGGGCCACTGGCACTGGCACGGCTACGGCTACTTCACGATTGAGGACAAAGCAACCGGCACGCCAGCCGGAATCAGTGGCATCTGGAACCCCGACGGGTGGCCGGAACCCGAAGTCGGTTGGGTCGTATTCGACGGCTTCGAAGGCAAAGGTATCGCCTATGAGGCTGCATGTCGTGCCCGCCAATGGGCCTACGAAGACCTCGGCTTTACAACGCTGACCTCGAACATCGTGCCGGGCAATACCCGCTCCATCCGCCTCGCCGAACGCATGGGGGCAGTCTACGAGCGGACCTACGACAACCCGAATATGGGCGAAGACATGCTCTACCGCCATCCGGGACCGGAGGCGCTGTCATGAGCCTCGATGTCCCCCTGATCGAAACGGACCGCCTTGTCCTGCGTGGCCCGCGCCTGTCGGATCACGCCGCATTCTGCGAGTATTTTGCAGACCCGCGCAGCAAATGGAACGGTGGCCCGCTTGAACCACGTGGGGTCGAAGGCATGATCACCTCGGCCGCAGGTGGTTGGGCATTGCGTGGTTATGGCCTTTGGTTCGTGTCATTGAAGCACGACGACGAGGCGATCGGTTTTGCCGGTATTTTCCACCCGTTCGACTGGCCGGAGCCAGAGCTTGGCTATGGCATTGCCGCCAAATACGAGGGCAAGGGCATCGCCTATGAAGCCGTGATGGCCGCACGCAAGGCTGCTGCGACCCATCTGGCCTTGAATGCGCTGCCCAGCTTCATCTCACCAGACAACGCCCGGTCGCAGGCGCTGGCTGTGCGTATGGGCGCGGTCCGTGAACCGGACATCACGCTGCGGGACAAGGTTGCTACGGTATACCGTCACCCCAAGCTGGAGGCGCGCTGATATGGGCCACCGCGACATCCCAATTCTTGAAACCAAGCGGCTGCAGTTGCGCAGCCCCAAGCCCGAGGACTATCCGGACTTCAAGGCCACTTTTGCCTCCTACCGGTCCCGCTTCATGGGCGGTCCGCTTAATGGCTACGAGGCTTGGATGCTGTATGCCGCCGAGATCGGTCACTGGGAAATCCGTGGCTTTGGCATGTGGATGGTCCACCTGAAAGACACGGACGAGACCGTCGGCATGGCCGGTGGCTGGTTTCCCGCAAAATGGCCCGAGCGCGAAATCGCCTGGATCATCTGGCCGGACAAGGCCGGCAAGGGGTTCGCGCTCGAGGCCACCCACCGCGTGCGCCGCTATTTCTACGAGGATCAGGGTTGGGAGACCGCGGTCAGCTATCTCGACCCCAAGAACCTCGACAGCATCCGTCTCGCCGAACGGCTTGGCGCGAAAAAGGATCACGAGGCGCCCACCGTGGATGGCAGCGACGTCTGCTACCGCCATCCGTCGCCGGACGCGTTGCGCGGCTCGCAGCTCGCCCATGGCATCGATATGGAAATCGCCCATTACCAAGACCCTCTGTTCAAACCGAAAGGCTGGGCCATTGACTGACATGACCACCGATCCCGTGACCCGTGCCGCCGAGTTGCTCAAAGGTCACCGTGAAAGCATTGACCGTCTGGACGCAATCCTCGTGTTCACACTGGCTGAAAGGTTCAAACACACGCAGGCCGTGGGTGAGCTCAAGGCTCAGCACGACCTCCCGCCCTCAGACCCCGCGCGCGAAGCCAACCAGATCGCGCGGCTCGAAGAGCTTGCGACCCAGGCAGACCTTGACCCTGAGTTCGCCAAGAAATTCCTGAATTTCATCATTCAGGAAGTCATCCAACACCACAAACAAAAGCAATCGTGACGGCCCTGCCCGTCCATACAGACCCTTAGGAGAAGACCAAATGGCTATCAAAATTCGTCTCGCCCGTGGCGGTTCCAAAAAGCGCCCGTTCTACCGCATCGTTGCTGCTGACAGCCGCATGCCGCGCGACGGTCGCTTCATCGAGAAGCTGGGCACCTACAACCCGCTTCTTCCGAAAGACAGCGAAGACCGCGTGAAGATGGACGTCGAGCGCATCCAGCATTGGATCGGTCAAGGCGCACAGGTCACCGACCGTGTGTCGCGCTTCCTCGAAGCTGCAGGCGTTGTCGAGAAGAAACAGCGTAACAACCCGAAGAAAGCCGTTCCCGGCAAAGCCGCTCAGGAACGTGCAGAAGCGAAAGCAGCGAAAGCCGCAGACGCCGCTGAGGCAGCAGCAGCTCCGGCAGCTGACGAGGCAACTGCGGAATAATCGCAGTCAGCCTTCGCAGATGGCCGGCCCACCCGGCCATCTGCACCACCCGACGCATGATCGGGCAAAGAACAATCCCACTCACCACAGTTTCCCGTTACAACGAATCGCTTGAGCGCGGTTCGCGCTGGATTCTACGTGCGTCAAACCGCCTGAGACTGCAGGCTTGCTTGACGCTGGCAGCCTATCGCGCCATGTCGCTAAGAAACCGCATGTTGCCCTGAAGGAGCCATCTGCCATGCTCGCCCGTGTTTCTGCCGCCATCAGCCTTGTTTTCGCCGCCGCTCCCGCCGTTGCGTCGGGACCGAACCAAAGCGCAACACAGCCCGTCATGGTTACTCCCGCTCCAGCGCCCGAGACACCCCGCCTGATGTTCACATTGCGAGGCGGTGTGGCCATGAACCCCGAATATTTCGGCTCGGACGAGCACACGGCAGGACCGGATCTTGGGTTCCGCTTCAATTACCTGTCTTTGCGCAACGGGCGTTCGTTGGGCAATCCTGATCCCTGGGCAGATGACATGGGTCTGACATTTGGCGGCTCTTTGCGCTTTATTCAGGAACGCAAAACAGACGACTTTGATGAATTGGCAGGTCTGGACGATATCGACGCCGCGCTCGAACTTGGCGTGTCGATGCGCTACGGAACCGAGAACTTTGCCGCCTTCGGCGCTGCCCGTCGCGGCTTTGGAGGGCATGAAGGTTGGGTTGGCGAAGTCGGTGCCGACGCGATCCTGCACCCGACAGACCGGCTGCGCCTCTCAATGGGTCCGCGTCTGTTCTTTGGCGATGACAGCTACAGCGATACTTATTTCGGGGTAACGGCTTCCGAAGCGAGTGCGGCCATGCCTGCCTACGATCCCGATGGCGGCATGGTGTCTGCGGGCGTGGAAATCGGCGCGCGTTATCAGATCAATGATGTCTGGGGCCTCGAGGGCGCCGTCACATGGGAAAGATTCACTGACGATGCGGCCAACAGTCCGATTGTCGAGCAAGGCTCTGATGAACAGTGGGGTGTGCGCTTTGGCGTGACCCGCGTGTTCAGCATCGGTGGCTGATCTCGGCGACGGGCGATTGCCTCTCTGCATCGGTCTGGTTTATCCAGTCGCTCAAAGCCGCTGGGAGCATAGCCGTGAGTGAAAAAGTCTGTGTAGGAGCAATTGCGGGCGCCTTTGGGGTCCGGGGCGAGGTGCGCCTAAAAAGCTTCACGGCAATTCCCGAAGACATCGCCACCTATGCCCCCTTGGAGACCGAGGACGGCACCCGCAGCTTTACCGTGAAAATCACGCGGCAGGTCAAAAACGGCCTAGCCGCGCGCCTGTCAGGTATATCGAACAAAGAAGAGGCGGACGCTCTCCGCGGAACACAGCTCTATGTTCCGCGCGAACGGCTTCCTTCTCTGCCGGATGACGAGTTCTACCATGCCGACCTGATCGGCCTAGAAGTCACAGACACTGGAGGCGCGCCTCTCGGCAAGGTGATGGCGGTGATCAACAACGGCGCGGACGATCTGCTGGAGTTACGCGCGCCAGGTCAAAAGCAAACGGTGCTCCTTCCCTTTACGAAAGCGGTCGTTCCCACCGTTGACCTCGCTCAGGGTCGCATCGTGGCGGACCCGCCCGAGGGCCTGTTTTCGTGACAACAAAAATTGTCATTCACGCAGGCTTTCACAAAACAGGTACCACCAGCGTTCAGTCCATGCTGCGTGAAAACGCACAGATTCTGGACCCGCATGTGCGCGTCTATCTCAAGGATGCGTTCGAACCTTTGACCGAAGCCGCACGCGCCTTTTCGATTGACCCAAGAAAGAGAACCCTGGCCGTCGTTGCCCGCACGGCACGGGCGTTTTTCGACACCCTCTCCATAGAGGATCCCCGGCCGATCCTTTTATCGTCCGAGGACTTATCTGGGCACATGCCGGGCCGCCACGGTGTGGAATGCTATGACAGCGCCGGCTTGGTGATGAAGTGCCTTGCCGATGCAGCGTTCAAGCGCTTTGGTCCGGACACCGACCTCATCTTCTACTTTTCCACCCGCGAGCGCGAAGCATGGCTGCGCAGCACGTGGTGGCAGAACTTGCGAAGCACCCGGCTCACTGACGATTTCAAGAGTTACGTCAGTCAGTTCGATAGCGCGCGGTCGCTTGAGGATATTCTCGAAGAAATCGCATTGGATGTGTCACCTGCCCGCGTGACCTCCTTTGCGCTGGAGGATGCGTCCCCTTTACCTCTGGGCCCTCTTGATCCTGTTTTGACCCTTCTGGACGTTGCCGATTTGGACCGTGCTCAGATAACGGTTCTACCACCAGAGAACGTCCAGCCTGATCTGGGCGTTGATGCGGTCTTCCTGGCACTCAATCAAAGCGCACTGCCGGAAAAAGACGTGCAGGACGCAAAACGTCTTGTACGCAGAATGGCCCGGCGGCTTGATCCCTGACACAGGTCTCAGTCTCGCCGCAAAAAAGCATCTTATTTGCCTGATTAACGGCGATAATTCGCCATGACGTGCTGATATCCGCCGATAGAAGTTGTGTGGGATGGGTGCCTTGGATCGTGTAAGACGACGCCTGTTGTTGGTTATTGCCGGGCTTTCGCCGGGAGTCGTAACTGTGACCCTGCAGGAATTCGCTGTGTCTCTTGCATTCATGGTTTTTGGGGTTTTCGGTGCAATCTGCTTTGCGACGATAACAATTGCCGTTTTGCCACAAGTCGGCCAAACTCCGGAAAAGCATCGCATGAACAAAAAGGCATATGCGACGCTGCTGATCTCTTCGGCGGCAAGAAGCTTGCGCGAGACTGCGCCGGATCCCACAGTTATCAGAGGCATCCTCCAAGGCTTGATATCGCCGGCGCAGGGCATGCCCAACTTTATTACAGCCGATGAACAGGTGGCGATGGTGTTGTCCCATATTATCGCCCGTTGGGATGAAACCGACCTGCTACAGCTGACCGATGATCAGCTTCGCGAGCTTTGGCTTGTCGAACGACTGATGCGCTCCAGCCCTGCAGAAGCTGGCGCGCTTTCACAGTATTTCGCCTCACCAGAAGCGATGCTGGCAATGCGCGATGCCGTGTCCGACCCTGTCACGGCCTGACCGGTGGTGTTTTTCACAACAAGCCACTAAAGCCTGTCGCGTCACCGAAAGGCAACGCAGATGGACGATCCGAAAAGCCCACCGCAGAGATCTCATGGACGCAAATCCATCAGGCCATCGCTCAAGCCACGCGATCTGATGGAAGAGACACCCGAGCTTGCGCATGTCTGGAAAGCGCAGGTTATCACGTTGATGCCGGACGCGTTTCCGGGCCTGCTTGGACACTCTCTCACGGGGCGCGCTCTGAAAGATGGGCTTTGGCAGCTTGAAACAATTGCCCTGAGGAATTTTGGAGACGGCAAACATCGCAATGTAGATGACACCCCCGCTGGCGGCGGCGCCGGAATGGTGCTGCGCCCGGATGTGATGGCAGCAGCAGTAGATAATGCCCGCGCACGGATCGCACCGATGGCACCTTTGATCTATCTGAGCCCGCGCGGGCGGCCCATGACGCAAAAAATGATGCAGAGCCTTGCCGCCGGGCCCGGCGTGACGCTCATCTGTGGTCGCTTCGAAGGTTTGGATCAACGCGTCATTGATCACTACAGGATGATCGAAGTCAGCCTCGGTGATTTTGTTCTCACCGGAGGCGATATCGCGGCTCAGGCCATGATTGACGCCACAGTCCGGCTGTTGCCGGGTGTGCTTGGCAATGATGCTTCAACCGAAGAGGAAAGCTTTTCCGAAGGCTTGCTTGAGCACCCCCAGTTCACACGTCCTGCCGAGTGGCGCGGAATGTCGATCCCCCCCGTGCTGATGTCGGGCCATCACGGCGAGATCGCCAAGTGGCGTCGGGCGCAATCCGAGACAGTGACGCAGCAGCGTCGTCCTGACCTTTGGGCTGAATGGTGCGCGCGGAACAAATCGTCCAAATGAAAAAACGGTTCGGGTGCGTAACGTGCTAAGGATATGTCATTGACCGACTCGGAGGAGACACAAATGGCCCTTTCGCTACAGGTGATTTACCCAATCACGGATGACACCAATTTCGACTATGACTATTACCTCGGCACCCACATGCCGATGGTCGACGAACATATGGGGGCGCATATCTCGTCAGTCTTGGTCACCAAAGGTCTGGCTGGCGGTCCGGACGCACCGCCCGAAAGTTATGCCGTCGCGACCATGACCTTTGCTGATCAGTCCGCACTTGATGCAGCGCTTGGCGCGGCGGGACCCGTGATTGCCGACATTGCGAATTTCACGAATACACGGCCACAGATGCTGATCGGTGAAGTGGTCGCGTGATCCTCTGACCCACGAGTCGTGATACAATTGGCCAGTCGGCAACAGCCTCAAACGGCGCTTGATTTCGCCGGGCGGTTCTGGTTTACGGCGCGTGTTCCGGGTGTCAGCCCGGTGCGGTGATTCCGTGTGTTCTTCGCGCAGGGCCCAACCGCATCCGTCCCGGACGTGACAAGACAAAGACGACCTGATCTCTGGCGGGCGCAAATGCGGACCCGGACGAAGACCAAGAGCTCTGAGGACGCGCACACCTTTGCGGAGCAACCGCAAGCAGTTTTAGGAGAGAAGCGATGGACCTGATCGCTCAATTGGAGGCGGAACAGATTGCCGCCCTCGGGAAGACCATTCCCGACTTCAAAGCCGGCGACACCATCCGTGTCGGCTACAAAGTGACCGAAGGCACCCGCACCCGCGTGCAGAATTACGAAGGCGTCTGCATCAGCCGCCGTCAGGGTGACGGCATTGCCGGATCATTTACGGTTCGCAAGATTTCGTTCGGTGAAGGTGTGGAACGTGTGTTCCCGCTCTACTCCACCAACATCGACAGCATCGAGGTTGTCCGCCGCGGCCGCGTCCGTCGTGCGAAACTCTACTACCTCCGTTCGCGTCGCGGCAAATCGGCCCGTATCGCAGAAGATGCAAACTACAAGCCCCGCAAGGGCGCAGACGCGTAAGGAGTGTCGACATGAAAAAAGACATCCATCCCGAATACCACGTCATCAACGTCAAGATGACCGACGGCACCATGCTGCAGATGCGCTCGTGCTGGGGCAACGAAGGTGACACGCTGTCCCTCGACATCGATCCGACCGTGCACCCCGCATGGACCGGCGGCAGTTCCCGCCTGATGGACTCCGGCGGCCGCGTGTCGAAGTTCAAGAAGAAGTACGAAGGCCTCGGCTTCTAAAGTATTTTTTACCAATTGGTAAAAAACGGCCGCCTCTTCGGGGCGGCCTTTTTTGTTGCAATCACCGATGGCGAATTCCGCATCTGAGTCCCGCCCGCCGCAATCTCGGGCAAATCGCTCTGCACCCCGTTGCAAGATGCTGCGCAATCAGGTCATAGGTTTTGCAAATTCGGGGTGATCGAAAAGATGGCACACATCATTGTTGTCGGAAACGAAAAGGGCGGTGCGGGCAAATCCACCGTCTCGATGCATGTTGCAACGGCGCTGGCCCGACTGGGACACAGAATCGGTGCACTGGATCTCGATCTGCGGCAAAAGACGATGGGCCGCTATGTCACCAATCGTCTGAAGACGCTTGAACAGGACGGTCTGGACTTGCCGACCCCACGATATTTGGAGCTGCCTGAGATTGATCCTGACACTCTGCAACCGGGCGAAAATATCTATGATCATCGGCTGTCGGCCGCTGTGGCTGAGCTTGAACCGGACAGCGACTTTATCCTGATCGACTGCCCCGGCTCGCATACACGACTGAGCCAGGTGGCGCACTCGCTGGCAGACACGTTGATCACACCACTCAACGACAGCTTTGTCGATTTCGACCTCTTGGCCCATACGGATGCAACCGGCGAGAAAATCGAAGGACCGTCTGTCTATTCCGAAATGGTGTGGAACGCCCGGCAATTGCGGGCACAGGCGGGCCTGCCCCCAATCGACTGGGTTGTTCTGCGCAACCGTCTTGGCGCGCAACAGATGGTCAACAAAGCCAAGATGGAAAAGGCGCTCAACCGGCTGTCCAAACGGATTGGTTTTCGGGTGGCGCCTGGCTTTAACGAGCGGGTCATTTTCCGCGAGCTATTCCCGCGCGGCATGACATTGCTGGATCTCAAGGATGTAGGCGTCAAACAACTCAACATCTCGAACATTGCTGCGCGACAAGAGCTTCGGGACCTGATCAAGGCGCTGAACCTCCCCGGCGTTTCGGTGACGTTCTAATCAACTGGTCCATCGTCGCCCGCAACCTATCTCTGCGCAAAGCAAAGGAGCGACGATGACAGGTCCCACACGCAGCGAGTTGTGGTTTCGGTTTCTCTTCAGCCTGGCGGGATTGGCGCTGTTGTGCGTTGCTGTCATGGTTCGAGGCATCTCGAACTCTGCCGCTTTGATCGAGGTTGTGGGTATTGCGTTTGCGTTCTTTGGCGGCACCGCAATCTGGTCAGCCATAAAGCTTTGGCACAGCAGCAACTGACTTGTCTTGCTGCGGGTCTTGGTATCTGATCCGCAAAAAAGGAAGTGTTTATGCCAGCCCCCCACAATCCGCTCAAAGCCGCTCTTGCATTGGACACACCTCTGTTTGGCCTCTGGCTCAGCCTAGGGTCAGGCTATGCCGCAGAGATTGCCGCCGCTACCGGATTCGATTGGCTCTTGATTGATGGGGAGCATGGCCCAAACACTCTGGCGACGATACATGAACAGCTCATGGCGCTCTCGGGCCATAACGTCTCGCCCGTGGTGCGGCTGCCCAACAACGACCCCACGCTGATCAAGCAGGTGCTCGACCTCGGCGCGCAGTCACTTCTGTGCCCGATGGTCAACTCGGCAGATGAGGCGCGCGCCATCGTTCAGGCGACACGCTTTCCGCCCAAAGGCATTCGTGGGGTCGGTTACATTCTGGGACGCGCATCGAACTTCAACAACATTCCCGATTATTTGGAAACTTCTGAAAATGAGATTTGTCTTATTGTTCAGGCTGAAAGTGTCGCAGCAATGAATGCCCTGGAAGAAATCTGCTCAGTGGATGGCATTGATGGAGTCTTTATCGGCCCCGCTGACCTTTGCGCTGATATGGGACATCTCTCCGATGTCGCACACCCAGAGGTACGAGTTGCTGTAGAAGACGGACTGCGCCGGATTCGAGCAACCGGAAAGGCTGCCGGTATCATTGATGGTGACCCAAAACTGATCCAGCAAGACCTTGACGCAGGTGCCAACTTTGTGGGCCTCGGCGCCGATGTCTTGCTCTTGGTCAATGCGATGCGGGACCTTGCAAAGACATGGAAAGCCCGGACCACCTGATCCGGGCTTACTGACCTTCTTGTAGGCCGCACTTATTCGGCGGGCACCGCGCAGGCCGGAACAGCCCGGCGGGCAAAATGCTGACGATTGAGGCGCAAGACCAGCGCGATGCCGACGAGCTGCGCCACGATGGCGATGCCGGTCACAGCTGATCGAGTGCCGAGGTTTCTCTTAAACGGCCACCACAAACCGCAATATCTTGTGGATAAATCGAGCATGCTCACCACATGCGGAACCAAATCGTTGACTCAGCGCCAAAGCCAGCCACACACTGCCCTTCAAAACGGGAATCAGGCAGGCTTTACAGGTGCGCTTTTCCAAACTCCGTCTGACGGGCTTCAAAAGCTTCGTTGACCCCACCGATCTGATCATTGCGGATGGTTTGACCGGCGTTGTGGGGCCGAACGGATGTGGAAAATCCAACCTTCTCGAAGCACTGCGCTGGGTCATGGGGGAAAATCGCCCTACCGCGATGCGCGGCGGCGGGATGGAAGACGTGATCTTCGCAGGCGCCGCCACGCGCCCTGCCCGGAACTTTGCCGAAGTGTCGATCCAAATCGAAAACAGCGACCGCCTTGCACCTGCTGGCTTCAATGATCAGGACCAGATCGACATCGTCCGTCGCATCACCCGCGATGTCGGCAGCGCCTACAAGGTCAACGGTAAAGATGTGCGCGCGCGCGATGTCCAGATGCTGTTTGCAGACGCCTCGACAGGCGCGCATTCGCCCGCGCTGGTGCGACAGGGCCAGATCAGCGAACTGATCAACGCCAAGCCAAAGAACCGTCGCCGCATTCTGGAAGAAGCGGCTGGCATTTCAGGCCTCTACCAGCGGCGACACGAAGCGGAGTTGAAGCTTAAGAACACCGAGGCCAACCTACTGCGTGTCGATGACGTGATCGAACAATTGGCCGCACAGCTGGCACAGCTGGCGCGGCAGGCCCGTCAGGCCGCGCGTTATCGCGCCATTGGCGAAGCGTTGCGCCATGCAGAGGGATTGCTGCTTTATCGGCGCTGGAAAGATGCCGACATGGCCCGCGCCGAAGCGGATGCCCATCTGCGCGAACGTACAACGGAAGCCGCAAAGGCAGAAACGGCCGCACGTGAGGCCACAAAGGCGCGCGAGGCGGCAGATGCTGCCTTGCCGCCCCTGCGAGAGGAAGCGGCCATTGCAGCAGCCATCGTGCAGCGCCTGACGCTTCAGCGCGACACATTGACCGAGCAGGAACGCCGCGCCGAGGAAACCATCGAGACCCTGACCCGCCGCATCGATCAGATGACAAAGGATATGGAACGGGAAAGCGGGTTGAACCGCGATGCCGGCGAGACGATCCAGCAGTTGGAATGGGAGGCCAAAGAGCTTTCCAAGGCCGCCGAGGGACACGATGAAAAGCTTGCGGCAGCCATCGAGGCGGCCCGCGACGCCGGTGCTGTGCTTCAATCGCGAGAGGCGGATCTGAGCCAGAAAACCGAAGATGTTGCGCGCCTTGCCGCTCGCCACCAGTCGGCACACCGGCTCTTGTCCGACAGCCAAAAGACCCTCGATCGAAACGAGGCGGACGCTTCGCGCGCGCGCGACGCCGTCGTTGCCGCGAAGGACAGCCTGGCTCGGGCAAAGGACGCTGCTGCCGCCGCAGAGACAGAGCAGACAGCCGCCCGCGATCTGGCGGAACGTGCGGATCAGGTGCTGACCGAAGCAGAAGCCGCCCGCGCGGAAACGCAGAGCCGCGAAGCCGATGCGCGGGCAGAGCGATCAGAAGCCGAAGGCGAAATGAGCGCGCTGAGCGCAGAGACAACCGCGCTGGCCCGACTGCTGGACAGGGATACCGCCGAGGGTGGTCAAATCCTCGACCGTTTGCAGGTCGAGCAAGGTTTTGAGAAAGCGCTGGGTGCAGCCTTGGCTGACGATCTACGCGCACCGGAAGTTGACGGCGACGGCCCAACTGGTTGGACCGCCCTCCCGCCCTACGACAGCAACCAGCCGCTGCCAGAGGGGATCACACCGCTGACCAATCACGTCTCGGTGCCTGAAGTGCTGGCACGACGGATGTCACAAATCGGCCTCGCTGATTCTGATGATGCGGCACGACTGCAACCGCTGCTCAAGCCAGGTCAGCGCCTTGTCAGTCTCGAAGGCGATCTCTGGCGCTGGGACGGATATCGCGCCTGGGCCGAGGATGCGCCTTCGGCCGCAGCGTTGCGTCTGGAACAGCTCAACCGTCTGGAAGCGCTGAAGCAGGAGACAGCTCGAGCCTCGGCCCGTGTCGACGGAGCACGCGCGGCACATGAAAGCCTGACACAGCGTTTGGCAGAACTCACACAGGCCGAGAAGGCGGCGCGTCAGGCACGGCGGGATGCCGATGCCTCGGTGACTGACGCTGCGCGCAAACTCAGCCGCGCTGAAGCTGACCGCGACATGGCCGAAGGCAAGCTTGAAAGCCTGTCCCTTGCCGTGAAGCGCCACGAGGACGAAGCGACCCGGGCGCGCGCCCAATTGGGCGAAGCCCAACGCGCAGTGGCGGATCTGGAGGATCTGGACACTGCGCGCGCAGAGGTCGAAGACCTCAAAATGACGGTCGAAGCGGCCCGGATGACCATGATGGCGCGGCGGTCAGCACAGGACGAATTGCGCCGCGAAGGCGATGCACGCAAAGCACGCTCACAGCAGGTCACGAAAGAGCTCAGTGGCTGGCGCCATCGTCTCGAAACCGCAGAGAAACGCAGTGCGGAACTCGCAGAACGGCGGACAGCAGCACAGAAAGAACTTGAAGAGGCGTCAGACCGCCCTGCCGAGCTTGCGGCCCAACGCGACACTCTCGGGCATGAAATCGCACAGGCGGAGGCGCGCAAAGCAGCAGCCGATGATGCGCTATCGACCGGAGAGGCGGCTTTGCGCGAAGCCGATCAATCGGAGCGCGATGCAGAACGCAAAGCATCGGAAGCGAAGGAGGCGCGTGCTCGCTCCGAAGCCCGCGCCGAAGCAGCGCGGGACGCTGTGAATGCTGCCGCTGAGCGCATCGCGGAAGAGCAGGAAACAAGTCCCACGAACCTGTTGCATAAGCTGGGCGCCGATCCTGAAAACCTGCCGCGGGCCGAGGCCATAGAAGGCGATGTGAACCGGCTAAAACGTCAGCGCGATGCACTGGGAGCCGTGAACTTGCGCGCCGAGGAAGACGCGCGCGAGGTTCAGGAAGAGCACGACACGTTGCTGACCGAAAAACAGGACCTCGAAGAGGCCATTAAGACGCTCCGCTCGGGCATTTCCAGCCTGAACCGAGAGGGACGGGAACGACTGCTCACCGCGTTCGAACAGGTCAACAGCAATTTCAGCTTGCTCTTCACTCACCTATTTGGTGGCGGCGAAGCAAATCTCGTGATGGTTGAGAGCGATGATCCTCTGGAGGCAGGACTGGAGATCATGTGCCAGCCACCGGGTAAAAAGCTATCAACACTGTCGCTGCTTTCTGGTGGGGAACAGACTCTCACAGCTTTGGCGCTGATCTTTGCGGTATTCCTCGCCAACCCTGCACCAATCTGCGTGTTGGACGAGGTCGACGCGCCTCTGGACGATGCAAACGTTACACGCTTCTGTGATCTGCTCGACGAAATGTGCCGCCGCACCGAGACCCGCTTCCTGATCATTACGCACCACGCCGTCACCATGTCACGCATGGACCGCTTGTTTGGGGTCACCATGCAGGAACAGGGTGTCAGTCAGCTTGTCTCTGTTGACCTTAAAAAGGCGGAGCGCTTGGTCGCGTAATCGTGTCTGCGCGATTCCTGACCCTGCGGTTAAGGTTAAAGCATGATCCGATTTGCCCTCGCCTTTGCTCTGATCCCGGTAAACCTGTGTGCGCAGCAAGCAGTCCCCCGTGAGACCGATCGGCTGTTGCAGCAGGCAGCGCTGGATGCATTGCTTCGGGGCGGAACCATCACGTTTTACGACGATGGGCAATCACGGTTTTACGAAGATGGGCGCTATACCTACACCTACGCCAACAATGGCGGTACGGGATACGGATACTTCACCGTCATGACGGACAGCACCATCTGCATTGAGTTCGTTACCGGCGCTTCGCGCTGCGATTTATATGTGTTTGACGAAACGGACCGGTTGATTGTCATCACAGAGGCGGGCGACAGGTTTCCGACGCGGCCTTGAATAGGCATTCAAGTCCTGCAAACCGAGAGCCGTCAGAACGGACTCCGATCGGCCATCTTCCGCTCACCTTTACGACTTCTGCATATTCTTTACTCAATAATTAACCCTTTGTTATCTAATAACAGCCGACTCTCCTGGTATGCGCTCAAAGAAGTGAAAGCCCTGTTGTCCCCAATGAATGTGCTGATCGTCCAGAACAACGCCACACTTGGCGACATTTGGCAGCGCCATCTGCACCGGCATGGGCACGTGGTCGATGTCGTTCATGATCAGGAAAGCGCCGTCGATCTGCTGCAGGAGCAGTTTTACCCGATCATCATTCTTGATGTTGTATTGGATGACGGCAGCGCTTTTGCAGTGGCGGACTACGCCAGCTTCCGCCACCCTGATGCAGGCGTGATTTTTGTCTCGAACACGAGCTTCTTTTCAGACGGATCAATCTTTCAGCTGTGTTCAAACGCCTGTGCCTTTGTTCCCAGCGCGACCCAGCCGGACGACTTGGCTGCGATGGTCGAGCATTATGCTAAACCCGTCTAGGCCGCAGCCAACTGAGCTCGATGATGCGGCGCATCGAAATCCAGAACGGGATTGATCGGAATAATCCGATGCGGATTGATGGTTTCGTGGCTGTAGTGATAGTGCCGAACGATGTGATCGAAATTGACGGTCTCCGATACCCCGGGCTTCTGATAAAGTTCTCGGGTGTAGGCCCACAGGTTCGGATAGTCGATGATCCGGCGGCGATTGCATTTGAAATGCAGGTGATACACCGAGTCGAACCGGACCAAAGTGGTGAACAGACGCCAATCCGCCTCGGTGATCTGATTTCCGACTAGATAGCGCTGCTGTGAAAGACGGTCTTCCAACCAGTCGAGGCTGTCGAACAGGGGCACGACGGCGGCATCATACGCGTCTTGTGTGGTCGCGAAACCTGACTTGTAGACGCCGTTATTCACAGTGTCGTAGACGCGGGCATTGACCTCTTCAATCTCGTCTCGCAGAGGCTCCGGCCAGTAATCGTCAGAATTGCCGGTGATCTGGTTGAAAGCCGAGTTGAACATGCGAATGATCTCGGAGCTTTCGTTCGACACAATGGTTTCACGCTCTTTGTCCCACAGGATCGGCACTGTGACACGACCTGACGCCTTGGGATCAGCCTTGAGATAAATGTCGCGCGCAAACGGCAGATCGTACAGCTTGTCGCCGGTTGCGCCGGGAAAGTCGGCGTCAAAGCTCCAGCCGTCGCCCAACATATCCGGGTGCACCACAGAGACGCCGATATGATCGGTCAGACCTTTGATCGAGCGAAAGATCAGGGTTCGGTGCGCCCAAGGACACGCTAGGCTGACATAGAGGTGATATCGTCCGGATTCAGCAGCGAAACCGCCTTCCCCCTCCGGACCGGCGCTGCCGTCTGCAGTGATCCAATTGCGATACTTGGATGTACTGCGCTTGAACGCACCACCTGTGCTCTTGGTGTCGAACCATTGGTCCTTCCAAACACCATCGACCAGCAAACCCATCAGTTCCTCCTTCATTCCACGTTGAGAGAGAACATAGTTCTCTGCGCTCATTCACAAAACGCGTAGTGCCGCGCAGGATGCTCCCGAAAAACGCACAAAGGCCTTAGCCGCAGTGTTTCGAGAGCTCTCAATGGCCCAAACTTCATGCATACGGTGCAAAAATCAGCTCTCTTAAGACGACGAAGGCCGGCAATGCCTTGGCTTCTTGACGACTCCGGGCTACAGGGGCGTGAATTCAGGCGAGCGACGCGCTCGTCGGCCATACGGGATGGCCTTCCCAAGGTACCCCACTGAACCGCACAGACTGACAAAGACCGCACGCGTGTCGCGCGGCCTACGGGCAAAATCATTCATGATCTCACTTGCACAGTACAAACATCAATGGGTCCACAATATTCGTGGAGACCTCTTGTCCGGTCTCGTCGTAGCACTGGCGTTGATCCCCGAAGCCATCGCGTTTTCGATCATTGCGGGTGTTGATCCCAAAGTCGGGCTTTATGCGTCTTTTTCGATCGCCGTGATTACGGCCATTACTGGCGGCCGCCCGGGCATGATCTCGGCGGCAACCGCTGCAACAGCCGTTCTGATGGTCACGCTGGTCAAGGATCACGGTCTGCAATACTTGCTGGCCGCGACCGTGCTTGCCGGTCTCTTGCAGATCGGTGCGGGTCTGTTGAAACTGGGCTACGTGATGCGCTTCGTGTCGAAATCCGTGATGACTGGCTTCGTTAACGCTCTGGCGATCCTGATCTTCATGGCGCAGCTTCCTGAACTTGATCCAAGCCGGGTGCCAATGATGACCTATGCTCTTGTCGCGTCCGGGCTGTTGATCATCTATCTCTTCCCGCTGCTGACCAAAGCGGTTCCGTCGCCGCTGGTAACCATCATCGTGCTGACCGCTGTCGTCGTTCTGATGGGGTGGGATGTGCGTACCGTTGGCGATATGGGTGAATTGCCGGACACACTTCCGGTATTTCTGATCCCGGACATTCCACTGACCTTCGAGACCTTGCAGATCATCTTCCCCTACTCGGTCGCTGTAGCCGTGGTTGGCTTGCTGGAAAGCCTTATGACCCAGCAGATTGTCGATGATCTCACCGACACCTCGTCGAACCGCAATCAGGAATGCATCGGTCAGGGCCTTGCCAACACCGCCACCGGCTTCATCGGGGGCATGGCCGGATGCGCGATGATCGGTCAGTCGATCATCAACGTGAAATCCGGCGGTCGCGGACGTTTGTCCAGCTTTGTGGCCGGTCTGTTCCTTCTTATCCTCGTGGTGGCTCTTGGCGACATCGTTGCGATCATCCCAATGGCGGCGCTGGTGGCAATCATGATCATGGTGTCCATCGGAACATTCTCGTGGTCGTCGATCAAAAACCTGCGCGACCATCCGAAGTCATCATCCATTGTGATGCTGGCGACAGTGTTCTTTGTAATTTACACCCACAACCTGGCCATTGGCGTTTTGGTCGGTGTGCTCTTGTCGGGCATCTTCTTTGCCTGGAAGATCTCGCAGCTGTTCCGTGTTCGAACGTCTATCACGCCGGATGGCAATCACCGGACCTACACAATCGAAGGCCAGCTATTCTTTGCGTCGTCAGAGGACTTTATGAAAGCGTTTGACTTCAAAGAAGCCCCGGAGAAGGTGACCATTGATCTTAGTCGCGCCCATATCTGGGACATTTCGTCGGTTGCCGCGCTGGACATGGCTGTGCTCAAGTTCCGCAGAGAGGGTGCCGAGGTGGACCTCATTGGTCTGAACGAGGCCTCGGAAACCATTGTCGACCGGTTGGCCATACATGACAAACCCGGCGCCATGAACGAATTGCTGGGCCACTAGGGAGGCTGACCATGACAACAAACACTCTCATCGCCCTTGTGGACGCCTCAGCTTATGCCGAAAGCGTTTGCCTTCATGCGGCTTGGATCGCTGATCGGAACTCTTGGAAGGTCAAGGTCTATCATGTGATGGGCCGGCGGGATGCGGTGGAAAAGCAGGACCTGTCCGGAGCAATCCGGCTAGGCGCGCGGTCAGCCTTGCTTGAGCAGTTGTCCGAACTGGACGCAACGCGTGCCAAGCTGGCTCACGAACACGGGCGCGCCATTCTCGAAGACGCCAAGGCCATCATTCAGAAAGACGCCGACATCACGGTCGAGACTCGTCTGCGGCAAGGTGATCTTGTCGAAACGATCACCGCGAAGGAAGAAACCGGCGACATGATCGTGATCGGCAAGCGAGGTGAGGCAGCCGGATTGGCGATGGAACATCTTGGCTCGAACCTCGAACGTATTGTCCGGGCAAGCCACAAACCGGTGTTCATCGCGAACCGCGCCTTCAAGCCAGTCACATCGGTACTTGTTGCCTTCGACGGCGGGCCGTCCTCGTTAAAGGCCATCGACTACATCGCGCGCAGCCCGATGTTCGCCGGTCTTTCTGTGACATTGGTATTCGCAGGCAAGGAAACGCCCGCCATTCAAAAATCATTGTCCGATGCGATTGCGACACTGAAAGCGGGTGGCTTTGAGGCAAAGACCCTAGTGCAAAGTGGAGAACCGGAAAAAGTGCTCGCCCAGATCACAGATCAGGAGCCTCACGACATTCTGGTCATGGGCGCTTATGGCCACAGCCGTGTCCGCAGCTTTATCATTGGATCAACAACGACGGAAATGATCCGCTCGTGCCGCGTTCCAATCCTGATCATGCGCTAAGCACGCCGGATCAGGAGCGCAGTCTCTGCACCACCCAAATCACCACCATCGCCCCAAGAACTGCTCCAACAAGGCCTGCCAGCGCCCCTGTCGCCGCGAGGAGTAGGCGGATAAAAAGCCCACCGATCAGCGCACCAGCAACACCGACCATGACCGTTGCCAGTGTGCTCATCTCGACACGCATGAACCGAGTTGCGAGAAATCCTGCGGCGGCTCCGACGATCAGTAGGAAGATGATGTTCATAGATTATCTGCGCCGACGATCACGAACAGACGCCCTCCAGTGGGTCGGCACGATGACGAGCGCACCAAGCGACGATACGATGGCGTTCAGGCCCGGTGAGCCAAAACCGATACCGAACATGATCCGCACGAAGTAGGCAAGAAATGCACCCCCTACACAGATGATAATGCTGGGAACGATTCCGTTGTTCGTAAAGCCCGTCTTTTCCGAGATATAGCCGACAATCCCTGCGATGACGACCGTGCCCATCAATATCATGAACATGTCTACTCTCCCAAAAGTGTTCCTTTTGGAACCGGCATGCCGCGCAAAAACGTCACGGTATCCTGCGCTCCTTTGCCAGCACGCTGTGCCCGGGTGATGGTAACCGCTCCCACTCCACAGGCAATGGTGAAGGCATCGTCAAGCGCTGTTCCGCTTGGGCCTGCTTGATCCGATAGCTGACTGCCCAGCAGTTTCACCCGCTCCTTGCCGATCATCGTCCATGCGCCAGGGAACGGTGAAAGCCCCCGGATCTGGCGATCGACCTCGACAGCTGGACGGCTCCAGTCAATCTGCGCCTCGGACTTGTCGATCTTTTCGGCATAGGTCACGCCCTCGTCGGGCTGCGGCTCCGGGGTGAGATCATCCAAGCGGTCAAGTGCCTGCACGATCAGGGCCGCGCCCATGTCGCTCAGCCGATCATGCAATTCGCCTGTGGTTTCGGTCGCGCCAATCGGCGTCTTCTGTCGCAGCAGCACAGGGCCGGTGTCTAGCCCGGCCTCCATTTGCATGATGCAGATGCCGGTCTCTGCATCACCTGCCATAATTGCGCGATGGATCGGAGCGGCTCCACGCCATCGCGGCAAAAGCGAGGCGTGGATGTTCAGACATCCATGCTTCGGTGCGTCCAGAACCACTTGCGGCAGAATCAGCCCATACGCGACCACAACAGCAATGTCCGCGCCAAGCGCGGCGAAGTCGTTCTGCGCGTCATCATCCCGCAGCGACTTCGGATGCCGCACATCAAGGCCCAGTGCCTCGGCCCGCGCATGGACGGGAGTGGGACGGTCTTTCTTGCCCCGCCCCGCCGGACGCGGTGGCTGGCAATAGACGGCAGCGATCTCGTGCCCGGCCGCGACCAGAGCGTTAAGCACCGGAACCGAGAAATCGGGCGTTCCCATGAAGATGATCCGCATGTCCTAGCCTTTCAGCTTTTTCGCCCGCCGCAAAAGCATGTCGCGCTTGGTCTTGCTCAGATGATCGAAATACATCTTGCCATTCAGGTGATCGATCTGGTGCTGCACCGAGGTGGCCCAAAGACCAACGAAGTCCTGTTCGCGAACCGTACCGTCGTCCCCCATGAACCGTACGGTCACAGCGCGCGGTCGCTCGATCTTGGCAAAGACGCCAGGCAGGTTCGGGCTCGCTTCTTCATGCGACCGAAGCTGGAACGAGGCGTGCAGGATTTCCGGATTCGCCATCCGCACCGCCCGCCCCCGATCATCGGAGGCATCAACAACCGCCAAGCGTTTCAGGATACCGATCTGGTTGGCGGCCAGCCCGACACCGGGCATGGCCTCCATCGTGTCGATCATATCGTCCCAGATCACGCGGATTTCGTCCGTGATCTTTTCGACCGGCTCAGCGGGCGTACGAAGGCAGGCATTCGGCCACGGCAGACAGCGCCGTACACTCATGCGCGCGCCATCTCGCGCTTGAGTTTGACCATCTTGCGGGTGATCATCTGCCGCTTGAGCGGTTTAAGATAATCGATGAAAAGCTTGCCGTTCAGGTGGTCGATCTCGTGCTGCACACAGGTCGCCCAAAGCCCGTCGAACTCTTCTTCCTTCGGATTGCCGTCCTCATCGATCCACGCAACCTTGACCGCCTCGGGTCGGGTCACCTCTGCGAATTGGTCGGGGATCGACAGACAGCCCTCTTCGTAGACGTTCAAGTCATCGGAAGACGCCACAATCTCGGGGTTGAACATGATCAGCGGACGCGGAGTCGATTCCTCGTCCTTGATGCAGTCCAGCACGATCAGGCGCGACAGGACACCCACCTGAGGCGCAGCCAGCCCGATGCCCGGCGCGTCATACATGGTTTCAAGCATGTCCTTGGCCAGCGTGCGCAAATCGTCCGACAGATCGGGCACGGGCTCGCAGACCTTTTTCAGACGGGGGTCCGGATGGATGAGGATCGGCAGTTTCATGCCAGTGATCTAGTTAATCCAACACGCAAGGGCAATAGACGGGGGCTTGCACCTGACAATCACTGGAGTAGCGTCCGGCAAAACAATTCAGAGCAGACGGAGACCCAAATGCGCGATCTTTTCAACGTTCCCAATGACCGGCGCGGACGGCACAGTTCAAAGTGGGATATCCTGGAAAGCAAGTTCGACGTTCCAAGCTCGGACGGGATCGCGATGTGGACGGCGGACAGCGATTATCCCACAGCGCCATGCGTGCTCCGCGCGATGCAGGTGGCGTTGGATCACGGTGTGTTCGGATATTGGACGGACAACTCCGAGTATCACGCGGCAATCCAGTGGTGGATGAAGAACCGGCACGGCTGGGACATCGACACCGACTGGATCATGACGACCCAAGGCTTGGGAAACGCGATTGCGCTGTGTATCGAGGTCTGGTCGGAACCGGGAGATCGAATTGTCACGTTCAACCCGGTCTATCACGAATTTGAATTCAAAATCCGAAAGTCCGGCCGTGTTCCCGTGCAATGCCCGCTGAAGCGCGAAGGCGACACCTATTACCTTGACATCGAGGAAGCCGAAGCACGGCTTGATGGCAGCGAAAAGCTTTTGATCTTCTGCTCTCCGCAGAACCCGTCAGGCCGTATCTGGAGCGCGGAGGAATTGCGTGAGGTGGCCGCGTTTGCGGCGCGGAACGATCTTATTGTTGTAGCCGACGAAATTCATCACGACATTATCTACCCCGGCCACACCTTTGTCCCTTACGACGTCGCCGCACCAGATGCGCGGGAACGGTCGGTCATCCTCACGGCGTCATCCAAGACCTTCAACATCGCCGGGCTGAAGACCGGGAACATCATCATTCCGGACGCAAAGCTGCGCGGAGCGATGGCGCAGCGGCTTCGGTCGCTGGATTATTCCCCGAACCGCTTGGGACTTGAGATGGTGACGGCGGCCTATACGGCTGAAGGTGCGGAATGGGTCGATACGCAGATCGAACATCTGATTGAAAACCGCCGCATCTTTGACGACGCAGTGAACGCGATCCCCGGTGTGCGCTCCTTGCCCTTGGCCTCGACCTTTCTCGCGTGGGTCGATTTTTCAGGCACGGGCATGGATTTCGAAGAAATCAGCCGCCGCGTGCGCAAAGATGCGCGAATCGCGCCCAGCCCCGGCCCGGAATTCGGCCCCGGCGGTGAAACCTTCCTGCGGTTCAACCTCGCCACACAGACCTACCGTGTCGAAGAAGCGGCCAAACGATTGCAGGCGGCATTCAGCGACCTGCAGTAAGGTCAGTTGCGCGGCGGACGGGATTTATAAACCGGTAGGCTCCAACCAAACGCGATGGAGCCTGCCCGCAATCCGAAGGTGATTGCCGCCGCAGCCAGAGCAGTTGGTGTCTGGCTCAGCCCGAAAAAGGGCGTCAGCGCGACCACTGCCGCGCCTGCCACAGCGCAGGTGACATACAGCTCACCCTGCTTGAGTACGAGCGGCACTTCGTTGGCCACCACATCGCGCATCAGTCCGCCCAGACATCCTGTGACAGCGCCCATCACGACAACAATCGGCGCACTCTGCCCGAAGCTGGCAGCGATATTGGCACCCGCCGCCACAGCGAAAGCAAGCGCTGCCGCATCGAGCCACAGGATCGCCTTGTAACGACTTTCGAAAAGGTGGGCGGTGAAGAAAACAACAAAGGCCGAAATAACCGCCACGCCAAGATAGGTCGGATCAGCCATCCAAAACACAGGATTCCGGTCCAAGAGAACATCTCGGACTGTCCCACCTCCGACCCCAGTCAGGATGGCCAGAAAGGCAAAGCCGATGATATCCAATTGCGCACGGCTGGCGACCAGAGCACCGGTCAAAGCAAAAACCAGAACCGCCGCGTGGTCGATCCACGCAACGAGTGTCACGCCGCGCCTTTTTTAAACGGCTTCATACCCTCGCGTGCCAACTCATCCGCGCGTTCGTTTTCAGGGTGGCCGGCATGGCCTTTGACCCATTCCCACGTCACGTCATGCCGTGCCTGAGCCTCGTCCAGACGTTGCCACAGTTCGACATTCTTGACCGGTTTCTTGTTCGCGGTCTTCCAGCCATTACGCTTCCAGCCATGGATCCAGCCGGTCACGCCATTCTTCACATAGGCGCTATCGGTGACGATGGTCAGCGAGGACGGACGCGCCAAGGTTTCCAGCGCGTGGATCGCCGCCAGCAATTCCATGCGGTTGTTGGTGGTGTTCGCTTCACCGCCCGACAAAGTGCGCTCTTTGACCACTGTATCACCGTCCTTGGCCAAGAGCAGGACACCCCATCCCCCCGGTCCGGGGTTTCCGGAACAGGCTCCGTCGGTATAGGCGTAGAGGTCAGGCATAGGCGGTTACAGAGATCCAGTCAGCGTCTTCGCCGCTTAGCCCCTTGTCGCGCCCACGTCGATAGGGGCCAACGGAAAACCCGGCGGTTTGTAACAGATCGGTCAGTTCGGCTTCGGTGTAGTAGGTGTAAAGGCGATTGATACTGTCACGCGCTTCTCCACTGCCTTCCTTGACAGCGATATGGAACAAACCGCCCGGTTTGAGTGCTTCGTGAATCGCCGCCAGATGGTCGGGCATCTGTGCCCGTGGTGCGTGCAAAAGGCTGAAATTGGCCCAGACCCCATCATAGACCGCCGTTCCGCTGATGTCGTCAAAATGCGCCTGCCGCGCGGTGACGCCGTCTATGGCCGATGCTAGCCGGATCATTTCGGCAGACGCATCCACTGCATCGACCACACAGCCCGCGCGCACCATGTGGCGTGCGGATGTTCCCGGCCCACAGCCAAGGTCGAGGACGCGAGCACCGTCGGGAAGGGCTTCGATAAACATGGCGAGTGTTTCGCTTGGTATGTCAGACGGTTCGAGTTTGGCGTAGTCACCAGCGCGGGCATCGTAGACAGCGATGGTTTCACGGTCGGTCATAGAAATACCCCCACCGAAAGGCACAGGATCACCAGCCCGGTCAGCAAGACCCGAAGGTGCATCCACCACGCCGGGGCAAGGCCCCATTTCCAGAAACTGAAGTCGAGCACGAGCAACCCCAAGAACCCGAAGATCAGGTTGGTTCCGGCCGAGACTGGCCCTCCCCCTGTCATGAAGAACGCCCAAAGCGCCGGGATGACAGACAGGGCATAACCCGTGGCCGCCTGTCCACCTTGTGCCTTGGTCGCAAATCCCCACAGCACACCGGACATGAAGCTGAGGATCACCATTCCGTAGCTGAGTTGCACATAGGGTCCAATGAATCTTGGCCCGAGCATGCTCATGCCCCACTGGGCCGCCGCATCGGAGAGCAGCGACAGCGCGCCCCATGCAAAAGGGATTACTCCGGCAAGGCCAAGGATCAGGGCGGAACGGGGTATTTGGGTCATGGCAGGTCCGTCGTCATGTTACGGGACGCGACATAGCTCAGGTGCGTTCAAGCGCCAACCGTCCGGCCAAGGCGGCAAACAGCCCTGCAAAGGACCGGTTGAGCCAACGCATCGCCCGTTCGCTGCCCAACAGCCATGTCCGCGCAGCAGCAGCAAACACGCCGTAGAGAACGAAAACGGCAAAGGTCATCAGCATGAAGATGCCGCCCATCATTGTCATTTCCGCCGTCGCCGTGTCTGGGTTACCCGACAGGAACGGCGGCAGCAGTGCGAGAAAGAAGATCGACAGCTTGGGATTGAGGATGTTGATCAGCGCCCCCCGCCAAGCAATGCGCATCCCATTTTCAGTGCTGCGATCGGCCGAGACGGCCAAAGCCCCACCGGACCGCAAGGACTGGCATGCCAGCCACAGCAGGTAGGCGACGCCTGCAAATTTTACCACGTTGAACAGAACCGCCGAGGTGTGAAGCACCGCCGCCAATCCGAGTGTTGCCGCCAAAAGGTGCGGTAGGATCCCGATGGTGCATCCCAGCGCCGCCCAGATCGACGGCCAGCGCCCTTGTCCCAAGCCGATGGCCAGCGTGTAGATGACGCCGGTTCCGGGTGCGATGACGACGACAAAGGCCGTGAGAAGGAATTGCAGAGAAAGCATAGCAGGTCCTCACTGGGTGTGCTGCGATGACGCTATACATTTGCGCGCCAATGATCTAGACGCGCGCTTTGGCCCGCTGGTGGGCCTACCTTATGGAAAAAGACGACGCACGTGAAAAAAGCCCTGCAAGACGCCCTTGATGCCCGTGGATACGACACGCTGACACCGGTTCAGGAGGCGGTTCTAAATCCCGGTTATGTCGGTGCCGACCTTATGGTCTCGGCGCAGACAGGATCGGGCAAGACATTGGGCTTCGGCCTCGCCATCGCGCCTACGATCCTTGACGACGAAATGTTCGACGCCGCTGGCGCTCCTCTGGCGCTGGTGATCGCGCCAACGCGGGAACTGGCGCTGCAGGTAAAGCGCGAACTCGCATGGCTCTATGCGCAAGCAGGCGTGGTCATGGCCTCGACCGTGGGCGGCATGGACATGCGCGACGAACGCCGCGCATTGGAGCGCGGTGCACATATCGTCGTGGCCACGCCGGGTCGTCTGCGCGACCACATCATGCGCGGCTCCATCGACCTGTCGCAGTGCCGCGCCGTTGTGCTGGACGAAGCCGACGAAATGCTCGACCTCGGGTTTCGCGAGGACCTAGAGTTCATCTTGGGCGAATCCCCCGAAGACCGTCAGACGCTGATGTTCTCGGCCACGGTGCCGCCGCAGATTGCCAAGCTTGCGCAAAGCTACCAGCGCGATGCGATCCGCGTGGTTACGAAATCCGAAACCAGCCAGCACGCCGACATCGCCTATCGCGCGATGATAGTGAACGAGCGCGACACCGACAACGCAGTGATCAACACGCTGCGCTACTACGAGGCCCCCAACGCCATCGTCTTTGCCAACACACGCGCGATGGTGAACCGTCTGACGACCCGTCTGTCGAACCGCGGGTTCCAAGTAGTGGCCCTGTCGGGCGAGTTGTCGCAAACCGAACGCACCCACGCGCTGCAGGCAATGCGCGACGGGCGTGCGCAGGTCTGTGTGGCCACGGACGTGGCAGCGCGCGGGATCGACTTGCCGAACCTCGATCTGGTGGTCCATGCCGAATTGCCCTCGAACCATGAAACCCTGCTGCACCGATCAGGCCGGACGGGTCGCGCCGGGCGCAAAGGTGTGTCGGCGCTGATCGTAACCCCGAAAGTGCGCAAAAAGGCCGAACGGATCTTGGGCATGGCCAAGCTGAAAGCGGAATGGGGCTCTGCGCCGTCTGCCGACGAGGTCTTGGCGCGCGACGAAGACCGTATGTTCGCCGATCCCGCATGGGAAACCCCAGTTGCCGAATCGGAAGAAGGCGTGGTTTCGCGTCTGGTTGCGGAGAAGACACCCGAGCAGATCGCAGCAGCTTACCTGCGTATGTTCCGCGAACAGCATACAGCTCCAGAAGATCTCTCCAATCCCAACGAAAAGCGCGCACCGCGCGAGGAATTCGGCCCGAGCGTCTGGTTCGCCGTGTCCGGTGGTCGGGCCGCCGAGGCCGAACCGCGCCGAATTCTGCCCATGATCTGCGGCGCTGGCGATCTGAGCAAGGAGGATGTCGGCGCGATCCGCATTCAGCAGGATCATTCGCTGGTGCAAATCAAGGAAGCTTCGGTCTCGCGGTTAATGAACGCTATCGGCCCTGACATGGAGCTGGAAAAGGGCGTGACCCTGACCCGGCTTGACCAAGCGCCCAGCTTTGAACGCGGCGCGCGACCGACGGGTCCGCGAGGGCCAAAGCCCGAACGCAAGCCCTATCGTGACGCGCCAAAGGCAGAGAGACCCATGTCTCAACCTGAACCGACGCCAGACGCAAAGGCCGACGTGCCTGCGAAACCTGCAGCGGTTTCGACTGCCCCAATCGAATGGAACGATGAGCCGACGCCGCGCGTGCGCAAGCCGAAACCAGCGGACCGCAAGGGCGGAAAACGGGTGGGCAAGGCCGCGGGAGGCACGGCCCGGGACCGCAAACCCTATAAGGGCAAATCCGAAGGCCCGGCACGGGATCGCAAACCCTATGGCGAAAAATCCGGTGGCGAACGCGCACCGCGTCGCTCGGAAGCTGGGTTCGCGGCGAAGCCGTATAAGCCCAAAGACAAACCCAAAGGCCCGACCCCGCCCGAGGGCAAATCTAATAGCAAGAAAAACATCGCCCGGGCGGCTGCCCGTTCCGGTGCGAGTGACCCGTCGCAAAGCATGCGCAAGCCGCGCGCGGGGGCCGGGAAATCAGGCGGGAAACCCGCGGGTAAGTTCGGTGGCAAGCCGACGGGCAAGTTTGGCGGGAAAAAGTAACGAAGCGTGTCAACACGCACCCGACCTCACCTCAGAGCACGTAGGGTGCGTGCTTGCACGCACCTTTAAGCAGGCACTCGCAAGACTCGAGGCACCTTGAATTCCACGTTCTCCACGGCGGTCTCGACCATCTCAACGGTCACATCATACCGATCCCGAAACGCGTCGATCACTTCGTTGATCAACTCTTCCGGCGCGCTCGCGCCTGCGGTGATGCCAACACTTGCGATTCCTTCCAGCGCCCGCCAGTCGATATCCGGCGCACGTTGGACAAGCTGCGAATAGCCACAGCCCGCCTTGCTGCCCACCTCTACCAAGCGTTTGGAATTGGACGAATTCGGAGCACCGACCACCAGCATGGCGTCGCATTTCGGAGCCATCGCCTTGACCGCCTCCTGACGGTTGGTGGTCGCGTAGCAGATGTCTTCCTTGTGCGGGCCGACGATTCTGGGAAACCGGGCCTGTAGTGCCGCTACGATGTCGATGGTGTCATCGACGCTCAGCGTCGTTTGTGTGACAAAGGCCAAACGTTCCGGATCACGCACCTGAACGGTCGCGACATCCTCGACAGTTTCGACCAGCAGAACCTCACCTTCGGGCAACTGCCCCATCGTTCCAACGGTTTCAGGATGGCCCTCATGGCCGATCATGATCATCTGAAGTCCGTTCTCGTGGTGACGCGCCGCCTCGATATGCACCTTGCTGACCAGCGGGCAGGTCGCGTCGACATAGATCATCTCTCGCTTGGCGGCCTCAGCCGGAACTGCCTTGGGCACACCATGCGCGGAAAAGATCACAGGGCGGTCGTCCGGACATTCGTGTAGCTCTTCGACAAACACAGCACCTTTGGCCCGCAGACCGTCCACGACATATTTGTTGTGCACGATCTCGTGCCGCACATAAACCGGCGCGCCCCATTTCTCGAGCGCCATCTCGACGATCTTGATGGCACGGTCCACACCAGCGCAGAACCCGCGCGGGGCAGCAAGGTAAAGGGTCAGGGGTGGTTTGGTCATGGTTCTCTCCGTCTTGCCCTACACCTAGAGGTTCGGAGCATTCGTTTCCAGAGGAATGCAGTTCTCACCCAGCCGTGATTTGACCTTCCGGCGCAGGTAGCGTGCTTTCATCGGTCAAAGACACAAGGCTTTCATGATGAAAAAGACGCTATCAATTTGCTTTCTGGGTGTAGCTGCAGCGGCCGTGGCCTTAGTTGCATTGCCAGCGCGAACGCAAAGTTCGGATCAACCCGAGTTGCCCTACGCCGATGTCGAGCGCATCGCGGAGGGTGCGATGCTTTACGCAGAGTACTGCGCAAGTTGTCATGGCGCCAAACTCGAGGGGCAACAGCCCAACTGGCAGGATCGCGATGCGGACGGATATTTGCCTGCGCCACCGCATGACGAAACCGGGCACACTTGGCACCACGACAATGCGTTGCTGATGAGGATCGTCAAAGAAGGTACAGAAGCGATTGTCGGCGGCTCGTACAAATCTAACATGATTGGCTTTGGCGATGTTCTGACCGACGACGAGATCGCCAATATTCTCGGCTACATCAAGAGCACCTGGCCCGCAGAGATTCAGGAAATTCATAACGAGATCAACAGCCGCAGACTTCCCTGATACCACCGGTTGCTAAGGATCGCGCCTGACCGGTATTTTGCGCCTTGCAACATCTTCGTCTTGGGGGCATGGCGACACCATGCGTCTCACCGAATACCTCCGCGACAATGCGCCTTTCCTGACCGCAGGTGCCTTACTGACCTTCCTGTCCTCTTTTGGTCAGACCTACTTTATTTCACTCTTTGCCGGAGAAATTCGTGCCAGTTTTGGTCTGAGCCATGGCGCTTGGGGCGGCATCTACATGATGGGAACGATGGCCTCGGCAGCGCTCATGGTTTGGGCCGGTGGGCTGACCGACATCTTCCGGGTGCGTGTGTTGGCCCCCATTGTTCTTATCGGGTTGGCGGCGGCCAGCATCGCGATGGCCTTCAACCCGTGGGTCTGGGCACTGCCGTTCATTATATTTGCGCTGCGTTTCTTTGGCCAAGGCATGTGTTCGCATATTGCTGTAGTGGCAATGGCCCGTTGGTTTGTGGCAACCCGCGGCAAAGCTCTTTCCATTGCATCGCTTGGATTTGCACTGGGTGAAGCGCTGGTCCCAATGGCGGTCGTCGCGGCCATGACCATGATGGCGTGGCAAAACCTCTGGCTGCTGGGAGCAGCCATCTGCGTCTGCGCCCTGCCCGTTTTGTCACATCTGCTGCGACAGGAGCGCACACCAGCATCGCATGCCGAAACTGACGTAGCTGTCGGCATGTCCGGGCAGCATTGGCGCAGGTTGCAAGCGCTTCGACATCCGCTGTTCTGGTGTATGGTCCCTGCGGTGCTCGGGCCTTCCGCGTTTAACACCGCCTTTTTCTTTCATCAGGTGCATATTTCAGAGGTGAAAGGGCTCTCACATCTGGTCTTTGTCAGTTTCTTCCCAATTTACACAGTGGTCGGGATATCCTCGATGGTGCTGTCAGGCTGGGCCTTGGATCGGCTCGGGACCGCGCGGCTGACCCCATTCTACCAATTGCCAATGGTCGCTGCATTCCTGCTCTTTGCTGTATCGGAAAGCCCCGCCATCCTTGCTTTGGGTTTTGTCTTTCTTGGAATCACGTCAGGGGCCAATTCCACACTGCCAAACGCCTTCTGGGCAGATTTCTATGGCACCGCCCATATCGGCTCGATCAAGTCAATGGCGACCGCGGTCATGGTGCTGGGATCCGCAATTGGTCCGGGCCTAACCGGTGTGTTGATTGATCAGGGTATCGGTATCGAAACCCAATTTCTTGGTGTCGCAGGTTTCTTTTGCGCAGTGACACTTTTGATGAGCGTGGGCATCAGCCGCGCGGCAAAGGACCTGCCTGTGACGCGCGAAGCCGAGACGCTTAGAACGCCGCAGCCGTGATGATTGCAACAACGATGTAGCGAATGGTCTTGGCGATACTGACCAACAAAAAGAACAGCCAGATATTCGTTCTCATGACCCCGGCCACGATGGTCAAGGCATCTCCAAGCGGCGCCCAACTGAACAGCAGCGTCCACACACCCCATTTGAGATACCACTCACGGGCGCGGTTCAGCTGCGCTTCCGAGACCGGAAACCACTTTCGTCCCCGATAACGTTCAAGCACGCGGCCCAAAGCGTAGTTCAGACCCGACCCGAGGATATTGCCAACACTGGCAAAGATCACAATCCAGGCAATCGGAATATCGCCCTGCAATTGCAGCGCGACAAAGACAATCTCTGATTGGAACGGAAGGATCGTCGCCGCCCCAAACGCCACAATAAAGAGACCGCTTAGCGCAAGCAGATCACTCCACATGGATCATCAGGGGCAGGTCCACTGCTCAGCTATGCTCAGCAGTGACCGGCTGACGTTCTGGCATCGGATCACGCGGCGGGCGACCGATGACATCACGCAGCTCATCCAGTTCAATGAAATTGTCAGCCTGACGCCGCAACTCATCGGCAATCATCGGCGGCTGGCTGCGGATTGTGGACACAACAGATACGCGAACGCCTTTGCGCTGCAGACTTTCAATCAGCGGCCGGAAATCACCGTCACCTGAAAACAGCACGATGTGATCGACGTGGTCAGCCAGTTCCATGGCATCAACTGTCAGTTCGATATCCATGTTGCCTTTGACCTTACGGCGGCCCTGACTGTCGGTGTATTCCTTGGCTGGCTTCGTGCGCATGTTGAAGCCATTGTAGTGGAGCCAGTCAACAAGCGGCCGGATCGGCGAGTATTCGTCATTTTCCAGCAACGCAGTGTAGTAAAACGCTCGGAGCAATTTACCCCGTCGCACAAACTCTTGGCGCAGCAATTTGTAATCGATGTCAAAACCAAGCGACTTCGCAGCCGCGTAGAGATTTGAACCATCAATGAACAGCGCCAAACGCTCGTCTTTGTAGAACATGAATTGAGCCTCTCAAAAAAACAGCGACGAAACCGGCGATTGGGAGTGGTTTGTCCAAAGCCATGCGGCAAAGTCGCGTGCGGTGATTTAATGGTTTGACAACGTATAGCAAGGTGAGATTTTTGGACAGTCTCGCATATGTGACAGATTTATGAATGACTTTTTGATCGCATTGGGCGCAAATTTGCCCGTCGGCAATACGCCCCCCAAAGAAACCCTTGAGAGCGCGATCCGCGAAATATGTATTAATAACATATATATAGAGGCGATCAGCAACTTCTACAAAACACCCTGCTTTCCTGCCGGCGCAGGACCGGATTATGTGAACGCCGCGGCGCATCTTAAGTCTGACCTGGCATCCAAAGATATGCTCGCACAACTTCATGAAATCGAAGCGAACCACGGCAGAAGGCGGTTGGAGCGTTGGGGCATGCGCACACTTGATTTGGACCTGATCGCCTGTGGCGACTCGATCTTGCCCGACTTTGCCACTTACGAGGCGTGGCGCACCCTGCCTCTTGAAGAGCAACGCCAACAAGCGCCCGCTGATCTGGTACTGCCACATCCCAGACTGCAGGATCGCGCTTTTGTGCTTGTGCCTTTACGTGACATTGCGGCAGACTGGAGACACCCGGTCCTCAAAAAGACCGTGAGAGAAATGTGCGATGCTCTCTCGCCAGAAGCTCTGGCCGAGATTGTTTTGCTTGATGTTTGATATCGGCTTGTATTCACGCCACCAGAGCGATATCTAATGACTCTTTGAAGGCTGCCCGATGAATTGGAGTTACCATGGCCCGCGTGACGGTTGAAGATTGCGTTGATAAAGTCCCAAATCGTTTTGAGCTGGTGATGCTTGCCGCACATCGTGCGCGTGAAGTCTCTGCCGGTGCTGCCATTACGGTAGATCGCGACAATGACAAAAACCCGGTTGTTGCGCTTCGCGAGATTGCAGAAGAAACTCAATCGGCGGACGAACTGCGTGAGCGTCTGATCGAATCGAACCAAACTCAGATCGAAGTTGACGAGCCGGAAGAAGACGCGATGGCGTTGCTTATGGGTGCTGAACCCGACAAGCCGGCAGATGACGATCTGTCCGAAGAAAAGCTACTCCGCGCTCTGATGGAGGCGCAGGGTCAAGGCTAAGGCCTGCCGCGATGCGGGCCGCATGAGAATGAGGCGCCGATGATCGCGGCTGAAGACCTTGTTGCGCTGGTGCGCAACTATAATCCAAAGACCAACGAAGCGCTTATTCGCGCGGCCTACGACTATGGCAGAGAAATGCACGAGGGCCAGTTCCGGCATTCCGGCGAGCCCTATTTCTCGCATCCAGTTGCGGTTGCGGCGATCCTGACCGAACAGCAACTGGATGATGCGACCATCATCACAGCCCTGCTGCACGACACGATCGAAGACACCAAGTCCACCTATTCCGAAGTCGCCGAGCGCTTCGGAAACGAGGTCGCCATGCTGGTCGACGGTGTCACCAAGCTGACCAATCTTCAGCTGTCCAGCTCCGAGACCAAGCAAGCTGAGAACTTCCGTAAGCTTTTCATGGCCATGTCCAAGGACTTGCGGGTCATTCTGGTCAAGTTGGCAGACCGTTTGCACAACATGCGTACGATCAAGGCGATGCGGCCGGAGAAGCAGGTGCAGAAAGCGCGCGAAACCATGGATATCTATGCTCCCCTTGCGGGCCGCATGGGGATGCAATGGATGCGCGAAGAGCTTGAGGACCTCGCATTTCGGGTGCTCAACCCCGAAGGCCGCGCGAGCATCATCCGGCGCTTCATCACGCTTCAAAAGGAAACAGGCGATGTGATCCACCGGATCACAGGCGACATGCGGCACGAATTGGAAAAGGCCGGGATCGATGCCGAAGTTTTCGGCCGCGCCAAGAAACCCTATTCGATCTGGCGAAAAATGCAGGAAAAAGAGATCGGGTTCTCCCGTCTCTCGGACATCTACGGCTTTCGGATTATCACCCGCACCAAAGCAGATTGTTACGCCACATTGGGCGTGATCCATCAGCGCTGGCGAGCCATTCCCGGACGGTTCAAGGATTACATCAGCGAGCCAAAATCAAACGGTTACCGATCGATTCATACCACGGTATCCGGCCGCGACGGCAAGAGGGTCGAGGTTCAGATCCGGACTCGCCAAATGCATGATGTGGCCGAAACCGGGGTTGCCGCTCATTGGTCCTATCGCGACGGCGTGCGCAGCGAAAACCCATTTGCCGTCGATCCGGCAAAGTGGGTCGCCTCTCTGACCGAGCAGTTCGATGGCGAGGACGATCACGAAGACTTCCTCGAAGCGGTCAAGCTGGAGATGTATCCGGACAAGGTGTTCTGCTTCACGCCCAAGGGGGATGTGGTCAAGCTCCCACGCGGAGCAACACCTCTTGATTTTGCCTATGCTATCCACACCCGAATCGGGTCTGCATGTGTCGGCGCAAAGGTCGACGGGATTCGTGTGCCGCTTTGGACGCGGTTGAAGAACGGGCAATCCGTGGACATCGTAACCGCCGAAGGTCAGACACCACAGGCAACCTGGCTTGATATCGCGACAACGGGCAAGGCGAAATCGGCGATCCGGCGTGAATTGCGCGAGGCCGGGCGCGAACGGTTTGCACAATTGGGTCGCGAACTGGCGCGATCTGCCTTCGAAAACGTCGGCAAGAAAGCCAGCGACAAGGTCCTAGAGATGGCGGCGCGCAATCTCAGGGTCTCGGACGCGCAAGATCTGCTGGCGCGTCTGGGAAGTGCTGAAATCTCGGCCCGGGAAGTTGTGGCAGCTGTCTATCCTGACCTTGCTCCGGAACCCTCCGACTTTATTGAGGCCAAGAGCGCTGTGATCGGCCTCGAGCATGGTCAGGCGTTTGACCGGGCGCCCTGCTGTCAGCCGCTCCCAGGAGAGCGAATCGTCGGCATAGTTCAGCGCGGCAAAGGCGTGACAGTGCATACAATCGACTGCGGAGCCTTGGCCGCATTTGAAGACCAGCCCTCACGTTGGCTTGATTTGCATTGGGCTGCTGGGAACCACCCCCCGGTCTATGCCGTTTCCCTAGAACTTACGATCGGCAACGACGCCGGAGTACTGGGACGGATTTGCACATTGATCGGAGAAAAAAAGGCCAATATCTCGGATTTGATTTTTGTGGATCGAAAGCCGGACTTTTACAAATTGCTTTTAGATATCGACCTGAGCGATGCAAACCATCTTCATGCGGTCATGTCGGCACTTGAAGCAGAAAGTGATGTAGCGTCCGTGGTTCGGCGGCGGGACCCGGCATTGTCGACACAAATGGCTGCGGCCGAGTAGGAAGTTCGAAGGGACGCGAGTTGGTATTCAAACGGCGGGACAGGCGGTCGATCTTGACCACCCTCCGTGAGGCTCTTTGGCCGCGCGGCGGCTGGACTCGGGCCGCCCGCTATGTCCAACACCGTCTGCACCGCTTGCCCGATCCACCCGAACGCATTGCACGCGGAATCTTTGCGGGCGTGCTCACAACGTTCACACCATTCTACGGTCTGCACTTCCTGACAGCCGCCATTATCGCTTGGGTGATGCGCGGCAATATACTCGCTGCGCTTCTATCAACCTTCTTTGGCAATCCCCTGACCTATGTGCCGATCAGCGTAGTGTCATTGCAAACCGGATATTGGCTCTTGGGCCTCGGTGAAATCCGGCACAGCCACGGAAGCATCGGCTACAAATTCGCCAAAGCGGGCGAGGATCTCTGGCGAAACCTCGTTGCGATCTTCACCGACTCGACCGCAAACTGGGAAGCGTTGCGCATCTTCTATGATGAAGTGTTCTTTCCTTGGCTGGTCGGAGGCATCCTCCCCGGCATTATCTGCGGGCTCGTGTGCTACTATCTGTCGGTCCCTTTGATCCGCGCGTACCAGAACCGGCGCAAAGGCGTGCTAAAAGTCAAATTGGCGTCTTTGAAGAAAAAGAAGAAACAGGCTGACGACGGACAGGCAGCAGACTAGGTTCAGCCTCAAGAATGGAGGCGAGAATGACTGACTATGAAGGCCGCTTGCGGCTCGGTGTGAATATCGACCACGTGGCCACCCTGCGCAATGCGCGTGGTGGCGACCTTCCCGATCCTGTGCGTGCCGCCCAACTGGCCGAAGAGGCCGGCGCCGATGGCATCACCGCCCATCTGCGCGAAGACCGCCGCCACATCATCGACAGCGATATCGACCGCCTCATGGAAACGTTGCGGGTACCGCTGAATTTCGAAATGGCCGCAACGGATGAGATGCAGAAAATCGCGCTGCGTCACAAACCGCACGCAGTCTGCATCGTTCCCGAAAAGCGTGAGGAACGTACCACAGAAGGTGGTCTTGAGGTCGCTCGCGAAGAAAACAAACTGGCGGGCTACATTGCACCCCTGCGCGAAGCTGGATGTCGTGTGTCGATCTTCATTGGTGCAGATGAACGCCAGATAGCGGCCGCCCACCGCATCGGTGCGCAGGTCATCGAACTGCATACCGGGGCCTATTGCGATGCACATGCCGAAGGGGATTTCGAAACCCGCGACCGTGAATTGGAAATGATGCGCGAAATGTCCGCCTATGCGCATTCGCTGGGACTTGAGGTCCACGCTGGACACGGCTTGAATTACGACACCGTGGCGCCCGTTGCCGCTTTTCCCGAGGTAATGGAACTGAATATCGGTCACTTCCTGATTGGGGAGTCCGTGTTCCGCGGTCTTGGCCCGGCCATCGCGGAAATGCGCCGCCTGATGGATGCCGCGCGGGTCTGACGGGACTGTATGGCCCGTCCGCTCCTCACGTATCTGGCGATCCTGATCGCGGGTCTATCGATCCTCGTGCTCGAAGTTGCGCGGACTGGAGTCACGTTTACGGATCGTTTCGTGGGCCCCACCCCGGTGACAACTCTGGCACGGGAAGGCGCGGAAGGACCGCATGTGGTCATTGCACACGGTTTCGCCGGCTCGCGCGAGATGATGCAGGGCTACGGTCTGACACTCGCTCAGGCGGGATACCGGGTGCACATGTTCGACTTCGAAGGTCACGGGGCGCATCCCGTGCCGATGTCGGGCGACGTGACCAGCATTGAAGGCACCACGCGGCTTCTGATGGACCAAACCCGCGCGGTGATCGACGATGTTGCGGACGGTACGCCCGTTGCCTTGCTGGGGCACTCCATGGCGACGGACGTGCTGATCCGAGTAGCTGTGGAGGCGGAGACCGGTCCGCTGGTCCTGCTTTCTGCTTTCTCACAGGCCGTAACGGCGGAAGCGCCAAAAGACATGTTGCTGATCGCGGGTCAGTGGGAACCGCATCTGCGGGAATTCGGCGTCAACGCTCTTCAGATGGTGGACCCGGACGCACAGGAGGGCGAGACCGTGAAAGAGGGTGACGTGATCCGAGCCGCGATCATCGCGCCGTGGACAGAACACGTCGCCATCCTGAAATCCCGTGCCGGGCGTCTGGCAGCGCTCGACTGGTTGAACCGCGCCTACGACCGCGACACTCTTGCGTCCGCGCCACCAACCGGCTGGGCGTTTCTTGCATTGATGGCCTCGATCACCGTTCTTGCCTCGCTGCTGGCGCGGCTTGTCGTTCCGGAAGCCTCCCTCCCCCCCAGCCATCAACCTGGCGTTCTGCGCTTTCTCGGCACGTTGCTGGTGCCCGCCATCCTCACACCCTTCATCGCGCTGCCGCTGGATTTCGGAGTCTTGCCCGTGCTCGTGGCCGATTACCTTGCCATCCATCTGGGTGTTTTCGGCTTGCTCAGCCTCGCCATGCAACGCTGGCTTTGGGGGCCATTTGCGCTTGGCTGGACCGGCATTGTACCATTCACGCTGGCGCTCGTGACACTGCTCGCTTGGGGACTCGGGGTGTTTGGATTTGCGCTGGACCGCTATGGCGCGAACTTCTTTCCCATCGCAGAGCGCTTGCCGGTCATTGCGGCATTGGTCATCGGCGCAATCCCATTCATGGTAGCCGATGCAGAACTGGTTTGGAAAGCATCCCTTTGGCGGCGCATCGCAGCGCGCGTGGCGATCTTGATGTCCTTGGGCATAGCCGTCGCACTTGACTTGGAAGGATTGTTCTTTCTGCTGATCATTGCCCCGGTGATTGTTCTGTTTTTCCTTGTCCACGGCGCGATGGGCCGCGCATTTGGAAAACGTGCAGGACCATTGCTGGCAGGCGTCGCGCTTGGGATCATCCTGGCCTGGGCGCTTGGCGTCAGCTTCCCACTGTTCGCTGCGAATGGAGACGGCTCATGATCATCGGCATCGGAACCGATCTGGCCAATATAGAACGGATTGCCGCGACCCTTGACCGGTTTGGCGACCGGTTTCGCAATCGCGTATTTACCGAAACCGAACAACGCAAGGCCGAGCGTCGCCGCGACATTGCAGGCACCTACGCCAAACGCTGGGCAGCAAAAGAAGCGTGTTCGAAAGCGCTCGGCACCGGATTGCGCATGGGCATTGCATGGAAAGATATGTCAGTGCGCAATCTGAACACGGGACAACCCATCATGGACGTCACGGGCTGGGCGAAGAGGCGCTTGGATGAACTAACACCACCAGGACATGAGGCGATCATCCATGTCACGCTGACCGATGACCACCCTTGGGCTCAAGCCACCGTGCTGATAGAGGCGCGGCCCAAGTAGCGTCCACTCGGCTTGACACCCGCGCCGCCCCCGCTCATGTAGCGCAGGTCAATCGAGCGGAAGGCAGAAACATGGCGTCTGAATCCAAGAAAAGCGGCGGGATCGTTGAGACAATCAAAACCATTGTCTACGCGCTCCTGATCGCCGGTGTATTCCGCACCTTGTTCTTCCAGCCCTTCTGGATTCCGTCGGGGTCAATGAAAGACACATTGCTGATCGGGGATTTCCTCTTCGTCAACAAGATGTCCTACGGCTATTCCTACGCGTCTTGCCCTTCTCTTTATCTGCCAAATTTCGGCATCGACATCGACGCCAAAGACCTTTGCGGCTGGGCCGATGGCGACAACAGCCGTCTGTTCGGGTCCGAACCGGAACGCGGCGATGTGGCTGTGTTCCGCCACCCGGTCACTGGTCGCGATTTTATCAAACGCGTGATCGGCCTGCCCGGCGACGAGGTACAAATGATCCGCGGCGTGCTTCATATCAACGGAACCGCAGTCGAATTGACGCCTCAGCCCGACTTTGAGGAAACCGCTGCACCGCAAGGTCCGCAAGGCCTTCGCCCACGTTGCGCCAACGGCCCGGTTGGCACCGGCGGAACCTGCGTCAAGGAACGATTTGCCGAAACCCTGCCCAATGGCCGAACCCATTCTATCCTGAATATCGGGACGCAAGGCTCGGACAACACGCCGGTCTACACCGTGCCCGAAGGCCACTACTTCATGATGGGCGATAACCGCGACAACTCTTCTGACAGCCGCGTTCCCAGTGTTGCCGGCGGTGTTGGCTTCGTCCCGTTTGAAAACCTCGTGGGCAAGGCCAATCGCGTCATGTTCTCGTCGGCCGGATCCTCCATGTTGTTCTTCTGGACATGGCGCGGCGACCGCTTCTTCGAGAAGATCGAGTAGTGAAGCTCTCGGCGGACCTTCAGGCGCTGTGCTCGCGTTTGGGGCATCGTTTCGAACGCCCCGAACTCCTGCTGCGCGCAGTGACCCATTCATCGCGCGCCGGGGCCAACCGCCAAGACAACCAGCGTCTTGAGTTTTTAGGCGACCGCGTGCTTGGACTTGTCATGGCCGAAGCGCTGCTGGCCGAAGACAAGGCTGCGACGGAAGGGCAGCTTGCGCCGCGTTTCAACGCTCTGGTCCGCAAAGAAGCCTGCGCCGACGTAGCTCGTGAAATCGAACTGGGCGACTCGCTCAAACTTGGGCGATCTGAAATGATGTCTGGTGGGCGTCGCAAGCAGGCGCTTTTGGGCGACGCAATGGAAGCAGTGATCGCGGCTGTTTACCTTGATGCCGGTTTCGATGCTGCCAAGTCTATGGTCCTGCGTCTTTGGGGCGACCGGATCGGAACAGTCAAGCAAGATGCCCGCGACGCCAAGACCGCATTGCAGGAATGGGCACAGGCCCGCGCCATGCCGCCACCCAGCTATGTCGAGCTTTCGCGCGAAGGCCCGGATCATGCCCCGGTTTTTGTCATCGAAGTTCGACTTGAAGATGGTCAGACCGCCACGGCGAAGGCCGGTTCAAAGCGTCAGGCCGAGCAAGCAGCAGCCAGGACGCTACTCACCACTGTCGAAAAGAGCGCGCCTTGAGCGACAACCTGCGCGGAAGCCTCTTTATGGTTCTCGCCATGTTGGGCTTTGCGGTTGAGGATGCGTTCTTCAAAGCTGCAACCGGTACAGGCGATGTCTCTCCAGGCGTTGGCACGATGCTTTTTGGCATCTTTGGAACAACCTTCTTTGTCCTGTACGCACTTTGGGCGAAAGAGCCGCTGTTCAGCCGCGCCTATCTCCAGGGGCCACTGCTCATTCGATCCGCCTTTGAAATTCTAGGTCGCTTATTCTTTGCCCTGAGTCTCGCCTTCGTTCCGCTTGCAACAACTTCAGCCATCCTGCAGGCGGCGCCTCTCGTCGTGACTCTTGGCGCAGCGCTGGTCCTGAAGGAACAGGTCGGCCTGCGCCGCTGGGTGGCAATGTCAATCGGGTTTGCTGGCGTCCTGCTGATTTTGCGCCCCACTCCGTCTGGCTTTGACACCACCGCGATCTTTGCCGTCCTCGGAATGATCGGCTTTGCCGGTCGCGATCTCATGACCCGTGCCAGCCCGCCCGAGGTCTCTGCCACGCAGCTTGGCATTCTCGGCTTCCTGATGGTGTTCATCGCCGGAGTGGTGATCTCAATCTTCGAAAGCGCTCCTTTTGCGGCCCCAAGCCTGCCAGCCTTGGCGATGTTGTTGGGAACTGGATTCGCAGGTTTGATCGGATACAGCGCGCTGACAAAGGCAATGCGGACGGGCGAGGTGTCCGTCGTGGCCCCTTTCCGCTATTCCCGCCTATTGATCGCCCTGATTTTTGCTTTTCTCATCTTCGGAGAACGCCCCGACGCATTCACGCTCATTGGATCCACCTTGATTGTTGGCAGTGGCGTCTACACCTTGGTGCGCAGCGGGCGCAAAGACAGGGCTGGCTCTGTACAACGATCTGGCGTATGACGCCTGACTTCTAAAGATGGATATTGCTATGACCACCCGCGCCGGATTTGTCGCTTTGATCGGAGAGCCCAATGCGGGCAAGTCCACGCTGACCAATCAGATGGTCGGCGCAAAAGTGTCGATTGTCACGCACAAGGTTCAGACCACGCGCGCCCGTATCCGAGGGGTCGCAATTGAAGGTGATGCTCAGATCGTTCTGGTGGACACACCCGGCCTCTTCAAACCGCGCCGCCGCCTTGATCGCGCGATGGTCGCCGCGGCCTGGAGCGGTGCCTCAGACGCGGATATCGTAGTCCTGCTGATCGAAGCACATCGCGGCATCACCGACGGTGTTGAAGCAATCCTTGAGAATCTCGCCGAGGTTGGAGGCAAACGCCCGGTCGCTTTGGCCATCAACAAGATCGACCGTGTGGAAGCGCAACAACTTCTCAAGCTTTCGCAGGATATGAACGAGAAGTTCGCCTTCACAGAGACATTCATGATCTCGGCCGAAAAAGGCCACGGCGTCAAAGACCTGCGGAAATGGTTGGCCGACACCTTGCCGGATAGCCCTTGGCTCTATCCCGAAGACCAGATCGCTGATCTGCCGCTACGGATGATAGCGGCGGAGATGACACGCGAAAAACTGACACTGCGACTGCATCAGGAACTGCCCTATCAGCTCACCGTTGAAACCGAGTCATGGGAAGAGCGCAAAGATGGATCGGCCCGGATCGATCAGGTGATTTATGTGGTCCGGGACGGACACAAAGGCATCGTGCTGGGCAACAAAGGCGAGACCATCAAAGCCATCAGCAAGGCTGCGCGCGAAGAGCTCGAAAAATTCCTCGGTCGCCGCATTCACCTGTTCATGCAGGTGAAAGTGCGCGAAAAATGGCTCGACGAAGCCGAGCGCTACTCGGAGATGGGTCTCGATTTCAAGGACGGCAATGGCTGAGGCACGCCTTGCGAGCGGGTTCTGGGTTCAGGCCTATCTGCGCCGCCTGTCACTGTTCGACATTCCTGCTTTCGTCACGGCTCATGGCGATGACACGGCCGGCGCCATTCTGATAAAACTGAACACTCTGGACGGTCTGGCAAAGGCGTTCATGCGCCAATACGATCTGATGACTGGCGAGCGCACTTGGCAGGTTCTAGCGGAGGGCGGAGAGGCTGACGTGGATGCAAGTATCGCCAAGCAACGCAGCTTTGACAGCGATCTTTGGGTGATCGAAGTTGAGGACCGCGCTGGACGGCATCTTCTGGATGAAGACGGGCTGTCGGGCTAACTTCGGTTCATGGACTGGCGTGACACAGGTATCCTTCTAAGCGCGCGCCGACATGGCGAAAGCGCAATGATCATCGACGTGTTTACCCCAGAGCGAGGGCGACACGCGGGCGTCGTGCGTGGCGGCGCATCCCGCAAGGTTTCTCCGATCCTACAGCCAGGCGCGCAGCTTGACCTCGTGTGGCGCGCACGTCTTGAGGACCATCTGGGAAGCTTTTCGGTCGAATTGCAACGGTCCCGTGCAGCAATTGCGATGCAGAACCGTATCACTTTGGCCGGGATGAACGCCGCATTGTCGCTCCTCGCCTGTCTCCTGCCGGAGCGAGAGGCCCATACAGACCTTTACCGCCAGACACAGAACCTGCTCGATCTTCTTGATCAGTCCGAATTGTGGCCCCTCGCCTATCTTCGCTGGGAAACTGCATTGCTGGAAGACCTTGGCTACGGACTTGACCTGACATGCTGTGCTGTCACCGGATCGTTCGAAGACCTGATGTATATCTCCCCGAAATCCGGACGCGCGGTTTCGACGAAAGGTGCAGGGCAATGGGCGGACCGATTACTGCCGCTGCCTGCAGCACTCAAAGGAGAGGGCGAGGCAAACAACCCCGACATTGCAGAGGCGCTTGGCGCGACCGGCTATTTCCTCGAAAACAAGGTCGCAGCACAGCAAATAGGCAGACCTCTGCCGCAAGCTCGCGCGCGCTTTGTCGATCTACTATCACGGAAACCGCAGAACGAAACCTCCAGATCTGCATGAGCATTTTGCAGCCTTTCCCACGCACATCGTTTTCGGAATGGGCGAAATCGCAAATGCGCGTCTTTTCAGTCCCCCAAGGGCGCGATAGGTAAAGGGCATGAAAATGACGTTGCCAAATATCCTGACGGTCCTGCGTCTGCTCGCGGCACCCGGCGTTGCATTGATGTTCCTCTACTTCTCACGTCCGGCAGCTGATTGGTTCGCACTCGTCCTGTTTGTCACCGCGGCTGTCACCGATTGGTTTGACGGCTACCTTGCCCGCGCATGGAAACAGGAGAGCAAACTTGGCGCGATGCTCGATCCGATTGCGGATAAGGCGATGGTTGTGATCGCCCTGATGGTAATCGTAGGCTATTCGTCGATGTCGCCTTGGCTTGTCTTGCCCGCGACCTTCATCCTCTTTCGTGAAGTCTTCGTATCCGGCTTGCGCGAATTTCTCGGCGACACGGCTGGAACTCTCAAGGTCACACCTTTGGCCAAGTGGAAGACAACGCTTCAGATGATCGCCATCGCAATTCTTTTTGCGCAAGGCGTATTCGAACACTACCTTGGTATGTCTGCCATCGGCATGAGCCCAGAGATATTCCAAGGGATCATGCAGGGTGAAATAGAAGACCTGCACGGCTTGTGGTGGAAACATGCCGGCATGGTCTGGACCGGAAATGCAGGGATCGTATTGCTCTGGATTGCAGCCTTTCTCACCGTGATTACGGGATGGGATTACTTCCGCAAGGCGACACCGTTTTTGAAGGATTGAGCAGATGGACGTGTTGTATTTTGCGTGGGTCCGTGAACGGATCGGGCTCCCGAAGGAAAAGGTCACAACCGAGGCTGCAACCGTGGCAGACCTGGTAGCAGAATTGCGGGCGCGCGAAGACCGCTACGATCTCGCCTTTTCCGACCTGAGCGCACTGCGTGTCGCGGTCGATCAGGAACTCACCGATTTCGACGCCTCGATCAAGGGCGCTCGCGAAGTGGCGTTTTTCCCGCCGATGACAGGCGGCTGATGCGGATCGTTGTTCAGGAGGCCCCGTTCGATTTCGGCGCCGAGGCCGAAACTTTTGCGAGCGGACGTCACGATATGGGAGCGATTGTGACATTCACTGGAGTTGTACGGGATTTCGGCAACGGCACGCTGGATGCGATGGAGATCGAGCATTATCCCGGCATGACGCAGAAAGCGCTGGAGGCCATCGCCGAAGAGGCACGTACACGCTGGTCGCTTGGGGATGTTCTGGTGATCCACCGGTATGGCCGTATGGAACCGAGCGAAAAGATCATGATGGTCGCCACCGCAGCACCACATCGCAAGGACGCGTTCGAGGCGGCCGAATACCTGATGGACTACCTGAAATCCCGCGCCCCGTTCTGGAAGAAAGAGCACGCGACGACGGGTGAGACAAATTGGGTCGCCGCCAAAGACGAAGACGAGGACGCGTTGTCACGCTGGTAGCTTGTTCCGGACGTAAATCGGTCATATCGTTTGACCAATAAATCACGTTACGAGCATCATGCCCTTTCAACCCGTCACTCCGGAAAAGCTGTCCACATCCGTCACGCGGCAGATCGAAAAACTCATTCTGCAAGGCATCCTGAGACCCGGTGAACGGCTGCCCTCAGAGCGGGAATTGTCTGAACGGCTCAAGGTGTCTCGTCCATCGCTGCGGGAGTCCATCGCAGACCTGTCCGACCGTGGTCTTCTGACAAGCCGCGCTGGGGCTGGCGTCTATGTGGCGGACGTGTTGGGCTCGGCATTTTCAGACGCGCTCATCCAGCTCTTTGCCAATCACGATGAAGCGGTGTTCGATTACCTGTCTTTCCGCCGCGATATGGAGGGTCTTGCCGCCGAACGTGCTGCAAGACTTGCGTCCGACACCGATCTCAAGGTCATCCAAGCTGTGTTCGACCGCATGGAAGCCGCGCACCAGAAACGCAATCCGGACGACGAAGCGGCGCTGGATGCCGAGTTTCACCTCTCTATCATCGAAGCCAGCCACAACGTTATCATGCTGCACATGATGCGCTCGATGTACCAGCTCCTGCGCGAGGGTGTGTTCTACAACCGCCAGATCATGTTCCGCCAGCGCACGACGCGCGCAACGCTGTTGGATCAGCACCGAGCGATAAACGACGCTTTACAAGCGCGGGAACCCGAAGCGGCCCGCAAAGCGGTGGTTGATCATCTGACCTATGTGGAATCCTGCCTTGCGGACAACCGCAAGGCAGAGGCGCACGAGGTGGTGGCGCGGCAGCGTTATGAACACACTGTCGCGAAAGGCTGAAATGCGTCGACGCATTTCAGCGAAACCATCAATGGTTTCGCCCCTAACTCGCCACGCGCGCTTTCATCAGCCCATCTTCCTCAAGCTTGGCGTGGCATTCATCCAGCGACTGCCAGGCCCGTTCGATCAGCGTGTCGATCTCTTCATGCGAAATCACCAGCGAGGGCGAGATGATCATCCGGTCGCCAACATGGCGCATGATCAGATTGTTGGCAAAGCACCGCTCCCGGCAGACAAAGCCCACTGTCCCGGCTTCCGCCTCGAACGCGGCGCGGGACGCCTTATCCGGCGTCAAAGCGATTGATCCCATCATACCGACAATCTTGGCCTCCCCAACAAGCGGGTGATCCGTGAGAGCCTCGAACTTTTCTTTCAGATAAGGTGCCGTCTGCTCGCGCACGCGGGTCACGATACCCTCTTCATCCAGAATGCGCAGGTTCTCCAAAGCCACGGCGCAGGCGACCGGATGACCAGAATAGGTGTACCCGTGATTGAACTCGACCCCGTTGATGACCTCGGCCACTTCGTCACAGATGAGCGATCCGCCGATGGGCTGATATCCCGAGGACAGCCCCTTTGCGATGGTCATGATATGCGGGCGGATGTTCATTGTTTGAGAGCCAAACCAGTTGCCGGTCCGGCCGAACCCGCAGATCACTTCATCCGCGATCAGCAGGATGCCATACTTATCGACGATCCGCTGGATCTCAGGCCAATAGGTCTCTGGTGGCACGATCACACCACCCGCACCCTGCACCGGTTCTGCGATGAAGGCTGCAACCCTGTCCGGCCCCAATTCTTCAATCGCGGTCTCAAGCTGGCGTGCGCGCTCTAGCCCGAACTCTTCAGGTGTCATGTCGCCACCTTCGGCCCACCAGTTCGGCTGGTCGATATGATGAATATTCGGAATCGGCATCCCGCCCTGCATGTGCATGCCCTTCATGCCACCCAGAGACCCTGAACCAACAGACGACCCATGATAGGCGTTCCAGCGCGAGATCACGATGTTCTTCTCAGGCTGGCCCTTTTCAGCCCAGTAGGTGCGGACGAGCCGCAGGTTGGTGTCATTTGCCTCCGAGCCTGACCCCGCAAAGAAGACTTGATTGAAGCCCTCCGGTGCCAGCTCGGACAGCTTCTGCGCAAGCGCAATCGCTGGCACATGGGTCGTCTGGAAAAACGTATTATAATACGGCAGTTCTTCCATCTGACGGGCCGCTGCCTGAGCCAGCTCTTTGCGGCCATAGCCAATATTCACGCACCACAACCCTGCCATGGCGTCGAGGATTCGGTGACCATCGCTGTCGGTCAACCAGACACCATCCGCCCGCGTGATGACCCGCGCCCCTTTTCCAGCAAGACCAGTTCCTTGCGTAAACGGGTGCATGTGATGCGCCGCATCGAGAGCCTGCAGTTCAGCGGTGGGCATGTGGTTGGTGATCGTGGCCATTGGGCAAATCCTCTTTCAGAAGGTTGCCGCCAAAATATGATCAAATTATCTCAAGTCAATCGAATCAGACGAGTCCCTGACGGATTTGCTCCATCCCCTGAGCCACATCCCCCATCATGGCTTCTGCCGCCGCGGCACCGTCGTTTGCCTGAAGAGCAGCCAACACATCCTTGTGGCGATCCGGGAGGTTCCGGGTCCCGAATTGGCCACAGACAACGCGCAGCGACGGACCAAACCGCAGCCAGAGCCGGTCCACCATTTCAGTCAGAATCGGAGCCTGCGCCAGCGCGTTCAGACCTGCATGAAAGCTGTGGTTCTCGACAAGATAACGATGCACGTCGCCGCGCCGGATGGCAGCATCAAGCCGCTGGTCGATTTCCGTCAACCGCGCGACATCGTCGAGCGACGCTCTGTCCGCCGCCCGGCGTGCCAGTTCGGGCTCAAGCGCCCTGCGCGCAATGCTCAACTCTTCAATGGCCCGTGCATCAAGGACAGGCACAGCGATCCGTCTGTTGCCGAGAAACTCCAGCGCACCTTCTGCCGTCAGCCGTCTGAGTGCTTCCCGCACCGGGGTCATTCCCACGCCCAGCGCTTCGGTCAGGCCCTGAATGGTCACCGGCTGTCCCGGTTCGAATTCGCCGAACAGCACCTGATCGCGCAATTGCCGATAAACCAGTTCATGGGCTGGCAAACGGACGGGGTCGGCCGCGGGCTTCAGCGATGTCTGTCCAGCCATGTCTCTCCTCACCAATTGATGCGTCTTTGAGCAGATTGCCCTAATACCTGCCCGTGACAAGTCATCTTGCACGTTCCCTACGGGCATGGAAACATCTCAGCTATTGCCAGATCAGGCAAGATTTGATCAAATTCAAATCCACAGGGCCGCAAGCGCCTTGGGATCAACGGGAGACTTTCATGAAAACCCATCTGCTGACCATGACCGCAGGTGCCGCACTATTGGCTTCGCTCGCCCACGCAGAAGAAGTGCGCGTCTACAACTGGTCTGATTACATCGACGAAGACCTGCTCACGAAATTCGAAGAAGAAACCGGGATCGACCTGATCTACGACGTCTTCGACAGCAACGAATTGCTGGAGACCAAGATGCTCGCAGGGGGCTCAGGTTATGACGTCGTCGTTCCGTCGGGCACCTTCCTCCAGCGCCAGATCGCCGCAGGCGCTTTCCAGAAGCTCGACATGTCGAAGCTTCCCAACCACGGCAACCTCTGGGACAAGATCAAGGAGCGCACAGCCGAATACGACCCGGGTGGCGAATATTCCATCAATTACATGTGGGGCACCACGGGCATTGGCTACAACGTGGGCAAGGTCACTGAAATCTTGGGTGAAGACGCGCCGGTCAATTCCTGGGATCTCGTCTTTGATCCCGCAAATATGGAAAAACTGGCCGAGTGTGGGGTCCACTTCCTTGACGCGCCCGCCGAGATGATCCCTGCCGCGTTGAACTATATCGGCGAAGACCCCGACAGCCACGACCCCGAGGTCATCGCGAAGGCTGAAGAAGTCTTTGCGCCCATCCGCCCCTACATTCAAAAGTTCCATTCGTCCGAATATGTGAACGCGCTGGCCAATGGCGATATCTGCGTCGCGGTTGGCTGGTCGGGCGACGTATTCCTGGCCCAGTTCCGCGCGTCCGAGGCAGAAAACGGGCAAGAAATCGACTACTCCATTCCCAACGAAGGTGCCCAGATGTGGTTCGACCAGATGGCGATTCCGGTCGACGCACCAAATCCGGATGCTGCGCACAAGTTTATCAACTTCATTCTCGATGCGCAGAACGCAGCCGCGGCCACCAACTATGTCTGGTATGCCAGCGGCAACAAGGCCGCTCAGGAATTCATCGACCAGGAAATTCTTGATTACCCAGCGGTTTATCCGGACGAGGAAACACTGGCGAAGCTTTTCACGACAACGCCCTATGACCCACGCGTTCAGAGAACGGTCACCCGCCTTTGGACCAAGATCAAATCGGGTACCTGATCCGCTTTGACACCGCCCGCCCTGTCACCGGGGCGGGTTTTCTTTTTCGGATAGCCCTATGACACAGCATGTCTTCGCCCCGTGGAATGACCCTGGCGAGAAACCGTTGATCCAGTTTCGTAACGTGACGAAACGGTTTGGCGACTTTACTGCAATCGACGATCTGACTCAGGATATTTACGAAAAAGAGTTCTTTGCGCTGCTCGGCCCGTCCGGCTGTGGCAAGACAACCATGATGCGCATGCTTGCGGGATTTGAAAGGCCAAGCAGTGGCCAGATTTTTATCGCCGGTCAGGACATGGCCCGCATCCCGCCGAACAAGCGTGCAGTGAACATGATGTTCCAATCCTATGCGCTGTTTCCGCATCTCAGCGTGTGGGACAACATCGCCTTCGGATTAAAGCGCGAAGGCAAGGATAAGGACATCATCGCGGCCCGCGTCGAAGAGATGCTGCGCCTGACCCGCCTCACCAAATTCGCAAAACGCAAACCCCATCAGATTTCCGGCGGCCAACGGCAACGTGTGGCGCTGGCCCGTTCGCTTGCCAAAGCTCCGAAACTTCTCCTGCTCGATGAACCGCTCGGTGCGCTGGATAAAAAGCTACGCCAGGATACCCAGTTCGAGCTGATGGACATTCAGGAAAAAACCGGCACCACCTTCGTGATCGTGACGCACGACCAGGAAGAAGCGATGACTGTGGCAAGCCGTGTCGCCGTCATGGACGAAGGCCGTATCATTCAGGTCGCCACACCCGCCCAGATCTATGAAGCGCCCAATTCCGTCTATGTCGCGGATTTCATCGGCGATGTGAACATCATCTCGGGGCGCGCCAAGCCGACTGGCGATAAGGTTGTCACCCAATGGGCGGAAGGCCAGCCCGACATCATCGGTACGACGACAACCGAATTCGACCCCGGACAGGAAATCCATTTCGCCATCCGCCCCGAAAAGGTCGCCATCAGCACCGAAGAACCACAGGACGCTGCCAACAAGCTGCAAGGCAAGGTCCTCGACATCGCCTATCTCGGCAACATCTCGACCTATCACGTCGAACTTCCCACCGGTCACGTGATCAAGGCACAGACCGCCAACACCCGCCGCCTGTCGCGGCGGCAGATCACCTGGGAAGACCCGGTCTGGATCAGCTTTACCGACACCGCCGGTGTCCTGCTGGAGCGCTGAGGCATGCGCCGCTTCATCCTCATCGCGGTGCCCTATCTCTGGCTGGTCGCCCTCTTCCTGATCCCGTTTGTCATCGTCCTGAAGATCTCGCTCTCGGACGTCGCACTGGCGCGCCCTCCCTATTTCCCGCAGCTTGACCTCTCCGCCGGATGGGAAGGTCTGACCAGCTTCTTCTCCGCACTGGATTTCGAAAATTTCTGGTTTCTGACCACCGACGATCTCTACTGGAAAGCCTATCTCAGCTCGCTCCAGATCGCGCTCACCTCAACCGTTATGACCCTGCTGGTCGGCTACCCAATCGCCTACGCCATGGCACGCGCCGCTCCGGAATGGCGCCCGACGCTGCTGATGCTGGTGATCCTGCCCTTCTGGACCAGCTTCCTGATCCGCGTCTACGCATGGATGGGCATTCTGTCGAACGAGGGCCTGCTCAACCAGTTTCTGCTTTGGCTTGGCGTGATCAATGAACCCCTGACCATCCTCAACACCAACATCGCCGTCTATATCGGCATCGTCTACACCTACCTGCCCTTCATGATCCTGCCGATCTATTCGGCACTCGAACGGATGGATGACAGCCTGCTCGAGGCCGCCGAAGACCTTGGCTGTTCGCGCCTCAGTGCATTCTGGCTGGTGACGGTGCCGCTGTCGAAGAACGGCATCATCGCCGGATGCTTCCTTGTTTTCATCCCGACCATCGGAGAATTCGTGATTCCGTCACTGCTGGGCGGATCGGGCACGTTGATGATCGGCAAGGTCCTGTGGGAAGAATTCTTCTCCAACCGCGACTGGCCAGTGGCCTCGGCAGTGGCAGTGATCCTGCTGCTGATCCTCGTGATCCCGATTATCCTGTTCCAGCGCAACGAACAGAAACAGCGCGAGGCTGAAGGATGATTCAAACCGTTCCCGCCTTCTTTGCTTTCCAAATATCCTGGGGGTCTGGGGGTAAAACCCCCAGCGGCTCGCCGGCAAAAGACGGCGAAACCAGAAGGATCATCGCATGAGACAGTTCTCATGGTTCAATGCGACTGCCCTCACGCTGGGGTTTGCATTTCTTTATATTCCGATGATCATTCTGGTAATCTACAGCTTCAACGCATCCAAGCTGGTGACGGTCTGGGCCGGGTTCTCGACCCAGTGGTACGGTGAACTCCTCCGCAACGAAGAATTCCTGAACGCCGCCTGGGTGACGATCAAGGTCGCCGTCACAAGCTCCACCATCGCAACCGTCCTCGGCACGATGGCCGCCTATGTTCTGGTCCGGGCAGGCCGGTTCAGCGGGCGCACGCTCTTTTCCGGCATGATCTACGCCCCGCTGGTCATGCCCGAGGTCATCACCGGTCTGTCGCTCCTGCTGCTTTTCATCGGCATCGGGCTGGACCGGGGAGTCCTGACCATTGTCCTCGCCCATACCACATTCTCGATGTGCTACGTCTCTGTCGTCGTATCGTCGCGGTTGGTCAGCTTCGATCAGTCGCTCGAAGAAGCCGCGCTCGACCTCGGCTGCTCTCCGTTCGACGCGTTTCGCCTTGTCACTCTGCCGATTATTGCACCTGCCGTGATCTCGGGCTGGCTTCTGGCTTTCACCTTGTCTCTGGACGACCTTGTGATCGCGAGCTTTACCACGGGACCGTCAGCCACCACTCTGCCGATCAAGATCTTCTCCGCAGTGCGCCTGGGCGTCAGCCCGGAGATCAACGCGCTCTCCACAATTATGATTGCCATCGTCACCATCGGCGTAATCACGGCCTCATTGGTCACCAAACAGGCCGCGATGCGACAGGCCCGGGATGAACGCATGGCCGAACGGCCCGCATGAAGCGAATCTATGAAGACGCCGCCTATCGCACGCCGGAGTCGTGCTGGTGGCGCGACACAGCAGCACCTGTGCAACAGCCGCAGCTTGAAGGTGATCACAGGTCAGAGGTCGCGGTTATCGGGGGCGGCTTCACCGGGCTGAACGCCGCTCTTGCTTTGGCCAAGGCCAACGTGGATGTCACGTTGATTGACGCGGAACAACCCGGCTGGGGCGCATCCGGACGAAATGGCGGCTTTTGTTGCCTTGGTGGCTCCAAGCTCAGCAGTACGCTGCTCGCGCGCCGCTTCGGACAGGACGAAAGATCGGTGTGGCACAAAGCCGAGCATGCGGCTGTCGATCACGTCAATGCGTTGCTGATGGATCATGCGATCGACGCGGATCGGCATTCGGCAGGCGAAACCCAGCTCGCCCACACCGCAAAAGCAATGCGCGACATGCGGGCAAGTGCCGCTGAAACGGCCGCGTCTTATGGCGTGACGCCTGACATCATCCCGAAAGAAGAATTGCGGCAGCGTGGTTTGAGCGGCAGGTTCTTCGGGGGTATCACAGTGCCCATCGGCTTTGCCCTCAACCCTGCCAAATACCATGCTGGCCTGGTGCGCGCCGTGCAAAGCATCGGTGCACGTCTGTTTGGCCAATCGCCCGCCCTGTCGCTTCATCACCTTGGAGACCACTGGCGCATCACAACTCCGAAGGGGACTCTCACCACCAAGAAGGTCGTTCTCGCCACCAACGGTTACTCGTCAGAGGATTTGCCCGACTGGCTGCGCGCCCGTTACCTGCCAGTGCAATCCACGATCATTGTCACCCGCCCGATCACCCCGGACGAACAAGCGCGACAGGGATGGACCAGCCTTCAGATGTGCTATGACAGCCGCATCCTGCTGCATTACTTTCGGCTGATGCCCGATGGGCGTTTTCTCTTTGGCATGCGCGGTGGCTTGCGGGCGACGTCTGGTGCAGAGGTGACCCTTTCGCGCAAAATCCGAAAGGATTTTCTCACGCTCTTTCCGGAATGGCGGGATATAGAAATCACCCATGAATGGTCCGGGCTGGCCTGCCTGATGCGCCGTCTCACACCCTTTGCCGGTCCTGTACCTGATCACCCCGGCCTCTACGCCGCGATGGGCTATCACGGCAATGGTGTTGCGATGGGCAGCTACCTCGGAGCGAGGCTGGCCGATATCGTCTTGGGGCGACAGCCCGACGGGCCATTTCCCGACTTTCTCATCACACCGCCCAACCGCTTTCCGCTTGGATCTTCCCGGCGCATGTTGCTCGCGCCAGCCTACGCCGCAGCCACGGTGTTCGACCGTTAGGGCCGCCCTGGGAACGCGCTTGGAGCACGCACATTCGAAATGATGCGCACTATGCCCAATCTCTTGTGCCGCCTTGTCCGGTTCGCTATTCCGGACCAAGCAAAGAATTCAGGGAGGAGCGTCATGCTCAAGCGTCCATTCGATAAGTCGAAACTGCCCAGCCGTCATGTTACCGAAGGCCCCGAGCGCGCACCGCATCGCTCCTACTATTACGCGATGGGCATGACCGAGGAAGAAATTCACCAGCCTCTCGTCGGTGTCGCGACCTGTTGGAACGAAGCGGCACCCTGCAACATCGCCCTGAGCCGTCAGGCACAAGCGGTAAAAATGGGCGTCAAGCAAGGCTTTGGCACTCCGCGTGAGTTCACCACGATCACCGTAACCGATGGTATCGCGATGGGCCATGAAGGCATGCGCTCTTCGCTCGCATCGCGTGAAGCGATTGCCGACACCGTCGAGCTGACGATGCGCGGTCATTGCTATGACGCCGTCGTAGGTCTTGCAGGCTGCGATAAATCCCTGCCGGGCATGATGATGGCGATGGTCCGCCTCAACGTACCCTCTGTGTTTATCTACGGCGGCTCGATTCTTCCGGGCAAAGCGCCCCAAGTTGACGAGATCCCCGAGGATTTCCGCACCCGTGACCTGACCGTCCAGGACATGTTCGAAGCGGTTGGCCGCCACCAGAACAACGAGATGTCCGACAAGGCACTCGACATGCTCGAACGCGTAGCATGCCCGTCGGCCGGGGCTTGCGGCGGCCAGTTCACCGCGAACACCATGGCCTGCGTGTCCGAAGCCATCGGCCTCGCGCTCTTCAACTCGTCCGGCATGCCTGCGCCCTATGAAAGCCGTGACGCCTACGGTGAGGCGTCGGGCCGCGCCGTGATGGACCTGATCGAACAGAACATCCGCGCGCGGGATGTGGTGACCCGCAAGGCATTGGAGAACGCCGCGCGTGTCGTGGCATGCACGGGTGGCTCGACCAATGCCGGTCTGCACCTTCCCGCCATCGCACATGAAGCCGGAATCGAGTTCTACCTTGAGGACGTCTGCGAGATCTTCAAGGACACGCCCTATTTCGTGGATCTGAAACCCGGCGGTCAGTACGTCGCCAAGGATCTTTACGATGCAGGCGGTATTCCGGTCGTGATGAAAGAACTCCGCAAGGCGGGCCTGATTCACGAAGACTGCATCACCGCATCGACCCGAACCATTGGCGAAGAGCTTGACCTCATCGAGCGCGAAGCTGACGGCAAGGTGATCTATTCCATCGAGACCCCGATCACGAAGACCGGGGGCGTTGTCGGCCTCAAGGGCAACCTTGCCCCCGAAGGTGCCATCGTGAAGGTTGCAGGCATCAGTGCCGAAGATCAGGTCTTCACCGGCCCCGCCCGCGTGTTCGAATGCGAAGAAGACGCCTTTGCAGCCGTCAAAGCACGCGGCTACAAGGAAGGCGAAGTCATTGTGATCCGCAACGAAGGTCCAGCTGGCGGCCCTGGCATGCGCGAGATGCTGGCAACCACAGCCGCCTTGTCGGGTCAGGGAATGGGCAAGAAGGTGGCGCTGATCACAGATGGCCGCTTCTCAGGTGCAACGCGCGGCTTTTGCGTAGGTCATGTTGGGCCGGAAGCGGCGCATGGCGGCCCGATCGCTCTTCTGCAAAACGGCGACATGATCACCATTGACGCAGTCAACGGCTCGCTAAGCGTTGATCTGTCAGATGAGGAGCTGGCCAAACGCAAAGCCGACTGGGCGGGTCCGCGCGAAACCATCTACACATCCGGTGCCGTCTGGAAATTCGCCAAGCTGGTCGGACCCACCTACAAAGGTGCGGTAACCCATCCTGGGGCCGAAGGCGAAAAACACGTGTACGCCGACCTTTGATCGGCAGGTACCAAACTCTCTGCGCCGCGCTATTCAGCGCGGCGTTTTTCTCAGGATGTGCCGAGTCCGGTGCGTTTGGCCAGATGTCGCTGCTCCAGAATGGCGCGTCGGGTCTCCCGACTGTCATCTCGACCGCAGAACTTGCACGCGGCGATATCACCGTGACCGGTCCAGACGGCTACTGCATCGACCAAACAACCTTGCGCAGCTCGAGATCCGGTGGCTTTGCCGCAATGGCAAGCTGCAACATTATGTCAGGAGGCACAGAGGGTGCAATTGTCGAACCCGCACTCGTGACCGTCACCGTCAGCGCAGCGCCCGACACGGTACCGAGCCCCGCAGACCTGGCCGCGGCACTCCAAACCGACCTCCTTCAAAGCCGCGAACTCAGCGCGCTCGCCGTGGGCCAGATGGCCACCGGCGGCGAAAACGCATTTGCAGGCAGCGATGCGAAACACTGGCGCGGGGCTTTTGTGACTGGCGACTATCTTGTTGGCGTTACGCTCTACGCGCCGCAGGGCAGTCCGCTCATCGGTGCTCAGGGAGCCGCATTCCTCAATACCGTTTCTTCAAACATTCGCGCTAAGTCTCGATCGCGGTCATCGTCGGCAAGTGCAGAACAGTCGCAATCACAGGTCGATCCACTGGCTGCACGACTTGGCCGTTTATTTGCAAGACGTGATCTGTAATATGTTGTTCAACCGGTACGATAAAGTGGCGGACAGAAAGCATAATCAAGGGCGAGCAGCTCATGACGGAAATGAAACCCGGTCTCTTTGATCGCATGCTCCAGCAATCGGCGCTCCGGCGGTTTCGACGCTGGGCCGAAACGGCGCGCGACATGGATCTGCGCGATCTGCGCAAAAACCGCGCGGCTGCCCGCCGGATGAAATATTTCCTCGACGAAATGCTGCATATCGCTGACAATCGCCTCGCGCTTCCGATCATCGGCAACCAATCCGTGCCAATCCCCTATGATGCGGATTGGTCATGGCGGCCCGAAATATGGTGTGGGCCATTGCCGGTGCAAGGTATCTCGGCAGTCGAAAACAAGTCCATGCTTGGGCGCGAAGTCACACTCTTTCACGATTGTACGCAATCGGAACTCACGCTGCGGCAACTCCGAAACACGAGCGCCGAAGACCTGGCACCTTTCGGATTGCGGCTAGACGTGTTCCGCTTTGATGGCTCCTACCTGTCCCTCGTGATCGACCTGCCTGCCGAAGCGACGGTCGATCTGAAACGTCGCCATTTGGTGAGGTGCGACTTTATTGTCGAATTGGAACGGCCACTGGAAATCTTTGCCCGTCTTAACATTCAGCACGGCCCCAACACCGAACAGATCGTCAGGGAACTGCCCGTCAACGACCGTGAATTGGCAGTCGAATTCGATCTTGCCTACACCAAGCTCAATGAAAAAAGGATCGAAAAGGTCTGGGTCGACCTGATCTTTGAAAATCCCGATATGAGTCAGGTCATTCTACGCGACCTGTTTTTCAGCCGTCGCCCCCGCGCCGAGATGTGAGGAACCGAGTATGACCGCATATTCCCTATCAAAATCCCGCTTCTTCGAAGGCGTGTGGGAAGGTGTGATTGCGGGTGACACTGACGAAAGCCCAACCCCGCATATCGAGGTCCGCGTACACGACAAGACCATTTCGGGCGTGACGCTTGATCCTCTGCCCGATCCCGGTTCGTGGCTGCTCAAGGTGCCGGTTCCGACGAATTTGCTCGCAGATGGTGTGCACACCTTCATGATTTCGGAATCCGAACTGGGACAGGCGCTTGGAAGTTTTTCCATCATCGCGGGCGATGCCGCTGGCGAAGACATTCGCGCAGAAATGTCTCTCCTGCGCGCTGAACTGGATATGCTCAAACGCTCGTTCCGAAGACACTGCCGCGAAACTGCCTGACACAGGCACAGCGGCTTACACTTCGACAGGTTGCCCGAAGACAGCGATGGCGACGCCCAATGTCGCAAGGCTTACAAATCCGACCAAGGACAGCCAGCGTCTTGCGGAATACGCCGACAGTGCAGCGATGCTCGCTTGCAAGGCGTAATAGACCGCAAAGGCGCGGGACGCGTAGGAAATGATCTCGAAAATATTGAGGCTCCAGGTCAGGACCACACCGATCCCGACAAGAAACGTGTAAGCCAGTTTGCTTGGGATGCGATGCCCGCTGATCTCTGAAATCAATCCGCCGGATCCGCTGGTATCCGCAACGGCTGCACTGAACTGCGCACTCAGCGCAGCGGCCACCAAAAGCACCGGCAAGATCGGCGCGACGATCTCCATCATGTCAATGATCGCCGTTTCATCCAGGTCCATCGTACCGGGCACAAACGCGTACGACAGCAACGCGATATAGATCACGTAAATCGCTGTAGAGACGACCTGCGCAAGCTTCATCGAACGGACCCGCGTCCGCGCATCATAGGTTTCGCCAAGATAGCGCGACGTCTCAAAGCCCTGCACTGTCACGATCAAACCGAAGACAAGCGTCAGCGCAGACCAACCAGACACCTGCGCAGGATTCATAGGCATCTCTTCGGCACGCACAGTGTTCACAAAATGCACGACGAGGCCGAACAGCAAACCGGCGATAATCGTGAGCTTCAAACCCACCGATATCTGCTCCAACCTCTCAAGTGCGCTAAAACCTTTGGTCCATCCGAAAATCAGGATCACAAAGAACATGAATGTCGTCAGCAGTCGGGCATCTGCAGCCGCATCCAACGCGGTCAGGCTGATCCCGAACGCTCCAAACAAGTTCAGGTAATAGGCAACCGAGATCACGTAGGCGAAGGCAAGGACAAGTGATGCCAGCACCTCCAAACGCTCGACCCAAACCGTCCGTTCCGGCTGCGCATCAATCGTCTGAATGTTGTACCGGATCGCCGCGCCAAAGGCGTAGGCCATCGCTGTCAAAGCCAACATGATCAAAGGCGCAAATAGCCCAAAATTGAAGTCCAGAATGGGACCGATCACCAGAAAACCACTGCCGATGATCGACGCCAGTGGCGTGACCGTTGCGCGCCACACGGTCGCGTTGGCCAGTCGGGGATGCAACAACAGCGCGCCTGTTGCGATCACCACGGTCAGAATGGCTGCGTTCAACATTGTCTTGGCTGCTTTTCAAACCCGCTTGCGGCACCCTTAGCGGGTCGCAGGCAAGATCATCAAGCCGCGACGAAACCGACCCGGGCTTGGCATCCCGCGCATTCCATGAAACCAGACACCCGACGCAAGTGAGAGGCAAAGCGTGGACTACTGGATCATCGCAGCGCTGGCCGCCTTTTTGATGGGCCTGTCCAAGGGAGGCGTGCCCATGATCGCGCTCCTGTCGGTGCCGCTGATGTCATTGTTCATGGATCCAGCGCGTGCAGCGGGATTGTTACTGCCCATCTACATCATTGCCGATATGTACGCGGTCTATCTCTTCCGCAAAGCCTTTTCTCGGCGCAATCTGAAAATCCTTCTTCCGGGAGCCATTGTCGGAATCCTGATCGGCTTTGCAGCCATTTCCTACGTGCCGGGCGACGCGGGCAAGCTGCTGGTCTCGCTGATCGGCTTTTTCTACCTCGCTTCCACCTTGCGCAAACGTCTGGCAAAAACGGCGCTGCCAGCACAAACCGCTGATGTGCCACGAGGTATCTTCTGGGGCACCCTCGCCGGGCTGACCAGCTATATCTCTCATGCCGGTGGGCCACCCTTTCAGGCCTATGTTCTGCCGCAAAGGCTCGACAAGATGGTCTATCTGGGCACCTCAACCATCTTCTTCACCGTTGTGAACCTGCTCAAGGTGCCGCCGTTTATCCTCGCAGGGCAGATTACCTGGGACAGTGCCAGCCAAGCCATATGGCTGGCCCCGTTTGCCCTCGCAGGCGCATGGAGCGGCGCTGCAGTCTCGCGCGCGTTGCCGGAGCGGGTGTTCTTCATACTGATCGAAATCGCTCTGGCCGTCGTCTCGGTCAAACTGCTCTACGAAGTGCTCTTCACCTGATCCGCCGAAATTCTCGGGCCTGATTGACGTTCTCAAGAGACACAGGCAGGTTGGCGCTGTAACCCTGACACGGAGAACCTATGTCCCCGCTTCGCGGCATGGTGCTGAAACTCAGCGCTGTCTTGCTATTCGTCATCATGGCGGCACTGATCAAAGCAAGCTCCGACGTCGTGCCGCCGGGCGAGGCGGTGTTTTTCCGATCCTTCTTTGCAATCCCCGTCATTCTTGCTTGGCTCGTTTTCCGGCGCGAACTGGCCACCGGGCTGCGCACGCGCAACCCTGCGGGCCATTTCTGGC
>QCWH01000001.1:62966-69592 GCA_003149565.1 Marivita sp. XM-24bin2 | reverse complement strand
CCATGTCATGCGGTTTTGCCGCCCTTGGGCTACTGCCGCTTCCCGAGGTCACCGTGCTGGGATACGCGGCCCCGATCCTGACCGTGATCTTCGCCGCCCTCTTGCTGGGAGAAAAGATTCGTCTGGTGCGGATGTCCGCCGTTGTCATCGGCCTTGTCGGCGTGGTGATCGTTATGCTGCCGCAGCTTGGCAACGAAGACATGGGCACCGCCGCGCGCTGGGGTGTGGCGTTGGTTCTTGCGTCGGCCGCCCTGCGCGCGCTTGCACATGTCCACATCCGCAAGCTGGTGCAACACGAAACCACGTCGTCTGTAGTGTTCTACTTTGCTGTTACAGCATCTTGCCTGTCGCTCTTCACCATACCCTTTGGCTGGGTCGTCCCCGACGCCATAACAGCCAGCCAACTCATCGGCGCCGGCATGATTGGCGGGGTTGCACAAATCCTTCTGACCTCCTCATACCGCCACGCCGAAGCCGCGTTCCTCGCCCCGTTCGACTACGCATCGATCCTCTTTGCGCTGGTGATCGGCTACACCATCTTCGACGAAATCCCGACGCTCTACACGCTCATAGGCTCGGTTATCATCATCGGTGCAGGGGTTCTGATCATCTGGCGTGAACGCCAGCTTGGCGTCAAACGCGGGCCCGCGCGATCGAACCTCACACCGCAGGGCTGATTGCATTTCTCCAGCAGGGGTCTTAGATCACGTCCAGCTAAGACAGGGTGACGGGAGCCGCACTGCATGAACTGGATCACCAATTACGTCCGACCCCGGATCAACTCGATCTTTTCGCGCCGCGAGATCCCCGAGAACCTCTGGGTCAAGTGCGACGAGTGCGGCACCATGCTGTTTCACCGCGAAATGTCAGACAACCTCAATGTCTGTTCCAATTGCGGCCACCACATGAACATCACCCCGCGCGAACGGTTCCAGGGCCTGTTCGATGGCGGCATTTTCACCGAGGTTGAAGTTCCCGAGCCACTGCCCGATCCGCTGCAGTTCCGCGATCAGAAGAAATACCCTGACCGCTTGAAGGGCGCACAGAAAGCCACCGGCGAAAAAGAGGCAATGCTTGTCGTCACCGGGGAAATCGGCCGCACGCCCATCGTGGCGGCTGCGCAGGACTTCAGCTTCATGGCAGGCTCCATGGGCATGTATGTCGGCAACGCCATCATTGCCGCCGCCGAAAAAGCTGTCGAACTCCGCCGCCCGCTTGTGCTGTTTTCCGCTGCCGGGGGCGCGCGCATGCAGGAAGGCATCCTGAGCCTCATGCAGATGCCCCGCACCACCGTTGCCGTGCAGATGCTGAAAGAGGCGAACCTGCCCTATATCGTCGTCCTCACCCATCCCACGACAGGCGGTGTGACCGCATCCTACGCGATGCTGGGCGACATCCAGATCGCGGAACCCGGCGCGCTGATCTGCTTTGCCGGGCCTCGCGTGATCGAACAGACGATCCGCGAGAAACTGCCCGAGGGCTTCCAACGCGCGGAATATCTGCTGGAACACGGGATGCTCGACCGCGTCACCGACCGCCGCAAGATGCGCGAGGAACTGGTGCAGATCATCCGCATGTTGATGCACATGCCACCGCCCGTAGCAGGCGACCTGCCCGCGCCCGGCCCCATGGACACCACGCCGGTAGAACCGGCCCCTTCTGACCAGACATCATGAACACACAAATCGGGTCGGACGTCATCCTTGACCGGATGATGTCGCTTCATCCCAAGGTGATCGACCTCACCCTGGACCGCGTCTGGACGCTGCTGAATGCGCTCGACAATCCCGAACGCAAACTGCCCCCGGTGATCCACATCGCCGGAACCAACGGCAAAGGCTCGACGCAGGCGATGATCCGCGCCGGTCTTGAGGCGGCAGGCAAAAGCGTACACGCCTATACCTCTCCGCATCTCGCGCGCTTTCACGAACGCATCCGCCTTGCCGGTGACCTGATCACCGAAGCCCACCTGACCGAGATACTGGACGAATGCTACCGCGCCAATGACGGCGCCAACATCACCTACTTTGAAATCACCACCTGCGCCGCGCTGCTGGCCTTTGCCCACACCAAGGCGGATTACACCTTGCTTGAGGTCGGCCTCGGCGGACGGCTCGACGCCACCAATGTAGTCGATAGCCCTGCCCTGACGATCATCACACCCGTTTCGATGGATCACGAAGGTTTCCTGGGTGATACACTGGCCAAGATCGCAGGCGAAAAGGCCGGGATCATCAAGCGCGGCGTGCCCTGTGTTGTCGGCCCGCAAGCCGACGAGGCGATGGAGGTGATCGAAGCCCAGGCCGCCCGTCTCGGCGCACCGCTCCTCGCCTATGGTCAACATTGGCACGTGGCCGAGGAACGCGGGCGATTGGTCTATCAGGACGAAACCGGCCTGGTGGACCTCGACCTGCCCAACCTGCCCGGTCAGCACCAAATCCAGAACGCAGGCACAGCGCTCGCCGCGCTCCGGCACCTGAACATGCCCGAGGCCTCCTTCGACGGGGCTGTGCAAAACGCCCACTGGCCCGCCCGTATGCAGCACCTCAAGGGCACCAAGCTCAACGATCTTGCGCCACAGACCGATCTCTGGCTCGACGGCGGGCACAACCCGGCAGCGGGCGAAGCGCTCGCGCTGCACCTGCGTGGCTTGCCCAAGCGCCCCACTTACCTGATCTGCGGCATGCTCAACACAAAGGACGTGCGCGGCTACCTGCGCCCACTTGCGGACGTCGCCGATCATCTGACCGCAATTTCCATCCCCGGTGAAACCAACACGCTCAGCGCCGAAGACACCGCTCAGGCCGCCCGTGACGTGGGCTTGAAAACGGATGAGGCCGAGACTGTGGAAATTGCTCTGCAACAGATCGCCCGGACAACACCTCAGGCCCGGATCCTGATCTGCGGCTCGCTCTACCTTGCCGGACATGTACTGCGCACAATAGGTTGACCCAAATTGCGCATGGGTCACTTTATATTGACCGATTAGCGAAGAAACGCCTATAAATCGGTCAAAAGAGCAGTGTCCGCAGATGCGAGACAAATAGGTGGATCAATGGTATCAGTACGGCGCAGTGTAATTGCCGCCGCGATCGCTGCGGGCGGCTCTGTGAGTGCGCAATCTGCCGCGATCACAGAAAACGCCAATGCATTCAAATTCTCGATGAATGGCGTCGAGATGCTGATCACGCGCAGCGGCCCAACCTGTCCCTCCTCATGCATTCAACCCATGACACCTGCGGCAGGCGTCGAAACACTGGGCGAACTTGAAGTCATCGCGTTTCTGCAGAATGCCGTCAGCAATGGAACCGGACTGCTGATCGACGTGCGGATGCCCGCGACGTTCTCGTCAGGCTCCGTTCCCGGCGCGGTCAACGTCCCCGTGGCGACCTTTCAGCCGGAAAATCCATATCGGGCAGACCTTTTGTCAGCGCTGGGTGTCAGCAATCCCGAGACCTCGCCAAATTTCGCCGCTGCGTTCAGCCTCGCCATTTTTGGCAGCGGCCCAGACGACGTATCCGCGCGTGACGCAATCCAGCATCTTCTCGCGGCGGGCTACCCTCCTGGCAAGATCAAGTACTACCGCGCCGGAGCCTCCACCTGGAGCGCGCTTGGATTGAACATTGCGGTGGGCCAATGACAGGGAATTCCAAGACCACGGGCTATGTCCGCATGGCCCTGATGGCGGTCGCGTTCCTCGCGCTGACCATCGTGTTGATTGTCTTTCAACCCGGCTCGCCCCGCCACAGCCAGACCATTTCCCCGCCAGACGCAACCACAGCAGTCACGCGCAAAGCTGATCCAATTTCGGACGCGACAACAGGTGGTACCCGGGTCGCGGTTGATACGACGCAGCCACAACTGTCAGCCGAACCGACGATCCGTGCAGCGACCACACCGCAATCTGGCGCGCAACCGACAAATATGCGCGACATGACCTTCAGCGCCATCTCGAACCTGAAATCGGTCACAACCGGCGAAGCACCGGCCCCCGGTCAACCCGGAAGCTTGCTGCACAGTGTCGTTCAGCGCAGCATCGCAAACGCCACCGGCACTGGGACGGTGGCGCCGGAAGTGACCGAGATCGAACCGGTCAGCACCAGCACACGCCGTACCCCAAATGCCGGGTCGTATTTCGTGCGCCCCGGAGATACCTTGCTCAGTATCTCAAGAGAGGTATACGGTGACACGTCCATGTCTTCGGAACTCTTCCAACAAAACACCAACATTCTGACGAGTCCGGACAGCCTGACGCCCGGAATGGTTTTAAAACTGCCGACGCCATAACCCACAACATATAGTTTCTTCGGCCATCAGTGGAAAATTCATCGGCAACTCACCTAAATGTTGACCGGTGCGAATCACTATGGCACAAAGCTGTCAGACTTCGTGAATTGCTCGAAAGCAGACACGGAACGGGGGATGTTTCGGTGTTTTCAATGGCTCTGACGCGTGCAGGTTTTGCTGGTTCCAGCAGCCCAAACATTGGAAGCACCATACAGGACGACCACCAAGACCTCTACGGGACCTCGGGCGCTCCCTCGCGCCACCATCAACGTAAGGTATAGCAAGGACCTGAACACAGGCGAGAAATATCGAGCAGCCTAAGAGGTCCTTCGGGACCTCTTTTTTTGTCTACGCCTCGCCCCAGCCTTCGGCCTGCATTTCCCGCAGACGGCTGGCGGTGCGTTCGAATTCAAAGGTTCCGGTCCCTTCGACATAAAGCATCTCCGGTTCCGCAGCCGCCGAAGCGATCAGCCGCACCTTCGCTTCGTACAGCGCGTCGATCAGCGTCACGAACCGCTTGGCTTCGTTGAAGTTGCTCCGGCTCAGACGCGGGATGTCCTCGATGATCAGCACCCGCACCGCATCGGCCAATGCAAGGTAATCAGCCGGTCCCAGCATGCGCCCACAAAGATCATAGAATTTCGCCCGCGCAACACTGTTGTGAAAGCGCGGCAGTTCAATCTCGCGACCCTGAACATGCAGCGTCAGGCTATGCTGCTCACCGCCAGTCAGTTCCTGCCAGATGCGATCGATCTCCTGTTTCGCAGCGGCATCGTTCGGTGTGAAATAAACCTGCGCCCCGGCAAGCCGATCCTGCCTGTAATCTGTGGCCGAAGCCAGTTCATGCACGACCATGCGCGCCTTGAGCATATCGATGAACGGCAGGAAGATCTGACGGTTGAGACCGTCCTTATAGAGATCATCCGGCACCCGGTTCGACGTGGTCACCACCACCACGCCCGCAGCGAACAGCTTTTCAAACAGACGCCCCACGATCATCGCATCGGTGATATCGGTGATCTGCATCTCGTCGAAGGCCAGCAGGCGGACAGAGTCGGACACCGATTTCGCCACCGGCTTGATCGCGTCTTCGACCCCGTCCTGACGGGCCTTGTGAATGGCCGCATGAATCTCCTGCATAAAGGCGTGGAAATGCACCCGACGCGCCGGGACGGTCAGGCTGTCGACAAAGAGGTCCATAAGCATCGACTTGCCGCGCCCGACACCGCCCCAAAGGTAAAGGCCCTTGGGCGGTTCTGGGGCTTTGCGAAACAGGCCTTTCTTGACCGGTTCGGCCAGGGCCGCCCGGATGCGCTCAAACTCAGGCAACGCCTCTTCCTGTGCCGGATCGCGGGTCAGCGAGCCATCGGCCACACGCGCAGCATATATTTCTGGCAAGGTTGTCATGCGAGCCGATTAGCGCGTCTGAAACGGATTGTGGAGAGGGGTTATTCGACCGCGCGGATCAATTTGCGTTCAAGCACCCGCAGCACCGTGCGCAGGTCATGCCCCCGCTTGAGCACCTGACCATCCATGCCGATCACCGCATATTGCCCCTGTCGGTTTCGCAGCTTGGGATGCTTTTCGATGCGGTAGAGCGGGTTTTCGGCGGTGCGTCGAAAGACCGAAAACACGGCCATGTCCTTGAGTGTGGAAATCCCGTAATCGCGCCATTCGCCAGCCGCCACCATGCGACCGTAGAGCGACAATATCACGTTCAGCTCGGTCCGGTGAAAGGCCACCTGCTCGGGCGCGGAATGGGGCTTTGGGAACGGCGTGATACTGTTCATGTCTCATGATGTGGGCAGGCCACGGGGTAAATCAAGCGGTTTAGTCGTATCCATGGCGGATTGTGGGAAATAGGTCCGTTTTGGACCCAATGTTTCGCGCGCGAAACAATGGGTCCGCTCCGGACCCTTTAACCTTTTTTATACCGTCTGATTTTTCGCAGCATTGGAGTTGCTCTCAGCCCACCTGCAGACGCTCGGGAATGTTTTCGTGACACCTATCGTGGTGATGCGTAGTCTGTGGCGCATATCGGCCGCCTCGCGCAGGGCTGCTGCAGGCATGGGGAGAAGCCGAATGACCAAGATCAGAGCGGAACGGCTGGCGGCACAGATTGAGGGCGACTTTGTGGTGTTCCTGATCGGTGCCCGGATTAACAACTGGTGGCGCTTTCGCGATCTCTACTGGTTTTCCAAAACGATGCCAAAGATGCTCAAAGAGCTCTCGGACCTGCCAGCCGATGAGACCGGTTTTCTGGGCTATCAAATGCTGAGCATGTTCGCGAACGTTCAATACTGGCGCAGCTTTGAGGCGCTTGAAACATATGCGCGTTC
>QCWH01000001.1:58806-62481 GCA_003149565.1 Marivita sp. XM-24bin2 | reverse complement strand
TGGGTCGAATTCAACCGTCGCTTCAAGACCAGCCGCGGAGATGTGGGCATCTGGCACGAGACCTATCTGGTCAAAGCCGGAGCCTATGAAGCGATCTATTCTGGCATGCCGGCGTTCGGTCTTGGCAAGGTGTCCGAGCTCGTACCCGCAACCGGGAACCGCGAGGCAGCCCGGCAGCGTCTATCAGGATGATCCCGGCGAGTGCGCGATGCTTCAGGCAAACGCGCCCTGACAGAACCAGCCCGAAGATTTCGTGCCGCCATGCGCATAGAAGAACCACAACCGGTACCCGTCGGTGGTGATGACATCCCAATAGTCGCGCTGACCGCTGCGCCATGCGGGATCATCCAACCACCATTCCGGTGCAATGCGCTCGGGGCCGCGGGCGCTGTGCACATGATGATCGCGCCCACGCCAGCGAAACACCTCGGGCAGGCGCGGCACATCCGGGATCATCACCGGCTCTGGCGTCCACATCCGCAGCGGGCGTGGCTTGTTGCGCTGCGGCCAGTCGCTCACCGGATCGGACCATGCGGCGGCAACCCTGACCCACGTCTTTTCCGGGATGTGGCTGTCCGCCGGTTGCACGCGGGTGATTGCCTCGACCCCCAACCGTGTGCCCAAACGCCCGATCAGCCTGTCGAGCGATCCCGGCTTCGGCCCCGCCATGCGCGCCTTGCCTGCTTCTGCCGCCTCAATATGGCCTGATGCTGTGCGCAGATGGATGGGTTCGTGCAGCACCGCTTCGAGCCGCAGCATGTCGATGCCATAGCCTGCATCCAGATCCTCAACCTTGAGCCGCAAAAGCGGGCGGATGTAGTCCGGATCATCCGAAGGCTTGGCCACCGTGACATTCATCCACTGCATCGTACCATCGGCGCGATAGGCCTCGAACCGCAGCGTGCGGGCCCCGCGCCCCTTGTTTCGCAGCGAAGTGCAGAGCCGTGGAAGCATCCGGTCGATGGCCGCCATCACGTCTTCTTCCAGGCCGATGGGATCAGGCAGGCTCATCCGGGTGGCAAAGCGGTCGGGCGGTGGAGCGGGACTGACCGGCTCGGGCAGCGCGCCCAGCGCCTGATCGAGCCGCGCCACCAGTCCACGCCCAAAGCGGCGGGCGAGACCGGCGCGGGGTTGCTCGACCAGCTCTTTCACCCGACGCAGGCCAAGACGCGAGAGTTGCGTCATCGTGTGGTCTTCCAGACGCAGCGCCGCAATCGGCAACGGCGCAAGCGCTTCGTAGGTTCTGCCCGGGGCGGCGATCCGGGCGCAATCCTGCCCCTGAGCGACCGTCATCACAGGCGCTGTGCCGCCGCGTTCCCAGTGCCGCCGCTTGCCCGCGCGGGACCGGGTGGCGCGGGCCTCTTGGTCGATCGCATCGCCATTGCGGTGGTGATCCCCACCCTGCCCGCCGCCGAACCGCGCCAGCGCCCAGGCCCCGCCCAGCGTGTCGGCAATGCCCAACTGGACGGAAAGGCCCAGATCGGTGCAATCCTGTTCGACCTGTTGCGCCAACTGCTCCTCCCCACCGAAGAGATGCGCGCATCCCGTCAGGTCGACAACCAACGCGTCCGGCTTTTCGCGGGCAACCCAGGGGGAAAATTTACCCGCCCAGCGGTGCAGCACTCCCAGAAATGCTGCCTCGGCATGGGGGTTCGACAGCCGCGTGAGCAGATCGGCACACATGGCATGGGCATCGCGGAGCGGCTGGTCTTTATAAAGTCCGGCCGCCTGCGCGAGCGGAGAGAGGGAAGCCAGCACCTGTGCCTGCCCGACGTCGCGCACCACAGCAAAGGGCACTTCGCCAAGATTGGGATCACGCCGGATATGGCGTTCGGCGGCCAGCCGGGGAAACCAGATGGACAGGATACGACGGTTGGGCATGAGACTCGCGGCAGCATTTGTTCTCTTTTTGTTCCATACACCCTCGCCGCCCGGCGAGTCGAGATCAGAGCTGGATACCAGCCGTCAGATTTACTGCGGTGGGATCAGCCGCAGTCGATCCGCACAACAGTGCCGCTGTCGTCAAGAAAGAAGTTCACGCGATCAAGCCGGTAATCCTTGGTCATCGCATCGTTTGGCCCCAGAATGCGATGCGGCTGAGAAAACGCGATGTTTTCCAATTGGGCGCGCTGCAGCCCCATCAGATGTGACATGTCTTCGGCCCCGCAGGACTCAACCGGCTTTGGCGCAACCACTGCTTCCTGACAGGCCGCAAGCCCCAGACACACACCGAGAATGTAAAAAATCCGCATTGAGAAACCTTTCGAATATCCAAGCCAATGCTTGCAAAATCAGCGCTTTCCCGCAAGGTTCCCGAAAACCAACGAGGGAGAGTCACCATGCGCACACGTGCCGCCGTTGCCGTCCAAGCCGGCAAACCACTGGAAATCATGGACGTGAACCTAGACGGCCCGCGTGCCGGGGAGGTTCTGGTCGAAATCAAAGCCACGGGAATTTGCCATACTGACGAGTTTACCCTGTCAGGCGCCGATCCCGAGGGCATGTTCCCGGCGATTCTGGGCCACGAAGGCGCAGGCGTTGTGGTGGAAGTGGGCGAAGGTGTCACGAGCCTGAAGCCAGGTGATCACGTGATCCCGCTTTACACACCGGAATGCCGGGAGTGCGAATATTGCTTGCATCCCAAGACCAACCTTTGTCAGTCGATCCGGGAAACTCAGGGCAAAGGCGTGATGCCAGATGGCACGTCGCGCTTCAGCACTTTGGATGGTGACCCGATCCTGCATTACATGGGCTGCTCGACCTTTTCGAACCACACGGTCCTGCCGGAAATCGCACTGGCGAAGATCCGCGAGGACGCGCCCTTCGACAAGGTGTGTTACATCGGATGTGGTGTGACCACAGGGATTGGTGCCGTGATCAACACGGCGAAGGTCGAGATCGGCAGCCGCGCGGTTGTGTTCGGTCTGGGTGGTATTGGCCTGAACGTCATTCAGGGGCTGCGGCTTGCCGGCGCGGACCAGATCGTCGGCGTGGACCTGAACCCCGACAAGGTGGCGATGGCTGAAAAGTTCGGAATGACGCATTTCGTCAATCCGAAAGAAGTCGAAGGCGATCTGGTGCCGTATCTGGTGAACCTCACCAAGGGGGGGGCGGATTATACCTTTGATGCGACGGGCAACGTGCAAGTCATGCGCGATGCGCTGGAATGTGCGCACAAAGGCTGGGGCGAAAGCATCATCATCGGTGTGGCCCCCGCAGGCGCCGAGATCGCGACGCGTCCGTTCCAGCTTGTCACCGGGCGCACATGGAAAGGCACAGCCTTTGGCGGCGCACGGGGCCGTACGGATGTGCCGAAGATCGTTGACTGGTACATGGACGGGAAAATCGAGATCGACCCGATGATCACCCACACCATGCCACTGGATGACATCAACAAGGGCTTTGACCTGATGCATGCGGGTGAGAGCATCCGCTCTGTTGTGATCTACTGACGTTTTCCACCGGGCGCATTGCGCGCCCGGACCTGACGTTTTCAAGACTATTTGCACGCGCGGGGCTTTCTCGCGTGATGGCTGAGTATTTCATTAAAGGGAGTTCAGATCATGCGATGTCAGTTCACTGGAGTTTTGGCTGTGGCGCTCGGTTTGGGGGTCTCGGGCACAGCGATGTTGGCTCAGCAGACCACCGACGCCGTCGCCCCGGAAACCGCAACCG
>QCWH01000001.1:0-57904 GCA_003149565.1 Marivita sp. XM-24bin2 | reverse complement strand
GGGAGGGCGGAACGGCTGCAGATGCAATGGTCGCAGTGCAGGCCGTGCTGGGCTTGGTCGAGCCGCAAAGCTCGGGCCTTGGCGGCGGGGCGTTTCTGGTCTGGTACGACGCCAACTCAGGCGAGGTCACAACGTTGGATGGGCGGGAAACAGCGCCTACGGAGGCGACGCCGACGCTGTTTCAGACGCCCGACGGTGAGACAATGGGCTTTTTCGATGCGGTTGTTGGTGGGCGGTCTGTTGGCACCCCAGGCACGCCCGCGCTGATGCAGGCTGCACATGAGAAATGGGGGCGCTCCGACTGGGCGGGACTGTTCTCGGAAGCGATTTCCCTGGCCGAGGGCGGGTTCACAGTTTCTCCGCGTCTTGCCGAAATGGTTGCCGGGGGCGCAGAACGATTGGGGAGGTTCAAAGCGACGCAGGACTATTTCCTGCCGGGTGGAACGCCGATTTCGGCCGGGGATACACTGGTCAACGACGCGTATGCCAACACGCTGCGTCTGATCGCGGCTGAGGGCGCAGAGGCCTTCTACACCGGGCCTATCGCGTCGGACATTGTCGCAACCGTGCGGACCGCTGCGGGCAATCCCGGTGTGTTGTCGCGCGCCGATCTTGCCCTTTACAAGGTCAAGGAACGCGCCCCGGTTTGTGTGCCTTACCGCGCGCACGAGGTCTGCGGAATGGGTCCGCCTTCGTCCGGCGCTCTGACCGTTGGGCAAATCCTTGGCATGCTGGATGGCTATGACCTTGCAGCCCTTGGGCCGGAGAGTGCAGAGGCCTGGCGGCTGATTGGTGATGCGTCGCGGCTCGCCTTTGCAGATCGCGGGCTTTACATGGCCGACAGCGACTATGTTCCGATGCCGACGCAGGGGTTGGTGGCACCCGCGTATCTGCAGGAACGCGGTCAATTGCTGAGCGGAGATGATGCGCTGCCCGAGGTCGCACCGGGCATGCCCGAATGGGATCACGCGATGCAGCTTGCGCCGGATGAGAGCCTTGAGCTGCCGTCGACGTCCCACATCTCGATCGTGGACAGCTACGGCAACGCGCTGTCGATGACCACGACGATCGAAAACGGCTTTGGCTCCCGCCTGTTTGTAAGGGGGTTCCTGCTGAACAATGAGCTGACCGATTTTTCGTTTCGCACCCATGCGGACGGGCGCCCGATTGCAAACCGGTTGGAGCCGGGCAAGCGCCCACGCTCGTCAATGGCCCCGACCATCGTGATGACCGATGGCGCGCCGTCGCTGGTGATCGGGTCACCGGGGGGCAGCCGCATCATTGGCTATGTCGCGCAGGCAGTTATCGCGCATGTCGATTGGGGGATGGATGTTCAGCAGGCCGTGGCAATGCCGCATCTGGTGAACCGGTTTGGCACCTATGACCTGGAGCAAGGCACACCTGCAGCAGATCTGGAAGCAGCCTTGAGCGATCTCGGATTCGAAGTCGGTGTGCGCGGATTGAATTCCGGATTGCACGCCATTTCCCTCGGTGACACCCTGAAGGGTGGCGCAGATCCGCGTCGCGAAGGCATTGCGCTTGGCGAATGAGGAACAGCCGAATATGGCGCTGGCGGCCTGACCGGGCCGTCCGCTTACGCGATGTACGTCCTCCCCCCGGAACCAGACACGACGGAGCAAAGTTTTCCTCTTATGCCTGATACCCCTTCCCTGCTGGCCGTTCTGATCGACGCCGATAACACCTCTCCGAAATATGCCCGTGCGATTTTCGATGAGATCGCGTCTTTGGGTGAAGCCAGCGTGCGGCGCTGCTATGGAGACTTCTCCAGTCAACAGATGGCGGGGTGGTCCAAGGTACAGGCGGAGTTCGGGCTGGTCCCGCATCACCAACCGGCGAATACGGTGGGAAAGAATGCCAGTGATATCGCCTTGGTGATTGACGCGATGGATCTGATGCACACCGGACGGTTTGACGGGTTTGTGCTGGTCAGTTCGGACAGCGACTTTACCCGGCTGGCGCAGCGTCTTCGGGAACAGGGCCTGGATGTGTACGGGATGGGAATGCAGAAGACTCCGGACGCGTTCCGGAGGGCGTGCAAGAGGTTCATCTTTCTGGAAAACCTCGAAGATGCGCCTGAGACCGATCCGAAAGAGGCAAAGCACGGCAAGAAGGGCAACCTCAACGATGCACGCAATCTGATCCTCAAGGCGATGGATGCGATTGATCAGGATGACGAATGGTATCGCCTTGGCCAGCTGGGCCAGCATATCGTCTCGGCCAATCCTGATTTCGACACGCGCACCTATGGAAAACGCAAGCTGAGCGACCTTGTCACCGAATTGAAGGTGCTTGAGGTGAAACGCGGGCCGAACAACCAGTTGATGGTCCGCAGGCGGGACTGATCAATCCAGCTTTCGCTTGTGATTTGAGATTGATCATTGCGGGAAAGATGACGGCGTGCAATCGTCCGCCGGGGGAACAGGGGTTACTGCGCGAGAGCGCTGGAGACCCAGCTATGACGACTATCGACACACCAATCTTTGTGCGTGCAATCGACGACGACATGCATGCTCAGACCAAACGGCTTTCTGATGCGTCACTGCTTGTCATGGCGCATGAAGTGATTTCCCGCCTTTCTCACATCTCGCGCAATGCCGCTGCGGCGCCAACTGAAGTTGATCTGCAAGCGTTTTGCGCTGCGCTGGTTGGCCCGAGCGCAACCCAGGCATATGAGTTTCTGAATGATGCAAAAGAGCGAGGTGCCAGTCATCAGACTCTCTGCATCTCGTATATCGCAGCGGCAGCGGGTCAGCTTGGAGTATGGTGGGAGCGAGACAAAATCCACTTCAGCGACATGGCCATCGCCGCGGGTCGGATTCTGCATCTGTTGCGCGATCTTCGAATGGCGATGCCCAATGTGCCCGTCAAAGGCCGCCGTGAGGCCTTGTTTGCAACTGTTCCCGGTGAACAGCATGTGATCGGCGTTACGATGGCAGCGGATATCCTCCGTGACAAAGGTTGGCATATTGATTTGCAACTCGGCCGCACAGAAACCGAGTTGTGCAAGATAGTGCATGACGGTGGATACCCGATCATCGGGTTGTCAGCATCGGGCGCCGAGCACGTTCGCGCACTGACCCGCACGGTTGTCGAACTTCGCGTGGCCGCACCTTGGTCGCTGATCTTCATCAGCGGCGGTATCGTGCAGATCGAAAAGGACATTGCGATACGGGTTGGCGCCGACGCGGCGGCCGCATCAATGGATGCGTGTATTGAAAAGCTTGAGGCGCTCTATCATTCGGTGCTGAATGCGGACGGCTCCGACCCGTAACGCGCGAGGAAGGTTGTCACCGCGCCGTCGATAATACGGTTCTTTTCTGCATCAGGGACCGAACTGATAATGCCGAACAGCAGTTTGGGCCAAACATCCGCTTTGCAGAGTTCGGCGAACTGATCGGCAGCCAGGTTGAAGTCCTCGATTGCAAGCTCGCCACGCGCTGCGGATTTCTTGAGATATTCCACCACTGCAGCGCGCAAGATCATGGGACCGGAGTGGTAAAATTCCTGTCCCAATTGCGGGAACCTGTCGGCTTCGGCCACGCAAATGCGAAAAATGCGCTGGCCCATCTCTGAATAGATGAACCCAAGGAATTGCTGGGCGACGCAAGTCAGGACTTCTTGCGGCGGGCGTGAGCTGTCGATCTTTTCCAGCGAAATGCGCGCCTGTTCGGCGCATTGGCTCGTCGCAACCTCCATGAACAGAAGACGCTTGTCAGGAAAGTAACTGTAGAGGGTGGCTTTCGACACACCGGCTGCGCGTGCGATGTCGTCTACGCTCGCGCCCTCGAACCCGTCGCGCAGAAAGATTTCCCGCGCGCCTTCGACCACCTGATCGAACTTGCGGCCTTTTCGGATTTGCGCCTGCGCGGTTGCCATTCTCTTCCCTTATGTCGGCTTCAAAAGCTAAACAGATCAGTTTAGTCTCGCAAGTAGGGATGTGTGCCATCCGTCTTGGAAAACAAGATGGACGCCGCGAAGTCACACGCGATTCATCCTGCCCAGAAGGAGTGTTTCATGCGTTTTTCTTTGAACCGCCGACGATTTTCAGACCTGTCCGAGCAAGAGATCCTCGCGCTTGCGATTTCATCTGAGGAAGATGACGCGCGAATATACCGATCTTATGCCGAACGGCTGCGAGCAGAGTTCCCGGCCACGGCCGCTGTCTTTGATGGGATGGCGGCCGAAGAGGACAGGCACCGCCAACGGCTCGTGGATTTGCACCGCGATCGGTTCGGAGATGTTATCCCACTGATCCGGCGCGAGCATGTGGCGGGGTATTATGCGCGACGACCAGTGTGGTTGATCGAGAACCTCGGAATTGAACGCATCCGGGCGGAAGCCGAAGCGATGGAGCGGGATGCGGAGCGGTTCTATCTGGCGGCGGCCCAGCGCACCAGTGACGCTGCGACGCGCAAGCTGTTGGGCGATCTCGCGGCCGCGGAGGCAGGCCACCAGAGCACGGCGGAGAAGCTAGAGCAGGAACACCTGACGGAGGGCACCCGCAGCAGTGAGGAAGACAACGCACGCCGACAGTTTGTGCTGACCTGGGTTCAACCGGGGCTGGCCGGATTGATGGATGGGTCGGTTTCGACCTTGGCCCCGATTTTTGCAACCGCCTTTGCGACGCAGGACACGTGGACAACGTTTCTGGTCGGCCTGGCCGCGTCCGTCGGTGCCGGGATTTCGATGGGGTTCACTGAAGCGGCGTCTGACGACGGGCAGCTTTCAGGACGCGGGTCGCCGATCAAGCGGGGCTTTGCGTCTGGCATCATGACCACCGTCGGCGGGTTGGGGCACGCCTTGCCCTACCTCATTCCGGATTTCTGGACAGCAACGATCACGGCTTTCGTGGTGGTGTTTATCGAACTTTGGGCGATTGCGTGGATTCAGAAGAAGTACATGGATACGCCGTTCTTCCGCGCTGCTTTCCAGGTTGTTCTGGGCGGAGCGCTGGTCTTTGCGGCAGGCGTTCTGATCGGCAGCGGGTAAAGCGCCCTTAAGCCAACAAAAAACCCGGGCGCGAACGCCCGGGCAGTTGGTCACTAAAGACTGATTGGAAGGAGGAGATCAGCCTTTGGAGAATTCAGGGTAGGCTTCCATGCCCAGCTCAGCCATGTCGAGACCATTGATCTCTTCTTCTTCGCTGACGCGGATACCCACGGTTGCTTTCAGGATGAACCAGAGGATCAGCGAGGCGACGAAGGTGAACACGCCGTAAGCCACGATACCGGTCAACTGGGTCATCAGGTTTGCTTCACCGTAGAAGATCACGGCGATGGTGCCCCAGATACCAGCGAAGAGGTGGACCGGGATGGCGCCGACAACGTCGTCGATCTTGAGCTTGTCGAGGAACGGGATCGCGAAGACCACGATCACACCGCCGATGGCACCGATCCAGAGCGAGCCGAAGAGCGTCGGAGCGAGCGGTTCAGCCGTGATCGACACGAGGCCCGCCAGAGCGCCGTTGAGCACCATGGTGAGGTCGACTTTCTTGTAGAGGACCTGCGTCAGGATCAGAGCAGCGACGGCACCGGCTGCTGCAGCCATGTTGGTGTTGGCAAAGATACGCGACACGTCGGAGACATCACCCACGGTGCCCATTGCGAGCTGCGAGCCGCCGTTGAAGCCGAACCAACCGAGCCACAGGATGAATGTGCCGAGGGTTGCCAGCGCCAGGTTCGAGCCCGGGAAGGGGTTCACACGGCCGTCTTTGTACTTGCCGATACGCGGACCCAGCACGATCACACCAGCCAGAGCAGCCCAGCCACCCACGGAGTGCACCACGGTAGAGCCAGCGAAGTCGGAGAAGCCCATTTCGGACAGCCAGCCGCCACCCCACTGCCAGGAACCGGAGATCGGGTACATGATGCCGGTCAGCACGATCACGAAGATCAGGAACGGCCATAGCTTGATGCGCTCGGCCACGGCACCGGACACGATCGACGCGGTTGCGGCGACGAAGACCAGCTGGAAGAAGAAGTCGGAGCCGACCGACGCGTAATCAAGCGCCGCATCCGCAGCCGCGACGCCCACGGGGTCGAGTACTGTCGGACCGCCGATGGCGAACCAGCCGTTGAAGTCGCCCGGATACATCGTGTTGAAGCCAACGAGCCAGTACATGATGGCGGCAATCGAGAAGAGCGCGATGTTCTTGGTGAGCTGCATCGCCACGTTCTTGGAACGCACGAGGCCCGCTTCGAGCATGGCAAAACCCGCTGCCATGAAGAACACGAGGAAGCCTGCCATGAGGAACAGGAGCGTGGTGAAGATATACGGGCCGACCTCGTCCATTGTCGGCGCGGCGGCCTCTTGAGCCATGCCCATGACCGGCAGCGCAGCAAGCGCGGCAGCGGGCAGGAGTGTCTTGAGTAGTTTCATCTGTATGTGTCCCCTAATCTCTGTCACAGCGCCTGTTCAGAGCGCATCCCCATTGGTTTCGCCTGTACGCACGCGGATCGCCTGCTGCGCATCGAGCACGAAGATTTTGCCGTCACCAATCTTGCCGGTGCGGGCTGTCTTGGTGATGGTTTCGATCACTTGATCGGCCATGTCGGCAGCAACCACGATTTCGAGTTTGATTTTCGGCACGAAGTTCACCGCGTATTCTGCACCACGGTAAATCTCTGTGTGGCCCGACTGAGAGCCGAACCCTTTGATCTCGGTTACCATCATTCCGCGAACGCCGATGTCTGTGAGCGCCTCGCGAACCTCTTCAAGCTTAAATGGCTTGATTGTCGCTATGATGAACTTCACCTTGGTCCCTTTCCCTTGCAGGTCGATCTGTTTGCATGCGCAGAAAAGGAGGACGCTGGGCCGGAATGAAAGGTTTGACGGGGTCTTGACGATCTGACATGCGGACAAATTGCACAAATTTTGCACAATTTTTGACAATTGCATCATTTTTAGGCAATCAAAAAACGGAAATACCCGCTTTTGGCCAGTCCACATCGACAAGGAAAACCACTAAATTGATAGAAAACGAGCAGCAGCACAGGCGAGCGCCATGACCGATTCACGACGCGGAAAAAGTCGACTGGTCGCTGACCGGCGATATCCCAAGGCACAGCGCAAAGCCTCCAAGCCGCGCAAGGCAGCTGCCACGAAGCGCAAACCGACGCGCGCAAAGGCCAGGCGTGGGGGCATTGTCGGTTTTTTTCGCGGGATCATCAGCTGGGTGTTCCGCTTTTTCCTGAGGCTCTTTGTCCGCGCAGGCATCGTTGCCGCGATCATCATCGCGGGATTTGTGGCCTACGAATATACGACTTTGCCAAGTGTCTCTCAGGCGCTTGATGGCCGCGCACGCGGATCGGTGCAGCTTTTGGACCGGGATGGCGTCGCCTTTGCCTGGCGCGGCGATCAGTTTGGTGGCGTGGTCACCACTGACACAGTTTCACCGCACCTCAAGAATGCCGTCATCGCAACAGAAGACCGGCGCTTCTACCGTCACTTCGGGATTTCTCCACGCGGCATTGCCTCGGCGGTGCGCATCAACCTGTCTGAGGGGCGGGGGCCTCTCTCAGGTCACGGTGGTTCGACCATCACCCAGCAGACCGCCAAGCTTTTGTGTCTTGGGGTCACTTACGACCCGAACGAATGGAAGAGCGAGGCCGAGTATATAGCGGATTGCCGGAGGGGTTCGCTGTACCGGAAAGCCAAAGAAGCGATCTATGCGCTTGCGATGGAGATCAAGTACTCCAAGGACGAGATCCTCTCGATCTACCTGAACCGCGCTTACATGGGCGGAGGAGCCTATGGCGCGGCGGCCGCTGCAGAGCGGTATTTCTCGAAACCCGCCTCGGCTCTGACCCCACAGGAAGGCGCAATGATCGCCGGATTGCTGACGGCTCCTTCCACGCTGGCGCCGACATCCAATCTTGAACGTTCGCAGGCACGGGCCGCCACGGTGCTGCGCCTGATGAATGAGCAGGGCTACCTGACGGACGAAGAGATGCGTGCGGCGCAGGCCAATCCCGCTACGCTCTCTGAAAAAGCGAAGGCACAGACAGGTGGTTATTTTGCCGATTGGGTCATGCAGTCGGGCCCGGACTTCTTTACCCGCGACACGACCGAAGACGTGATCATCTCGACCACACTGGACCAACGAATCCAGAAGGCGGCGGAAGACGCGATCAAGACGGTTTTTGCCACCAAGGTTCGCGAAGGATCGAAAGCTCAGGCGGCAATTGTCGTGATGTCAGCGGATGGTGCGGTGCGTGGCATGGTCGGAGGGCGACAGACAAATGTGTCAGGTGTCTTCAACCGCGCGACGCAAGCCAAGCGGCAGACTGGCTCGGCGTTCAAGCCGTTTGTTTATGCGACCGCACTGGAATTGGGCTACAGCCCCTATGATCAAGTGCAGGACGAACCGTTTTGCATGAACATCCCAGGATCCGGCCAATGGTGCCCAGAGAACTATTCAAGGGACTATCTTGGGTCTGTCACTTTGGTCGATGCATTGGCCAAAAGCCTGAACATCCCTGCGATCAAGATTTCTGAATCCGTGGGTCGCGATCTTGTACGCAAGGTTTCTGAAGATTTTGGGATCCAAAGCTCGTTGACGGACACGCCTGCCCTCGCCCTTGGCGCGTCCGAGGCCTCTCTGCTTGAGATGACAGGTGCCTATGCCGGGATTTTGAATGGTGGTTCGTCGGTGACCCCTTACGGCCTTAGGGAACTGCGGCTTGTGGGCGAAGAGGCTCCGGTAATGGGGGCCGGTGGGGGTATCGGTGAACGTGTGATCAATGAAAGCGCCGCCCGACAGCTGATCTGGATGATGGAAAAGGTCGTCACTCAAGGGACCGGGGGACGCGCGAAATTGGCGGATCGTCAGGTCGCTGGCAAGACAGGCACCTCACAGCAGGCACGGGACGCGTGGTTCATCGGTTTCACTGCGGATTACGTGGCAGGCGTTTGGATGGGCTATGACGACAACACGCCACTGGCTGGTGTGACGGGCAGTGGTTTGCCCGCAGAGATCTGGCACGAGGCAATGGTGCGGGTGCATGAAGGCCTGCCGGTACGTCCCTTGCCGATGATTGAACCGTCTCCGCCGCGCCAAGTGGCACAGCCACAAACGCAGCAGCCCGCTCCGCAGAACAATCAAGGCGGCAACGCTCTTGAGAACGCGCTGAACCAGTTGCTGCGCGATATTCTCGGACGCAACTAGGCGGTCGCCAGACGCACGACAAATCATGCTTTCCCCTTCCCATTTCCAGCGACGCGCAATAGCGTCCCGGCAAACCAAACAGGGGAGACATCATGACCAATGCTATCGACGCCCGCCTTGCAGAACTGGGCCTGACCCTGCCGGATGCTCCGGCTCCAGCCGCGAATTACGTGCCTTTTGTGCAGACCGGTAATCAGGTGTACGTTTCCGGCCAACTGCCGACAGGTCCAGACGGCCTGATCAAAGGCAAACTGGGCGATGATCTGGACGCGGACGCGGGCGCAGAAGCCGCAAAATACTGTGCGCTTGCTTTGCTGTCTCAGGCACGGAAGGCTGCTGGCGGCGATCTTAGCCGTATTCGCGTGGTCAAACTGGTGGGATTTGTGAACTCGACGGCTGATTTCGGCGACCAACCCAAGGTGGTCAACGGTGCGTCGGACCTGATGGTCAACGTCTTGGGGGACAATGGCCGTCACGCCCGCTCGGCTGTATCCGCGGCATCCCTGCCCTTTGGCGTGGCTGTCGAAGTCGAAGGCATTTTCGAACTGCTATGACACGGCTATCGTCCGCGTTTTTGAAGCGCCCGATTGCGCATCGCGGCTACCACAACAAAGCCGAGGGCGTTGTCGAAAACAGCCCCTCGGCTTTTGCTGCCGCGATTGCTGCAGGTTATCCGATCGAGCTTGACCTGCAGTTGTCGCGAGATGGCGTGCCAATGGTCTTTCACGATGACGTTCTTGACCGGCTGACCAAAGAAAAGGGCCCGGTGCGGGAACGGGATGCGTCCGCCTTGGAGGCTATCGGATTGAAGGACAGCAGCGATCATATCCCGACACTTGCCCACGTGCTGGAGTTGGTCGGCGGTCAGGTGCCTTTGCTTATCGAGCTGAAAGACCAACATGGCCAAATGGGCAAAACGGATGGCACGCTGGAACGCGCGGCGTTGCGTTTGCTTGAGGGATATGCAGGTGCCTTTGCCCTCATGTCCTTTAACCCACACATAATGGCGCAGGTCGCAGAAATTGCCCCGCATGCCCCGCGTGGTTTGGTCAGTTCGGCTTGGCGCAAGATCGACGAAGCGCATGTGCCTGTCGACAGGCGCGCAGAACTTGCAGCTATCCCCGACTTTGAAAGGGTCGGAGCGGATTTCCTGAGCCACGATCACACCAACCTCGACTCACCAAGGGTGGAACAGCTCAAGGCGCGCGGCGTGACGATTTTGTGCTGGACCATTCGCAGCCCCCGGCAAGAGCACGTTGCCCGCAAAGTTGCCGACAACGTCACCTTTGAAGGCTACGCGGCTTGATCCGCGCCTGATAAGACCCACGTAGAACCGCGTAACCAAGGAACGGACATGTCCGACCCAGCAGACGCGACCACAATCGCTATTTCGATGTACGGTTCTCTGTCGCAAATCGCGGCAGGGGAATGGGACGCCTGCGCCTGTCCCGAGGTCGCCGATGGCGGGCGGGCATATGACCCGTTCACGACATACCGGTTCCTCAAGGCATTAGAGGACAGCGGTTCGGTCGGCGCGGGAACAGGCTGGGACCCGCGCTACATGACCGCCGAGATGGACGGCCGGATCATCGCGTGTGCACCGCTCTATGCAAAGAGCCACAGCCAGGGCGAATATATCTTCGACCACAACTGGGCGCACGCTTGGGAGAGAGCCGGCGGACGGTATTACCCGAAGCTGCAGATTGCGGTGCCATTTACCCCCGCCACAGGTCGCCGTTTTCTGACGCAACCGGGATTTGAGGCTGAGGGGATCAGCGCCTTGATACAGGGCGCTGTCCAAGTGGCGTCCGAGAACAAATTGTCGTCGCTCCACATCACCTTCTGCACTGAAGCCGAAGCAATCGCCGGCGAGCAGATCGGGCTCTTGCGGCGGCGCACCCAGCAGTATCATTGGGAAAACCGGGACTATTCTGATTTCGATGGCTTTCTCGCCGAACTGAGTTCGCGGAAGCGCAAGACGATCCGGAAAGAGCGCGCTCGGGCGCAGGGTTTTGGTGGAACCATCCACCATTTTACCGGCGATCAAATCGAGCCCGAGCATTGGGATGCGTTCTGGACATTCTACCAGGACACAGGGGCGCGCAAATGGGGCACGCCTTACCTCACACGCAAATTCTTCGACATAGCCCAGGAACGGTTGCGGGATGATATTCTTTTGGTTCTTGCCGAGCGCGACGGTCAATGGATCGCTGGCGCGCTCAATGTCATCGGCCGCGATACGCTCTACGGGCGCTATTGGGGCTGCATCGAGGATCACCCCTGCCTGCATTTCGAACTGTGTTACTATCAGGCTATGGACTACGCGATTTCGCACGGCCTAACCCGTGTCGAGGCCGGCGCACAGGGTGAACACAAGCTGGCCCGAGGATATCTGCCGGTGTACACGCATTCCCTTCACTGGGTTGGTGATCCCGGATTTTCGGATGCTATCGCGCGCTATCTAGAAGCCGAAACGCAGGCGGTGGGAGAGGATATCGAGATCCTCACAAGCTATGGCCCGTTCCGCAAAGTCACAGCAGAGGAGCAGCAATGACCGAACAACTATCAGACACCGCGCGCAAAACCGTTCTCGATCCGCTCTTGAAGAGTGGATGGAGTCTGGACGAAGAGCGAGATGCGATCTCGAAGACTTTCAAGTTCAAAGACTTTGTCGAAGCATTCGGCTGGATGACCCGGGCCGCAATGTGGGCAGAGAAATGGAACCATCACCCAGAGTGGTCCAACGTTTACAATAGCGTTGAGGTCACACTTACGACGCATGACGTGGACGGCCTCTCGGCACTTGATGCCAAACTGGCGCGGAAACTGGATTCGCTCTGAGCAATAAGATTCCGAACTCGCATTAGAACGGGTTCGTTTTCTGCGTTCCCTTGCTCGAATGCATCGCCTAACCTGCCCGCAATGCTGGGTTATATCGTCAAACGACTGATCTCACTTGCCATGAGCCTGATCGTGGCGTCGGTGGTGATTTTCGGTGTTGTCGAGGTGGCACCGGGTGACCCAGCCAGCTTTATGCTGGGCATCAATGCACAGCCAGACACCGTGGCCGCATTGCGCACAGAGCTTGGCCTCGATCAGTCGAAACTGGACCGATATCTGAGCTGGGTCGGCGGCATGCTGACCGGAGACTTCGGGACCTCGTACACATATCGCACACCTGTGGCGCAGATGATTGCAGACCGCATGTGGGTATCCCTGCCTTTGGCACTTTATGCACTGACACTCTCGACACTCATCGCCTTTCCCGCCGGTATTTTTGCCGCCGCACGCAGGGGCGAACCGGGTGATCTGGCCGTGACCGGCGCAACTCAGCTCGGCGTGGCGATACCGAATTTCTGGTTCGCGATGATGTTGGTTCTGATTTTCGCCATTCAGCTGCGCTGGTTCAGTGCAGGTGGGTTTCCCGGTTGGGATGGCGGCTTCTGGGCTGGTATGAAGGCGCTGACCTTGCCTGCTATCGCTCTTGCATTGCCACAAGCCGCCATTCTCACTCGCGTCATGCGGTCTTCGTTGCTAGATATCCTAGGCGAGGATTTCATGCGCACCGCGCGCGCCAAGGGGCTGTCGGCGCGTCAAGCGCTTTGGCGGCATGGGCTGCGGAACGCGCTGATACCCGTCCTGACGATCATTGGCCTTCAATTCGCTTTTCTGCTGGCCGGAGCGATCATCATCGAGCAGGTATTCTTTCTTCCCGGTCTTGGCCGTCTGATTTTTCAAGCCATCACTCAGCGCGATCTGATCGTTGTGGAATCCGTGGTGATGCTATTGGTTTTTGCAGTCATCATGGTGAATTTCCTCGTCGATCTGGCCTACGCAGTCGTCGATCCACGCCTGAGGACACGGGTATGAGCCGCAATCTGATCCTTGGCGGGCTGCTGACCAGCGTGTTCGTCATCGCGGCGATGCTGTCCTTTGCCTGGACCCCCGACAGCGTCGAGGCGATGAATATCGCGAACCGCCTCAAACCGCCCAGCGCGGACAACCTTTTGGGCACCGATCACTTCGGGCGGGACATTTTGTCGATGCTGATGGTCGGCGCGCGCACGTCGATTGCCGTTGCCTTGGTCGCGGTCGGCATTGGCATGGGCCTTGGCGTCCCCTTGGGCCTTGCGGCCGCCGCACGGCGCGGTGGAATGCTGGATGAGGTCATCATGCGGATGAACGACTTGATCTTCGCGTTCCCGTCTCTGGTCATCGCCATCCTGATCACGGCCGTCTTTGGCCCCTCGGCCACCAACGCAATCATCGCCATCGGCATCTTCAACATTCCGGTCTTTGCCCGCATCACGCGCGGCGCGGCTCTCAGCCTCTGGAAGCGCGAGTTCATAATGGCCGCACAGGTGGCCGGAAAGACCCGTACCCGGATCAGCGTGGAACATATCCTGCCAAACGTGGCGAACCTGTTGATCGTTCAGGGCACCATCCAGTTCAGCCTTGGCATTCTGGCCGAAGCGGGCCTGAGCTATGTCGGCCTCGGCGCACAGCCGCCTATACCTAGCTGGGGCCGGATGCTGGCCGATGCGCAAACAATGGTGTCACTGGCCCCGCATGTGGCACTGATCCCAGGTCTGACCATCGTGGCGATGGTGCTGGGGCTGAACCTGTTGGGCGACGGCTTGCGCGATGCGTTGGACCCGCGCCTCAAGGTGGTACGCGCATGAGCCTCTTGTGCATCGAGAACCTGTCGCTTGCGATACACGGCACGTCGATCCTCAAGGGCGTCTCGCTCGAGATTGCGGAAGGTGAGATCACGGCGCTCACCGGCGAAAGCGGATCGGGCAAGTCCATGACAGCCTTCGCGACAATGGGTCTGCTGCCGAAAGGGACGGTCGCCAGCGGCGCGATCGCCTTTAACGGAACCGACATGCTGACCCTGTCTGAGCCGCAAATGTGTGACCTGCGCGGACGCGAGATCGGGATGGTGTTTCAGGAACCCATGACCGCCCTGAACCCGGTGCAAACCATCGGCGCGCAGGTGATGGAGACCATGCTTATCCATAAGGCAATGGCGCCGGAACACGCAGAAGAGCGTGCCCGCGAAGTGCTGGATCGGGTTGGCCTGCCCATTGACCGGTTTCCCCTGTCGCGATACCCCCATGAACTCAGTGGCGGACAACGCCAGCGCGTGGTCATTGCGATGGCCATCGCCCTGCGCCCCCGCCTGCTGATCGCGGACGAACCAACGACCGCGCTGGACGTCACCACACAGGCGCAAATACTCGACCTGCTCAAGCGGCTGGTCAAAGAAGACGGCATGGCGCTGATGATGATCACCCATGATCTGGCGGTGGTGAGCGATATGGCTGACACCCTGAACGTCATGCGCCATGGCGAGATCGTAGAGGCCGGACCAACAGCGAAGGTCCTGCGCGAGATGCGCCACCCTTACACCCGGCACCTCTTCGAAGCCTCCCGCCATCAGGCTGACCTCGGCGCAGCCAAGGCCGCCGCGCCTCTGCTCTCGGTCCAGAACGTCAGCCGCGATTACCCCCTCCCGCGAGAATCGCTCTTCGGCGCGCGCCCGATGTTCAAGGCCGTCAGGAACGTCAGCTTTGACATAAGGCGCGGCGAACGTGTTGGGCTCGTCGGTGAGTCCGGCTGTGGCAAATCCACCCTGACCCGCGCCATCCTAGGACTGGAGCCGACGCAAAGCGGAAAGATCACTCTCGACGGTGATCCGGTCTGGCAAGATGGCCACCCGAACCTGACAGTGCGCCGCAAGATGCAGGTGGTTTTCCAAGACCCCTATGGAAGCTTCAACCCCAGGCACCGGGTATCGCGCCTGATCACCGAACCGTTCCACCTGCTGCCCGATCCGCCCAGGCACGCCGCGCGCAATACCGCCATTGCCGAGGCGCTAATCGCCGTGGGCCTCAAACCCGAAGATGCCGATAGGCACATCCACGCCTTCTCTGGTGGTCAGCGTCAACGCATCGCCATTGCCCGCGCGTTGATCATCAAACCCGACCTGATTGTATTCGACGAAGCGGTCTCGGCACTCGACGTTCGGGTGCGGGCGCAAATCCTCGACCTGATGGCAGACCTCAGCCGTGCCTATGGCTTGACCTACCTCTTCATCAGCCACGACTTGAGTGTCGTGCGGTCCATCACCGACCGCGTGATGGTCATGCGCGCAGGAGAGATTGTCGAGGATCGGCCCACGGCCGACCTTTTTACCGCGCCTGACCATCCCTACACCCGCGACCTGATGAACGCTGCCCCGCAATTGCCCGACTTTCCGGAGGCTCAAGATGCTCCCCAACCTGCCCTTTGATCCCGGCCACATCCTGGTCGGCGGCACATGGCGCGCCACCGTCGAGACCTTGTCTCTGATCAATCCCTCCGACGGCACGACCCTGTGCCAGATTGCCTGCAGCACCGTGGCCGACGTGAATGCAGCCGTCACAGCAGCGCAGGACGCGTTGAACGGGGATTGGGGCCGGAAGAGCGCGTTAGAGCGTGGACGCTGCCTGACCCGGCTGGGCCAGTTGGTGCTGGAGCACGCCGATCTGCTGACGACGCTGGAAGCGCTCGATGTGGGCAAACCCGTCAGCCAGGCCCGCGCAGACGCGATCGCTCTCGCCCGTTACTGCGAATTCTACGGAGGCGCGGCGGACAAGGTGCATGGAACCACGATCCCTTATCTCGACGGCTACACCGTTTACACCCTGCGCGAACCGCATGGGGTGACGGGGCATATCGTGCCATGGAACTACCCGATGCAGATCATAGGTCGATCCGTCGGGGCGGCCCTCGCAATGGGCAATGCCTGCGTTCTGAAACCCGCCGAGGATGCCTGCCTGACGGCATTGATGTTTGCGCATCTGGCGAAAGAGGCCGGCTTTCCGGATGGAGCGCTGAACGTGGTTCCCGGCCTCGGGGCAGAGGCCGGCGCGGCACTGGCCCGCCATCCCGGGGTCCAGCATCTGAGCTTCACCGGCTCGGTACAGACCGGGCGCACCATCCAGACGCTGGCCGCAGAGAACGTCGTGCCCGTCACATTGGAACTCGGGGGCAAATCGCCTCAGATCGTCTTCGAAGATGCCGACATCGACGCAGCGCTGCCTTTCCTCGTAAATGCAGGCCTTCAGAACGCAGGTCAGACCTGCTCGGCTGCCTCGCGCATCCTGATCCAGCGCGGTGTCTATGACAGGGTCGCCGCCCGCATGGCCGACGCCTACCGCGCCAAGTCCATCGGACCAGCCAGCAGCGATCCCGATATCGGCCCGCTGATCTCAGTCAAGCAGAAAACCCGCCTCGCATCCCTCCTCGAAGCCGCCCATGACCTGCCCTGCATCGCCGAAACACCAATGCCCGACGACCTGCCGCCCAAGGGCGCCTATGTCCAACCCCGCCTCTACGGTCCCGTCCCGCCAGACCACCCGTTGGCCCAGGACGAACTATTCGGCCCGGTGCAGGTCCTCATTCCCTTCGACACCGAAGAGGACGCAATCCGCATCGCCAACGGCACGATCTACGGGCTTGTCGCTGGGGTCTGGACCCGTGATGGCGCGCGGCAGATGCGGCTGGCCAAAGCGCTGAAAACCGGGCAGGTTTTCCTCAACAATTACGGCGCGGGCGGCGGGGTTGAACTGCCCTTTGGCGGTATCGGAAAGTCCGGTCACGGCCGTGAAAAAGGGTTCGAGGCGCTCTATGGCTTCTCAACCCTCAAAACTGTCGCCGCCAAACACGGCTAACGGGAGGACAGACATGAGGCTCAAAGACAAAACCGCCATCGTAACCGGAGCCGCGTCCGGCTTTGGCGCAGGCATCGCGCGCACGTTTGCGGCCGAAGGGGCGACAGTCATGGTGGTCGATCTGAACAGCGACGCTGCTCAAGCGATTGCAGCCGAGATAGGCGGCCACGCTCATAAAGCCGATGTTTCAAACGGCGATCAGGTGGCCGACATGATCGCAACCGCGATCAAGACGATGGGCCATATCGACATCATGGTAAACAATGCCGGTGTGACTCACTTGCCGGGACCGCTCGAAGATATCAGCGAAGAGGATTTCGATCGTGTCTTTGCCGTGAACTGCAAATCCGTCTATCTGAGTGCGCGGACTCTGGTGCCGCATTTCAAGCATCGCGGCTCCGGCAACATCCTCAACATCGCGTCCACTGCCGGAGTGTCCCCACGTCCGCGCCTGAACTGGTACAATGCCTCCAAAGGCTGGATGATCACCGCTACGCGTACAATGGCTGTCGAACTTGCGCCCGACGGCATCCGAGTCAACGCACTCAACCCGGTGGCGGGGGAAACGCCGCTCCTCAAAAGCTTCATGGGCGAGGATACCCCCGAGATGCGGGCGAAATTCCTTTCGACCATCCCGCTGGGCCGCTTCTCGCAACCCGAAGACCTTGGGAACGCCGCCGCCTTCCTGTGTTCGGACGACGCCAGCATGATCACCGGCGTCTGCATGGAAGTCGACGGAGGCCGCTGCATATGACCTGTGCTTCTCTGGTTCAAAAATACTTCGGGGAGTGTGAGGGGCTGGCCCCTCACTCCGACGCCACCACACGCGGAACGCCGAAATGAAAACCGGACCGCGCAACCTGATCACGGACGTCACCGGTCTGACAGTGGGCAACGCCCAGGACGACGGCCTCAAATCCGGCACAACCGTCCTGCTGTCAGAAGACGGTCCGATGACAACCAGTTACGCCGTGATGGGCGGGGCACCCGGGACACGGGACACAGATCTGTTGGAGCCAGACAAGACCGTGCCGGGGGTTGATGCCATTGTGCTGTCCGGAGGATCCGCGTTCGGTCTGGCGGCAGCGCAGGGCGTCATGGACGCTTTGGCCGAACAAGGGCGCGGATTTCAGGTGCATTCTGCCCGTGTGCCGATTGTTCCAGCCGCAATCATCTTCGATCTTCTGAACAACGGACAAAAGGACTGGACCGCCAACCCTTATCCCGCACTCGGCAGACAAGCGCTGGCCGACGCAGGCCATGACTTCACTCTCGGCACATCCGGTGCCGGAACCGGGGCGACAGACGCCCAGTACAAAGGCGGGCTAGGGTCGGCCTCGATGGTTTTGCCCGATGGCACCACCATCGGCGCGCTGGTCGTGGTGAACGCATTGGGAAGCGCGACAACCCCTTCCGGCAAACACTTTTGGGCCGCGCCCTTCGAGATAGGTGACGAATTCGGCGGGCTTGGCCCCGATCCGACTGCCAATCTTCAACCCCTTCCGCCTAGCCGCAAAACAGCAGCGATGGCGCAGCATGGCAATACGACCATCGGTGTCGTCGCCACGGATGCCACTTTGGAAAAAGCGGCCTGCAAACGGTTGGCGACGGCGGCGCATGACGGGTTCGCCCGGGCGCTGGTGCCGTCGCACACGCCTTACGATGGCGATCTGATCTTCGCCTCCAGCACCTCGCGACGCGGCCCGCCGTCCGAGGAGGTGATGCCTTTGCTTGGGCACTACGCGGCGATCTGTATGGCGCGTGCCATCGCACGAGCGATCTGGGAGGCGACACAGAGTGCCGATGACGCTCTACCGACCTTCCGTCACGAGCTTGGGCAAAATTGATCTGCCAGTTTTGCAAACTCCGTCATCGGAGTTTGGTCACCGCAGGATCGGCGGTTTCTCAGGATCACTCCCCGGCGCGATCCGCTCGACATGCGCGGGCGCTTCGTGTTCCGGCAGATCAAAGCGCAGACCCACCCGAGCCAATTGCGCCGTCACAGGGTCGCTGTCCCGCAGGAAAACGACGTCCAGCGCTGCGGCTTCCAGGCCGGAAAACACAAGCGCTTCCTGAATGGCTCGCGCCAGCGCGCCCTCTGCGCCGGGTACAGCGCCGGTAAAGCCGATCAGATGTCCACGCACACCACTGTCATAGACCACTTCGGCGAGATAACCGCGCCGCGCCAGACCGGTCGCCGTGCGCAACTTGGCATCGATCGCTTCGAGCAGCCCATCCGGCAAAGCCCTCGGCGCGCGTAATTCTTCCGGGCGCGCTTCAGCCTCGGATGGACCTTGCGCCACGGTTTCCGCCAGCCAATCCACCGCTTCGGCGGGCAGCAGGATCGAAGACGGCGCAACTTCGGGGTTCAATGCGATACCGATCCCCTGCCCGGCCAGCATCCCGACGATCGACCGCCCGGACAAAGCCGCATAGGGCACAACCCGTCCTGCAAAAGTGCCCAGACGGTCTTCGGTGTCGAACACAAGCACAAATTGCGCATCGCCCAAATCGAAAAGCTCCGGTTCCGCCTGATTACCCTCGGCCTCTCGGGCCAGCATCAGGAACAACTCGGCCTCGGCCAGGCGATCGTAGAAGCGGAGGCGCAGCGCATCCGCATCGGGGGCCGCCTCCATTGCCGCATGGGCATGATCCAACGGGGTTTGCAAAGTCATGCCATCACCTCCTGCACCCGGGCGCGCAGGGCGGGCAGAACCTCGACCTCGAACCACGGGTTTTTCTTGATCCATGCCGTATTGCGCCAGCTTGGATGCGGCAAGGGCAGAACCGACGGCCAATGGTCGCGCCAGGCGCGTACGGTTTCGGTCACGCCTGCCTTGGTGCCTAGGTGGTATTTGTGCGCATACCCTCCGATCACGAGTTTAAGAGGCACGTCACCGATATGGCCCAAAACTTCGCTGTGCCATGTTTCGCGGCAGATCGCGGGTGGCGGCAGGTCAGAACCTGCCGCGTCATAGCCCGGGAAGCAGAACCCCATCGGGACAATCGCAACACGGGTTTGGTCATAGAACGCAGTGCGGTCCAGCCCCAACCAATCCCGCAGACGATCACCAGAGGGGTCGTCAAAAGGCGTACGGCTGTTGTGCGCGCGCATGCCCGGTGCCTGCGAGCAGATCAACAGCCGCGCGCCAGGGCGGAACCAAACCACGGGCTTCGGCCTGTGGTGGGTCGCGGTGGCGGCGAAACGGTCCGCGCACAGTGTGCAGTTGGCAAGGCGATCCTGAACTGTCATGCGTCCAGATGTAATGCCTCACGCCTCAGGTCAATGAGGCGGGAACGATCAGCCGGGTCTCATGGCGGATCAGTCGGGCGATCCGCTGCAGATGATCAGATCGGAACGCAACACAGCCTTCGGTGGGATAGCCAGGGCGACGCCAACGGTGCAGAAAAATCGCCGATCCCCTACCCTTTTCGGCACGGGGCCAGTTCCAGTCGGTCAGCAGCACCAGATCATAAAGCGGATCAGCCCGGCGCAGGGTTTCGTGGCTATAGGGATAAGGCGCACGGACCATGAGATTGTAATCCTCATGTGAAGGATCGTCGGACCAGAGATCCCCCGGACGGATCGGCACCGCCCAATCCGTCGGACGTGCCATCCGGTCGGGACGATAGAGAAGGGCAACGATGCGATGCACCCCAACGGGTGTCGCGCCATCGCCTTCGCGCTTGTCGGCTCGGACACCGCCTTTGCCGATGGTGCAGGGCCATAACCGGCCCATAAATCTCAGGCCCTGCCGCGTGAGAACCAAGTCGACCGGCGTCACAGAAGATGCCCCGACTTGCGCGCCTTGGTGGCGAGATAGTCTGTATTGTGTGGATTCTCACCGACTTTCAGCGGCACACGTTCAGCAACGGTAATGCCCTGTTTCTCCATCATCGCAATCTTGGCGGGATTGTTCGTCATCAGCCGGACCGAGCCGAACCCCAGTTTGCGCAGGAGTTCCGCCCCGATTCGGAAATCCCGTTCGTCATCTTCAAAGCCCAGCCTGTGGTTGGCCTCGACCGTGTCGAACCCCTGATCCTGAAGGGCATAGGCGCGCATCTTGTTGGCAAGGCCGATCCCGCGCCCTTCCTGATTTAGGTAGAGCAGAACGCCCTCCCCCTCGCCGCCCATCGCCGCGAGTGCGCCGTTCAATTGCGGGCCGCAATCACATTTGAGACTACCCAGCAGGTCCCCCGTAAAACAGGCCGAGTGAAGCCGCGCGAGGACCGGTTTCGCCCGATCCGGGCGGCCGATTTCGATGGCGTAGTGCTCCTCTGAGCCATCTTCGGGGCGGTACACATGCAAGCGCGCATTCTGGGCCGCGCGCAGAGGAACTCGTGCAGACACCACGCCATCAAACACGGCAGAGGCGCCCAGGCGAGGGGCTGCGACAACCGGGTCAATCAGCGTCAAGGCATGCTCAGAAGCAAACGCCTTTGCGTCCCGGACTTCCATGGTAATTACCGCAGGCAAAAGACGCGCCGTCTTTGCCAAGGTGACCGCAAGGCGGTGCAACGTGGGATCTCCGCTGCGCCGCGTCACCAATGGTCCTTTCATCGGATGCGACAGGTCGTCAGCAGGATCAGCCACCGCCTGTACCCAGCGCAGGCTGGCATCGTCGGGCAACACCACCCGTGCCACATCGCCATCATAGGCTCTGGCCTTGAGCGTGGCGGCACGTCGACCCGTCAAAACGAGGTCTACGTCCTCACCAAGCGCAATCACATCCCGCAACCGTTCGGGCCCCAAGGATTCCACGGCAAGCACCAACAGCCCCGATTGTGTACCAAGGACAATCGGCACGCCCATACGAAGATCTGCCCGTGCCCGGGCCAAAAGATCAGTGATATCAGGCGCAAGCGTCATGGAATCGAAGCCATCCAGAACGGGCCTTTTGCAACAAAAGGCCCCAATTTATGAAACATTTGGCCCCTGCATACACGAGGCTGTGAAACACTTGCAGCAATTCTTGCCCGCACGCAACGCCTTGCCCATGTCTCTCGAAACCGACGGAGAAACACAACGATGGCACAGCTTAAGAATATCCTTCTGGTCGATGATGATGACGATCTGCGCGAGGCGCTGGCCGAGCAGCTTGTTATGACAGAAGACTTTGAAGTGTTCGAAGCCGATTGCGGCACCGCTGCGATGAGTCGGGTGAAGGAACAGCTCTATGATCTGATTATCCTCGACGTCGGTCTTCCCGACACCGATGGCCGTGAATTGTGTCGCCTGATGCGCAAACAAGGCGTTAAGGCCCCGGTTCTGATGCTGACCGGTCACGATTCAGATGCGGATACAATCCTCGGGCTGGACGCCGGTGCCAATGACTACGTCACCAAGCCGTTTAAGTTTCCGGTGCTTCTGGCACGTATTCGAGCCCAACTGCGTCAGCATGAACAATCCGAAGACGCTGTTTTTACGCTTGGCCCGTACACGTTCAAACCGTCCATGAAGCTCTTGATCACGGATGATGACAAGAAGATCCGTTTGACCGAGAAAGAAACAAACATTCTCAAGTTTCTTTACCGGTCCACCGAGGGCGTGGTCGCACGCGATACCTTGCTGCACGAGGTTTGGGGGTACAATGCCGGCGTTACTACGCACACGCTAGAGACGCATATCTACCGCTTGCGTCAAAAAATTGAACCAGATCCCTCTAACGCGCGTTTGCTTGTTACAGAGTCTGGAGGATATCGTTTGGTATCTTAAGACCTTGGTCGATTTTGATTCAGATCAAAGAAGCATGATACGTGTATCTTTAATCCGGATCTCAAGAGTTCCCGTCGCATATGCGGGTCATCATATGCACCTCCCTGTTGGACCTGGCCCCGGATTTTTCCGGGGTCTTTTTTTTAGAACAAACTAATTTCGCGCACAGAGATATCTGCCTCATAGTCGTCGCCATAGGCCACGATGGCAACGCTGGTAACCTCTAGGGGATCATACATTGCAGGCATACCCATATGCGACGGGCCAAACATGTCGAACGGTAAGTCGATGGTCTGCCAATGCGCTGGCGCGACAAAAGACGCGCGATACGAATGCCAGATTCGCGACAGATTCGGCGTCTTGAGGAAGACATAGTAGAGGGCGCCGTTGCCTTTAACTGTCAGGCGTAATCCCTCGGCTGCCCGTGGCCAGTCGTTGTCAAACCGGCGACGAACCTGGATGAAACCACCATTGTTTTCTGTGCTGACAGTGCCACGCAGACGCAGTATGGCCTGTGCCCCGGATCCGATAATGTCGGCTGTCCCTGATGAGACGCCACCCATCACTCCATCCGCGACATAATCCCATCGCGTGTCTGCCTCGCCAGAAAAATCATCAAATAACGTCTCCGCAGCCGTTTGTCCCGCTAACATCATCCCAATCACCATCGCTTTCCATCCCATGCGCGTGAGATAGTCCGGGCTGCACATAAAAAAAGCGCCTCCGAAGAGGCGCTTTAATTTCAGACACTTGGAAAGTTACAGATTACTCTGCGTCTTCCTTCTTTTTCTCCGGTGCGATTTCTTCGCCGGTTTCCTGATCAACCATTTTCATCGCAAGGCGAACCTTGCCGCGGTCGTCAAAGCCCAGAAGCTTCACAAAGACTTCCTGGCCTTCCTTGAGCACATCAGAGGGATGGTTCAGGCGACGGTTTTCGATCTGGGACACATGGACCAGGCCATCGCGCTTGCCAAAGAAGTTCACGAATGCGCCAAAATCGACGATCTTCACGACCTTGCCTTTGTAGACCTGGCCTTCTTCCGGTTCTGCGACGATCGAGTGGATCATGTCGTAGGCTTTCTTGATGGCCTCGCCGTTGGGGCTGGCGATCTTGATAATGCCTTCGTCGTTGATGTCGACTTTTGCACCCGAAACCTCAACGATTTCACGAATGACCTTACCGCCCGAACCGATCACTTCGCGGATCTTGTCGGTTGGGATCTGCATCGTTTCGATACGCGGTGCGTGGATAGAGAACTCAGCAGCGCCAGTGAGGGCCTTGTTCATCTCACCAAGGATATGCATCCGGCCTTCTTTCGCCTGAGCGAGCGCCTTCTTCATGATCTCGGGTGTGATGCCAGCAACCTTGATGTCCATCTGCAGCGACGTGATGCCGTTCTCGGTACCTGCCACTTTGAAGTCCATGTCGCCAAGGTGGTCTTCGTCACCCAGGATGTCTGTGAGAACCGCGTAGGAGCCGTCCTCTTCGAGGATCAGACCCATTGCAACGCCAGCGACGGCGGACTTGAGCGGAACACCCGCATCCATCATGGAGAGCGAACCGCCACACACGGAGGCCATGGAAGACGAGCCGTTGGATTCGGTGATCTCAGACACCACCCGGATGGTGTAGGGGAAATCGGTTGCCGCCGGCAGAACCGCCTGAAGCGCACGCCATGCCAGTTTACCGTGACCGATTTCGCGACGTCCCGGAGGGCCCACGCGACCGGCTTCACCAACCGAATACGGCGGGAAGTTATAGTGCAGCAGGAAGTTCGAACGGAAATTTCCGTGCAGCGCGTCGATGATTTGTTCGTCGTCACCTGTACCGAGTGTGGTGACAACCAGACCCTGCGTTTCACCACGGGTGAACAAAGCAGATCCGTGCGTGCGTGGCAAAAGGCCAGTTTCGCAGACAATGTCACGCACTTCGTCCAATGCACGACCATCGATCCGCTTGCCAGTCTTGACGACATCGCCACGCAGAACCGAAGCTTCGAGCTTTTTCAGTGCGGAGCCGAGATTCGGATCTTCAAGCTGCTCTTCGCTCAGCGCTTCCATGATCGCAGCTTTGGCATCAGAGACCGCTGTGGTGCGCTCTTGCTTGTCTGTAATGGCATAAGCGGCGCGGACCTTGTCCTCGCCTGCGGCCTTAACCGCATCATACAACTCAGAATAATCCGGAGGCTGGAAATCGAAAGGTTCTTTTGCTGCATCTTCGGCCAGATCAATGATCAGGTCGATAACCGGCTGGATTTGCTCGTGCGCGAACGTAACGGCACCCAGCATTTCATCCTCGGTCAGCTCATAAGCTTCCGATTCCACCATCATCACGGCATCTTTGGTGCCCGCGACAACCAGATCAAGGCGCTGCTCGGGGTTGTTGCGCAACTGATCCATATCCTCGACCTCGGGGTTGAGGATGTAGTCGCCATCGACATAGCCTACGCGGCAACCCGCGATCGGCCCCATGAAGGGTGCACCCGAAATGGTCAGTGCGGCAGACGCAGCGATCATTGCGACGATATCGGGATCGTTGACCAGATCGTGCGACAGAACGGTACACATCACCAGCACTTCGTTTTTGAAGCCCGGTACGAAAAGCGGCCGGATCGGACGGTCGATCAAGCGCGCGGTCAGCGTCTCTTTTTCGGTCGGACGTGCCTCGCGTTTAAAGAAACCACCCGGCACTTTACCGGCTGCGTAGTATTTTTCCTGATAATGGACGGTCAGCGGAAAGAAGTCCTGACCGGGTTTCGGTTGTTTGGCGAACGTCACGTTGGCCATCACAGAGGTCTCGCCGAGGGTGGCAATCACGCTGCCATCGGCCTGACGGGCAACCTTGCCCGTTTCCAGTGTGAGCGTTTCCTCGCCCCACTGCATGCTTTTCTTCGAAATGTTAAACATCATCGTTTCCTGTAAGGGAGCGCTCCCGGCCCTCCGGGTCTCCCGTTTTCGTGGCGGCCCCATTGCCGCCGACCCTTTCATCATGCCATGCGCCAAGGTCGAAGCGTCACGTCTCAGATGCAGCGGCCTTACAGGATTTTTGCGTTCAGGGAAACCGTTCGTTTTCAGTCTGAGATGCAATGACGCAAAGGCGTCAAAGCTTGGGTAATTCTCATGATGCGCCAATGGCAAAAGCCTTGCCAGAAACGCAAAAGGGCCCGCATAGCGAGCCCTTCGACGTATAGTTCAGAAAAGCCTTAGCGACGGATGCCGAGACGCTTGATCAGGTCCTGATAGCGCGCTTCGTCTTTGGCTTTGGTGTAGTCCAGCAGCTTACGACGCTGAGCCACCAGCTTGAGCAGACCACGACGCGAGTGGTTGTCTTTCTTGTGCGTCTTGAAGTGCTCAGTCAGCGTGGAGATACGGCTGGTCAGGATTGCAACCTGAACTTCAGGCGAACCGGTGTCGCCTTCTTTGGTCGCGAATTCTTTGATCAGACGGTTCTTTTCTTCAACAGTGATCGACATCGGGGTCTCCTTTCGAAGGTTTGAGTGAATGGCGCAAGCCGGGATGTCGTCCAGCAAAGCCCGTGGAGAATCTCCGCATATGGCGCGGATGGGGGCGTATAGGCGAATAATTGTCAGTTGAAAAGCCTTTTGCACACGTGCTTCCAGCGCCGATGTCGCATCCGTTCTTTAGCCGCAGATATACCGCTCCGATTGCGGCCAAGGGTTCGGTTCTGTTGCGAAGGATACGTAGAGCGGATGACGCGGGTGTCCGTCTTTCGTGAGGCCAAGGTGATGCATCTCAGTTTGCGTTGCCTTGGCAAACGCCACACCACGATCCTGATGGCCACCATGCACGCCCCAGGCAGCAATCGTCATGCCTGCCAAACGCATCCAGTGCTCAAGAACGACCGTATTCGCCGCTCCTATCGGTTCAGCAGCCAGCTTGAGGTCATGCGGCCGGGTTGCTCGATAGGCGAACAGATTCGCGATGCAAACGCCTCCAAACCCCATAGACCGTGCGCGTGTTTCACACCGGGCTACGGTTGGATCATTTCGATGCTCGTCTGCGGTCGAGGGATTGAGCATTATGAACAAAAGTGCCGGATCGTCTGCATTCCAGACCCGTGATAGGCCATAGCGGTAATGGTCACAGGAAGAATACCAAACGCGAGACAGTACACCATTCGCGCGATGCGATCTGTAAACCAGGTCCGCCGACAGCGAGGACGGCAGATCGGTCATGTCGTGACGAACACTCGCGACGGGTGCACTTCACCGGATTTGTACAGACCGACGGCAATTGGGTTACCGTCACAGGACACCCAGCATTCATCACCATATTCGAGCCCTGACGCGATCACCATCGCAGGGTTGCCGTTTCGCAGCTTTACCGCCGCTTCGGGCGTGCAAGTCAATTCCGGCAAATCGGCAAGACCTTCTTCAAGAGGCCTGAGATAAGAGTCCAATTCCGGTGTGCGAGCCAGTTGATCAATCTGTTCCAGGCTCAAGCCATCTTCGGCGTCAAAAGGACCAGACCAGATGCGACGCAAGCTCAACACATGGCCGAGGCATCCCAACGCTTCACCCAGATCGCGCGCGATGGAGCGGACATATCCACCTTTGCCACAGACCAACATCAACACGGCATGATCCGTATCAGGTCGCTCCAGAACGGTCAGTTCGTCGACATAGAGCGGACGCGCAGCGATTTCCATATCCTCTCCATCGCGGGCGCGTTTGTAGGCGCGTTCTCCATCGATCTTAACCGCAGAGAATTGCGGGGGCACTTGCATGATGTCCCCGACAAATTGATGCAAGGCTTCCTTGATCTCCTCGTCCGTGGGACGCTTTTCTGAAGTTGCGATCACGTCGCCTTCGGCATCATCCGTACGAGTGGCCTGGCCGAACCGTACGGTAAACTCGTACGCCTTGAGCGCATCTGTGATGTAAGGAACCGTCTTTGTCGCTTCTCCGAGAGCCACAGCCAGAACACCAGTGGCATCGGGGTCAAGCGTCCCGGCGTGGCCGGCCTTCTTTGCATCCAGCGCCCAGCGAACTTTATTGACCACAGCGGTCGATGTCAGACCCGCGGGTTTGTCCACCACCAGCCATCCGGAAATATCGCGACCCTTGCGTTTGCGTCCCATAGTGTCACTCGCATCTTTGAAAGACCGGCGAGGTATCGCAGGGCAAAGAGCCTGTCAATTCAGCTCGTTGGGTTAGTCGACCTCACGGGCTTCGTCGATCAGCATGATCGGAATGCCGTCGCGGATCGGATAGGCAAGATGTGCCGTGTGGCTGATCAATTCCTGCTTCGACGCGTCGTACTCGAGTCTTCCCTGAGTTTGCGGGCAAACCAGCGCCTCAAGCATTTTGCGGTCGAACCCGGGTGTTTCGGTCATTGCAGGATATCCTCTGACTGTCCGCCTCTCAGGGCATATTCGATCAGAGTAACCAGTGTTTCCCGGCGCGTCGACAGCGACGGCGCTTCGAGGAGTGCCTGCTTTTCCTCCGGTTCGAAGTCCAGCAGCATTGAGAGCGAATTGATCAACAATTCATTATCCGCGTCTTTCAATGTGTCCCAGTCCGCAGACAAGTCGCGCGCTGCAAAGTAGCGGTCCAGCAACCCAAGGAAACTGTCGCGATCAAAGCTTTGGTCATGCTCCGGCCCGCCCTGATCCCGGTCGAAGCCCTCCCAATCCACCTCGAAGCGGCGATAGGGTGTGAAGCCTTCCACCTCATTGCCAAGACGGAACCTCGAAATCCCGGACAAGGTGATCATGTATCGGCCATCTTCGGTTTCGGAAAACTGCGTGACCCGCCCGGCACAGCCGATGCGGTGCAACGCATCCTGATCGCCATTAGGACGCACGTTCGGTTGCACCATACCGATCAATCGCGCAGGCGTTTTGATAGCATCTTCAAGCATTTGCAGATAGCGCGGCTCGAATAGATGCAATGGAAGACGTGCGCGGGGCAGCAAGAGCGCCCCGGGCAGTGGAAACACAGGGATCATCCCCGGCAATTCGCTAACTCGTGTCATAGCCCAAGAGGTAGGCTGGCGTTGCGATCAGGCAAATATCATTGAACTCAAACGACGACGGCCGTTCAGAGCAACCGGGTCGTTTGGTTTCAGCGCGTCGAAGATCGTCATCAATTGTGCCTTCGCAGCCCCGTCATTCCACTCGCGATCGCGGCGGAAAAGCTCCAGCAAATGATCGACTGCCCCTTGGCCGTCGCCCTTCGAATAAAGCGCTTGTGCCAAATCAAACCGGGCTTGGTGATTGTCGGGATCGGCTTCGACAGCGGCTTGCAATTCCGCGACCGGACCAGAATTGCTGGCCTGCTTTGCCAGTTCCAATTGAGCATGAACCGCTTCCAGCTCCGGCTTGTCTGAAATCTCGGCGGGCGCCCCGTTCAAGATGGCCTCTGCCTGCTCCAGATCGTCGGCTGCCAAAGCGCAACGCACCATACCCGCATAGGCGCGAGCGTGGTGGGGGTCTTCTTCGAGGACAGCTGCAAAGGTCTGCATGGCATCGACAGCGGCACCGGTCTCAAGCATCTCCTCTGCCGCCTCAACGGCATCGTCCAATCCACCGCTTGCATCCCCGCCACCCGCTTTGACGACCCTCTCGACAAAGGCCTTGATCTCGGAGCCCGGCTGCGCGCCTTGGAACATGTCCACAGGCCGCCCTTTGACAAAGGCCACTACGGTTGGGATAGACTGGATCGGCAGCCCCTGCTGCGCCAATGCCTGCACGAGCCCCTGCGCCTCGTCTACATTGACCTTGGCCATTTTCACCGCACCGCGGGCGGCGGTGACTTCTGCTTCAAGCATTGGGCCGAGCGTTTTACAGGGTCCGCACCACGGCGCCCAGAAATCAACGATGACCGGCGTTTCCATGCTCCCGTCGACCACTTCGGCCATGAACGCATCTTGGGACACGTCCTTGACCAGTTCTGCCGCGGATGGGCCTTGTCCAAGTTCGATCATCTGCGTCTCCTGTCGCCAGTGTGCTTACGTCAGGGCGTAGATGGCGTACCGATCCCCGTCTTGCAAGGGGTTAGCCGATGATCAAAGGCTTAACGAGGGCTGCGACCTGTTCTGGATGGGTGATCGGAACCATATGTCCAGCCCCCGCCACCACGGCATCTGATGCCTGTGGAATCCGTCTCGCCAGCGTTGCATGGATGGCGGCAATCACCGGCTCGCTCTCAGCACCGCGGATCAACTGTGTGGGGCATTGAATGGATTCGGGACGACCTCCGGAGAGCAAATCATTGGCATCGTCGACCAGACAGGGTTCGGTTTCCCGGATGAACGGCATTTGCGCAGAGAACAGTGTTTGTTCCTTCTCACTCAGGTCACCCCAAGGACGGCCATCGCCCCAAACACGGATAAAATCGGCGGCGGCTTTTGCCCAGTCTTCCTGATCCAGAGCCGCGCCGAACCCTCGCGATGTGTCAAGATAATTTTGAAAGACGGTCTCATCGCTTTCCCGCGCGGCCGCAAAGAGCACGGGCTCGATCAGCGTGAGGCTATGCACCCTTTCAGGCGCCTCAATCGCCAAACGAAGCGCAACCGTCGCCCCGAAGCTGTGTCCGATGACGTGCCCGCCATCGCGCAAGCAATCCAAGGCAATTGCCGTGACCTGATCATGCAAGTCAGACCTTTGGTCCCAGGCAGCGCTGCGCCCATGCCCCGGCATATCCGGGGCAATCATTGTGAGTTCGTCCGACAAATGCGTTGCAAGCGGTGCCCACACCTTCGAATGTGCCAGAGCACAGTGCAAAAGTAGACCCGATTGTAAGCCGTGACCGAAACTGCGCGTGTAAACCGGGAAGCCGCCTCTGACGTTATCGAGCATCAGAGTTTGCCTGCCAGATGCAGGTCTAAATCCTCGATACGATCCTGCCCCCAGAACCTTTGGTCGTTATCCGTAATGTAGAATGGAACACCGAAGACTCCGCGCGACACGGCTTCCTCCAAATTGGCGGCATAGGTTTCCGCTCCGGTCAAGAGCCCGCTATCCGCGAGGGACGGATCGAACCCGGCAGCAGACAGGCAGGACCGTACCACGTCGTCTTGCGCGATATCTTTGTCCTCCGCCCAAACAGCGCGAAGTATGCTATGGGTCAATTTACCCAGATCGCCACCGCCAGCGTTCTGCGCAGCGATAATGGCATAAGCCGCCGGAGCACGGTTTGTTGGCCAAAAGGCGGGTTGAAGCGTTATCGGCAAGCCGCGCTTTTTCGATTGGCGCGTCAATTCCTGTGCACGCATTTCCAGCCGGCTCGCATGTCTTTCATTTGGCGGCGTGCCACCGGTGCGCGCAAAAAGGCCTGAGGTGTCAACGGGCTTGTAGGTGATGGACGCGCCATGCTTGGCCGCAACTTCTTCCAGTCGGGTGCCTGCTAGGTAGGCATATGGCGATGTTGTTGAAAAAAAGTAATCAATGTGGGCCATATCATCTCTCCGGGCGTCTGTTGCTTTGCGCGACGGTAGGCCCATGCTAAGGCGAGCGCAACGTCACGAATCTGTCATACACGACTGTCTACGGAGCCTGCTGCCATGCCAAGCATTGATGAACCCAAACTGATCTCTGGCAATGGCAATATGCCTCTGGCCAAGGCGATTGCCCGACGCATGACGATGTACCGTGGAATGAGCGTTGGACTGGTCGATGCTCGGGTCGAACGTTTCAACGATCAAGAGATCTTTGTCGAGGTCTACGAGAACGTTCGCGGCGAGGACATGTTCATCATTCAGCCAACCTCAAACCCGGCCAACGACAACTTGATGGAGCTTCTCATCATGTCCGATGCTTTGCGCCGCTCCTCTGCTGCGCGCATCACAGCCGTTATTCCCTATTTCGGCTATGCACGTCAGGATCGCCGGTCAAAGGCCCGCACGCCGATCAGCGCGAAACTGGTGGCGAACATGGTCGTTGAAGCGGGGATCGAGCGGGTTCTGACAATGGACCTGCACGCGGCGCAGATTCAGGGTTTCTTCGATATTCCGGTCGACAACCTTTACGCGTCGCCGATCTTTGCGCTCGACATCTTGGAGCAGTTCAAAGGCGACACCAAGGATGTGATGATTGTCTCTCCAGACGTCGGCGGCGTGGCCCGTGCGCGCGAACTGGCAAAACGGATCAACGCACCGCTCTCGATCGTCGACAAACGCCGTGAAAAGCCGGGCGAAGTTGCCGAGATGACTGTCATCGGTGACGTGACAGGCAAAAAGTGTATCATCGTGGATGACATCTGTGACACGGCTGGAACACTGTGCAAAGCTGCTGAAGTGCTGATGCAACATGGCGCAACCGAGGTGCATTCCTACATCACACACGGCGTCCTTTCAGGGCCAGCAGTGGAGCGGATCACCAAGTCGGTCATGAAATCACTGGTGATCACGGACTCCATTCAAGCAACCGAAGCGGTGGCGAGCGCTCCGAACATACGCATCGTTCCAACGGCTCCAATGTTCGCCCAGGCGATCCTCAATATCTGGAACGGTACATCCGTTTCGTCGCTTTTCGAGACAGAAACGCTCGGTCCAATTTACGAAGGCATCCTCTGAAACGAAGTCTTGTAAGGACTGTTATCACGTCTTCGCAGGAGTGAACCGGGAATGTGTTTCTGGTTCAACCTCTGCGTCAAAGCTGCCTAGGCTATCACAACACATCCCAGTCATCTTCGTGATGAACCGCTCCGATCGCCAACCAGGAGATCCGAACCCTCGCGACGCGGGTATCAAGCCATGTGCGGAAGACCGTTTCAAACCCGGTTTCTGATACATTCTCTGCGGTGAGATCGGCGCGTACGTTGTGCGCGCTGTCCATATCCCAAAGCGTCAGTGACACATGGACCATTGGTGTGGTCGCATAAGGCTTTGCAAAAGCAATCCACTGCCGCCGCATACGTGCGCCTTCACCTGTCCACATATCGCCCCCTTCTTCGAAATCCGAAAAGAGATCGACAGATCCTTGGGCAATCCCGATACGCGAACTATTGATGATTTGCATGTCAACATCTCTCGAGGTCATAGGGTTCTATCGTAGCGCTGGTGGCACCCCAAACAAAAAAAGCCCCGCGTAACTGCGGGGCTATTCTTTCGAAAAACTGCCAGCTTAAAGTGACGGTTGTTTCGGAGACAGGCCAATGTGCGTGCCCACCGCCACCATATCGGACAGCAGCTTGGCTGCATCGTCTACGGGACCCGGCTCGTTCTTGAACGTCTCTTTGGTCTGGTTGTAGGTCGACTGCGCTTCGTCAACCATCGCCTCGTAGGTCGCCTGATCAACATCGCCTTTTGGAAGGGCACGCTCAGCGAGCACTGACAGGCCGTCGCCCAGTTCGGCGAAACCGCCGGTCACAACGAACTCTTCGGTGCCCTTCTCGGTTTCCACAGTCAGAATACCGGGACGCAGTGTTGTGATCAGAGGCGCATGGTTCGGCATTGCCGTCATGTCGCCGTCCGCACCCGGGATCTGCACAGATTTGACCTGCGCCGACATCAGGCTCCGCTCGGGGCTGACCAGATCGAATTGCATGGTCTCTGCCATGAGTGATCTCCTTTAGGGTGATGTCCCCGCGAAGATAGTCGCGAGGACAGATAAACGCCCGTTTTAGGCCGCGTCTGCCGCCATCTTTTCGGCTTTGGCTTTCACTTCCTCGATGCCGCCAACCATGTAGAAGGCGCCTTCGGGCAGGTGGTCGTATTCACCGGCCACAACAGCCTTGAAGGACGAGATCGTGTCTTCGAGCGGAACCTGAACACCGTCAGAGCCGGTAAAGACCTTCGCCACGTCGAAGGGCTGCGACAGGAAGCGCTGAATTTTACGCGCACGGGCCACGGTCATCTTGTCCTCTTCGGACAGTTCGTCCATGCCGAGGATCGCAATGATGTCCTGAAGCGACTTGTAACGCTGCAGGATACCCTGAACGTCACGCGCGACCTGATAGTGCTCTTCGCCCACGATCTGCGGGTCCATCAGACGCGAGTTCGAGTCGAGCGGGTCCACCGCCGGATAGATGCCAAGCTCGGAAATCGCACGCGACAGAACGGTTGTTGCGTCCAGGTGAGCAAAGGTCGTGGCCGGCGCTGGGTCGGTAAGGTCGTCCGCAGGCACGTACACGGCCTGGATCGACGTGATCGAGCCAGCTTTGGTCGATGTGATGCGTTCCTGCATCTGACCCATGTCGGTCGCCAGTGTCGGCTGGTAGCCCACAGCGGACGGGATACGACCCAAGAGAGCAGACACCTCGGAACCGGCCTGAGTGAAGCGGAAGATGTTGTCCACGAAGAACAGAACGTCGGTTCCGGACTGGTCCCGGAATTGTTCGGCCAGTGTCAGACCGGTCAGGGCCACACGTGCACGTGCTCCCGGAGGCTCGTTCATCTGACCGTACACAAGGGCCACCTGGCTTTCCTTGAGGTTATCCGGCTTGATAACGTTGGATTCGATCATTTCGTGGTAAAGGTCGTTGCCCTCACGGGTCCGTTCGCCCACACCCGCGAACACCGAGTAACCCGAGTGCACCTTCGCGATGTTGTTGATCAGTTCCATGATGAGAACGGTCTTGCCCACGCCGGCACCGCCGAAGAGACCGATCTTACCGCCCTTGGAGTAGGGTGCGAGAAGGTCGATCACCTTGATGCCGGTGACGAGGATTTCGGACTCTGTCGACTGTTCCGCGAATTCGGGCGCGGGCGCGTGGATCGGGCGGAATTCGTCCGCTTCCACCGGGCCACCTTCGTCTACCGGCTCACCGACGACGTTCAGGATACGGCCAAGTGTCGCTGCACCCACCGGAACCGAGATCGGGCCATCGGTGTCGACAACTTCCTGACCGCGAACGAGACCTTCGGTCGCGTCCATCGCGATGGTGCGAACGGTGTTTTCGCCAAGGTGCTGGGCCACTTCGAGAACGAGCTTCTTGCCGTTGTTGTCCGTGGTCAGCGAGTTCAAAATAGCCGGCAGGTGGTCGTCGAACTGAACGTCCACGACGGCGCCGATCACCTGCGTGATTTTGCCTTTTGCGTTTGCCATGTTTCGTCTCCGGTTCTTAGAGCGCCTCAGCGCCCGAGATAATTTCGATCAGTTCGTTGGTAATCACGGCCTGACGTGAACGGTTGTATTCGATGGTGAGCTTGTCAATCATCTCGCCCGCGTTCCGCGTTGCGTTATCCATCGCGCTCATCCGGGCACCCTGTTCGGAGGCACCGTTTTCCAGCAACGCCGCGAAGATCTGCGTGGCCACACCGCGCGGGAGAAGGTCGGCCAAGATCGCCTCTTCGTCCGGCTCATAATCGTAGAGCGTTGTGGCTTCAGCGGAGCCTTCCTCGGGCGCATCGAATGCCGCCGGGATGATCTGCTGTGCTGTTGGCGTCTGGCTGACCACGTTCACGAACTTCGCAAAGAAGATGGTCGCAACATCAAACTCACCCGCATCGAAGCGACCAAGGACATCCTTGGCGATGCCCTGAGCGTCAGCGTAGCCGATGCGTTTCACTTCAGAGAGGTCGATATGACCGATGAAGTGATCACCGAAGTCCCGCTTCATTGCGTCCCGGCCTTTTTTGCCGACGGTCAGGATTTTGACAGTCTTGCCCTTGGCTTTCAGCTCGGTTGCCGTCTGCTTGGCCAGCTTCGCGATGTTCGCATTGAAGCCACCGCACAGACCGCGCTCTGCCGTCATGACGACAAGCAGGTGCACGTCGTCCTTGCCGGTGCCGCTCAGCAGTTTCGGCGCGCTGTCGCTGTCACCAACGCTGGCCGCCAAAGCACCCATAACGGCGTTGAACCGCTCTGTGTAAGGACGTGCCATTTCGGCGGCATCCTGTGCCCGCCGCAGTTTTGCGGCGGCCACCATTTGCATGGCCTTGGTGATCTTGCGGGTCGATTTGACCGACGCGATCCTGTTTTTCAAATCCTTGAGATTTGGCATTGCCTCGTCTCCTTACGAGAAGTCGGCGGCGTATTCGTCGATCGCGGCCTTGAGCTTGTCTGCAGCATCGCCCTTGATCTTCGGATCTTCGTTGGTGATCCAATCAAGAATGTCCTGACGCTTGCCGCGCATGTGGCCGAGCAAGCCCGCTTCGAAATCCTTGACGCGGTCAAGCGGGATCTTGTCGAGGTAGCCGTTCGTACCGGCGAAGATCACGCAGACGATTTCCGCGTTGGTCAGCGGCGAATACTGCGGCTGCTTCATCAGCTCGGTCAGACGCGCACCACGGTTCAGCAGCTGCTGGGTCGAGGCGTCGAGGTCGGAACCGAACTGGGCGAAGGCCGCCATTTCGCGGTACTGAGCGAGAGACAGTTTCACCGGACCGGCAACCGAGGACATCGCGCTAGTCTGAGCGGACGACCCCACACGAGACACCGACAGACCGGTGTTCACGGCCGGGCGGATGCCTTGGTAGAAGAGTTCGGTTTCAAGGAAGATCTGACCGTCGGTGATCGAAATCACGTTTGTCGGAATAAACGCCGAAACGTCACCACCCTGCGTTTCGATGATCGGCAGAGCCGTCAGCGAACCCGAGCCATTTTCTTCGTTCAGCTTTGCCGAACGCTCGAGCAGGCGCGAGTGGAGGTAGAAAACGTCACCCGGATACGCTTCGCGGCCCGGCGGACGGCGGAGCAGCAGGGACATCTGACGATAAGCAACGGCCTGCTTGGACAAGTCATCATAGATGATCAGCGCGTGGCGGCCGTTGTCGCGGAAGTGTTCGGCCATCGAAGTCGCCGCATACGGTGCAAGGAACTGCATCGGCGCCGGGTCGGATGCGGTAGCAGCCACAACGATCGAATATTCGATCGCGCCGCTCTCTTCGAGCTTTTTCACCAGCTGTGCCACAGTGGAGCGCTTCTGGCCAACCGCAACATATACGCAGTAGAGCTTCTTGCTCTCATCGTCGCCAGCAGCGTCGTTGTACGATTTCTGGTTCAGGACCGCGTCCAGAGCAACGGCAGTCTTACCGGTCTGACGGTCACCGATGATGAGTTCGCGCTGGCCACGGCCAATCGGGATCATCGAGTCAACGGCCTTGAGGCCGGTCGCCATCGGCTCGTGAACCGATTTACGCGGGATGATGCCCGGTGCCTTCACGTCCGCGATGGAGCGGTTGGCGGTTTTGATCGGGCCTTTGCCGTCGATCGGGTTACCCAGGCCGTCAACAACGCGACCCAGAAGTTCGTCACCCACCGGAACGTCCACGATGGCGTTGGTGCGCTTGACGGTGTCACCTTCTTTAATGTCACGGTCCGAACCGAAAATAACGATACCGACGTTGTCGGCCTCAAGGTTCAGCGCCATGCCGCGAATTCCGCCCGGGAATTCGACCATTTCACCGGCCTGAATGTTATCGAGGCCGTAAACGCGCGCAATACCGTCACCAACGGAAAGGACGCGGCCCACCTCGGTGACTTCGGCGTCCTGCCCGAAGTTCTTGATCTGCTCCTTCAGGATCGCAGAAATCTCGGCTGCTTGGATACCCATTTATCCGACCTCTTTCATAGCATTTTGCAGGGAGTTGAGCTTGGAGCGGATCGACGTATCGATCATCTTCGAGCCCACTTTAACGACAAGACCGCCGATGAGGGATTCATCAACGGTCGCATTAATCTTAACGTCTTTGCCAACCTTGGCCTTCAGTGTCTTGGCAAGTTCTTTGGATTGCGCAGAGCTCAGCTCGACCGCCGAAACGACATCAGCCGTGACCTCGCCCTTTTCTTCCGCAATCAGCTCTCGCAGGCGGTTGATCATCTGCGGGACCACAAAAAGACGGCGCTTGGATGCCATCAGAGCCAGCACGTTTTGCATGATCTGGGACAGGTCCATCTTGGCAGCGACAGCTGAAATCGCCTTGGCTTGCGCGTCGCGGGAATACACCGGCGAATGGATCAGATCGGTAAGCTCGGGGCTGCTGGCAAGAGAGGCCGACAGGTCGTCGAGGTTGGCTTCGAGCTTGTCGAGCTCTTTACCCTCTTTGGCAAGGTCAAAGACCGCCATGGCATAGCGATGCGCGATGCCCGAGGAAATGGATGCTGATTCAGACACGTCCACCCTTCCGCTATTCTGCCTCCGATCCCCCGAAGAACCGGTGGTCAGAGGCGTTTTCAGTTTGGCAAATGCCACATGGCATAGAAATCAGCGCGGATGTAGCAGAGGCGTCCTCAGCCCGCAACACGGTATGGTGTTTTACTGTGATGGCTAAAACGTCTTATTTTTAAGGCGTTGAGCAAAGTGCGACGTATTGCGCGCGCTAAAGGGTGATTTTTTCTGTCATATTTGCGGGCTCGCAGCGATTCCTCAACGCTGCAACGCCGCGAAATCCCATTTGCCCAAAATTTAAGCAACAGCCTGCCTGACCTTGGTCCTGTCCGTGTCTCAGAGGAAAACCTCGCCGTCGATGACCACATGTGCATGACCGCCGATCGTCACACGATCAGACCCCAAGGAAGGCGCCCCGACAAAAACCCGGCCGACCCGGCCCATTTTTGTGCCTTGCGCGATCAAGAGGCTTTTGATCAACCGTCCTTCCTTCCACATCCATCTTGCCAGAGCCGCGTTCAACGATCCGGTGATGGGATCCTCAACCATCCCGCTTGATGGTGAGATGTTGCGTACTTCGAAGTCGCATTCCGCGCCGGCATCATGGGGGCCAATGAGGCTCACGCCTATATAATCGGGCCAACTGACGCGAGTGGCATCGACTGCCAGAACATCTTCCGCTGTCGCAAGCTCCAAAACGTTCCAGACGGGTCCATTCTCAAGGACGGCCGACCGGACGACCTTTTCGGGATCAAGCAGGAGTTGCTGGCACAGATCGGCCCTGTATGCATCATCCATGGCAGAAATCTTGGTGTCCGGGGCGACAAAGGCCGGGACTTCGCCCGTCATATCGATTTCAACAAGACCGATAGCGCATTCCTGAAATATCTTGTCTGGCGACCTGGGCTTGCCGCCGCAATGCAACCAGGCCGCACAGCTGCCGAGCGTTGGATGTCCGGCAAACAGCATTTCTCGCGACGGTGTGAAGATACGCAGTCGATAATCCGCGCCTTGTACCGTTGGCGGCAAAAGAAAGGTAGTTTCTGCCAGATTGGTCCACGCCGCAAATGCCAACATCTGCTCATCGGAAATATCTTCAGCTTCGACAACGACGGCCAATCCATTTCCTTTGGTCGGGATGGAAGTGAAGACATCTGCTTGGATGAATCGTCTGGCGCGCATAGGACACTCCGCTCATTTACCGTTCTGCTTGGACGCGCGCACGAGCGGGCTTGGCCGACGGCTTTGGCACAAGGTTGCCCAACGGGTTGAGCACACGGCTTTCCACCTTTGAGCCACCAGGCGTTGGATTGGTTTTGGTCACCTCGACCATGAGGACCCCCCCTGCGATCAAAGCCGAGACGCTGCGACCCATCTGTTCCCAGAAAGGTCCTGTCTTCATCCAGAAGCGTCTCGTCGAAGGCGGCTGGTACAATACAGCTTTGTGACGCTGAGGGGCAAAATTATGCGCCTTGAGCTGCGACTCCAATTGGCTCATCGAATAAGGCCGCCCGAAACCGAATGGCGTCGCATCCGAGCGAGCCCACAACCCAGAGCGATTGGGAACGATGAACAGCGCCTTGCCCCCCGGCCCCAGCACACGCCAGCATTCTTCAAGAAGCGCCGATGGACGCTCCGATGTCTCAAGGCCATGCATGAGGATCAGTTTGTCGAAACGACCATTCTCAATGGGCCAAAGTGTCTCTTCACAGAGCACCGAAATATTAGGCATCCCTGCGGGCCAAGGCATCACACCCTGTTGAGCGGGCATCAATCCAATGACTCGGCGCGCTTCTTGCAGGTATGGACGCAACAAAGGAACTGCGAAACCGAAACCACCTAAGGACTGTTGTTTAGCCTCTGGCCAGAAGACCTTGACCTGATCGCGCACAACGCGCTGCGCCACACGCCCTATCGCACTGCGATAATAGAAGCTGTGCAGCCGCTGCACGTCGAGATGCATTTGGGCCTCCGTTCAAATTGGCCTAAGTAGATATGAGTGTAACCACCACGGAAAGAAACACCATGCCCCTCGAACTCGTCACATTGCCTGCCCTGTCGGACAACTACACCTATTTGCTGCATGACAGCGACAGCGGAGCGACAGCTTGCATTGACGTGCCCGAGGCACAGCCAATACTTGACGAGCTGGATAAGCGCGGTTGGACCCTCACTGAAATATGGCTCACGCATCACCATCACGACCATATTGGCGGCGTCGATGACCTTCTTGCGCACTATGATGCGAAGGTCACAGGCGCCGCAGCAGACCGGCACCGTCTACCGACACTTAATCGCGAAGTGAGCGACGGGGATGCCTTCGAATTTGGTGGCGAAGTGGTCGATATTCTCGACGTTTCCGGACACACCTTGGGGCATATCGCTTTCGTGGTCCCCGGATCGGGATATGCTTTTACGGCCGACAGCCTCATGGCACTGGGGTGCGGACGGCTGTTCGAGGGCACCGCTGCTCAAATGTGGGAGAGCTTGCAAAAGCTCGCTGCGCTTCATCCCGAAACCTTGATCTGCTCGGGCCACGAGTACACACAGGCCAATGCCCGCTTTGCGATTACGATCGACCCAAATAATCCTGACTTGAAAGACCGTATCGAAAGTATAGATTCCAAGCGTTCCCGTAATGAACCTACTGTTCCCAGCAAACTTTCTGAAGAAGCGGCCACCAACCCGTTCTTGCGTGCCGCTGACCCTGCCATCATGGCGCATCTCGACATGATTGGAGCGGACCCGGTGGATGTCTTTGCCGAAATTCGCGCCCGAAAGGATCGCTTCTGAGGCAAAATCACAAGAACGTGCGTACAATCTGTATGATGTGACCCAGTGAGATGAAGAAAAAACTTGAAGCTTCGTCGGTAACGACCAAACTTTAATACTAAGAAGACAGTTGCGCCGTATCCTATGACGCAACGCAAAAAAGGAAGGAGCACTCTGTCGTGCCTTCATTTTCGAATACTCTTGAGCAGGCAATTCATTCGGCGTTGGCGCTGGCCAATTCCCGATCACATGAGTTCGCAACGCTGGAGCATCTGCTGCTGGCGCTGATCGACGAACCAGATGCGGTTCGGGTGATGAAAGCGTGCTCTGTCGATACCGAAGAGTTGCGGACCACATTGGTCGACTACATCGACGATGATCTGTCCAATCTTGTGACAGACATTGAAGGGTCCGAGGCGGTTCCGACCGCAGCGTTCCAACGCGTGATCCAACGCGCGGCAATTCACGTGCAAAGCTCGGGCCGCAGCGAAGTCACCGGGGCAAACGTTCTGGTCGCGATCTTTGCAGAGCGCGAAAGCAACGCTGCGTACTTCCTGCAGGATCAGGATATGACGCGCTACGATGCAGTGAACTTCATCGCACACGGTGTTGCCAAAAACCCGGCCTACGGAGAAAGCCGTCCGGTCACAGGTGCATCCGAGAGCGAAGAAGAAACACAATCTGCCGAGCCGCAGGGCGAGCAGAAGGAATCGGCGCTTGCAAAATACTGCGTTGATCTGAACGCCAAGTCCCGCGAGGGCGATATTGATCCTCTGATCGGCCGTGACTCTGAAGTCGAGCGGTGTATTCAGGTGCTGTGTCGTCGTCGCAAGAACAACCCGCTTCTCGTGGGCGATCCGGGCGTTGGCAAGACAGCTATTGCCGAAGGTCTGGCGCGGAAGATCGTTGCAGGCGAAACACCCGAAGTGCTGAAAAACACGACCATCTTTTCGCTCGATATGGGCGCCCTTCTTGCGGGCACTCGCTATCGCGGTGATTTTGAAGAACGCCTGAAAGCAGTCGTGACCGAGCTGGAAGAGCATCCCGATGCGGTGTTGTTCATCGACGAAATCCACACCGTGATCGGCGCTGGCGCGACCTCTGGTGGTGCAATGGATGCATCGAACCTGCTGAAGCCAGCCCTTCAGGGTGGCAAGCTGCGTACGATGGGTTCCACCACGTACAAGGAATTTCGTCAGCATTTTGAGAAAGACCGCGCTTTGTCCCGCCGGTTCCAGAAGATTGATGTCAACGAACCTTCCGTCGAGGACACGATCAAAATCCTTAAGGGTCTCAAGCCGTATTTCGAAGAGCATCACAGCGTGAAATACACCGCCGATGCGATCAAGACGGCTGTCGAATTGTCTGCGCGGTATATCAACGATCGCAAGCTGCCCGATAAGGCGATTGATGTGATCGACGAAGCTGGTGCTGCGCAACATCTTGTTGCGGAATCCAAGCGACGCAAATCGCTCGGTGCGAAAGAAATCGAAGCCGTTGTGGCCAAGATTGCCCGCATTCCGCCGAAGAACGTATCCAAGGACGACGCCGAGGTCCTCAAAGATCTCGAAGGCAGCCTGAAGCGCGTGGTCTTCGGCCAGGATGCTGCGATCGACGCGCTGTCGTCGGCGATCAAACTGGCACGGGCTGGTCTTCGTGAACCCGAGAAGCCCATCGGCAACTACCTGTTCGCAGGTCCAACCGGAGTTGGTAAAACCGAGGTGGCCAAACAATTGGCGGATACGCTGGGTGTGGAACTCCTGCGCTTCGACATGTCGGAATACATGGAAAAGCACGCTGTCAGCCGTTTGATCGGTGCTCCTCCGGGCTATGTCGGTTTTGACCAAGGTGGTCAGCTTACTGACGGTGTCGATCAACATCCGCACTGCGTTCTGTTGCTCGACGAGATCGAAAAGGCGCACCCGGATGTCTACAACATTCTGTTGCAGGTGATGGACCACGGGTCGTTGACCGATCACAACGGGCGCACTGTCAGTTTCCGGAACGTGATCTTGATCATGACGTCGAACGCAGGCGCGGCTGAACAGGCGAAATCGGCAATCGGCTTTGGCCGCGATCGGCGAGAGGGCGAGGATACCGCAGCGATTGAACGCACGTTCACGCCGGAATTCCGCAACCGTCTGGATGCCGTGATTTCGTTCTCGCCGCTGCCAAAGTCGGTGATCCTGCAAGTTGTCGAGAAGTTCGTGCTTCAGCTTGAAGCCCAGTTGATGGATCGTAACGTGACCATCGAGCTGACAAAGCCTGCGGCTGAATGGCTTGCTGACAAAGGTTACGATGACAAGATGGGCGCACGTCCGCTGGGCCGCGTAATCCAGGAAGAGATCAAGAAACCGCTCGCTGAAGAGCTGCTGTTCGGCAAACTGGCCAAAGGCGGCGTCGTTCGGGTCTCGGTGAAGGATGGCAAACTGTTCCTTGACCTGTCCGGCCCAGACAACCCTCGGCTGTCCAGCAAGAAGCCACCGCTCTTGACCGCGGAGTGATCCGCAACGCAATCGCACTGACCATAGCGTCCGCCACGGGATCCGTGGCGGACGTTTCCTTTTTGGGCCTGCCGCTTGACTGCGTACTGGGCGAAACATGCGTGATCGCGACTTACCCCGACATTGATCCGTCCCCAGATAGGTCGGACTACCGCTGTGGATTGAAAACCCATGACGGACACAGCGGCACGGATTTCGCGCTCGTGAGCTTCGATCAAATGGACGAGGGTGTTCGCGTGATTGCTGCCGCTGCCGGGCGAGTTGAAGCCATCAGAAATACGCGCCCCGATCAGCCGTACATTCCAGGCACAGACCTCAAGGGACAGGAATGTGGAAATGCCGTCCGGCTCAATCACGACAATGGTTACCAATCCGTTTATTGCCACATGAAGCTCGGATCCGTGCGCGTCACACCTGGTCAGCGTGTTGTGCAGGGACAGGTCTTGGGCGAAGTCGGTCTGAGCGGCCTGACCACTTTCCCACATCTACACCTCACAATAACGCAAGGCGCCGACATTGTTGACCCATTTGCGCCAGAACAGAGCAATGCCTGTAGCGAGCCATTTGAAGCGCTGTGGCAGCAAAGTCCGTCTTACAATGAAGCGGGCCTCTTCAGCGCTGGTGTGACTGATGCGGTTCCGGATCTTGAAGACGTGCAATCCGGCAGTGCGCGGCGAAATCTATTGTTGCGGAGCGACGCTCTGGTTCTCTATGCGCATGGATTTCACGGTGACAGGGATGATCGGATCGAGCTTGCGCTGACCGGCCCGGACGGCATCGTCTTTGAACACACGGCCCGGCTGCAACAGGATCAGACTGAAATGATGCGGGCCTATGGACGTCGCGCGCCAAGCGACGGTTGGCCGAAAGGCCGTTATCATGGCACGGCAAAGCTCATTCGGGGCGACACCATCCTTGCAATAGTACACACCGATGTCATCGTGGATTAGCGACTACTGTTCAGTAAGCTTCAGTTCGATCCTACGATTCTGTGCGCGTGCTTCAGCAGTGTCTTCAGAATTCACGGGCTGGTACTCGCCAAACGCGTTAGCCGACAGGCGACGCGGCGGAATGCCCAAATCTTCGATCATGTAACGCACAACCGACAAAGCGCGGGCCTGCGACAGTTCCCAATTGTCGGCATAGAGCCCCTGCCCTGACAAAGGAAGATTGTCGGTATGGCCATCAACGCGAATGATCCAGTTCAGCTCGTCCGGAATGTCCTGTGCTACATCGCGCAGAATCGACGCCACGTTTGCGATCTGTGCGCGACCTTCGGGAGACAATCCCGCTTGCGCTGGGGGGAAGAGGACTTCGGAGGAAAAGACAAAGCGGTCGCCTTCGATTCGAACGCCATCACGTCCCCCAAGAACATCCCGCAAGCGACCGAAGAACTCGGATCGGTATCTTTCAAGGTCCTGGTTCTCGCCTGCCAGGCGCTGCTTCTCCTCTTCGAGCCGCTTGCGCTCTTCTTCAAGTCGAATCCGCTCGGCCTCTTCCAACTGCCGGCGGCGCCGTTCTTCGGCGGCAACACGGGCAAGAGCTGTGTTCAATTCGCTGCCCAAGCTCTCCAATTGCACCTGTGCTGCAGCGTCCCGCGCCTCGGCTTCGTCCAGTAAGGATTGCAACGATGACAACTGGCGTCGCAATGCGCCAACTTGCTGGTTGAGCAACTCTGTCTGACGCTGGGCTTCGGTGGCACGCTGTGATTCCTCTTCCAAGCGATCACGAGCCTGTTCCAGCAAGACGCGCCGCTGCTCTGCCTCGCTCAAGCGATCGTCCAGAGCAGTTTCCGCGGCCACTTGGGCTGCCAAAGCGGCCGCCAATTGATTGCGTGTTTCTTCAAGCGTCGCTTCGGTTGAGCTTTGCTGCGCGAGGGCGGCTGCGAGACGTTGCTCTAATGTCTGTTCGCTGTCGGTTCGAGCCGCTGCCTCGGCTTGCGCTTCCGCGAGTGCGGTACGCAACGCCTCGACTGCGGCTTGCAATTCCGCGGTTGTTTGCTCCGATCCGCTTAGATCGGCTGTCAAACTGGCATTCTCTGCACGCAACGCTTCTAGCCGTTTCTCCAAGGCCTCAGCCTCGGACACCCGGGCCAAGGCCTGAGACAACCGCGCTTCGAGTGAAGTCAAGGTCGTCCGATCAACCTTAGCCGCAGCAATTTCATTTTCAAGCTGGGCAATCCGACGCGCCTGTTCCGAGAGCTGTGACCGCAAGTTGGTTTCTGTTTCCGTACCTTCTTGGACAGTCGCAGCCAATTGGGCCTCTAGTCTTGCAAGCTCGTCTTCGCTTTGCGCCAACGCAGCATCAAGACGTTCCTGTAGAGCCTCAGCCCGTTCCTGTCCGTCCACAAGTGCCGCTGCCAATTGCGCGTTCAGGTTCTCTTCGGCTTCACGCGCCGCCGCCAAAAGCGTCAGTGTTTCCTCGGCCCGGGCGCGCTGCTCTTCCAGCGCCATTGTCATTGCGGTGAGTTCCGCATTGGCGTTTTCGAGGCGGTCCCGCAATGCCTCGGCAGCCGCAGCCTCCGCCAGCTTTGCGGCTTCCTCTTCGGAAAGAGCATTTTCCAGATCAGCGACCTGCGCCGTCAATGCGCCCACCTGTTGCGTCGTGTCCGCATTCTCTGCGCGCAATTCAGCCACCAAAGCTTCCAGCGCTTCGCGTCGGGCTGCGGCAAGACGTGCCGCTTCGACCTGCTCGTCGATCTCACTTCGCGCAGTGGCTAGGGCTAGGTTTAAGGCGTCCCGCTCTGACAGAAGTTGGTCACGGGTGTCTGTCAGCTCAGCCACCTGTTCGCGCGCGGTGTCCCGCTCTGACAAGAGTCCAGCAACCTGCTCTTCAAAGGACGCAATACGCGCATCTGCGGCCTCAAGCGCCGCGGCCTGCCGGTCGCGCGTGGCCGAGAGAGAGGCAATAATCGCCTCCTGTTCGGTCAGTCTGGCTTGGGTGTCATCCAGGGTCGCGTTCAATGCGCCAAGCTGATTGGTCAATGACGTGGTGCGCTGATGCTCAACGCCCAGCGCACGCGCCAGTTCAGCAATCTCGGACGAAAGCGCATTCAGTTCATTTTCCTGTCCGGTGATTGTGTCACGCAGCACCGCCTGCACGACCATAAAGATTGTCAGGACAAACATCAGAACAAGCAACAGCCCGGTCATCGCATCTACGAAGCCAGGCCAGATCGACGCCTGAAATCTGGCCCCGGTGCGCCGTGACAGCGCCATCGCTTAGCCCTCGCCCCGAGTGTCAGTCTTGCGCGCGGAATTCCGTGCCAAACGGTCCAGGGCCCGTCCGATTGCGTTCAGGTCTGTGCGGAGTTCTGCCATCGTTTCCTGGCGTCCTGCGGCGACTTCCTCAAGAATTCTCAGCATCTGGACGTCGATCGAGCGCAAGCGCATACGGCTTTCCGCATCAAGGCCTTCGTTTTCGGATTTCTGCGACAGAACGTCGATCAATCGGTCCTGACTGTCCGCAATCCGGGCAAACGCCGTCGCACTTGGAGCGGTCGCTTCCATCCGTTCCGTCATCCGCTCAAGCGTGTCACTGAGCTGTCCAAGCCGATATTCCACTTCGGATCGACCCTCTTCAGATCGCGCAAACAACAGCTGCAGACCTTCCATCTGCTCAACCATTTGGTCAAGGATCACGCCAACGGTACCCAATTCTCCGCCGCTTTCTCCGTCACCACCTGAAAAGCCGAGTTTGGTGATTGAACTCAGCCATTCCTCCAATTCGCGATAGAAGCGGTTCTGACCGTGTCCCGCGAACAACTCCAAAAGCCCGACGACAAGCGAGCCAGCCAAGCCGAGAAGTGAAGAAGCAAAGGCCACGCCCATGCCCGACAATTGGCTGTCGAGGCCGTTCATAAGTCGAGCAAAGACCTCGGTCCCTGTTTCGCCATCCTCTGGCGCCAACCCGCGGATTGTATCAACCAGCGCCGGAACCGTCGTGGCAAGGCCGTAGAACGTGCCCAAGAGACCGAGGAAGATCAAAAGATTGACGATGTAACGCGTGATTTCCCGTGCCTCGTCGATCCGGGTTGCAACGGAATCAAGGATCGAACGCGTCGACGTTGTCGTGATCTGCATCCGCTTGCCGCGAGACCGCAGGAGTGTTGCCAGCGGCGCTAACAATAGCGGAGGCTTACTTTGAAACCCGCTTTCGCGCTCGCGAGCGAATTTTTCGATCCAGCGCACTGACTGGATCAGTTGCCACACCTGCCAAAAACAGGCCAGCACCCCCAACACAAACACAAAGGCGATGAACCCATTTAAGTAAGGGTTGGATTGGAAAACGGGCAATACTCTCGGCAGGGCCACAAAAGCCCCAAACCCTGTCAGCCCCAAAATGAGGAGCATTAACAGAACCTGTCTTACAGGTTGAGAAAACTGGGGCTCGGCCTCAATGTCCGGCTGATCCATTCGGACAATTCCTGACGCGTTTCTTGTTTTGCGCTGGCAACTCTAGGCGGTTCGCAGCCAATCGCCAAGACGTTAAGCAATCAAGTCCTTTACTCGGGTGCAAAGCCAATCCAGTTCTGCATCCGGAATGCCCAATTCGGCGAGATGTGTTGCCGTATTGAACAGATATTCGCTGTTTGCCCCTCGCCCTCCAACGGCATGCGCGATGATCTGAGCCTGCTCCTCAAGATCCAGCGATCCACAGTATTGCACATGATCTGGGTCAATAACATAAGTCACCGCATGCGTTTTTCGGCCATCCGCCAACGTCAGCGGAAGTATCTTTTCAATATAGGCCGAGGATACCAGTTCCCGCTCTCGGAGATAGGCCATCGTTGCGTCATACTCGGCTTCGTGCATCTGCATGGCAAGCCCATCACACACACCGTCCGGCTGTTCGTCCAGAGCCAATACCAACCCTGGATTTTCGTCCGTGCCGCGGTGGTGGATTGACCGCATGCAAAAACTGCGTGCATAGCCTTCGAGACGCGCATGCACGGTTTCTACCGCAGTGAAACCAGGGTTCCACAAGAGCGATCCATATCCAAAAACCCAAAGCGTCATGATACTGGTCCTGCCTTTCACCGCGCGGTAAACACCAATCGCGGCATGGGTAAAAGGGGGCTGCGCATGAAACGTCTGCTTACGGCAATCATTCTTGCGGCCCTGGCCTATTCCGGTTGGTGGATTTACGCGTCGAACGCACTCCGCTCGGATGTCGCTGGTTGGTTCCAAGACCAGAGGTACGCGGGTTTGAGTGCCAGCTATTCGGACCTGACCGTACGCGGCTTTCCCAATCGAACGGACCTGACAATTACTGACCCCTTTCTTGAAGATGCTGATAGCCAGATAGGCTGGCAGGCACCTTTTCTGCAAATTCTCGGGCTAACCTACAAAAAAGGCCATGTCATTGTGGCCTGGCCTGATACCCAGATCTTCACCACTGACCAACGCACAATTGGCGTATCATCGGACGGTCTCCGGGCAAGTGTGATCCACGAGGATGGCACCTTGATCCGCAGTAGCCTCGAAGCGACAGTCCTCAATCTAAACTCTCCGGATCGCAGTATCGCAATGGCCGAAGTGAATGCGGCAATCCAAAGAATCGAGACCACGGCCGCAGACTACCGCGTCGCCATTTCTGTGGGCAGTTTTGCCGCGTCGACGCCAGACGTCTCCACAAGCATCGGTCCCGACTCTCTTGCATCTTTCCGAGCGGAACTCGATCTCGGGCTCGACCAGCCGATCACGTTCGATGCTCTTTCACACCAAACGCCCCAGCCCACTCGGATCGCCATACATCGATCTGAAGTTCGTTATGGGGCAGTCACTTTCCGCCTGGACGGACAAGCCGATTTGGACGCGCAAGGACGTGCGAGCGGCGAAATCACGGTCTCTGCGGACAACTGGCGCGATGCACTCGAGACAGTGCGCGCCAACGGAGACTTTCCCTCCGCGTTGAGCGAGGGATTGATCGAGATGCTCACGCTATTGGCCACCTTGAGTGGAGCGCGAGACACTCTGGATGTAACCCTCGGTCTCGAGCAAGGCACCGTTTTCGTCGGCCCTATCCCGATTGGACAACTGCCGCCCCTGCGTTGGCGCTAGACTTGCCAAGGCGCGCGGCACCCGCAACACTCGTCAGAAACGCGAGGTGAGATATGGGCGATAGGCTGTTTCAAAGAATTGACGATGCGAGAGATGATCTCATCGCATTGACGCAGGACCTCATCCGCATTCCCACATTGAATCCGCCCGGCGAGAACTATGCCGCAATTTGTGACTTCCTTGATACGCGGCTGTCGCGCTCCGGCTTTGAAACGACATGGGTGCGAGCTGAAGGTGCGCCCGGGGATAGCGATCGTTACCCGCGCTGGAACCTTGTCGCGCGGCATGAAGGTACCGCCCCCGGCGACTGCGTCCACTTCAACTCTCATACCGATGTCGTGGAAGTCGGCCAAGGATGGACCCGGGATCCTTTCGGCGGAGAGATCGACGGCGATAAGGTCTATGGTCGTGGCGCTTGCGATATGAAAGGTGGTTTGGCGGCATCTATCCTTGCCGCAGAAGCATTCATTTCGGAATACCCAGAATATTGCGGTGCTATTGAGATCAGCGGCACAGCGGATGAAGAATCCGGCGGCTACGGTGGCGTTGCTTATCTTGCAGAAAAGGGCTGGTTCGATCCAGACCGTGTGCAACACGTGATCATTCCCGAACCGCTCAACAAAGACCGCATCTGCCTTGGTCATCGCGGCGGATGGTGGGCTGAGATCGAAACGAAAGGTGAGATCGCGCATGGCTCAATGCCGTTCCTAGGCGACTGCGCGGTGAGGCACATGGGTGCCGTGCTGCACGCCTTCGAAGAAACGCTCTATCCCGCGATGGCCGCGCGCTGGACAGAGATGCCAGTTGTACCGGAAGGCGCGCGGCAATCCACAATGAACATCAACTCTATTCATGGTGGCCAGCCGGAACAGGCGAGCGACTATACAGGCCTGCCCGCCCATTGCGTGCCCGACAGCTGCCGCATTGTGATCGACCGACGCTTTCTGATGGAGGAACCCATCGAAGCCGTCCGACAGGAGGTGATAGACCTGCTTGACGATCTGAAGGCTCGTCGACCAAATTTCGACTACGAGATCAGAGAGATAAACCGCGTCATCCCGTCGATGACAGACAAAGCCGCACCGATTGTCACCAATGTGCATGAGGCGATCCGGGACGTGCTTGGACAGGATCCAACCTACGTCGCTTCGCCTGGCAGCTACGATCAGAAGCACATTGATCGGATCGGAAAATTGAAGAATTGCATAGCCTACGGGCCAGGCGTTCTGGAACTGGCGCATAAACCAGATGAGTGGGTCGGGATAACCGATATGCTCGACAGCGCTAAGGTCATGGGCCGCAGCCTTGAAACCCTTTTGCTACCCTGACACATTATATTGGCCACCTGAATATTGGCCATCTGAGCAAACTCAGCTTTCGAGGCGAGCCTGGAGCCGCAGATCAATTTGCTTGCTCACGGACCGGGATCAGGCCGATTTAATGAATACCTCGGTATGTCTTTAACCAGCCGAGACTGTCACTGGTTGCTGCTTTGGGTTTGTACTCAGCGCCCAGTGGCCGAGTCCATCCAGAGCGGACGATTTCACTCAACACAAAGCCATAATTGACCTCTCCCTGATCTGGAGCGCCCCGATCAGGCACCGAGGCGAATTGGATGTGGCCAATAATCGGACGGAGCGCGCGGAATCGTGTGACAATATCGCCTTCAGTTCTACCAACATGGTAGCAATCGAACATGAGCTTTACGCCAGTCTGATCAAGTTCAGCCAAAATGTCGGCTGCCTGCTGCGTGGTTTTTAGAAAATAATTTGGTGCATCATGGCGGTTCAGCGGTTCAATCAGGAGCATGATGTCCGACGGAGCTGCTTGGCGCGCATATTTCAGATTTTCGACAAATGTGGCGTGGGCTTCAGGCCCTTCTGCAAAGCCCGCCATAACGTGGATGGCTCTGGTACCGGTTGTGCTTGCATATTCAATTGCCTGATCAATGGCAGCCCGTGCCTCTGACTCGCGACCCGGCAGAGCAGAGAGGCCATTTTCGCCGGGCCTGCCCCTGACGGTGTTCAAACCGAGCATAGGCAGACCGGTTTCGTCCAAGGCGTTTTTCACCTCGCCCGCAGGTGTCTCATACGGCCAATGGCATTCGACAGCATCAAAGCCAGCAGCTTTAGCTTCCCGGATCGCGTCGGGAAGCGCCATGAGAGACCAGAGGAACCCAAGGTTTGCCGAAAATTTCATTTGTCCCACTCTACATCAAATTTTGTGATCACCGCCTCTTGTTCGGCGTCAGTCAACATGCGGGGGTTCAGCCCGCGCGTCATCATCGCAAGTCGAGCTGTGTCTTCGAGTTCCTCAATCGCATTGCATGCGGCTTCGACATCTTTTCCGGCAACGACCGGACCATGATTGGCCAACATGACAGCGGAGCGTTTACCAGCCAGACCGCGCACCGCCGCGCCCATCGCTGGATCGCCCGGTAGAAAGAACGGAAGCAATTTCACACGGCCCAGCTTCATGATCCCATAAGGGGTGAGCGGCGGAAGAAAATTGTCCGGATCGACACCCGGCATCATTGACAACGCGACTGAATGACAAGAGTGCAGATGCACTACGGCACCCGCCGTGCTTCGCGTTTCGTAAAATGCTGTGTGCAAAGGCATTTCTTTTGTTGGATGATCACCATCAATGAACTGGCCATCTGCAGCATAGTGACTGAGCCGGGCGGGATCAAGCCGGCCAAAACTTGTTCCAGTTGGTGACACGAGCAACCCGCCATCCGGCGTTCGAGCAGAAATATTTCCCGTACTGCCGTGCGTGAGACCGCGCTCGAAAAGCGATTTCGCCAGCAAGCAAATTTGTTCGCGCAAAGTGGCGTCGGCGCTCATAGGCTCTCCAGCGCGTCTGAGAAAAAGCTTTCTGCACCGAAATTGCCTGACTTCAGCGTGAGTGCGAGACGGTGGCGGTCGCTGGTACAGAACGTCCAAGGCACGCCCGGCGCGATTTCTTGCCCGATATCAAGCCGCGTTACACCGAGCGCTTGTGTCACAGCGCCCGAGGTTTCACCACCCGCCACCACAATCCGCCGCGCCCCAGCGTCTCTGGCGGCGACAGCACAATCGGCCAATGCGCGTTCGACCAACTCACCGGCGCGAGCACGCCCCAGTTCCTGTTGTGCATCACGTACAGTTTCGGGATCGGCAGTCGCGTAAATCAAAGGAGCCTTGTTGAGATCCTGCTTTTCGAGCCACTCAAGCATGGCTTGCGTACCCGAAAGGGCCAGGTCACGCGGATCAAGCCTGAAACTGGGAGCTCCGGTTCTTTGGTACGCTGCAACCTGGGCATTCGTCATCGCCGAACAACTGCCGGAAAGGATCACTGAGGACTTCGAAAGGTCCGCGATAGCATCAACGCTCTGTGCGACGGGCAGCGTGCCCTCGGCAACATAAAGCGCCGGAAGCGGCATCGCGACAGCGCTACCACCGGTCATGAGAGGCATATCGCGACACGCATCAGCGATGATCTCGAGATCGCTGTTTGCAACGGCGTCTACCACAACATGGGCAATGCCCTCGGATTTCAGAACCGCCAATTCGGCGCGCAGCACGTCTGCGCCCTGAGCAACCGCCAATCTGTCAGCAAGACCAACCTTCTTGGAAACCTGTGGCTCCAGCAAACGCATCAGGTTCGAATCCCGCATGGGTGTCAGAGGATGGTCTTTCATCGGGCTTTCGGCCAAGGGTTGACGACCGACAAACAGGTTTCCCATGAAAATCGCCCGCCCGTTCTCCGGGAATGCGGGGCAGTAGATCGTCTGATCCGTTCCGAGTTCAGACATCAACGCCTCGGCAACCGGCCCGATATTGCCCTCTGGCGTCGAGTCGAAAGTCGAACAGTACTTCCAGAAGAAACGTTCAGCCCCGGCGCTCCGCAGCCACTCCAAGGCAGCAAGGCATTCAGTCACAGCATCTTGTACTGGAGCGGTACGGCATTTGAGCGCGACAACCTCGAAAGGAGCTGGGTCTTTGGGCGGTTCGGAAGGAACTCCGATGCGCAGTGCCACTGGGAAACCAGACCGCGCTAGCAAGCCCGCCAGATCGGTTGCTCCTGTGAAATCGTCAGCGATGCATCCAAGATACGTCTTCATGCAGTCCTCCTGTTTGCCAGCGCGTCTCTCACTCGGTTGCCACATACCTTTTCCGCCATGCCCCGACCAGCGGCAATGACAGCATCCCGATGGCCAGTGCCATCAGTACAACCGCAATCGGATGACCGCTGAAAAAAGCGCCAAAGCTGCCATCGGTAATGATAAGCCCCTGGCGCAGACTTATCTCAAGCGTTGGGCCAAGAACCATTCCGATCACGAGCGGCGCCATTGGCATACCCTGTCGGCGCAGGACGAACCCGACAATGCCTGCGCCCCCCATTACCAACAGATCGAATGGGTTTCCGCGGACGAAATAGACACCAACGGCGCAAAGCAGAACGATCAGCACAAGCATGTACCCTTCGCGGAGGCGCAGCAGAGGGGCTGCCCCCTTGGCAACAAGCATCCCCATCGGCAACAGCATAAGGTTGATGACAAAAAAGCCTGAAAAGATCGCCGCAATCAAAACCGGATTATCTGCCATCAGCCGGATACCCGGCGTGACACCATGCAAAGTTAGCGTCGCGAGCATGACGGCTGTAATTGCATCTCCGGGAATACCAAGCGCCATTGTCGGAACGAGTGCCCCCCCCGTCACAGCGTTGTTCGCAGATTCCGATGCGATAAGGCCATCCGGTTCACCTTTGCCAAAATTCTTGCGGTTGGGCGATGACCGCTGGGCCTCGGCGTAAGAAATGAAAGCGGCGGTTGCTGCCCCGGTGCCAGGCAAGATCCCTATCCCGTTTCCAATGGCGACTGACTTGATCAGCCCTTTAACACGACCGCGCCAAGCGGCTAGCGGCGGAAGCACGATCCCCGAAAACGAAACCAGCCCATGATCTGCTTCATCGCGGCTCGCCGCACGGATCAATACTTCGGACAATGCGAAGACGCCAATCACCACCGCCAACAGATTAAAGCCGGAAATCAATTGAAATTGGCCAAACGTAAACCGCGCCTCGCCCGTGATTGGATCGCCACCCACACAACCGAGGAACAGTCCGATGCCGCCAGCAAGGAGCCCCTTTACCAATGATCCCTCGGATACGGAGACGATACAAGTCAGACCTAGGAGAATAAGCGCAAAGGTTTCAATCGGCCCGAAGTTTAAGGCTAAAGCGGCCAACTGCGGCGCTGCCAAAAGCAGGACAATAGCCGACGTCAGCCCACCGATCGTAGAGGCAACGGTGCTCCAGCCCAAGGCCAATCCCGCTTCTCCGCGCTGCGCCATTGGGTATCCATCAAGGCACGTTGCCGCCGATTGTGGCGTACCAGGTGTGTTTATCAGAATGGCAGATAACGAACCGCCATAGACCGATCCTGCATAGACTGCGAGCAGAAGCAGGATGGCCGGAGCCTGGCTCATTGTCAGTGTAAATGGCAGGATCATCGCAACAGCGACCGTCGATCCAATTCCGGGCAGCGCGCCAAGGATGATGCCAAGCATTGTCCCAAGCACCAAAACTCCAATGCCTTCAATCGTGAAGATCAGCGAAGCTGCCTGAGGAAGCAATTCAATCATGATATGTCCTCAGAACCACCAGACAAATGGCGAGGTGGGTAAAGGTAATGTCAGAATATGGTTGAACAGGGCGACCAGCGCGGCGGGAACGCCAATTGCGACACCTGCAACTGACACAGGGTTTCGCACCCCAAGGGTCACGAGCGCGACCAACGCAAATGGCACAGCTGCGAGGAAAAACCCAACGCGCGTGATGGACAAAAGAAACGCGAGTGATGCGACCGCGATGAGCGTGACGCGCAATAAACGAGGTTGGGTTACAGCTTTGCGGTCTCGCAATTCTGCGACCATGTCCAAAACCGCGACAGCCACCCAGAATCCCAAAACGATGCGTGGGAAAAACATCGGGCTGAAAGCCCCAAGGCCTGAATGAGCCTGACCGAAGGTCTGTGACAGCAGAGCTGCCCCCACCAACAAAAGAACAAGCGACGTCACCCGTCGTTCCGTCAACACAGACATGCAGAAATCCCTTTGGGAAAGGGGTACCGAGATACGGCACCCCGTTTTGTCTTAAAGGCCAGCCGCTTTGATGATCGCGGTGTTGCCTTCGTATTGCGCGCGAAAGAACGCGTCGAATTCTTCGGAGTTGCGGTATTTGAGAACCGTCTGGGTGTCGCTTGCAAACGATTGAAACCCGTCGGACGCAACCGCGGTGCCGCAGGCATCCGAAAGCTTGGCGACGACTTCGTCGGACGTCTCAGCTGGCGCAAACAGACCACCCCAGAGATAAAGTTCATTCAGAGGAGCAGCGATCCCAACTTCGGCGGCTGTTGGCACGGCCGGGAAGTTTGGTGAGCGTTCATTCGAGAAGATCACAAGCGGCGTAAAATCACCACGCTGCATGAGGATTTCTGTATCTCCAAAGAACTGGATCGTGCCTGACGCCATTGCTTGCAGCGCAGGGCCAGAACCTTGAAACGGGAGGTGTTTGATCTTGCCCAGAACACCCAGGCCCTCAAAGGCTGCGACAGCGGTCAGATGCGTCATGGCTCCTGGGCCCGACGAACCAAAGAGATACTTACCAGGCTCTGCCTCGATGGCAGCTTTGGCCTGTTCGATGGTTTCAATTCCGTTCCCGGCGTTGGTGAACAACATGGTTGGCGATGCCGCGACCGAGCACACGGGTTCCCAGCTGTCGATACCGTACGGGACATCCTTGATCTGCGGCTGGATCGTGCTGACGGTAACCGACCAATATCCAAGCTGATAGCCTGTTGGCTTTTGCCCGGCCAATGCGCCAGCCGCGACCGTGCCAGAGCCCCCCGCCATGTTCGACACGAATACGTCACCGCCGAGCGCTTCCGCAAAATGCGGAGCAAACCCACGGACCAGCAAGTCCGTGCCGCCACCGGCGTTAAATGGCACCACCAGATTCACCGGGCGCTCGGGGAATTCCTGCGCCACCGCCGGCAAGACCGACGACAGGACCAAGGCGCATGCGCCTGCGATTTGTGCTTTGAGTTTCATTCTTTTCCTCCCTTGGAATAAAGTGTGCTTTGCCAGTTGCCAGATTTTCAAGGATCACGTTCTGGAAGGTCCAAACCGGCATTACGGGCGTAAACCTTGGCAATCGCGGCATCGTCCTCCGGACCGAGCCCCATCCCCACGGCCACCATGTACTGCTGTAAGGCGGCAGCTGTAATCGGGGCCGAGAACCTGGCCTGTTTTGCGATATCCAGAACGATGCCCAGATCCTTTGGCCAGATGTTGATCTGGCTCTTCGGTGAATAGTCGCCATCGACGATGTGCGGTGCGCGGTTCTCAAGCATCCAGCTGGTACCAGCGCAGCGGCTGATAACTTCGACAAACTGCTCGGGCGCGACGCCCTGCGTCATGCCAAAGGTCAAAGCTTCTGCCATGGTCGCGATATGAACACCGGCAAGCAATTGGTTCACTGCCTTCATTGCAGATCCGGGCCCCGCGCAGTCACCCAGTTCAAAGACAGTTTCCGCACAGGCCTTGAGTGCCGGATCTGCCGCTTGGAATGCTGCGGGCACGCCTGCTGCCATTATTGACAAAGCGCCCTGAGCCGCCTTGGCTGCCCCACCGGAGATCGGCGCATCGAGATAAAGTACGCCAGCCTCACCACATCGCGCTTCCATTTCCCGCGCAAAATTGGGCGCGACTGTCGCGCAACCGATGACAACTGCTCCGCTTTTCAAACGGGATACGAGGCCATAACTCCCAAACAACACATCGCAGGTCTGTTCGGCGTTCAGGACCACGACCATGACTATGTCGACGCTAGGCGGTATCTCGCCGGTCTCTCCACCGTCGTCACGAAACCTACTCATGGCATCAGGGTTGATATCGAAACCCCATGTACGATGCCCCGCATGCAGACACGACAGCGCCATGCCGTACCCCATAGCTCCGAGGCCAATGACGGCTATCTGCGTTGCCTGCAAAACGCCCGTCATCTCTTCGCGCACCAGAAGAAAGAAGGATGACCCAGCTTTACTCGGATCAAATGCGTCCCAGGCACGGTCACGCCATTCACTCCACCGAAGCCAGAACTCCAGCCTTGGCCATGAACAAGTTCAGCAACTCGTTCACCAACCAGCCATCCAATCCGAGCCGCATGACGGAAAGAAACCGTGGGAGCCCGCCCATTCTGGATAAGCCCAAGAAACAGAAAAACAGCTGACCCACTGATCATCAATTGTCTCATTTACCCGCCTACGGCACATTGTTTACGTAAACATTTGTTGAATGACATTCATGTTTACGTAAACACTTGTCAATCCTAAAAATGCTCTTAAAGCTGCAACAGAGAAACCAGCGCAAATTCGGAAGACAGCTTAATGGGCGGAAAAACAGACTTACGGCCTACGATGGACGATATTGCTGCGGCTGCAGGTGTGAGCCAGATGACGGTGTCACGTGTTATGCGTGGCACAGGTCAGACGTCCGACGAAGTCCGCAAACGGGTGGAGATGGCAGCGCGGTCACTTGGCTACGTCCCAAATCGCCTGGCGACTGCTTTGCGGGATGAAACCGCCCCGCTGATTGCAGTAGTATTACCCACGCTGGGTAACCGCGTATTCTCAGAAGTCTTAAACGGCGTGAGCTCGACCCTCACGAACTCCGGCCTGCAACCGGTATTCGGTGTCACAGAATATTCCACCGAACGCGAAGAAGAACTTGTACGTGATTTGCTGTCCTGGCGCCCGAGAGGGATTGTGCTCCCCGGACTGGAACACAGCGATGCGATGCGCGCGGCTGTCCGGGCCTCGGGGGTGCGGGTTGCCGAGGTTATGGATATCGACGGCGATCCGATATCTGTGGCGATTGGCCTTTCCCA